>NZ_JAKCMV010000028.1 GCF_021440515.1 Enterobacter asburiae | reverse complement strand
CTGTCACCACAATACGTGTGAACGTGTCAGGGAGGCTCACCGCCGCCTCCCTGACCACCCGGGCTCCCGGCAAGAAAATCGCCGCTTCGCGGTACCCTCAGCTTATTCCTTCATGCTATCGGGTCGGGCACTAGCCTGCATCCATGCAGGCTATGCCCTCTCGGCGCGTCCATGCGCCTCGCCCCGGCATTGCGGAAACGCTTCGGCGATTTACAGCCGGACAATGGCGTCGCTGTAACGCAGTTATCTATATGAAATTATTCTCATCGCTTTATGAGAAAAATTACTGGAGATCCCTCAGCCCTCCGGGAGAGGGTTAGAGTGAGGGAAAAATTCTGCTATTCTGCCCGCGCTATTCAAGGGGGCATCATGCTTAACATCGTACTATTCGAACCAGAAATTCCACCCAATACCGGCAACATTATCCGCCTGTGTGCCAACACCGGGTTTCGCCTGCATATCATTGAGCCAATGGGCTTTACGTGGGACGACAAGCGCCTGCGCCGGGCGGGGCTGGATTATCACGAGTTTACCGCCGTGGTTCGCCATCATGACTACGCCGCGTTTCTGGACGCCGAAAAACCGCAGCGCATGTTTGCCCTGACCACAAAAGGTACGCCAGCGCACAGCGCCGTGAGCTATCAGGAAGGGGATTATCTGATGTTTGGCCCGGAAACCCGCGGCCTGCCGGCCACCATTCTCGATGCCCTGCCTGCCGAACAAAAAATTCGCATTCCGATGATGCCGGACAGCCGCAGCATGAACCTGTCTAACGCGGTGTCGGTGGTGGTGTATGAAGCGTGGCGCCAGCTGGGATACGCTGGCGCGCTCGTCAAAGGTTAAATGCCGTCACCATACTCAAACGTATGGTGAATGCCGTTGAAGTGCTGATCCATATCCATCGACGGCTTATCGCTGTCTGGCTTACCGACGATACGCGCCGGTACGCCGGCGGCGGTGGTGTGTGGCGGAACGGGTTGCAGCACCACGGAGCCTGCGCCAATCTTCGCGCCGCGACCCACTTCGATATTGCCGAGGATCTTCGCGCCCGCGCCAATCATCACCCCTTCACGGATCTTCGGATGGCGATCGCCGCTGGTTTTGCCCGTACCGCCCAGCGTTACGGATTGCAGGATCGACACGTCATCTTCAATCACCGCCGTTTCACCCACCACGATGCCGGTCGCGTGGTCGAGCATAATGCCACGCCCAATTTTCGCCGCCGGGTGGATATCCACCTGGAAGGTTACGGAAACCTGGTTTTGCAGGAAGATCGCCAGCGCGCGGCGGCCCTCGTTCCACAGCCAGTGGCCGATGCGGTAAGCCTGAAGCGCGTGAAAGCCTTTCAGGTACAGCAGCGGCGTAGAGTATTTATCAACGGCCGGGTCGCGCGTACGCACGGCCTGAATATCACAGGCAGCAGAGGCGATCATCTCCGGGTCTGCGGCGTAGGCCTCTTCCACCACTTCGCGAATGGCGATAGCCGGCATGATGGAGGACGCCAGCTTGTTGGCGAGCATATAGCTCAGGGCGCTACCGAGATTTTCGTGCTTGAGAAGCGTCGCGTGATAGAAGCTGGCAAGCATAGGCTCGCAGTCGGCCAAAGCCCGGGCTTCAGCTTTTATATTGTTCCAGACGATATCCAGTTCTTCACACGGCATTGCTAACTCCAGACGATATGATAATGACCAGCCAGTTCTTTGCTGGCTGGGTCATTCAGGTGATAAGGGTTCCGGCTCAGTTGCTGCTGCGCTCGTCCTTGCGCGCACGACCTAATAGGGTCAATGCTGCCTCGCGCGCATTTTTTCCGCAATACAATACCTGATAAATTTCCTCGGTTATTGGCATTTCGACACCAAAACGGTGTGCCAATTCGCGAACTTCTTTGGTATTGCGGTAGCCTTCAACCACCTGTCCAATCTTCTCCTGCGCGCTTTGTACATCGCTGCCCTGTCCGAGCATCATGCCAAAACGGCGGTTACGCGACTGGTTATCGGTGCAGGTCAGCACCAGATCGCCCAGACCCGCCATCCCCATAAAGGTGGCAGGATCCGCACCCAGCGCTTCGCCCAGGCGGGACATTTCGGTCAGGCCACGGGTGATGAGCGCCGTACGGGCGTTCGCGCCGAAGCCAATACCGTCAGACATCCCGGCCCCGATAGCAATCACGTTCTTCACCGCCCCGCCCAGCTGTACACCGATAAAATCGGGGTTGCTGTAGACGCGGAAGCTTTTGCCGCAGTGCAGCAGTTGCTGAAGATCGTCGGAGAAGTCCTGATCCGTCGACGCCAGAGAGATGGCCGTCGGCAGGCCAGCCGCCAGCTCTTTCGCAAAGGTTGGCCCGGAGATCACCGCCAGCGGAATCGCATCGCCCAGCGCTTCGCGGGCAACGTCCTGGAGTAAACGTCCGGTTTCCGCTTCCAGCCCCTTCGTCGCCCAGACAATGCGCGCATCGTCACGCATCAGCGGCTTAATCTGGCGCAGCACTTCGCCAAACACATGGCTTGGCACCACAATCAGAATATTGCGGCTGGCCGCCAGCGCGGTGGCGAGATCGCTTTCCAGATGGAGTGAATCAGGGAACGGAACGTCCGGGAGGAACGCCACGTTGCATCGGTCGTGTTGCAACGTCGCGATATGTTTAGGATCGTGGCCCCACAGGACCACTTCGTGACCATTTCTCGCCAGCGTGATAGCAAGAGCGGTGCCGTAAGAGCCGGCACCGATCACAGTCATTGACGCGTTAACAGTGCTCATCAGGCATCCTGATGTTGTTCAGCACCTTCGCCAGCCTGCTGTTGCAGATAGTTCATGAACAGCGCATCGAAGTTAACTGGCGCAAGGTTCAGCTGCGGGAATGTACCGCGGGATACCAGGCTGGTGATGCATTCGCGAGCATACGGGAACAGGATGTTCGGGCAGTATGCACCCAGGCAATGTGCCATCTGATTGCCTTCGATACCGCCGATAGAGAAGATGCCGCCCTGCTGTACTTCGCACAGGAAGGCAGTTTCTTCGCCCAGAGAAGCGGTAACGGTGACGCGCAGTACGACTTCATACACATCATCCGCCAGCTGGGTGGATGCGGTATCAAGATCAAGTTTAACCTCTGGCTGCCAGTCTTTCTGGAAAACGTGTGGCGCATTTGGCGCTTCGAAAGAGACATCTTTGGTGTAGATGCGCTGGATCTGGAAAGTCATTTCGGTGTTGTTTTGTTCTGACATGGAAAAACCCTTTTTAATTGTCCTAAAGTCTCTTAGCGCAGCAGGGGATCGAGTCCACCACGCGCGTCGAGCGCATACAAGTCATCACAGCCGCCAATGTGCTGCGCATCAATAAAAATCTGCGGAACCGTCGTGCGGCCACTACGTTGAATCATCTCTTCGCGTTTTGTCGCGTCACCATCAATTGGCAGCTCCTGGAAGGTGACGCCTTTGCTGTTCAGCAGCGCTTTCGCACGATGGCAGAACGGGCATGTTGCTTTGGTGTAGATCTCGATATTGGCCATGACTTAATTCCTTATTTACCGCGCACTAAAGGAAGATTTTCCCCGCTCCAGCCGGAAATGCCTTCTTTAAGTACCGTTACGTTTTCGAAGCCTGCTTTATGCAGGGCGTTGGCAGATTCCTGCGCCTGCATACCTGTACCGTCTACAACGATAATAGGCTGGGCTTTGTGCTTATCCAGTTCGCCAAGGTTATTCGCTTTAATTTCAGCGGGCAGCAGGTTGATAGAGCCTGCAATGTGACCTTTACGGAAATCATCACGCTGACGCAGATCGACTACAACGGCGTCTTCTTTGTTAATCAGGCGCGTCGCTTCACCACGGGTAATCACCTTAATTTTAGACGTCAGGCCTTTAAAGGTGGTGAATAAAACTGCGGCCAGCAGGCCAATCCACGCGATGCTCAGGACCGGGTGGCGGCTAACAAATTGCATAATTTCTTGCATGGGGGGTAACGACTCCCGTCTTAGTGATTAAAAAAACCAGGTCAGGAGTATACCTGTGCGCTGTGGCAAATACAGCCAGCGACAATAAGCTAATCCATTTTCTGCGGGATGCCACGAAAAAAAAGGCCGAAAATGGCCGGAGAAGCGCCTTGCCCCTACGCATTCTTTGATCTTCCCGGGCTGTTTGAACGATTCAGCTGTAGTAAAATTACGCAAATTTTTGACTCTTGAGCATGAGGTTGTCGCAATGTCGGTTTCTAAAAAACCTATGGTACTGGTGATTCTGGATGGCTATGGCTACCGTGAAGACAGCCAGGATAACGCTATTTTCAACGCCAAAACCCCGGTTATGGATGCACTGTGGGCTAAACGTCCGCATACCTTAATCGACGCATCGGGCCTGGAAGTAGGTCTGCCGGATCGCCAGATGGGCAACTCCGAAGTTGGACATGTGAACTTGGGCGCGGGCCGTATCGTCTATCAGGATCTGACCCGTCTGGACGTTGAAATTAAAGAACGTACCTTCTTCTCCAACCCGACGCTGACCGGTGCGGTAGATAAAGCCGTTGCCGCAGGCAAAGCCGTGCACATCATGGGTCTGCTCTCTGCGGGCGGCGTTCACAGCCACGAAGATCACATCATGGCGATGGTTGAGCTGGCAGCAGAACGCGGTGCAGAGAAAATCTATCTGCACGCCTTCCTCGATGGTCGCGATACCCCACCACGCAGTGCTGAAGGCTCACTGAAAGCCTTCGAAGACAAATTTGCCGCGCTGGGCAAAGGCCGTGTAGCCTCTATCATCGGACGTTACTACGCCATGGACCGCGACAACCGCTGGGATCGCGTAGAACAAGCCTATGACCTGATGACGCTGGCAAAAGGCGAATTCCAGTTCGCAACCGCCGTTGAAGGTCTGGAAGCCGCCTACGCGCGTGATGAAAATGACGAATTCGTGAAAGCGACCGTGATCCGTGCCGAAGGCCAGGCCGATGCGGCAATGGAAGACGGCGACGCGCTGATCTTCATGAACTTCCGCGCTGACCGTGCCCGTGAAATCACCCGTGCGTTCGTGAACAGCGATTTCGACGGTTTTGCCCGTAAGAAAGTGGTGAAACTCGACTTCATTCAGCTGACCGAATACGCCGCAGACATCAAAGCACCGTGCGCTTACCCACCTGCTTCACTGGAAAATACCTTCGGTGAGTGGATGGCGAAGAACGACAAAACCCAGCTGCGTATCTCCGAAACGGAAAAATATGCCCACGTCACCTTCTTCTTTAACGGCGGCGTAGAAGAGCCGTTCAAAGGCGAAGACCGCATTCTGATCAACTCGCCGAAAGTCGCGACCTACGATCTGCAACCTGAAATGAGCTCCGCAGAGCTGACGGAAAAACTGGTTGCGGCGATCGAAAGCGGCAAGTACGACACCATCATCTGTAACTATCCGAACGGCGACATGGTCGGCCATACCGGCGTGATGGAAGCGGCGGTGAAAGCGGTTGAAGCGCTGGATCACTGCGTTGAACAGGTCGCGAAAGCGGTTGAATCCGTAGGCGGCCAGCTGCTGATCACCGCGGACCACGGTAACGCAGAACAGATGCGCGATCCGGCAACCGGTCAGGCGCACACGGCCCACACCAACCTGCCGGTACCGCTGATCTATGTCGGTGATAAATCACTGAAAGCGGTTGAAGGCGGCAAGCTTTCCGACATCGCGCCAACCATGCTGACGCTGATGGGTATGGAAATCCCTAAAGAGATGACTGGCAAGCCGCTGTTCATCGTGGAATAATCGCTCCCCATGAGGGGAAAGGCGATTTATTCAATCACATGGGTCGTGAAGCCGCTTCGGTTATCCGTCAGGGCCCTGGTTTACGCCAGCGCATTTAGCGCTGGCGTATTGCTGTGCGCGTCGTCCGCCCATGCGGACGATCGCGATCAGCTAAAATCCATTCAGGCCGATATCGCCGCCAAAGAGCGCGCGGTACGCCAGCAACAGCAGCAGCGCTCTTCCCTTCTTGCGCAGCTTAAGCAGCAGGAAGAGGCCATCTCTGCCGCCGCCCGCAAGCTGCGTGAAACGCAGAACACCCTTGCGCAGTTAAACAAGCAGATCGACGACATGAACGCCTCGATTGCGAAACTCGAGCGTCAGCGCGATGCCCAGGAGCGCAATCTGGCCGCCCAGCTCGATGCTGCGTTTCGTCAGGGCGAGCACACTGGCATTCAGCTGATCCTGAGCGGTGAAGAGTCTCAGCGCGGCCAGCGTTTACAGGCCTACTTCGGCTACCTGAATCAGGCGCGTCAGGAAACCATCGCCCAGCTCAAGCAAACTCGCGAAGAAGTTGCCTCGCAAAAAGCCGAGCTGGAAGAGAAGCAGAGCCAGCAGCAAACGCTGCTTTACGATCAGCAGGCCCAGCAGGCGAAGCTCGAACAGGCGCGTAATGAGCGTAAGAAAACGCTCGCCGGGCTGGAGTCCTCCATTCAGGCAGGACAAAGCCAGCTGAGCGAAATGCGCGCCAACGAATCAAAACTCCGCAACAGCATTGCCCGCGCAGAAGCGGCAGCCCGTGCGCGCGCCGAGAAAGAAGCGCGCGACGCGCAGGCCGTGCGCAACAAGCAGCAGGAAGCCTCCCGCAAAGGCACCACCTACAAACCTTCCGAAAGCGAGCGCTCGCTCATGTCGCGTACCGGCGGCCTGGGGTCACCACGCGGTCAAGCCTACTGGCCGGTTCGCGGTACAATTCTGCATCGCTATGGCGAACAGTTGCAGGGTGAGCTACGTTGGAAGGGGATAGTTATCGGTGCGTCTGAAGGTAGCGAAGTGAAAGCCATCGCCGATGGCCGCGTGATCCTGGCCGACTGGCTCCAGGGTTACGGGCTGGTGGTCGTGGTGGAACACGGTAAAGGCGACATGAGTCTTTATGGCTACAACCAGAGCGCGCTGGTCAGCGTGGGCACGCAGGTGCGCGCAGGCCAACCCATCGCCCTTGTGGGCAGCAGTGGCGGTCAGGGCCGCCCGTCACTCTATTTCGAAATTCGTCGCCAGGGTCAGGCGGTCAATCCACAGCCGTGGTTGGGAAGATAAGTTTTGCTTCAATTTCGTCGAATGGTTTTCTCCGTCGTCAGCGCACTGGCGCTGGCTGCACCGGTATACGCAGGCAAACTCGCGATTGTGATTGATGACTTCGGTTATCGGCCACACTATGAAAATCAGGTGCTGGCGATGCCGTCAGCCATCTCCGTTGCCGTCCTGCCGAATGCGCCACACGCGCACGAGATGGCGACCAAAGCCCACAACGGCGGACATCAGGTGCTGATCCACCTGCCCATGGCCCCCATCAGCAAGCAGCCGCTGGAAAAAGACACCCTGCGCCCGGACATGAGCAGCGATGAGATCGACCGCATCATCCGCGAGGCTTATAACAAAGTGCCGTACGCCGTGGGTCTGAATAACCATATGGGCAGCGCCATGACGTCGAGCCTGTACGGAATGCTGAAAGTGATGCAGTCCCTTGAGCGCTATAACCTCTACTTTCTTGACAGCATGACCATTGGCAACAGCCAGGCCATGCGGGCCGCTCAGGGTACGGGCGTGAAGGTCATCAAGCGCAAGGTGTTCCTCGACGATACGCAGAACGAGGCGGATATCCGCGTTCAGTTCAATCGCGCGGTGCAACTGGCGCGTCGCAACGGCTCGGCGATAGCTATCGGTCACCCGCATCCGTCCACCGTGCGCGTGTTGCAGCAAATGCTGCCGACGCTGCCTTCCGATATCACGCTGGTGCGTCCGAGCGATCTGCTCAACGAGCCTCAGGTCGATACCTCAAGACCGAATAATGCGCAGCCCGCTAAGCCCGAACCGCGTAATCCGTTCCGTGGCGTCATGAACTGCACGCCAAAACAGCCGCTGGAGCCGATCTACGCGACGCGGTTCTTCACGGTGCTGGGCGAAAGCATTGGTGAAAGCACGCTGGTGAAATACGTGCAGCAGCAGTGGCAGGGATGGGGCAGAAAAGCCTGATAACAAAAAGCCACCTGTGAAGGTGGCTTTTTTCATTCCAGTCGGAAGGTACCGTCGAGGATCTTGCTGTAGACCGTGGGTTGTCCGTGAGCTTCTGACCGGTACTGCTCTTTGTGGGACAGCTTATAGATCCCCACCGGGTCGCGGCTCAGGGTTTCCATCGCTCTGGCGTCCGGCGTAGAAGAGATAAACTGGCGGATCAAAAAACGGTTATTTCCGGTCACCGGCTGTGCATCCATCATTTCCCGGAACGGCAGGTATTTCTCACGAGCATACAAATAGCTGTAATCAATCAGGAAATACTCAATTAGCTTATCGTGCTGCTCCCAGTAGCGGTAAAGAATATCCCGGACCAGCTTCACCAGCGTATTGCCTTTTTGCGCAGCAAGAAAATAGGCCGTCCAGTATCCCTGGCTCAGCGCATTCTCGCTTGAATCAAAACGCAGCGACGAGAAGGTGTTTTTATAAAACGACTCCGGCACCGCTTTCGTCATAAACACCGTGGCATCCATCCAGATCCCGCCGTATTGATACAGCAGAGAGCAGCGAACAATATCGGAATATTGCGCCTTACTGATAAGCCCCGCTTTGTATTTGCTTGTGATGTGTTCGGGTAAGGTCAGATAGTCAGGAATGTTATCATCCGTCAGGATCACAACCTGCGCATCTGGCGTATTACGCTGGACCGATTCGATACAACGCTTAACCAGCGCTGGCGCGCTTTCCACCCCCTGGAACCAGCAAATCCAGATGATGCGTGACGGGGTATTTAACGTGGTATTGATAGGTTCTGGCTGTACATTGAGCGCATCGATAACGCTAAAAATGGTCTCTTTTTTCTTCTGCTCAAAGTGTCCGGCCGCACGCTGAAAAAGAGAAAAACCGGTTTTCTTATGCCAGCGCCGCGTCTTCTTGATGAGTTTATTAATCAGGTTGAGATTCATCATATCGCCCTTTTAATTAGAACATCTCTTTTAGCGTACGGCGCAGCAGCTTCATTCTGAGCTTGGCATCTTTTTTACGCCCACGTAATAGAGCATTCATACGCGATGATTTAAAGCCGCGAAACGACATCAGCTGGAACAGGTTATTGCTTTTTGTCGTTTCAGACATATGCTGGCGATATTTAAAATAGAGCTTCCGATATGCGTTATATTTTTTTATTTGCGAAGTAATTCGGTTGCTGCCATGCTCGGCATCCACCATCGCAGTGCTAAAACTGTATTTAATACCCGGACCGTATTTCAGAATTAATTTGATCCAGACATCGCGATCCTGCTGCTGCTTAATCTCAGGAGAAAAACCGCCGACCCCCAATAATTTCTCTTTAGTTGTCAGCACCTGGTTACCCACCACGTTTTCACACAGGATATCCTGTAAGCCAATGATTCTTTTCTCATTGGTATCGGGATAGGTACGGTGGGATTTATCAAGACGTGCAGGCGTGTCGGTCACAAAGGCGTAGTTTTCATCATAACGCGCAACGAGCTTTTCCAGGCGCTCCGGCAGGAAGTAATCATCATCATCCAGCCCGGTAACAAACACCCCGTGCGAGAGCGCGTAACCCCGGTTGCGGCTGTAGTTGGAGCCGCTGTTTTTCTCATTTCGCTCGTAGGTGAAATGGGCAAAACGCGCTTCACACTCCGCCCGCAGGCGTTCGATAAGCTGCGACGTTTTTTCGTTCGAACAGTCATCAACAACAATCAATTCTACAGCAGGGTATGTCTGAGCAATCACTGAGCGAATGGCGCGTTCCAGTAAATCTTCTCTGTTGTAGGTGGTAATAATTACTGAAATCAGTTCGTTCATAGCCAGCTCGTCTGTTAAATGACATTATCCACCAGGAGAATACCTTTTTCCCGGTGGATAATCAAAACGATTACTTTATGACTTCCCGATCTCTGTTTTGTTGCAGGAAAACTACCGACATAATAAGCGTCAGCATCCAGGCAACCGGCGTGGTTTTAGAATAGAACATTACGCCGCTGAGACCGAACATAATTAATGAGGCTAAGAATGCGCACAGAATAACGCTGTTCAATTTACGGAGTGCGTACCACGCAAGAGAAATAACAAAAAGAATATAAAGCAGTAATCCAGAGGGACCTTTTAGTGAGAGCGTTTCAACCACTTCGTTATGCAAATGACCACGCATATGGTCTAACGCACCCGCCAGGCTTGGGTCTTTTTTGACCTCTTCCCGAATTTTTTCATTACGGGTATCTGTCGACTGCCAAAAATAGTTGTCTTTAGCCGCTGCCAGGCCAGTTTCCCACATTGCAAAACGCGCACCAACGGAGGTGGTACTGTTGTCTTTATCATACGCAACGATATCGTTGTTCAGGTCGTTGTAACGCTGAATCAAACTGTTTTTCATCATATACATTCCCGCCATCAACGCGAGGACAAGCACGCCAATACCGCGCCAGGGAATGTGCTTTTCTTTATAGAACTTCACTACCAACAGGCCAAAGAAAATCACCGGGTAGGCGACGATAGCCGCGCGGGTTTCCGTCGCCACTAAGATCAGGAAGGTAATGAAGAAGTGCGCCATGATGCCCAGCGTCTTCCATTTTGAGGTGCTGTGCTGCAAGACGAGGATGGTATAGAAAGAGATAAACGCGATGGTGTAAGCCGCCCCGGTAGCGTTGGTACCGCCTTTCAGAGCCAGGTTGACTCGCTGACTTTCCTCAATAAAATGCTGATAGCCTGCATAAACAATAATCATTATTTGAAGCAGTACGGCCAGCAGCACATGGATCTTATTGTTTCCGATTTTAATCTGGCTCCTGTTAGCAAAAACGAACAGCGAGAAGGCGCCAAATAAACAAATTTTGCCCACTTCCAGATAGGAACGGTAAGAGTTAATCGCCTGACTGTCCTCAACTTTAAACATTCTGTACCAGGCAAGATCGCTCAGCCCAATAAGCAGAAGAACCAGGCAAAGCCAAAAGGCGTCATTTTTTCTGAAGTTCTTAATATCCAGTAAAAAAGCCACCAGCGCCACAAATCCGGCGATACTGAAAACTTTAATGGATGTATTAGGCGAAATAATGACACACCCAAATGCAATAGCGCACAACCCGAACAATATCTGAATTAAATAATTCTGGGTCTTATCTAAAGTTAAATTACTCATCATCATTCCATTTACTGAAAGTAAAAACAGGCTAGCATATCCCGTTACGTTTGTTGATCGCACCAATGTTAACGAATATTGCGCCATTCATACGACTTACCGGTAGTATCCAGCACGGTCACATTTTTATCGTAACCCGCCAGCCATGACTGAACGGTATTCACCGGTTCACCCTGGCGATGAATACCCAACCACAGTTCCGCAAGCGTATTCACATCGTCAGCGGACCATGGCTTGTCGTAATCGCCAGACATTTTGTTTTTAGAATCAACCTGCTGACCATACCAGATAAACATTGGGATATGCAGCGCTTCTCTCGGCGGATTAACGTTACCGTGAGAGTAGACCACCGACCGCTGCGGGTCGCGCACCAGCCCGTGATCGGAGAAGTACATCACCGACGAGCGGGAGTTTTCCAGAGTGCGGAAGATATTCCCCATCAGGGTATCCGTATAGCGCACGGAATTGTCGTAACAGTCGTCGGCTTCGTTATCCCCATGCAGAACCGCCTGGTTGGCCGGGAAACGTCGACAGGCTGGCTCGTGGCTGCCGTACAAATGCAACACGATCACCTTCTTGCCCGGCTTTTTCAGCGCCGCATCCAGCAACGGCAGCAGATCTTCGTCGTAGCCCCCGTCCAGCCACTGATGTTCTTTGGTATTCATGGCGATACCGGTAATGACGTTGTTATGCGCCCCGCCTTTCCCCTGGCGGCTGAACCAGTAGGTGTCATATCCCGCTTTATTGGCGATATTAATTACGTTATCGCTGTACTTGTGCGGATCGCGACCGCTCACGGTATCCGCCGTCAGGGCAAGCGGCACGGCCATAATGGTCACGGGGGCTGGCGTTACGGCATTGCGGAACAGTAAAAGCTGCGGTTTCTGCTTGATAAGCTCCGGCGTGGTATCGCGTGGATAACCGTAAATACTCATGTTCGCCGTGCGTTCAGACTCCCCCACAATCAGCACGTAGTTATCAATACCGGTGTCCGTGAGGGTAATTTTGTAATCAGGGATGTTATTGCCGATATTGGCAACCACCGCGTTATCTTCAATCGCCTGCATAAACACTTTCGCGGTGCTGACGGGCGTTGCCTGCACTACGCGCTGGGTCAGACTTTCAACGCTGCTTTTGCGCAGCTGGTGCTGCAAGGCCTGGCCGAAAAAGGCAAGCAGCGTCAGGACCAGAGCAATGCCCGGCCAGCGGCGAAAACGCGGCGCTATGGGCCACCAGCCGGTGTTGGCGGTAAAGATGAACAGCGCGGAGATTGCCACGAAGGTCAGGCAGTCTCGCCAGTACAGTCCCAGCATCGAGCTTGCTTCACCGGGCGTGGTATTTAACACGCTGAGGGCAAATCCATAGCTGAATGAGGAATTAAAATTGTTCCACGCATATAACTGAAGCGTAACATCTGCCGCCACCGGAATTAATAAAACGGCCGCCAGAACGTTTCTAATAAATTTATTATTGATGCACTTGAGCGTCAGCACGATTAATAAGAACACCAGGGTTCTGTTAATCACGGCATTATATTTAGCATTGAGAATATTAACGCTAATAACTATTAGCAGCGAAATGAAGACAGACACAAGGGTCGTGAAACGGGCAGGTGTAGAAACCAGTTTTTGAGAAAACAGTGTGGACATAATGACCTGATAAGCCTGGACAATGCTTTCCTGACGAAATCGATTCGACTGCAAAAGATGTCCGCGCGGAGAAGACAGAATGGAGAAAAATTCGCCAGAAGTTAACAAGTAACCCGGGCAAAGTCAAACCACTAAAACCGTTATGGCACCCGGCAATTCGGGTGCCAGAGATACCATTAATCCCAGCTCAAAATCACTTTCCCGGACTGCCCTGAACGCATCGCGTCAAAGCCCTGCTGGAACTCATCGATGGAGAAACGATGGGTGATGATAGGAGACAGATCCAGACCAGACTGGATCAGCGCCGCCATCTTGTACCAGGTTTCGAACATCTCGCGGCCATAGATGCCTTTGATGAACAGACCTTTAAAGATGACCTTGTTCCAGTCGATAGACATATCTGACGGTGGAATACCCAGCATCGCGATACGGCCACCGTGGTTCATGGTGTCGAGCATGGTACGGAACGCCGGTGGCGCACCGGACATCTCCAGACCCACGTCAAAGCCTTCGGTCATGCCCAACTCTTCCATCACGTCGGACAGGCTCTCTTTAGACACGTCCACCGCGCGGGTGACGCCCATTTTGCGCGCCAGCGACAGGCGGTACTCGTTCACGTCGGTGATCACAACGTTGCGCGCGCCGACGTGCTTCGCCACCGCTGCGGCCATAATGCCGATCGGGCCCGCGCCGGAAACCAGCACGTCTTCACCCACCAGGTCGAAGGATAGCGCCGTGTGTACCGCGTTGCCGAACGGGTCAAAGATAGAGGCCAGATCGTCAGAGATGTTGTCCGGGATTTTGAACGCGTTAAACGCCGGGATCACCAGGTATTCTGCGAAACAGCCCGGACGGTTAACGCCCACGCCCACGGTGTTGCGGCACAGGTGCGTACGACCGCCGCGACAGTTACGGCAGTGGCCGCAGGTGATGTGGCCTTCGCCAGACACGCGATCGCCAATCTTAAAGCCCTTCACTTCCTGACCAATGCCGACCACTTCGCCGACGTATTCATGACCGACAACCATCGGCACCGGAATAGTCTTCTGCGACCACTGATCCCAGTTGTAGATATGCACGTCAGTCCCGCAAATCGCGGTTTTACGAATTTTGATCAGCAGATCGTTATGACCGACTTCCGGCTCCGGCACGTCGGTCATCCAAATCCCTTCTTCCGCTTTCAGTTTGGATAACGCTTTCATCATACGTCCTCAGGCAATGACGCCCAGCTGTTTGCCGATGCGGGTGAAGGCTTCCACCGCACGTTCAATTTGTTCAGGCGAATGCGCCGCAGACATCTGGGTGCGGATACGCGCCTGACCTTTTGGCACCACCGGGAAGAAGAATCCGGTGACGTAAATCCCCTCTTTTTGCAGCTCGCGGGCAAACTGCTGCGCCACGACCGCATCGCCCAGCATCACCGGGATGATCGCGTGATCGGCACCGGCGAGGGTGAACCCTGCGGCGCTCATTTTTTCGCGGAACAGACGAGCGTTCGACCACAGACGATCGCGCAGCTCAGCGCCTGACTCCACCATCTCCAGCACTTTGATAGAGGCAGAAACGATAGCCGGCGCCAGGGAGTTGGAGAACAGATACGGGCGGGAGCGCTGGCGCAGCCACTCAACCACCTCTTTACGCGCGGCGGTATAGCCGCCGGACGCGCCGCCGAGGGCTTTGCCCAGCGTACCGGTGATGATGTCCACGCGGCCCATCACGTCGCAGTATTCGTGGGAGCCACGGCCGTTTTCGCCAACAAAACCGACCGCGTGAGAGTCATCGACCATCACCAGCGCGTCGTATTTGTCCGCCAGGTCGCACACGCCCTTCAGGTTGGCGATCACGCCGTCCATGGAGAACACGCCGTCGGTGGCGATCAGCACGTGGCGAGCACCCGCTTCACGGGCCTCTTTCAGGCGCGCTTCCAGCTCGACCATATCGTTGTTGGCGTAGCGGAAACGCTTCGCTTTGCACAGACGCACGCCGTCGATGATGGAGGCGTGGTTCAGGGCGTCGGAGATAATCGCGTCTTCTGCGCCCAGCAGGGTCTCAAACAGACCGCCGTTGGCGTCGAAGCAGGAGGAGTACAGGATCGCATCTTCCATGCCTAAGAAACTCGCCAGCTTTTGCTCCAGCTGCTTGTGGCTGTCCTGGGTACCGCAGATAAAGCGCACGGAGGCCATCCCAAAACCGTGGGTGTCCATGCCGTTTTTCGCCGCGGCAATCAGCTCAGGGTGATTCGCAAGACCTAAATAGTTGTTCGCGCAAAAGTTGATCACGTGGCTGCCGTCGGCAACGGTGATATCCGCCTGCTGCGCAGACGTGATAATGCGCTCTTCTTTGAACAACCCTTCCGCACGTGCGGTGTCCAGGTCGCTGTTTAACTGTTTGTAAAAATCACCACGCATTGCAATTCTCCAGACTCGGCAAATTTCGGCACATATTACCCAAACCTATACTTCCTGACGAGATGACACATTATCTCTTGTCGTTTTTGCAGCATAAATCACGCGTACCCCTGCTGCATATCGGTGAATGGCTGAAGACTGGGCATTGTAATGATATGATAAAGACATTAGCGTCCGGGATTGTCCCCGGGCTCCACACTTCAAAGGTTACAGTTATGATCATCGTTACCGGCGGCGCGGGCTTTATCGGCAGCAACATTGTTAAAGCGCTCAATGACAAAGGCATCACCGACATCCTGGTGGTGGACAACCTGAAAGACGGCACCAAATTTGTAAACCTGGTCGATCTGAACATCGCTGATTACATGGATAAAGAAGACTTCCTTATCCAGATTATGGCAGGTGAGGAGTTCGGCGACATTGAAGCCATCTTCCACGAAGGCGCGTGCTCTTCCACCACCGAGTGGGACGGCAAGTACATGATGGATAACAACTATCAGTACTCCAAAGAGATCCTGCACTACTGCCTGGAGCGTGAAATTCCGTTCCTGTACGCCTCATCGGCGGCAACCTACGGCGGGCGTACCTCTGACTTCATCGAATCCCGCGAATACGAGCAGCCGTTGAACGTTTACGGCTACTCCAAGTTCCTGTTCGACGAGTACGTGCGTCAGGTTCTGCCAGAAGCGAATTCGCAGATTGTCGGCTTCCGCTACTTCAACGTCTACGGGCCGCGCGAAGGCCATAAAGGCAGCATGGCGAGCGTGGCGTTCCATCTGAACACCCAGCTGAACAACGGCGAAAGCCCGAAACTGTTCGAAGGCAGCGACGGCTTCAAGCGTGACTTCGTCTACGTGGGCGACGTTGCCGCAGTCAACCTGTGGTTCTGGGAAAACGGCGTGTCCGGCATCTTCAACCTGGGCACGGGCCGCGCGGAGTCCTTCCAGGCGGTGGCAGACGCGACGCTGGCGTACCACAAAAAAGGCAGCATCGAGTACATTCCGTTCCCGGACAAGCTCAAAGGCCGCTACCAGGCGTTCACTCAGGCCGATCTGACCAATCTGCGCGCAGCAGGTTACGACAAGCCGTTCAAGACCGTTGCCGAAGGCGTAACGGAGTATATGGCCTGGCTGAACCGCGACGCGTAAGGCAGACAACCAATGAGGATACTGGTGATCGGCCCGTCATGGGTGGGCGACATGATGATGTCGCAAAGTCTCTATCGCACGCTCAAGGCGCGCTATCCCCAGGCGATAATCGACGTGATGGCACCCGCATGGTGCCGTCCGCTGCTGTCGCGTATGCCGGAAGTAAACGACGCGATCCCGATGCCGCTCGGCCACGGGGCGCTGGAAATTGGCGAACGCCGCAAACTCGGCCTTAGCCTGCGCGATAAGCGCTACGACCGCGCGTATGTCCTGCCTAATTCATTTAAATCCGCGTTAGTTCCTTTCTTTGCGGGCATTCCGCATCGCACCGGCTGGCGCGGCGAAATGCGCTACGGCCTGCTGAACGACGCCCGCGTGCTGGATAAAGAGGCCTGGCCGCTGATGGTGGAGCGCTACGTGGCGCTGGCCTACGACAAAGGCGTGATGCGCAGCGCGAAGGATCTGCCGCAGCCGCTGCTGTGGCCGCAGCTTCAGGTAAACGACGGCGAAAAATCCCAGACCTGCAACGCGTTCGGACTGTCGTCTGAACGCCCGATGATCGGCTTCTGCCCTGGCGCCGAGTTCGGCCCGGCGAAGCGCTGGCCGCACTATCACTACGCCGAGCTGGCGAAGCAGCTGATTGACGAAGGCCATCAGATTGTCCTGTTCGGCTCTGCGAAAGATCACGACGCGGGTAACGAAATCCTGGCCGCGCTGAGTATTGAGCAGCAGGCATGGTGCCGCAATCTGGCCGGGGAGACCCAGCTGGAGCAGGCGGTCATTCTGATCGGCGCCTGTAAAGCCGTGGTCACCAACGATTCCGGTCTGATGCACGTTGCCGCCGCGCTTAACCGCCCGCTGGTTGCCCTGTATGGCCCTAGCAGCCCGGACTTCACCCCGCCGCTGTCGCACAAAGCGCGCGTGATCCGCCTTATCACCGGCTATCACAAGGTGCGTAAAGGGGACGCCGCAGAAGGCTATCATCAGAGCCTGATCGACATCACGCCCGAGCGCGTGCTCGAAGAACTCAACGAACTGCTGTTGAGCGAAGAAGGATAACGGATGCGGGTATTGATCGTTAAAACCTCTTCGATGGGCGATGTTCTGCACACGCTGCCGTCGCTGACGGACGCCATGCGGGCCATCCCCGGCATTCGTTTTGATTGGGTGGTGGAAGAGGGCTTCGCGCAGATCCCCACCTGGCACGAAGCGGTCGACCGCGCGATCCCGGTAGCGATTCGCCGCTGGCGCAAAGCCTGGTTCTCCGCCCCGATTAAAGCCGAGCGCAATGCCTTTCGCGAAGCGGTGCAGGCAGAGCGTTACGATGCGATTATCGACGCGCAGGGGCTGGTGAAAAGCGCGGCGCTTGTGACGCGTCTGGCGCACGGCGTAAAGCACGGCATGGACTGGCAAAGCGCCCGTGAACCGCTGGCGAGCCTGTTCTACAACCGCCGTCACCACATTGCAAAGCAGCAGCACGCCGTGGAACGCACCCGGGAGCTGTTTGCTAAAAGCCTCGGCTATGCGAAACCCGAAACCCAGGGCGATTACGCAATATCGCAGCATTTTCTCCACCCTTCGAAGCAAGAAGCCGCGCCTTATCTCATTTTTCTGCACGCTACCACGCGCGACGATAAACACTGGCCGGAAGCCCACTGGCGCGAGCTTATCGGCCTGCTGAGCACGTCCGGCCTGCGCATCAAGCTCCCGTGGGGTGCGCCGCACGAAGAAGCGCGCGCAAAGCGCCTTGCGGAAGGCTTTGATTTCGTGGAGGTCCTGCCGCGCATGAAGCTCGACGGCGTGGCGCAAGAGCTGGCTGGCGCAGCGGCAGTGGTCTCTGTCGATACCGGCCTGAGCCACCTGACGGCGGCGCTGGACAGACCTAATATTACGCTTTACGGCCCCACGGACCCGGGCCTTATCGGCGGCTATGGAAAAAATCAATATATCTGCCGCCCGGAACATTCATCGCAGCTGAGCGACCTCAGCGCCGCTGCGGTATTTGCGCAATTAGAGCCTTTGCTGGCAGCAGAGAGAGCCTATGTCTGATTTTTTCTCAGCGGAGCGCCCACCGAAGCGCGTGCTGATTATTAAGCTGCGTCACCACGGTGACGTGTTGCTGACTTCACCGGTCTTTACCGTGCTGAAGAAGAACTGGCCGAACGTTGAGGTCGACGCCCTGGTGTATGACGACACCCAGGCGATGTTGACCAGCCATCCGTATATCGATCAAGTGCATACTATTGGCCGCAACTGGCGCAAGAAGGGCTGGTTCGAGCAGTTCCGTCTGTACCGCGCGCTGGTAAACACCCTGAAAGGCCGTCAGTACGACGTGCTGATCAACCTGACCGAACACTGGCACGGGGCGCGTCTGGCGCGTCGCCTTAAGCCGCGCGTCTCCGTGGGCTTTAAGCCGGACAAACGCGGCGGCCTGGCGCGTCGTCGCTGGGTGAAATCCTTCACCACGCTCTACCCGGCGATTCAGGACAACAGCCGCCATATGGTTGAAGTGAACCTGGACGCCCTGCGCCGGATCGGCATCCATCCGCAGTCCGACGAAGACAAACACACCCTGTTTGTGCCGGGCGATGCCGCCGAAGCCTCCGTGGCTGAAAAGCTGGCGGCTTTCGGCCTTGAGAGCAAATCCTACATTCTGGTGCATCCGACCTCGCGCTGGATGTTTAAAGCCTGGGATATCAACAAGCTGGCCGCCACGATTGATAATTTAGCGGCACGCGGCCTGCCGATTGTTCTTTCTGCGGCACCGTCGAAAGAAGAGCAGGCCTATATGGACGCGCTGCGCGCCGCGCTCACCCAGCCGGTGTTTGATTTAAGCGGTCAGCTGAACCTGAAAGAGCTGGGCGCCCTGATGAAGCACGCGCGGATTTACTTCGGCGTGGACTCCATGCCGATGCACCTGGCCAGCGCGGTGGGCACGCCGACAATCGCCATCTTTGGCCCGACCGGAGCGATTAAGTGGGCACCGTGGGGCGTGAACTATCGCGTCATCACCGCCGGGTTTACCTGCCAGCCCTGCGGTAAAGCGGGCTGCGGCGACAGCGGCGTGTCTGACTGCATCACCGCCATTACCCCGCAGCAGGTATTAAGCGCCATCGACACGCTGCTGCTGGACGCTCCGGCATGAAGCTGGCTATCGTCCGACAGACCTACAACCCCAACGGCGGCGCGGAGCGGTTTGTCTCCCGCGCGCTGAACGTGCTGGCGCAGGATACGTCCCTCGACGTCACGCTGATCGCCCGCCAGTGGGAAGATGCCTCCGGCTGGAAAACCCTGACGGTCAATCCGCCGTTTCGTAACCGCATCGCCCGGGAATCCGGCTTTGCGGCGGAAGCGGCCTCGCATTTTGCGCAGTTCGATATTGTGCAAAGCCACGAGCGCATTCCCGGCGCGACCATCTTCCGCGCGGGCGACGGCGTTCACGCCACCTGGCTTGAGCAGTATGGTCGCATCCTGTCGCCGCTGGCGCGCTGGGCGCAGTCCTTCAGCCGCTATCACCGCTACATTTTGCAGGCCGAAGCGCAGATGTTTACCCACCCGCAGCTGCGTACCGTGATCTGCAACTCGAAGATGGTGCGCGACGATATTGCCCGCCGCTTCGGGCTGCCGGATGACAGGCTGACGGTGATCTACAACGGCGTGGACACGGCGCATTTCAGCCCCGACGTGCGTGCGCGTTCGCAGCGCAGCGCGCTCGGCATCCCCGAGAGTGCCCCGGTGCTGGCGTATGTCGGCTCTGGCTTTAGCCGTAAAGGCGTTGCCACCGCGCTGCGCGCCATCGTGCCGCACCCGGACGTCTGGCTGCTGGTTGCCGGGCGGGACAAACATGCGCGGAAGTTCGAAAAGCTGGCGCAGACGCTTGGCGTGGCAGCGCGCGTGCGCTTCCTCGGCCCGGTTTCCGACGTGCGCGAGGTGTATGGCACGGCGGACGCGCTGATCCTCCCGACGCTTTACGATCCGTTCCCGAACGTCTGCGTCGAGGCGCTGGCCTGCGGTCTGCCGCTGCTGACCAGCCACGGCTGCGGCGCGGCGGAGTGGATAATCGAGGGAGAAAACGGCTGGGTGCGCGACGCGCTGGACAGCACCGGCTATCAACAGGCGATCGCCAGCTGGCTCAAGGGGCGCAATGAGGGGGTTAACTATTCAGCCGCCGCGCGCGCAACGGCTGAACCTTATACTCTGGAGCGGATGGCGAAAGAGCTACAGGCGCTTTATCGCGATCTGCTGCGCTGAGCCGCATCGGAGAAAACCTTCTCCATTGCGTCGAGCATACATTCGCGGGTGAAGTGGGTGGTCAGGTAATCGTAACCTTGCTGCGCCAGCGTCTCGCGAAGCGCCGCGTCATCACAGAGCGTCACAATCGCATCGTGCAGCGCTTTTTCATCGCGCTGCGCGATCAAGATCCCCGTCTGACCGTTAATCACCGCATCCCCCGTGCCGCCCGCATCGGTGGCAATAGTGGCGATCCGCGACGCCAGCGACTGCAAGACGCCCTGCGGCACCCCTTCCATGTCGTGCGACGGGCTAAGGGCAATATCAAACGCCGGGAACCAGCGCTCCGGATCGGGCTGATGCCCCGCCATCGTCACGCGCTGCTGTAGCCCCAGCGCCGCAATTTCCTGTTCCAGCGTCGCTCTATGCGGGCCTTCCCCGACAATCGCCAGCTTGATCTGCGGATTATCAATCGCCGCCAGAGCACGCAGCAGCACGCTGTGGCCTTTATTTGGGCGCAGATGCGACACCACGCCAAGCCAGATATCGTCCTGCGATAAGCCACAGTGGGCGCGAGCCTCGTGCTTATCCGCCGGATGGAAACGCTGCGTATCGACACCGCTCGGCACCGAAGTGCTCTGGGACATCGGCACGCCGATATTCGCGACCTGATGGCGCAGCGCCTCGCCGGTAGTGACGATATGCGCGCAGGCTTTACGGAACAGCCAGCGGGTGGTCCAGTTGTTGCGCGGCACGCCGGAAGCGTGGCGCGTGCGCACCAGCGGCACCGGGTTCGACAGGGTCAGGTTTGCCAGCGCCACCAGCCAGGTATCGGCGGAGTTATGGCTGTTAATTACATCAATAGACTGGCGGTTGTCCTTCAGCCAGCAGCGCAGCTGTTGCAGGTTTTTGAGATTTTTACGCTTTAACGGCATGGTGACCACCGTTAACCCGGCACTGCGCGCCATCGCGTTGAGCGGCGCGGTATCCGGGCAAAGTACGGTCACCTGATGGCCACGCTGAATCATCCCTAACGATTCGTTAATAATGCGCAAAGGCTGTCCGCCTTTACCACCGTCTGCTTCAGTGTGAACAATATGCATACATTTCCTGTTAAGAATCTCGCCAGCGTGACGCTAATTTGCCGCCCGACGGGATCTTTGTCCCTCCAGGCATATGTTTTTAGTATCCACCCGATATAATACAGCACGAATGGTATCACCAACATGGGTGGCCTGCCCTGAACACAACGGAGAAAGCATGTCCGACACACCTTTATTGAGCCTTGTCGTCGCCGTCTACAACGGTGAAAAATTCCTGAGCGCATTTTTCGACAGCATCAAAGCTCAACATCTGGACAGTCTGGAACTCGTCGTTGTGAACGATGGTTCAAGCGATAACTCCGCTGCCATCATCGCGCAGTACGCCAGTGAATTCCCTTTTTATAAAGTCATCGACCAGGCCAACCAGGGCGTATCTGCCGCGCGTAATACCGGCCTCGCCGTGGCGACCGGCGAATACGTTGCCTTCCCGGACATCGATGATGTGATTTACCCGGGCATGTACCCGCGCCTGCTTGAGATGGCGAAAAAGAACGATCTTGACGTCGCCACCTGTAACGGCACCTACATCTACGATGACGGAAGACCGTCGAAAAAAATCTTCCCGTCTGACAAGCTGCAATCCACCGACGTGCTGGACGGCCCAACCTGGCTGCAACGCGCGCTGGCGTCGCGTAAGTTCCTGCATGTAACCTGGCTGAATATCTATCGCCACGCGTTTATCAAAGAGCAGGGCTTCACCTTTGAACATGGCCTGCGCCATCAGGATATTCCGTGGACCACCGAAGTGCTGCTGACCGCTAAACGCGTGCAGTACACCGACGAAACCTTCTACGACTACCTGATCCACTCGGCATCGGTATCCCACACGCCGGGCACGGACGACACGCGTATGCGCAACGCCCGTCATTACATGAAAATCCTCGAAATGCTGGACGCGATTAACAAGCGCCACCCGGACGCCGTACGCCGCGTACCGGCCTGCCAGTGGCAGATTGCCAAAGAGGGTCTGGGCATCCTGCACGCCATCAACAATATCGGCGATCTGAGCAAAAAGCGTGAAATCATCCGCGAACTGTTTGACCGCGGCATCTGGACGCTGATCTGGAAAAACGCCCGCGGGCTGCGCCAGCACTGGCGCCTGGGCCGACGCTATTTCCGTTTGAAGCGGTATCTGGCATAAGAGATAGCTTTACCTGGCCTAAATGCTTAGAATTTGCCCGCCGAAACTAAAAAACGGATAAATCGCTTGGAATTGTTGTATACCGCCCTGCTCTACATCATTCAGCCACTGGTGTGGCTGCGACTGTTGCTTCGTAGCCGTAAAGCGCCTGCGTACCGAAAACGCTGGGCTGAACGCTATGGCTATTGCCGCAACAAAGTCGTGCCGGACGGTATTTTGCTGCACTCCGTTTCTGTTGGCGAAACCCTGGCGGCGATCCCGCTGGTTCGCGCCCTGCGCCACCGTTATCCGTCGCTGCCGATCACCGTCACCACCATGACGCCGACCGGCTCCGAGCGCGCCCTCTCCGCATTCGGCAAAGACGTGCATCACGTCTATCTGCCTTACGATTTGCCCTGCGCCATGAACCGCTTCCTGAACACCGTCAGCCCTAAGCTGGTGATCGTGATGGAAACCGAGCTGTGGCCAAACATGATTTCCGCGCTTCACGCCCGTAAGATCCCGCTGGTTATTGCCAACGCCCGCCTCTCTGAGCGCTCGGCGAAGGGCTACGGCAAGCTGGGCAAATTTATGCGCCGACTGCTCAGCAAGATCACGCTGATTGCCGCACAGAACGAAGAAGACGCCGCGCGCTTTGTTGCGCTTGGCCTGAAGCGCAACCAGCTTGCGGTCACAGGCAGCCTGAAGTTTGATATTTCGGTCACCCCTGAACTCGCTGCCCGCGCGGTCACGCTGCGTCGCCAGTGGGCACCGCGTCGTCAGGTCTGGATCGCGACCAGCACCCACGACGGCGAAGAGGAGATCATCCTCCAGGCCCACCGCAAGCTGCTGGAAAAATTCCCGGATTTACTGCTGATTCTGGTGCCTCGCCACCCGGAGCGTTTCAAGGACGCCCGCGAGATGGTGCAAAAAGGCGGCTTCAGCTTCACCCTGCGTAGCAGCGGTGAAATCCCGTCCGGCAGCACCCAAGTGGTGATTGGCGATACGATGGGCGAGCTGATGCTACTGTACGGAATCGCAGATCTCGCCTTTGTGGGCGGCAGCCTGGTCGAGCGCGGTGGTCATAACCCGCTGGAGCCAGCGGCACACGCCATCCCGGTGCTGATGGGGCCGCACACGTTTAACTTCAAAGATATCTGCGCTAAATTGCAGCAAGCCGACGGCTTAATCACCGTGACCGACGCGGACTCGGTGGTCAAAGAGGTTTCAACCCTGCTGACCGACGAAGATTACCGCCTGTGGTACGGCCGCCACGCCGTCGAAGTGCTGCACCAGAACCAGGGCGCATTGACCCGTCTGCTGCAACTTCTTCAACCTTATCTGCCTCAGCGGAGCCACTAATGTCTACGCGTCTGTCGGTCGTGATGATCGCCAAAAACGCCTCCGACCTACTTCCCGATTGCCTGGCCTCTGTGGACTGGGCCGACGAAATTGTCCTCCTCGATTCAGGCAGTGAGGACAACACGGTGGAGGTCGCCCGCGCGGCAGGTGTGAAGGTCCACAGTAACACCGACTGGCAGGGTTACGGTATTCAACGCCAGCGCGCCCAGTCCCTGGCCTCCGGCAACTACGTGCTGATGATCGATACCGACGAGCGCGTTACCCCCGAGCTTCGACAGGCCATTCAGACCGTGCTGGCCGCACCTCAGCCCGGGGCGGTCTACAGCATCGCGCGCCGTAACTATTTCCTGGGCCGCTTTATGCGCCACAGCGGCTGGTATCCGGATCGCGTGATGCGCCTGTATGAGCGCGAACGCTATCAGTACAACGCCAACCTGGTGCATGAATCCCTGGCCTGCGATAACGCGCCGGTGATTGCGCTCTCTGGCGACCTGCTGCACCTCACCTGTCGCGATTTCGCCAGCTTCCAGCGTAAACAGCTCAACTATGCGACCGCATGGGCGCAGGAGCGTCACCAGCGCGGCAAGAAGGCCACGCTGGGCGGGATTTTTACCCATACGCTGGGTGCGTTTCTGAAAACGCTGCTGCTGCGCGGCGGCGTGCTGGACGGGAAACAGGGCTGGTTACTGGCGGTGGTGAATGCCCAGTATACTTTCAACAAATACACCGAGCTGTGGGCGCTTAGCCGCGGCTACTCAGAGAAAACGTGAGCCATGAGCACAAAAGCGATTTATCCGGGTACCTTCGATCCCATCACTAACGGGCATCTTGATATCATCACCCGTGCGGCCAGCATGTTCGATACGGTGATTCTGGCGATTGCCGCCAGCCCGAGCAAAAAACCGATGTTCGATCTCAACGAGCGCGTTGCTCTCGCTACCGATGCCATCGCCCATCTGCCGAACGTCGAGGTCGTCGGGTTCAGCGATCTGATGGCGAACTTCGCCCGTGCGCAGCAGGCCAATATCCTGATCCGCGGCTTACGCGCGGTGGCAGACTTCGAGTATGAAATGCAGCTGGCGCACATGAATCGCCACCTGATGCCGGAGCTGGAAAGCGTGTTCCTGATGCCGTCAAAAGAGTGGTCGTTTATTTCATCGTCGCTGGTTAAAGAAGTGGCGCGCCATGCCGGCGATGTGACCCATTTCCTGCCGGCAAACGTTCATCAGGCGCTGATGGCAAAGCTTCAGTAAGCGTTTTGATTGCCCGGTGGTGCTGAGCTTACCGGGCCTGCGCCGTGTTATTTCTGGCAGTTACGGCAGTAAAACGTGGCGCGCTGGGCGTGCTTCGTGGCAATAATCGGCGTTCCACACACTCTGCACGGCTCGCCTTTACGGCCATAAACCTGTAGCTCCTGGGCAAAATAGCCCGGCTTACCGTCGCTTTGCAGGAAGTCTTTCAGCGTTGTCCCGCCCTGCTCAATCGAGCGCAGCAGCACCGCTTTAATCACTCTCACCAGCAGCTCGCACTCCTGCGCCGACAGCGATGACGCCAGTCGGTCAGGATGAATACCGGCCGCAAACAGCGATTCACTGGCGTAGATATTCCCCACGCCCACCACCAGCTTGTTGTCCATCAGCCAGGGCTTGATCGGGGTTTTCTTCTTCGCGCACTTCGCCTGCAAGTACTGTGCGTTAAACGCCTCTGAGAGCGGCTCTGGCCCCAGATGCGCCAGCACGCTGTGCCCCTCAAGCTCTTTGGTCCACAGCCACGCGCCAAAGCGGCGCGGATCGGTGTAGCGCAGCACTTTGCCGTTGCTCATCACCAGATCAACGTGGTCATGCTTTTCTGCGGGCAGCTCCTCCGTGAGAATGCGCAGGCTGCCGGACATCCCCAGGTGGATAATTATCCAGCCGTCGGGCAACTCCAGCAGGAGGTATTTCGCGCGGCGCTGGACGCTGAGGATCGGTTTGTCGCTTAAGGCATGGATCTCATCGGAAACCGGCCAGCGAAGACGACCGTTACGCACGACAGCATGAAGAATGGTCGCACCCACAAGGTGAGGTTCGATACCGCGTCGGCTGGTCTCTACCTCTGGTAATTCAGGCATGGTTCCTCCGTTGAGAAAGTCAGAAAGCAGAATGCAAAAAACCCCGCAGATGCGGGGTTTTTCAATACAAGGAGACTAAAATTATTTGATTTTAGCTTCTTTGTACAGTACGTGCTGGCGTACAACTGGATCGAACTTTTTCAGTTCCAGTTTTTCCGGCTTAGTACGTTTGTTCTTCGTGGTGGTGTAGAAGTGACCTGTACCAGCAGAAGAAACCAGCTTGATTTTCTCGCGAATACCTTTAGCCATGATTTATTTCCTCTTTAAGTACTTAGTACTTTTCGCCACGGGCACGCAGTTCGGACAGAACTGTATCGATGCCTTTCTTATCAATAACACGCATACCTTTAGCAGATACACGCAGGGTGACAAAACGCTTCTCGCTCTCAACCCAGAAACGGTGAGAGTGCAGGTTCGGCAGGAAACGGCGTTTAGTCGCGTTCAGTGCGTGGGAACGGTTGTTACCGGTCACCGGACGCTTGCCAGTAACTTGGCAGACTCGGGACATGTCTATTCTCCAAAAATCAAATTAGCTCGAGCTTCGTATGGGGTATCGGCGCCTCGTCAGGCTTTACAGCCCGGTCATCGCATAGTTCTAAGTGAACTCTCGATTGCCAGGCCCAAATGCCAAACCCGAGATTCTCAAAGGTGGCGTAGTATACGCTGACTCAGCGATGTGCTCAAGTCCCGAACAGACAAAGATCCCGATGGATCGCGTGAAATGGTCTAAATCCAACCATGTTCTGCAAAAGAAACGTACTCACCGCGACCGATTATCAAATGATCAAGGACACGAATGTCCATGAATTGACAGCATTTGATGATGCGCGCGGTGATCTCTTTGTCGGCTCTGCTCGGTTGCGCACAGCCAGACGGGTGATTATGCGCGAGGATCACGCCCGCTGCATTCACTTTTATCGCTTCCCGCACAATTTCTCGCGGATGCACCTCAACATGGTTCAGCGTTCCCGAGAACAGATGGCTGTGTTTCAGCACCCGATTTTTATTATCAACAAAGATCACCATAAAGATCTCTCGTTCGGCATCCGTCAGCTGGCTTTGCAGAAAATCGAGCGTCATTTCAGGGGTTAATAGCGGGTTATCCTCAAGCATTCGCACGCTGTGAAAACGCCGGGCCAGCTCCGCGATAGCTTTTAACTGAGTATATTTCGCCACGCCGATGCCCTCGACGTGCTTAAAATCCGCAAGCTCGGCGGTCAGCAAGCCCGAAAGCGAACCGAAATGATGCAGCAGCTCGCGCGCCAGCGTAAAGACCGTCTTCCCCGGGCTCCCCGTGCGTAAAAAAAGGGCCAACAGTTCATCATCCCTGAGCGACGTGACGCCAAAATTGAGCAATTTTTCACGCGGCAGCATCGGTAAAACGCTTTCCATATCCCTGTCTCCTTGTGTCTGCCGTTATGCTGCCACAGCCTACCCCGGCCTTCGACGCGCAGTTTTCATTCTTGCGTAACGCCTCGCAAAGTGACCGAAGGACAAAAGCACCCCACATTTTGGATTGTGATAAAATGCCCGCTCTCTGGTGAAACCCAACAGGAAAGAATCATGATGAGCCTGGCCGGTAAAAAAATCGTTCTTGGCGTAAGCGGCGGCATCGCTGCCTATAAGGCGCCGGAGCTGGTACGCCGTTTGCGCGAGCGCGGGGCCGATGTGCGGGTCGCGATAACCGAAGGCGGCAAAGCCTTTATTACTCCACTGAGCCTGCAAGCCGTGTCGGGATACCCGGTATCCGACAGCCTGCTCGATCCCGCTGCCGAAGCCGCCATGGGGCATATTGAGCTGGGCAAGTGGGCCGACCTGGTGATTTTGGCACCGGCAACCGCCGATCTTATCGCCCGCGTTGCCGCCGGTATGGCGAACGACCTGGTCTCGACGATCTGCCTTGCAACGCCCGCGCCGGTCGCGGTTGTGCCTGCGATGAACCAGCAGATGTATCGCAACGCCGCCACCCAGCACAATCTGGACACGCTCGCCTCGCGCGGTCTGCTGATCTGGGGGCCGGACAGCGGCAGCCAGGCCTGTGGCGATGTCGGTCCGGGGCGAATGCTCGACCCGCTGACCATTGTCGACATGGCCGCCGCCCATTTTTCGCCTGTAAACGATCTGCAACATCTCAACATCATGATTACCGCGGGCCCAACGCGCGAGCCGCTGGATCCGGTGCGTTACATCACCAATCACAGCTCCGGCAAAATGGGCTTTGCGATCGCGGCGGCGGCGGCGAAACGCGGTGCAAACGTCACGCTGGTGAGCGGCCCGGTTTCATTACCGACGCCCCCTTTTGTCCAGCGTATTGACGTCACCACGGCGCTGGAAATGGAAGCAGCGGTACAGGCGCACGCGCAAAAGCAGTCTATTTTCATCGGCTGTGCGGCGGTTGCTGATTACCGTGCAGAGACTATTGCCGATGCAAAAATTAAAAAGCAAGGCGATGAATTAACGATAAAAATGGTCAAGAACCCGGATATTGTTGCCGGTGTCGCCGCATTAAAAAACCATCGTCCTTACGTTGTTGGGTTTGCCGCAGAAACAAATAATGTGGAAGAATATGCCCGGCAAAAACGTACCCGCAAAAACCTCGATTTGATTTGCGCGAACGATGTATCGCTGTCCACGCAGGGATTTAACAGCGACAGCAACGCACTGCACCTTTTCTGGCAGGATGGAGATAAAGTCTTACCGCTTGAGCGCAAGGAACTCCTGGGCCAACAATTACTGGACGAGATCGTTACCCGTTATGATGAAAAAAATCGACGTTAAGATTCTGGACCCGCGTGTTGGCCAGCAATTCCCGCTGCCAACCTATGCCACCTCCGGCTCTGCCGGTCTTGACCTGCGCGCCTGTCTCGATGACGCCGTAGAGCTGGCGCCGGGTGCGACCACCCTGCTCCCGACCGGCCTGGCAATCCACATTGCTGACCCGTCCCTGGCGGCGGTGATCCTGCCACGCTCTGGCCTGGGCCATAAGCACGGCATCGTGCTGGGTAACCTGGTCGGCCTGATCGACTCTGACTATCAGGGTCAGCTGATGGTTTCCGTCTGGAACCGCGGTCAGGACAGCTTCACCATTGAACCGGGTGAGCGTATCGCACAGATGGTCTTTGTACCTGTCGTGCAGGCAGAATTTAATCTGGTGGAAGAGTTTGATGCCACCGACCGCGGCGAAGGCGGCTTCGGCCACTCCGGGCGTAAATAACCCGCCGATAAACACGCGTTCCACAGCGCCATAATGCAATAACAAACCGCAGACGTCAGTTTGCGGTCGCTGTGTGGATGCCAGCCTGGCAAGTGATTATTTTCAGGGGTATTTTGTAACATGGCAGAAAAACAAACCGCGAAAAGGAACCGTCGCGAAGAAATACTTCAGTCTCTGGCTCTAATGCTTGAATCCAGCGATGGAAGTCAGCGCATTACCACCGCAAAGCTGGCGGCCTCGGTTGGCGTATCTGAAGCAGCGCTCTATCGTCATTTTCCCAGCAAAACCCGCATGTTTGACAGCCTGATCGAGTTCATCGAAGACAGCCTGATCACGCGCATCAATCTGATACTGAAAGACGAAAAGGATACTACCGCTCGTCTGCGCCTGATTGTGCTGTTGATTCTGGGCTTTGGTGAACGTAATCCAGGTTTGACCCGCATCCTCACCGGCCACGCGCTGATGTTTGAACAAGACAGACTTCAGGGCCGCATTAATCAGCTTTTTGAGCGTATTGAAGCGCAGTTGCGCCAAGTGCTGCGCGAGAAAAAAATGCGCGAAGGTGAAGGGTATGTCACTGACGAAACGCTGCTGGCAAGCCAGGTGCTGGCCTTCTGCGAAGGGATGCTCTCCCGCTTTGTGCGCAGCGAATTCAAATATCGTCCAACGGACGATTTTGACGCCCGCTGGCCGTTAGTGGCTGCTCAGTTGCAGTGATCAGTAGGCCCGGTAAGCGCTAGCGCCACCGGGCAAAAAAATTAAACGCCAAACTCTTCCCGATACGCACGCACCGCCGCCAGATGATCCGCCATCTCAGGCTTCTCTTCCAGATAGGCAATCAGGTCTTTCAGGGTGATGATTGAGGTCACTTTACAGCCGTAGTCACGCTCTACTTCCTGAATTGCCGAGATCTCGCCACGCCCGCGCTCCTGACGATCTAAAGAGATCAGCACACCCGCAAGCGTTGCGCCGTTGGCCTGAATGATCTCCATAGATTCGCGGATCGCCGTGCCTGCGGTGATCACGTCATCCACCAGCATCACGCGCCCTTGCAGCGCGCTGCCCACCAGGTTGCCGCCTTCACCGTGGGTTTTGGCCTCTTTACGGTTAAAGCAGTACGGCACATCGCGATCGTGATGTTCTGCCAGCGCGACCGCCGTGGTGGTCGCAATCGGAATACCCTTGTAGGCCGGGCCAAACAGCAGGTCAAAATCAATCCCTGAATCTACCAGCGCTTCCGCGTAAAAACGGCCTAACAGTGCCAGATCGCGCCCGGTATTAAACAGCCCGGCGTTGAAGAAATAGGGGCTTTTGCGCCCGGATTTCAGCGTAAACTCGCCAAACTTAAGTACCTGCTTGTTAAGCGCAAACTCAATAAACTGGCGCTGATACGATTTCATGGATTTGCTCCTTTGGTTTTCTCTGTCTTACAGGCAAAAAAAAAGGCGACTCATCAGTCGCCTTTAAAATCAATTTTCTAACGCCGCCTTCTGCGTCGTTACAATGGATTCGATTCCCCCTCGGGCCAGCGCCAGCAGGGTGAGTAGCTCTTCGTGGGTGAACGGCTCGCCTTCCGCCGTGCCCTGCACTTCAATGATTCGACCGTCTTCGGTCATCACCACGTTCATGTCGGTTTCGGCTGCGGAATCTTCGACATATTCCAGATCGCAAAGCGCTTCGCCGTTAACGATGCCAACAGAAACCGCGGCAACCATCCCTTTCATTGGGTTGGTTTTGAGCTTGCCTGCGGCAACCAGTTTGTTCAGGGCATCGGCCAGCGCAACGCAGGCACCGGTAATAGACGCCGTACGCGTACCGCCGTCAGCCTGAATCACATCGCAGTCCAGGGTAATGGTGAACTCACCCAGCGTTTTCAGATCAACTGCCGCGCGCAGCGCACGGGCGATAAGACGCTGAATTTCCATAGTACGGCCACCCTGCTTACCCTTCGCCGCTTCACGGGCGTTACGGGTATGGGTTGCGCGCGGCAACATGCCATATTCAGCGGTGATCCACCCCTGGCCCTGGCCTTTCAGGAAACGCGGAACGCCTTCTTCAATGGACGCGGTGCAGAGGACTTTGGTGTCACCAAATTCAACCAGCACGGAGCCTTCAGCGTGTTTTGTATAGTTACGGGTCAGGGTGACGGGGCGCACCTGATTAGCGCTACGGCCTGCTGGACGCATGATGAATTCTCCGGCTTGAAACGAATGTGGCTGCGCATTATACGGATTAAACGCGCTTATTCCTATCCTGACAAAGCCCTGAAAGCTATAATCCCCCCATCTCTCCTTTAAAAACGGGAATGTCTATGATCCGCAGTATGACCGCCTACGCCCGGCGTGAAATCAAGGGCAGCTGGGGCAGCGCGACCTGGGAAATGCGCTCGGTAAACCAGCGCTACCTGGAAACCTATTTCCGTATGCCGGAGCAGTTCCGCAGCCTTGAGCCTGTTGTGCGCGAGCGTATCCGTACCCGTCTGACGCGCGGCAAAGTGGAATGTAATCTGCGCTTTGAGCCAGATGCCAGCGCGCAGGGCGAGCTGATCCTCAATGAAAAACTGGCAAAACAGCTCGTAAACGCGGCGAACTGGGTCAAAATGCAGAGCGACGAGGGTGAAATTAACCCGGTTGATATTCTGCGCTGGCCTGGCGTTATGGCTGCCGGTGAACAGGATCTGGATGCCATCGCCTCTGAAATTCTTGCCGCGCTCGACGGCACGCTGGATGACTTTATCGTTGCCCGTGAAACCGAAGGTCAGGCTCTGAAAGCCATGATCGAACAGCGTCTTGAAGGCGTAAGCACCGAAGTCGCGAAAGTGCGTACCCACATGCCAGAAGTGCTGCAATGGCAGCGCGAGCGCCTGGTTGCCAAACTGGAAGAAGCGGAAGTTCAGCTGGAAAACACCCGTCTGGAACAAGAGCTGGTGCTGATGGCGCAGCGCGTTGACGTCGCCGAAGAGCTGGATCGTCTGGAAGCGCACGTTAAAGAGACCTACAACATTCTGAAGAAGAAAGAAGCGGTAGGCCGACGCCTCGACTTTATGATGCAGGAGTTCAACCGTGAGTCGAACACCCTGGCGTCCAAGTCGATTAACGCCGAAGTAACCAACTCTGCGATCGAGCTGAAAGTGCTGATTGAGCAGATGCGCGAGCAGATCCAGAACATCGAGTAATGCTTAACGGGTGGTGTCGCTCGATGCCACCCATTATTATTTCTAATCCTCTTTATCCTGAAATTTTTCCTGCCACCGCTAGTCTCAAGCCTTTTCCTGGCGTTATTGATAAAAATTTATAGGTCAAAATGATTCGCCTTAGAAAATCTCAATCGTGATCTTGCGCACAAATCGTTAACCTCCAGCCCTTCATACCGGAGGTTATATGCTGCTTCACATTCTTTATCTCATTGGCATTACCGCAGAAGCGATGACCGGGGCGCTGGCCGCCGGACGCCGCCGCATGGATACCTTCGGCGTGATCATCATCGCCACGGCGACTGCACTCGGCGGCGGCTCCGTGCGCGATATGCTGCTGGGCCATTACCCGCTCGGCTGGGTGAAGAACCCTGAGTACGTCATCATCGTGGCAACGGCTGCGGTGCTGACGACCATTGTGGCCCCCGTGATGCCCCATCTGCGTAAGCTGTTCCTGGTACTGGATGCGCTTGGGCTTATCGTCTTCTCTATCATCGGCGCGCAAATCGCGCTGGATATGGGTGAAGGTCCGGTTATTGCGACCATCGCCGCCGTGGTCACCGGGGTATTTGGTGGCGTGCTGCGGGATATGTTCTGCAAACGCATCCCGTTGGTTTTCCAGAAAGAGCTGTATGCGGGGATCTCTTTTGCGGCGGCGGTGCTTTACGTTGCGTTACAGCACTATGTCTCTAACCACGATGTCGTGGTAATCTCCACGCTGCTGTTCGGCTTTACTGCCCGAATGCTGGCGCTGCGCCTGAAGCTCGGCCTGCCCGTGTTTCATTACAAGCACAACGCCCACTGAGTTAAAACCCGGTAATGCGCTGCTTCGCAAGCCAGTGTGCCAGCGCATCGATCTGTGGCTGATGGATCCAGTGAACGATTTGCTGTGATTTCTCTTCCCCGGTTCCCGGCAGCGCTCGCCAGTCCGTCACATTTTGCCTGCGCATTTCCTGCCAAGACATACCCGCCACGGCGTTTAATGAAGCGCGAGCCAGCGGTAGCCCCATCGCTGTCACCCACCGGATAAAGGGTTTATCGCGCGTCAGATTAAAACGGTGCCATAGTGCTTCTCCCCGCGCAGCAGAAAACCCCGGAGTCGCCCGTAGCTGAGCCTGCGTTAACAAAAGCCACGAGAAAATATGCTCAAAACGGTGCGCCTGATGAAGCGCACGCCAGCCGGATTCCCCCACGCCGTCGATATCCAGCACCTGCTTCGAGCTTAGCCACGTCAGCCGGGCAATAAACTGTTCTATGCAGCCAGGTGAGGCATAAAAACAGGTCAGCGAATTGAAGCGCCCCGTGCGTGGCTGCGGCTTTTGTCTGTCCTGCCCCCGCCAGACCACCTTATCGAACCGGGGGATCCCCTGCCCGGCAAGGCTCAGTTGGATCTGATCTCCCGGCGCGATATCCAGCCTCTGCCAGCGTTCGACCGAGCCCAGGCTCACCCGCTGCACGCGCTTATCATCAATCAGTACCGGTTCGAGCGTGGCCACTACGGATATCTTGCCCGTTCTTCCCACCGTAAATTGAATATCATTCACCTGTGCGACTTGCGAAACCGGGTCATATTTCCACGCCGCTATCCAGTACCCTTCGCCCGGCAGCCAGCGTTCACCCGATGGCTCACTCCCAGAGCGAACGATAATGCCATCCGTTGCAAACGGCAGTGGCGATGTCAGCCAGTGCGCGCGCTGTTTCCCGACGCTCTCAACGGAGCGTGCTGGCAACGTATAGCGCACCGTATGGCTGAAACCGGCATTCTCAAAGATTGCAAGGCGCTGCTGCATCGTTGCCGGGCCGTCCGGCCAGGCCCAGATAAACAGACCGATACGGCTCAACAGTGATTTATCCGTTTGCCGCATCATGGCTCCCGCCACTTTCGCGCGGGCGTTCATGCCACCCATTTGCTGCTGGATGTGCCCTTCGCTCAACAGAAAAAGCTCCCCCTGCAATACGCTGTTTGCCAGCGCACCTTGCAGCATTTTGGGGATTGCGGGTATTAAGCGCACCTGTTCGGTCCAGTCTTCGCCCTGAATGCCATTGCCCCGACTGACTGCCCGAGCGAGTGCGCCGTTGCGATACTCCAGCGTCACCGCAACGCCATCGACTTTTGGCTGCATCCACAGATCGCGACGCGCGCGCATCCATTGCGAAAGCGCCACTTTACTGGAAACCTTTTGCACACCCGTATGGGCAACGGGATGCTTTACGCTGCCGGTAAGCGCGGGGATCGCAAGTTCCGGGGACTCGCTGTCAAAGCAGCGCTGCCACTGCTTCAGCCGCGCGTTAAGTCGATCGTAAACGTCGTCATTGACCTCACTCACGCCCTGTTTCCAGTACGCATCATCCCAGCGCTTGATCTGCGCCCCCAGCATCGCCATCTCTTTTTCTGCTTTTGCCGGTGACCAAACCGGACACACCGCCTGGCTATAGCCGCACCACAACAACATTACTGAGCTTATCCATCGCCACATCGAACACCTCCTTTAGCGGACGAGAGGTATAACGCGATGCGCATCAGAGCGCTAACGCCAAAAGCGCAGTTTGCGAGGCGTTATCCAGGGATTATTTTTGTTGCAGCAAAACGGGCGTAAAACCGGAAAACGGTACGCAAAATTCAACAATCCAGGGGAAAAAGTGTGACAAAGGCTACGTCACAGAGCGGCGACGTGTATAATAAGCCCGTATGTAAGACTTCTTCGCTAACACATACAAAAGACTCTCATGGCTCAAGGCACGCTTTATATTGTTTCTGCCCCTAGTGGCGCGGGTAAATCCAGCCTGATTCAGGCGCTGTTAAAAACCCAACCGTTGTACGACACACAGGTTTCTGTTTCTCACACCACGCGCGCGCCGCGTCCTGGTGAAGTGCACGGTGAACACTATTTCTTTGTGGATCACGACGAATTTCGGGCGATGATTAACAGAGATGCGTTTCTTGAACATGCCGAAGTGTTCGGTAATTACTACGGCACCTCGCGTGAAACCATCGAGCAGGTTCTGGCGACCGGCGTAAACGTGTTCCTGGATATTGACTGGCAGGGTGCGCAGCAGATTCGCAAGAAAATGCCTGATTCCCGCAGTATCTTTATTTTACCGCCGTCGAAAGACGAGCTGGATCGCCGCCTGCGTGGGCGCGGCCAGGACAGCGAAGAAGTGATTGCAAAGCGTATGGAGCAGGCAGTTGCAGAAATGAGCCATTACGCGGAATATGATTACCTTATTGTGAATGATGATTTTGATGCCGCACTCAGCGATCTCAAAACCATTCTTCGTGCAGAACGTCTGCGTATGAGCCGCCAGAAGCAGCGACATGACGCATTAATCACCAAACTGTTGGCAGACTGAACCCACTTTCAGTATCATGCCCAGTCATTTCTTCACCTGTGGAGCATTTTAAGTATGGCACGCGTAACTGTTCAGGACGCTGTAGAGAAAATTGGTAACCGTTTTGACCTGGTGCTGGTCGCCGCGCGTCGCGCTCGTCAGATGCAGGTAGGCGGTAAAGATCCGCTGGTACCGGAAGAAAACGATAAAACCACCGTTATTGCACTTCGCGAAATCGAAGAAGGTCTGATCAACAATCAGATCCTCGACGTGCGTGAGCGCCAGGAGCAGCAAGAGCAGGAAGCCGCAGAATTGCAGGCCGTCACCGCCATTGCTGAAGGTCGTCGTTAATTAAACCTGCGGGTCGCCCTTGTATCTGTTTGAAAGCCTGAATCAGCTGATTCAAACCTACCTGCCTGAAGACCAGATTAAACGTCTTCAGCAGGCTTATCTCGTTGCACGTGACGCTCACGAGGGCCAGACACGTTCAAGCGGTGAACCCTATATCACGCACCCGGTAGCGGTGGCCTGTATTCTGGCCGAGATGAAACTCGACTATGAAACGCTGATGGCCGCCCTGCTGCATGACGTGATCGAAGATACCCCCGCCACCTACCAGGATATGGAACAGCTGTTTGGCAAAAGCGTTGCCGAACTGGTGGAAGGGGTCTCTAAGCTTGATAAGCTTAAATTCCGCGACAAGAAAGAGGCGCAAGCCGAAAACTTCCGCAAGATGATTATGGCGATGGTGCAGGATATCCGCGTCATACTCATCAAACTCGCAGACCGTACCCACAACATGCGCACGCTGGGCTCACTTCGCCCGGATAAACGTCGCCGCATTGCCCGTGAAACTCTCGAAATCTACAGCCCGCTGGCACACCGTTTAGGTATTCATCACATTAAAACCGAGCTGGAAGAGCTGGGTTTTGAAGCGCTGTACCCAAACCGCTATCGCGTGATTAAAGAGGTGGTGAAAGCCGCACGAGGCAACCGTAAAGAGATGATTCAAAAGATCCTCTCTGAAATCGAAGGGCGTTTACAGGAAGCGGGAATTCCGTGCAGCGTTAGCGGGCGCGAAAAACATCTGTACTCCATCTACTGCAAAATGGTGCTTAAAGAGCAGCGTTTTCACTCGATTATGGATATCTACGCCTTCCGCGTGATCGTCCGTGATTCCGACACCTGCTATCGCGTTCTGGGCCAGATGCACAGCCTGTACAAGCCGCGTCCAGGTCGCGTCAAAGACTACATTGCCATTCCAAAAGCGAACGGCTATCAATCTTTGCACACCTCGATGATCGGTCCTCACGGCGTGCCTGTTGAGGTGCAAATTCGCACCGAAGACATGGACCAGATGGCAGAAATGGGTGTGGCCGCACACTGGGCTTATAAAGAGCACGGTGGCGAAAGCAGTACCACGGCGCAAATACGTGCGCAGCGCTGGATGCAAAGCCTGCTGGAGCTGCAACAGAGCGCCGGTAGCTCGTTTGAATTTATCGAGAGCGTTAAATCCGATCTCTTCCCGGATGAGATTTACGTTTTCACACCAGAAGGGCGCATTGTCGAGCTGCCTGCTGGTGCAACGCCGGTCGACTTCGCCTACGCGGTACACACCGATATCGGTCATGCCTGCGTTGGCGCGCGCGTCGACAGACAGCCTTATCCGCTGTCTCAGCCGCTTTTCAGCGGCCAGACGGTCGAAATTATTACCGCGCCGGGCGCCCGTCCGAACGCGGCGTGGCTGAACTTTGTCGTCAGCTCCAAAGCGCGTGCAAAAATTCGTCAACTGCTGAAAAACCTCAAGCGCGATGATTCCGTCAGCCTGGGGCGTCGTCTTCTCAACCACGCGTTGGGCGGCAGCCGTAAGCTCGCTGAGATCCCGAAAGAGAATATCCAGCACGAGCTGGAGCGCATGAAGCTGGCGTCGCTTGACGATCTGCTGGCTGAAATCGGTCTTGGCAACGCCATGAGCGTGGTGGTAGCGAAGAACTTGCAGCAGGCCGATGCGGCTGCCGTGCCGTCGACCGCTCAGGGTCACGGTCATCTGCCGATCAAAGGCGCTGACGGGGTGCTTATCACCTTCGCCAAATGCTGCCGACCTATTCCGGGCGACCCGATTATTGCGCACGTCAGCCCTGGCAAAGGGCTGGTGATCCACCACGAGTCCTGCCGTAACATCCGTGGCTACCAGAAAGAGCCTGAGAAGTTCATGGCGGTTGAGTGGGATAAAGAGACCGCGCAGGAATTTATCACCGAAATCAAGGTGGATATGTTCAACCATCAGGGCGCGCTGGCGAACCTGACGGCGGCGATCAACACGGCCTCTTCCAATATTCAAAGCCTGAATACGGAAGAGAAAGATGGTCGCGTGTATAGCGCCTTTATCCGTCTGACCGCCCGTGACCGCGTGCATCTGGCGAACATCATGCGCAAAATCCGCGTCATGCCGGATGTGATTAAAGTCACCCGTAACCGAAACTAGTGCTAAACACAAAATTATTCGAATTGCATCAAGGCGGCAATCGAATGAATCCCCAGGAGCGTACAGAAGTACGTGACTGGGGTGAATGAGTGCAGCCAACGCCGAGGCAATTTGAAGGATGACGTGTTTATGAATATGAAACGTTACGAGCGTATAAGTGAAATGCTCGCCAGACGCCAGCCCGATCTGACGGTCTGCATGGAGCAGGTTCATAAGCCTCATAACGTTTCTGCCGTTATCCGTACCGCAGACGCCGTGGGCGTGCATGAAGTCCACGCCGTCTGGTCCGGTCATCGTATGCGTACCATGCTGTCCGCCGCCGCAGGCAGCAACAGCTGGGTGTCTGTTAAATCCCATCAGACCATCGGCGACGCCGTATCGCACCTGAAAGGCCGCGGTATGCAGATCCTCGCGACCCATCTCTCCGACAACGCCGTTGATTTCCGCGAAATAGACTACACCCGCCCGACCTGTATTTTGATGGGTCAGGAGAAAACCGGGATCACCCAGGAAGCGCTGGATCTTGCGGATCGGGACATCATCATCCCCATGATCGGCATGGTGCAGTCGCTGAATGTCTCCGTGGCCTCTGCGCTCATTCTTTATGAAGCGCAGCGCCAGCGTCAGAACGCCGGGATGTACGAACGCAGCAACAGTATGCTGCCGGAAGACGAACAGCAGCGCCTGCTGTTTGAAGGCGGCTACCCGGTGCTGGCTCGCGTGGCGAAGCAGAAACAGCTCCCTTACCCCCACGTCAACGCGCAGGGCGAAATCGAAGCCGATGCCGAGTGGTGGGCCACCATGCAGTACGCAGGGTAATTGATGAAAGGCCGCCTGCTGGATGCCATTCCGCTCAATACGCTGACCGGCGTGGGCGCAGCGCAAAGCAGTAAACTGGCGAAGATTGGCCTGCATACGGTGCAGGATCTCCTGCTCCACCTCCCCCTACGCTATGAAGACCGCACCCAGCTTTATAAAATTGGCGATCTGCTGCCGGGCATTTATGCCACCGTGGAAGGCGAAGTGCTGAACTGCAACATCACCTTCGGCGGACGCCGGATGATGACCTGCCAGATCAGCGACGGCACCGGCATTCTCACCATGCGCTTTTTCAACTTCAGCGCGGCGATGAAAAACAGCCTGGCAACGGGCCGACGCGTGCTGGCCTATGGGGAAGCCAAACGCGGCAAATATGGCGCAGAGATTATCCATCCGGAATACCGCGTGCAGGGCGATCTCAGCACGCCGGAATTGCAGGAAACCCTCACCCCGGTCTATCCGACCACCGAAGGCATCAAGCAGGCGACGCTGCGCAAGCTGACCGATCAGGCGCTTGAGCTGCTGGACACCTGCGCCATCACCGAGCTGCTGCCGCCCGAACTGGCGCAGGGGATGATGAGCCTGCCGCAGGCCTTGCGCACGCTGCACCGTCCGCCACCGTCGCTCCAGCTGAGCGATTTAGAAAGCGGCCAGCATCCGGCCCAGCGGCGGCTTATCCTTGAAGAATTACTGGCGCATAACCTGAGTATGCTGGCGCTACGTGCAGGCGCGCAGCGCTTCCACGCCCAGCCCCTGAGCGCCCGCGATGATTTAAAAGATAAGCTGCTGGCCTCGCTGCCGTTTAAGCCGACCGGCGCGCAGGCGCGCGTGGTTGCAGAAGTGGAACGGGATATGGCGCTGGATGTGCCGATGATGCGCCTGGTGCAGGGCGATGTCGGCTCCGGGAAAACGCTGGTGGCCGCCCTTGCCGCCCTGCGCGCCATTGCCCACGGCAAACAGGTGGCATTGATGGCACCAACGGAACTGCTGGCAGAGCAACACGCCAACAACTTCCGCAGCTGGTTCGCCCCGCTTGGCGTTGAAGTGGGCTGGCTTGCGGGTAAACAAAAGGGTAAGGCGCGGCTGGCGCAGCAGGACGCGATTGCCAGCGGCGCGGTGCAGATGATAGTCGGAACCCACGCCATCTTCCAGGAGCAGGTGCAGTTTAACGGCCTGGCGCTGGTGATTATCGACGAACAGCACCGCTTTGGCGTGCATCAGCGTCTGGCGCTGTGGGAAAAGGGGCTGCAACAGGGCTTCCATCCGCATCAGCTGATCATGACCGCAACCCCGATTCCGCGCACCCTGGCGATGACGGCCTATGCCGATCTGGATACCTCCACCATCGACGAACTGCCGCCGGGCCGAACGCCTGTCACTACCGTTGCCATCCCGGACACGCGCCGCAGCGATATCATCGACCGCGTGCGCAACGCCTGCACGCAGGAAGGACGTCAGGCGTACTGGGTCTGCACGTTGATTGAAGAGTCAGAACTGCTCGAAGCGCAGGCCGCAGAAGCGACGTGGGAAGAGCTCAAACTGGCGCTGCCGGAGCTGAACGTGGGTCTGGTTCACGGGCGCATGAAGCCTGCCGAGAAGCAGGCGGTAATGCAGTCTTTCAAGCAGGGAGAGTTGCATCTGCTGATCGCCACCACGGTGATCGAAGTGGGCGTGGACGTCCCGAACGCCAGCCTGATGATTATCGAGAACCCGGAGCGTCTGGGTCTTGCGCAACTTCACCAGCTGCGCGGTCGCGTCGGGCGCGGTGCAGTGGCTTCCCACTGCGTGCTGCTCTATAAAGCCCCGCTGTCGAAAACCGCGCAGATGCGTTTGCAGGTACTGCGCGACAGCAACGATGGCTTCGTGATTGCGCAAAAAGATCTGGAGATCCGCGGCCCTGGCGAACTGCTCGGCACCCGCCAGACCGGGAATGCGGAATTTAAAGTCGCCGATCTGCTGCGCGATCAGGCCATGATCCCCGAAGTTCAGCGCCTTGCGCGGCATATTCACGAACGCTACCCCGAACAGGCGGCAGCGTTAATTGAACGCTGGATGCCGGAAACCGAACGCTATTCCAACGCCTGATATCAGCCGAAAATCGGCAGCATCAGGTACAGCTTGATCACCAGCGCGTTAACGATATCAATGAAGAACGCGCCGACCATCGGCACCACCAGAAACGCCATATGCGATGGCCCGAAACGTTCGGTGATGGCCTGCATGTTGGCGATAGCCGTTGGCGTCGCCCCCAGACCAAAGCCGCAATGCCCCGCCGCCAGCACCGCCGCATCGTAATTTTTGCCCATCATCCGCCAGGTGACGAAGATGGCATAGAACGCCATAAACAGCGTCTGCACCGCCAGAATCGCCAGCATCGGCAGCGCCAGTGAAGCCAGCTCCCAAAGTTTGAGGCTCATCAGCGCCATTGCCAGGAACAGCGACAGACACACGTTACCCAGCACGGACACCGCCCGCTCAAACACGCGGTAAAAGCCCATCAGCGCCAGACCGTTGCTGAGGATCACGCCGATAAACAGCACGCAGACAAAGGTTGGCAGCTCGAAGGCCGTTCCCGCCAGCCATTGCGCAACCAGCTTCCCGACCGTCAGGCAGATGGCAATCATCGCGATGGTTTCAATCAGCACCAGCGAGGTGATCACGCGCCCGACGTCCGGTTTTTCAAAGGCCGTCGGCACCAGCTCATCGTCCGGTCTGCCGTTCGGCGTAGTGGAGTGTTTAACCAGATAGCGCGCTACCGGGCCGCCAATCAATCCGCCCAGCACCAGGCCAAAGGTGGCGCAGGCCATCGCCACTTCGGTCGCGTTTTCAAAGCCGTAGCGCTCGATAAAGAGCTTGCTCCACGCGGCGCCCGTACCGTGCCCACCCGACAGCGTAATCGAACCGGCCAGCAGCCCCATTAACGGATCCAGCCCCAGCAGGGACGCCATGCCGATACCAATGGCGTTTTGCATCAGCAGCAGCCCCACCACCACAATCAGAAACACGCCGAGCACTTTACCGCCGGAGCGCAGGCTCGCGAGGTTGGCGTTCAGGCCGATGGTGGCGAAGAACGCCAGCATCAGCGGGTCTTTCAGGGACATATCAAAATCGATTTCCCAGCCCATGCTCTTTTTCAGCACCAGCAGGGCCAGCGCCACCAGCAGTCCACCGGCGACGGGTTCAGGAATGGTGTATTTCTTCAGAAGGGAAACGCTATGCACCAGCTTGCGTCCAAGCAGCAAGACCAGCGTTGCGGCAACAAGCGTCGACAACGTATCGAGATGAATCATAGAAGGCTCCTTTTATGCGCGTGTTCCATGCACACGCGGCGTTATCCTGGCCGATTTGCGATCGTCATGAACCGTCGGCGCGAAAAGTGTAATTTCTTTTTTTCCCGGATTGTAGAAAACCTGCTCGAAGTGCGGGAATTTGTCGCTTTTTTTGCTGGCAATCGTTTGCTTTTACCAGGTGGTCAGCTAAAATGCCCGCTTTTCACCCTGGGATTGCCGCCGATGTCCGCTAACACCATAGAATCTCCCGATGCGCAACCGATTGCGCAGAAGCATAACAGTGAACTGATTTATCGCCTTGAAGATCGTCCGCCGCTGCCGCAGACGCTTTTTGCTGCCTGCCAGCATTTACTGGCGATGTTTGTTGCGGTGGTCACCCCGGCTCTGCTGATCTGCCAGGCGCTCGGTTTACCGGCTCAGGACACGCAGCACATCATCAGCATGTCCCTGTTTGCCTCCGGCGTGGCGTCGATTATCCAGATCAAGGCCTGGGGTCCGGTGGGATCGGGTCTGCTGTCGATTCAGGGCACCAGCTTTAACTTTGTCGCCCCGCTGATTATGGGCGGCACGGCGCTGAAAACCGGCGGGGCGGATGTCCCGACCATGATGGCGGCGCTGTTCGGCACCCTGATGCTGGCAAGCTGCACGGAGATGATTATCTCCCGCGTTCTGCACCTGGCGCGTCGCGTGATCACCCCGCTGGTGTCCGGCGTGGTGGTGATGATTATCGGCCTGTCGCTGATTCAGGTGGGCCTGACCTCTATCGGCGGCGGCTATTCTGCGATGGCAGACCACACCTTCGGCGCGCCGAAAAACCTGCTGCTGGCGGGCGTGGTTTTAGCTCTGATTATTCTGCTTAACCGCCAGCGCAACCCGTACCTGCGCGTTGCCTCGCTGGTGATCGCCATGGCCGCAGGCTATCTGGTGGCGTGGGCGATGGGCATGTTGCCGGAAAACACCGCGCCAGCTAACAGCCCGCTGATTATGGTGCCAACCCCGCTCTATTACGGCCTGGGCATTGACTGGAGCCTGCTGCTGCCGCTGATGCTGGTCTTTATGATCACCTCGCTGGAAACTATCGGCGACATTACGGCGACGTCCGACGTTTCCGAGCAGCCGGTCTCAGGCCCGCTGTATATGAAGCGCCTGAAGGGCGGCGTGCTGGCCAACGGCCTGAACTCGTTTGTTTCGGCGGTGTTCAATACCTTTCCGAACTCCTGCTTCGGCCAGAACAACGGCGTTATTCAGCTGACCGGCGTCGCCAGCCGCTACGTGGGCTTTGTGGTGGCGCTGATGCTGATCGCCCTCGGCCTCTTCCCGGCGGTGAGCGGTTTTGTTCAGCACATCCCTGAGCCGGTACTGGGCGGCGCGACGCTGGTGATGTTCGGCACCATCGCGGCTTCCGGCGTGCGTATTGTCTCTCGCGAGCCGCTGAACCGCCGCGCGATCATGATTATCGCCCTGTCTCTGGCGGTCGGTCTGGGCGTGTCTCAGCAGCCGATGATCCTGCAATTCGCTCCGGACTGGGTGAAAAACCTGCTCTCTTCCGGCATCGCGGCGGGCGGTATCACGGCTATCGTACTGAACCTCGTCTTCCCGCCTGAAAAAAACTAATCCCCATCACGGCAGGCAGTCAATGCCTGCCGTGACATCTAATTACACCATTCCCGCCTTGAGGATTGCGCACAAATCGTGCATAACTCCTTTATGTGCGTTCTACGGGATGGAAGACCATGAAATTTATTGGAAAGCTGCTCGTTTATCTTCTGATAGCCCTGTTGCTTGTCGTTCTGGCATTTTATTTTCTGCTCCAGACCCGCTGGGGCGCCTCGCAGGTCAGTAGCTGGGTCACGGCGAATACCGATTACGAACTCAGTTTCGACCTGATGGATCACCGTTTTTCATCGCCTTCCCACCTTATTCTGGAGAACATCACCTTTGGCCGCGACGGACAACCCGCCACGCTGGTCGCCAAACAGGTCGATATTGGCCTGAGCAGCCGCCAGATAACCGATCCGCTGCATATGGACACCATTACGCTGGTCGACGGCACGCTTAATCTCTCGCCGCAAACCGCGCCGCTGCCCTTCCAGGCGGATCGGCTCCAGCTCAACAACATGGCCTTTAACAGCCCGAATACCGAATGGGATCTGAGCGCGCAGAAGGTGACGGGCGGCGTCAGCCCATGGCAACCGGAGGCGGGCAACGTGCTGGGCAAAAACGCGCGCATTCAGGTGAGCGCAGGCTCCCTGACCCTGAACGGCGTGCCCGCCAGCAACGTGCTGATTGAGGGGCAGCTCAACGGTAAAGAGGTGGTGCTGAACACTATCGGTGCGGACATGGCGCGCGGCTCGCTGACCGGCTCGGCGCTGCGCAACGCTGACGGGAGCTGGGTTATCGACTCGATGCGCCTGAATGAGATCCGCCTGCAAAGCGATAAGTCGCTGCTGGACTTCTTTGCCCCCATCACCACCCTGCCGTCGTTGCAGATTGGCCGTCTGGAAGTGACCGACGCGCGTTTGCAGGGGCCGGACTGGGCGGTGACCGATCTCGATTTAAGCTTGCGCAACCTGACCCTCAGCAAAGGGGACTGGCAGAGCCGGGACGGACGTTTGTCGATGAACGCCAGCGAGTTTATTTACGGTTCGCTACATCTGTTCGACCCGATCCTGAATGCGGAATTTTCTCCGCAGGGCGTTGCGCTGCGCCAGTTTACCTCGCGCTGGGAGGGCGGCATGGTGCGCACCTCCGGCAACTGGCTGCGCGACGGTAAATCGCTGGTGCTGGACGATATCGCCATCGCCGGGCTGGAATATACCCTGCCGCAGAACTGGAAAACGCTGTGGATGGATCCTCTGCCGGAGTGGCTTAACAGCGTGACGCTGAAGAAATTCGGCCTGAGCCGCAACCTGGTGATTGATATCGATCCCGCCTTCCCGTGGCAAATCACCTCTCTCGACGGCTACGGCGCAGGGTTGAAGCTGGTGCAAGACCGCAAATGGGGCGTGTGGGGCGGTAACGCCACCCTTAACGGCGCGGCGGCAACCTTTAACCGCGTGGACGTGCGTCGCCCTTCGCTCTCCCTGAACGCCAACGCCGCCACGGTTAACGTGACCGAGCTGAGCGCCTTTACCGAGAAAGGAATTCTGGAAGCAACGGCGACGGTTTCACAGCTTCCGCAGCGCCAGACCACCGTCAGCCTGAACGGGCGCGGCGTGCCGCTGAACGTTATCCAGCAGTGGGGCTGGCCCGCGCTGCCGATTAGCGGCGATGGCAATCTCCAGCTCACCGCGAGCGGCAGCGTGCAGGCGAATGCGCCGCTCAAACCGACGGTGAACGGCAGGCTGAATGCGGTGAATATGGATAAACAGCAGGTGCAGCAGACGATGGCGGGTGGCGAGGTGAGTACAGTTGCCGCCGCACCAACCCCGCAGGCCCGGTAAGCGCTAGCGCCACCGGGCATCAGACTGCACCGCATCGCCGGGTGGCGGCTATGCCTTACCCGGCCTACATGGGTTCGTAGGCCCGGTAAGCGAAGCGCCACCGGGCAGTTTTCCCGCTCAGAGGTGAACCACCACCTCATTCCCCTGCGCTTTCACCACTACGCCCCCTTCGCTTCCGGCGTGTGAGCCACCCTTCACGCCGCTAATCTGCGGCACGTTACGCAGGCACACCGACCAGTCCTGCGCCTCGCCGCTGGCGGTGAGCGTCACGGTATCGCCGCTGCGGGTCGCTTTCAGGGTAAACACCACGGAGCCATCCGCCGCAGGCACCTCGCTGACGGCGGTTGCGCCATCGCTCAGGTTAAACAGCTGGAAGGCCGTTCCCACGTTCCAGGCGTAGTCCGGTTTTTGCGTGTTGTTGCCCAGCGCCAGCAGGGTATTTTCACGCACGTAGACCGGCAGGCTCTGGAAGTCGTGCTGCTGCTTATGCCAGCGGCTGCCCTGGATTTCATCGTTGTGCCACAGGTGCGTCCAGCGCCCTTCCGGCAGATAAAACTGCACGTCGCCCGCTTCGGAGAACACCGGCGCCACCATCAGCGCATCGCCCAGCATGTACTGGCGGTCGAGATAATCACACGCCGGGTCGTCCGGGAACTCCAGCATCATGGCGCGCAGCATCGGCGTGCCGACTTCACGGGCCAGCGCCGCCTGGCGATACAGATACGGCATCATCCGGCATTTAAGCTGGGTGAAGTGGCGCACCACGTCGCAGGACTCGTCATCGTACGCCCACGGCACACGGTAGGATTTGCTGCCGTGCAGGCGGCTGTGGCTGGAGAATAGCCCGAACGCGCACCAGCGTTTGTAGACGTGCGCCGGGGCGGTGTTTTCGAACCCGCCGATATCGTGGCTCCAGAAACCAAAGCCGGACAGGCCAATCGACAGCCCGCCGCGCAGGCTTTCCGCCATCGATTCGTAGTTGGCGTAGCAGTCGCCGCCCCAGTGAACCGGGAACTTCTGCGCGCCCACGGACGCGGAGCGGGCAAACAGCACCGCCTCGTCTTCGCCGACGGTCTCTTTGAGCACGTTCCACACCAGCTCGTTATAGATGTAGGCGTAGTGGTTGTGCATTTTCTGCGGATCCGAGCCGTCAAACCACTGTACGTCGGTCGGGATACGTTCGCCGAAGTCGGTTTTGAAGCAGTCGACGCCGATATCAACCAGCCCTTTCAGCTTGTCGGCGTACCATTTGCAGGCGTCCGGGTTGGTGAAGTCGTAAATCGCCAGCCCCGGCTGCCATTTATCCCACTGCCACAGCGAGCCGTCCGGACGCTTGAGCAGGTAGCCCTTCTCTTTCAGCTCCTGGAATATCGGCGATTTCTGGCCGATATACGGGTTGATCCACACGCAGACCTTCAGCCCTTTCTCTTTCAGGCGGCGGATCATCCCTTCCGGGTCCGGGAAGGTAACCGGATCCCACTCAAAATCGCACCACTGGAAGGCCTTCATCCAGAAGCAGTCGAAGTGGAAGACGTGCAGCGGCAGGTCGCGCTCGGCCATGCCGTCGATAAAGCTGTTGACCGTTGCTTCGTCATAGTTGGTGGTGAACGAGGTGGTGAGCCACAGGCCGAACGACCAGGCTGGCGGTAGCGCCGGACGCCCGGTGAACCGGGTATAGCGGTTGAGCACCTCTTTCGGCGTCGGGCCGTCGATGACGAAGTACTCAAGGTATTCGCCCTCCACGTTGAACTGCACTTTGGAGACTTTTTCGGAGCCGATTTCAAAAGAGACGTTTTCAGGATGGTTCACCAGCACGCCGTAGCCACGGTTGGTCAGGTAGAACGGGATGTTTTTGTAGGACTGCTCGGTGCTGGTGCCGCCGTCGCGGTTCCAGGTATCGACCGTCTGCCCGTTGCGCACCAGCGCGGTAAAGCGCTCGCCGAGGCCGTAGACCGTTTCCCCGACGCCCAGATCCAGGCGCTCAAACAGGTAGTTGCGCCTGGTGTTGTCGTCCTGCACGTAGCCGTTGTTTTTCAGCTGGCTGCCGGTTATGCGCTGGCCGTTGCGCAGGAAATCGAGCGCCCAGACCTCGCCTTTGGTAACGCGCACGCTGATGTTGCCGCTTTTCAGCTCGGCGAACCCGTCGTTGTTTTCAATCTCAACCTTTACATCCTTCAGCACGTTGAGCGGATAGTGCGGGCCGTTATTGAGCGCCCCCTGGAAGTGCTCGATACGCACTCCGACAATCCCCTCCTGCGGCGCAAACAGGCGCACGGTAAACATCAGGCTGTCGAGCTGCCAGGCGCGTTCACGCACGTCGCGCGGCGCCACGTACACCACCAGGTCGTTGCCCTGCTGCTCCACGTCGAACACCTGCACCGGATAGGTTACGTTCAGACCAGGCTGAATCAGCCAGTTTCCATCACTGATTTTCATCGTATCGTCCTCTTAGTTCTGTAATTCTTTGCTAATCGGCAGGTTCTCAAACTCCTGCTGATTGCGACGCGCACCCTGCGCCAGCTCGCCCATGATTTTGGTCAGGAAGGGGGTTTTGAGCGTGTAATAGCGTTTGGCAATAATGGCGCTGAGCACGTAGCAGACCGCCGGGGCCAGGGTAAACAGGCCAATGATGATGCTGATGGTGGTGCTGTTCTGCGTTTTCGCGGCGGCGTCGTAGCCCCCGCCTGCCAGCATCCAGCCGATGAGCGCGCCGCCCAGCGCCAGGCCCAGCTTGAGCACGAAGAGCGTGCCCGCGAAGCTGATGCCGGTCAGGCGTTTACCGTTGGTCCATTCGCCGTAATCGACGGTGTCGGACATCATCACCCACTGGATCGGCGTCACCAGCTGGTGCAGCACGCCAATCACAAAGATGAAGATAAACATGGTGACAGTGGCGTGCATCGGCACGAAGAACATCGCCACGCTCGCCACCGCCAGCAGGGCGTTGGTCCACCAGAAGATGCTGACCTTGCACTTCCAGTCGGTGAGCGGTTTCGCCAGCGCCGAGCCGATCAGGTTGCCGACGCAGTAGGTGGTGAGGAAGGCGACGAAAATTTCCGGCGAGCCCATAATCCAGGTGCAGTAGTACATCATCGCGCCGCCGCGCACGCAGACGGCGAGGATATTGAGGATGGTAAGCACCCCGACGATGCGCCACTGGTCGTTTTTCCAGATATCACGCAGATCGTCACGCATGGAGGTGGTGCTCGGCGGCACCTGAATGCGCTCTTTGGTAGTGAAGAAGCAGAACGCCAGCATCAGGAAGGCGACCACCGACAGCACGGCGATACCGCCCTGGAAACCAAAGGCTTTGTCGTCGCCGCCGATCAGGTTCACCAGCGGCATCATCAGCACCGTAGAGAGCATCCCGCCCGCCGTCGCCAGCACAAAGCGCCAGGACTGCAACGAGATCCGCTGCGTCGGGTCGTTGGTGATGACCCCGCCGAGCGCGCAGTAAGGAATGTTGACCACGGTATAAAGGAGGGTGAGCAGCGTGTAGGTGACGGCGGCGTAAATCAGCTTGCCGTTATGGCTGAGGTCCGGCGTGGTGTACGCCAGCACGCAGACGATGCCAAACGGGATGGCGCCGAACAATATCCACGGTCGGAATTTCCCCCAGCGGCTGCGGGTACGGTCGGCAATCAGGCCCATGCACGGGTCGGAGATGGCATCAAGCGCACGCGCCAGCAGGAACATCGTACCGACAAACCCTGCGGGAATGCCGAAGATATCGGTGTAGAAAAACATCATGTACAACATAACGTTATCAAAAATGATGTGGCTGGCGGCATCACCCATGCCGTAGCCAATCTTCTCTTTAACGGACAACACTTCGCTTTTCATCTTTTTATCCTTCACGCTGTAGGGGGCGCTGAGACCGGTTGCAGATGTTGTAAACCATTGATGGGTGAGCGGGTATTCTGATATCTGGTTAGCAGGTTATGTTTCTTCTTTTTTGTGATCGCGTTAAAAGTTGAGGCGCACAAATTGCTAACCTGAGGATTTCCTTAGAGATTAATGGCAAGAGGGGAATGCAGGTCAAAAGAGGAGTGAAAAAAGTGGGTCTGGGTATGTGGTAAATGACTGAAAGTAGCTATAATGCGCCCGCCTCCATGTAGCAATCGAGGCGCGGAAGATCGTCATCTCCGGTGAGGTGGCTGGACTTCAAATCCAGTTGGGGGCGCCAGCGTTCCCGGGCAGGTTCGACTCCTGTGATCTTCCGCCAAAATCTACCACAGATGCTCTTATGTCGTATTACCTGACGTCTTACTTATATAGTTTCCAGCTTGATTCAAAACAATGTGAATTTGATCACTTATTGTATTAAGTGGCAAATGTTATTCTTCTAATTGCTTTAGATAACAGTTAGTTAAGGAAAGACATTGTGGAATGGATTTTTGGTGGTGTAGTTTTATTAGTTATTATTGGTGCTATATTTAAACCCAGTCGATGTGATATATGTGGCATCTCTTTCAAAAAAAAATATCATACCTGGACTATCGAAGGTAAAAAACAACATTTATGTCCTAACTGCAATGGGAAAATGAACCGTCGGGTTAGCTCTCAGAAATTCAAGGATAAATTTGGCTGAAAATAATTGATCCCAATAATAATTAAATATATTGATTAATTAATCATAGCTAATAATAACGTTATTGTTAGCTATACCAACCTTTAATAAAAAAAATCACACCAATTTTTAACGTTACTTTTAATTATTCTTTTGAGAGCCGTAATCTACATGCCTCTTTTACCCACTTACTAAAATTCCCCTTACCCGCTGCTTTCTCAATTTGTTCCAAAAGCTCATCCTCAAACCGGATGTTCTTCATCGTACTCTTGGTGCGGTCAAAATTTGGTTTCTTTTTCTCTTGCATGGTAGGTACCACTTCGGTTAATTTATCTGCATGTGGTACCTACCACATGGATTCAGGATTCTGCAACGCCCTAAAGTGTTGGAGCACCAAAGGGCGTCTAACCTCACCAACTATCAAGGAGTTGATTATGGCTGATTCGCATTCTACCCCAGACACCGACGAAACCGGAACCGAGCGTTCGTTAATTGTGGGATATCGCCCGAAGGTTCGCGACAAATCCACGCCGAATATTACGCTTTCGGGCAAATGGCTGCGCGCGGCGAGGTTTGAAACCGGGCATCAGGTCACGGTGAAGGTGATGAAAGGCTGCATCGTTCTGATGGCATATAGCGAGACAGAGCAAAAGCTACTGGAGGAGAACAAACGCGCGCAGGCTAGGTTGCGAGAAATAGAGGGGGCACTGGCACATTAGTTATTGAGGAAGGATCTCTGACAAATAACAATACTCAGGCGGCAAAATGAAAACATTGGACGACGCGATTGCATCCCGCTCAGAAGCAAGCCAGCAGCGTGTGAAAAAAATGGCGGATGAATTAATCCAAACTACTGACCGAATACTCAAGCAGGACGAGGGAAAGCCGCCGCAAGAAACGTGTAAGCAAGGCTTACCCGTTCAACCTGAACCTGAAGGCTAATTATAAAAATCCTTAGTTATGCCAGGTGAGATGCTTGTCCCCTCACCCCAGCCCTCTCCCAAAGGGAGAGGGAACAAACCCTATTTATTCAACCGCATATGCAGCAGCGGAAACGGATTCCCCTGCCCGTCCACTTCTGAGCGGCCGATCTGCTCAAAACCCATATGCCGATAAAACGCGACGCCCTGCGGGTTTTGCTCGTTCACGTCCAGTTCATTCGCGCCAAAGTGTTCTACCGCATAATTCAGCAATAATTTCCCGACGCCTTTGCCGCGGCTCGCGTCATCGACAAACAGCATTTCAATACGGTTTTCATCGACGCCTAAAAAGCCGTGAATAACGCCGGATTCATCGCGAGCAATCACAACCTTGAGGTTGGGCAGATACGCGTTGAGCAGCAGCGGACGCAGGGCGGCAATATCGCTTTCCTGCAAGAAGTGGTGAGTGGCGCGAACGGAGGACTCCCAGATCGCGACGAGTCGTTCAAATTGTGAGGGGACTGCGGTTTCTATTTTCATGGTGAGGATGATGATATAAAAATCCGTCTAAATCAAAACACAACCAGCCTAAACCCGCACTTCCGGCTCCGCATCTCCCCACCCTCGGTATCGTCACGTCAGTTCTGCAACGTTCGCCATACCCCTGGCGTACAGCCATACTCGGTCTGAAAATGACGAATAAAGTGGGCGCAGTCGCTAAACCGCATCCGCCTCGCGATATCCGTCACGCTTTGCTGGGAGTTTTTCAGCAGCCAGCAGGCGTAGCGCAGCCTGGCGCTGCGAATAAATTCCCGCGCGGTTTTGCCAAACTCGGCGTGGAACAGGCGGTTAAGCTGCCGTTCGCTCAGCTTAACGTCCTCGGCGAGCCGGGCGGCCGTGAGCGGGTGCGTCAGATACTGTTCGACGATCGTCACCGCCCTGCGCAGCCGCGAATCGGGGATCAGAGCGATGTTCGCCGGTCGCGGCGTAACGGGAGTATGGGGGGAAAGAGAGAGGCGTCGTGAGGTGGTGGTCGCAATGTCGTTACCCGCGTGGTCGCGGATCAGCGCCGTGACCAGCGTCAGCGTCGAGATCCCACCGGGGCAGGTCAGTACGTCGCCTTCATCAATAAAATCGAGACCCTGCTCGGCGTAAACCAGCGGGAACCGCTGCGTGAAAACGTCGTATTGGTGAGGATGAATCGAGGCGCGACGCTCGGTCAGCAAGCCCTCCTCTGCCAGAATAAAGCTGCCGGTGCCAATACCTATAAGGGGGATGTTGTGGCCATGGGCCTTAGCGAGAAACGCTCTGTCGCCGGGATGCCCCCGGTGGAGATGGTCCAGACTGCCGCCGATCACCGCGACGTAGTCGAAGGCGTCGGGAGGGGCATGTGGGGCCTCCGGCAGCACGCTGATACCAGAACTGCTTACCACCGGCTCGTCAGGGGAAATACTTATCAGGCTGAGCTTAAAGGTTATTTTCTTACTGCGCTTCTGGGCGCTGGAGGCAATGCGTAACGCCTCCAGTAACCCTGCAAAAGCCAGAAGCGAGAACTGGGGCCACAGGAGTAAACCCATATTCAGGGATTTATTCCGCGCAGGCGCCATCCTGCCGCGATCATCAATTAAATTTTTCATTACCTTGCCGAAGAATAATACTTACATTATCGCAACATTATTGCTGCTATTATATTTCTAAGGTATATCTTAGCTATTCAATCAAGCATAAATGACGACGGCAAAAATAAGAAATATTTTTTGCTACTCGTTTTTAGACTTATGGCAGACATAGGTCGGCAGCGTGCCCAGAATAAATAAATAGCTATCATTCTGCTGCGGCTTAATTCGCATATAAATACTCTTATTGGGGTAGATAAAAAATAACGGCTCGTACTTCTCCAGCCAGCTGTTGCTGATGGTGTCATCAGGGAAAGCCATATTACGAACGGAGGTCAGGGTATAGACGCTGTCTTTACGCTCCACCTGAAAGAAAATTTTACGATTCAGGACCTTCTCAGGGTCGCTTTTCAACCGACCATTCATACTGAGTATGCCGGTGCTGCCCTCCACCGTGTAGTTCAGCCACAGCGAGAGCGTTTCATCAGGATGATGCTGGATAAAGTTCGCCTGGCAGGCGAAGGGCTGAATGTAATGGCGATGCCAGAGATAATACCCCGCCACCACCGCCCCCATCAGCAGGCACAGACCCAGCGCAAAGAGCATTTGACGGTAGCGAACCATACTAACGATCCTCGATAAAATAATCAGACATACAGCGGTTGGGTTCGGTCATCGGCCTGTCGCAGCGGATCACCGACGCGCGTGGCAGTAGGGTGTATCCGCTCACGTATACCCAGGGATAGTTCACGCACCGATCCTTAAAGGGCGTGGCGTACGCCAGCGCCTTATCCCGATCGCGCTGGGTTTCAATATCACGGGCTAAATAAAGCCGACATTCGCCCATCATCGTCGTGAAGCGGTACCCGTCCACAAAATAGCTGTCGCGCAGCCGGCTGTGGCTGAGCACGCTTATGCCAGCCAGCACCAGCAATGCCACCAGCGCGCCCGGCAGCCAGAAGCGGCGCGTCAGCGCCGCCAGAGCAGGAGCCTCTTCAACGCTCTGCGGCGCAGCAGGTTCTTCCAACGCGGGGGGGACGTTCTCCGCGGCGTCTGTATTCTGCGGCGGCGTCTGTTTAATAACGATTTTGGTATCGCTTGCGAGCGTCAGTCCAATGCGCGGGATGGTCACGATCGGGTCGTTTTCAAAACCCACTTTCTTTAACCCTTTACGCAGAATAGAAATATTCTGGTAATAGGTATTTGGCGAAACCAGCATCCCCCGACGCTGCCAGACAATATCCATACACTCCTGTTGCGTCACAATGGTTCCGATTCGATCTATTAATAACAACAAACAACGGCCCGCCGGGGAATTTAATACCACCACCCGGTCTGGATTGTTGAGATCGCGTAACGTGCTGGCTGCCGGGTGAAACTCTACCTGGCCATTAATAATGTAATGCTTGTGCATAGATTGGGCTTAATACCTCCGGCCAGCGCCTGTGACTCATGTAGCTTCCCTTTACGGTTAACCGACGTATCCCTTACCTGATTAAGATTAATGTGACGGATTAGTGCGCGACTGTATATCCCGGCACCTGGCGAAAAATCTTAATTTTCTTACGCGTTTCTCAGGCGCTTCTGAAGTTTTCTTAACCTCCATTTCAGCTCCCTTGACACTGACAAAACTCGACAAAAGCCGCCGTTGAACGCCCCAGACATCGCTGTCTGAATTATTCAGAAAGCCTAATTTGTGACTTTTAGCGAAAAGCAGACTTCATGCGCCATGCGGGCGAATTTCAGCATCGTTGCCATCTTCAAACCGGGTCTCTTAGTTAACAATTTCAACGCTAAACTGTTAGTTACCGTCAGTAACCAGGGCCGTCCCATGACGCGATCGGACTATTTCCTTACAAAACATTTATTAACGTTAACTTTTCATTAAAAAGTCCAGGTATGCTTATTTTTAAGCAAATTAGCAAGCGCCGGTTCATTGAAGAGAGTATTCGCCGCGGGTAAATTGCACTTAAAACAAATTAAGATTTATTCAGATTACCTCTTTCACGCCTTTAGTATAGTTAGCTCACAACGTGCAATGCTTAATTGCTTCGAAAATACAGGCATCGTTCTGCCGGACAGGCGTGTCTCATTACAATTATAAATCGAGGGAATAACATGGCGAACACACGCAGCGAACGCCGCCATTTAAATATCGCACTATTGGGCGGAGATCACCTGGCACGCCAGGGGATTACTGCGCTATTAAAAAATATCGCCGCGCATATACAAATAAAAGCGTCTGGCGATGATTACGCGGAGATTGAAACAACGCTGGCGGCAACCTCTTTAGACGTGATTTTTTTGTCCGGCACGGATAAATATCACGCGGGATATGACTGCCTGAAATATATCAGAAAGATGCGCGTTCTCTTTCCCGGCGTGCTTATTTGCATGTATTCCGCGCCAGCGAATTCCTGGCTGTGGATCCGGGGAGATATTGACGCCTATATCTCGCTCCAGGAGCCGCTTTATTACTGGCGAGCCACCTTATTAAAAATGGTCGATAACCGCTATCGCCCAGTGAAGAAACCCGCGGCGTTATCGCTGACGCCGGGTGAATGGAGAGTATTGAAGGAACTGCGAAAGGGTCTGGATATGCGTTACATCGCCGAAACAGAGCAGCTTTCTTACCGTCGTGTCAGCGCGTTAAAAAGCTCAGCGATAAGAAAACTGGGGCTCAGGAACAAGACAGATTTGCTGGTCTTTTTAACCAGTTAGGCCTGCTGCTTTCAGAGCAACTCTCGACATAACAACATAATGGAATCAAGACAATGAAAGCTCAATGTACTACCAAAACGCTGCTCGCGGTCGCTATTGCTGCATTACTGCCAGCAGGAACCGCGCTCGCGGCCAGCACCAGCGGCGGAACCGTGAACTTTAGCGGCAAAGTGGTGACCTCCGCCTGCGCCATCAGCGCAGGCAGCGCCAACATTGACGTTGATATGGGTGAAGTCCGTACCGCGACGCTGGCGGCTGCGGGCAGCGAAGCCAGCACGGCAAAAGCCTTTGCCATCACTCTGGAAGAGTGTGAAATCGCCGATACCTCGGCCTCAACGGAAACTAACCCGATTGCCGCCACCACCGTGGCGGTGACCTTCACCGGTACGCCGGATAACGCGGATGCCAACAGCCTGGCCGTTGGGGCAAACGGCGGCGCGAACTCCGCGCAGCACGTGGCGATCCGCCTCTATGACGAACAGGGCAACGTGGTGAAGCTGGGTGAACCGGCTGCGGCCATCCCTCTGCGTAAGGGTGAAAACACCCTGAACTTCAGCGCGAAGTATTACTCGCCGGAGGGCAACGCCACGGCGGGTGATGCCAGCGCTATCGCCACCTACACCGTGACCTATTCGTAACGTTCAGGCCCGGTAAACGGCCGGGCCTGACCTTTCTTTCAGGAGAAGCACTATGCGCGTAAATAGATGGATTTGCCTGGCGGGCGCGTTATGTTCTTCCGCCGCGTATGCCGGCGGCGTGGGGTTGGGCGCGACGCGAATGGTCTACTCCAGCGCCACCACCCAGTCAATGATGCAGGTGAGAAACACCCATCCCGACGCGACGTTCCTGATCCAGTCGTGGATGGAGAACGAGAAAGGGGAACGCACCAACGACTTCGTGATTACGCCGCCGCTGTACGTCATGAAACCCGCCAGCGAAAGCGCGGTGAAAATCATGTTTAACGGTAAGGCGCTGCCCGGGGATCGGGAAACGCTCTACTGGATGACGGTAAAAGCCATACCGCAGCAGGTTAAAAACGGTGCCGGGAATTCACTACAGTTTGCCTCGGCCAATCGCATCAAGGTCTTTTATCGGCCGGACAACCTCGCAGAAGGCGCAGCGGAAGCCTGGAAAAGCCTGACGGGCGCGTATCGCGCGGGAAGAGTCACGCTCACGAACCCAACGCCGTACTACCTCACCACCATCAACGTCAACATCGACGGTCGGCCCGTGCAGCCGGTGATGGTGCCCCCGAAAAGCAGCGTGACCCTGGCCGAAAGCTTTCGCCACGCGGGCAGCATGAGCTATCAGACAATTAACGATTTTGGGGCATGGACCCCCGCCACGCGCGCGTCGTTGTCCCAATAATAAAAACAGTAAGGCGTGACCACGTGAAAATAAAAATCCTGTGCGCCACGGCGATCTCTCTGGCGATTCAGCAAGCCGTGGCTGCCGAAAGCGAACTGCGGTTTAACCCCGCGTTTCTCAACGGCGAGAGCGCTAACGGCGCCGATCTCGCCTGGGTGACCGCAGGGAGCGCGCTGCCGCCGGGCGATTACAACCTCAACGTGTATATCAATACCCAATACGCGTTCACGGGAAACGTCACGTTCCTTATTGCTGAAGACGGCGCGGGAGAAGCGCTCCCCTGCCTCACGCCTGAACAATTCGCCGCGCTGGGCATCGATAGCCGTCAGGCGAAAGGCGGCGCCCTGCCCTCGACCCAGCGCTGCATCGTCTTAAGCAAGGCGTATGCGGACACGCACTTCGATCTGGACCAGAAGACCCTCACCCTGAGCTTCACCGTGCCCCAAAGCGCGATGCGCAATCTGCCGCGCGGGTACGTCAGCCCGGAAAGCTGGGAAGAGGGCATTCCCGCCGCGTGGCTGAACTATGTGGTGAATGGGTCGAACAATGTCTATCAGGGCGAAACGCGCACGCGGGATCGGCAGCTGTTTGCAAGCCTCAACAGCGCCATCAACCTGGGCGCGTGGCGGCTGCGTGATTTCACCACCTGGACGAAAGAGAACAATGAACTCACCCACGTGCAAACCTGGCTGCAACGGGACATCCGCATCCTGCGCGCGCAGATGTACGCCGGGGAAACCTATACCTCATCGCAGGTTTTCGACTCCGTAGGCCTGCGCGGTATCGCCCTGAAAACCGATGACAACATGCTCCCGGCCAGCCTTAGCGGGTATGCGCCGGAGGTGCGCGGTATCGCGCGCGGCAACGCCACCGTGACGGTTCGCCAGAACGGCAACATCATCTATCAAACCTCCGTTCCGCCGGGGGCCTTTGTGCTGAAAGATCTCTATCCAACCTCGTCGGGAGGCGATCTGGCGGTCACCATTGAGGAGAACGACGGCAGCAGGACGCAGTACACGCTTCCCTTTGCCAGCGTGCCAAACCTGGTGCGCAACGGGCAGATGAAATATGCCCTGGGCGCCGGGAAATACCGCCCGACAGGCGATCAGGATGCGCCCTCTTTTGCCCAGGGCGAACTCTTTTACGGCTGGCGCTACGGCCTGACGTTTTACGGCGGGGCGCAGTTGGCCGATCGCTATAACGGCTTAGCCTTCGGGTTTGGGCAGAATCTGGGGCGGTTTGGCGCCTACTCCATTGACCTGACCCACGCCCGCAGCCAGCTGGCAGACGATCGGCACTACAGCGGCGATTCGGTGCGCCTGCGCTACAGCAAGCTGCTGAACGACATCGGCACCCGGGTTAACTTCTTCTCGCTGCGCTACTCCACGAAGGGGTTTTATACCCTGAGCGACACCACCTACAGGGGAATGACGGGCGGAGCGCCGAAGCAGGTTGTGGAGGACGATGGCACCGTCACCACGCACTACGACAAGGTGTATAACCTGCGCATGTCGCGCAAAGCTAAAAACCAGCTGCTGCTCTCGCAGCCGATGGGGCAATACGGCTCGCTGTCGCTGTCGTGGGATCAGCAAACCTACTGGAACACGTCGAAAACCACGCAAAGCCTACAGTTTGCGTGGAACGCCACGTTCCAGAACGTGTCGCTTGGCGTGAGCGCTCAGCGCAGCACCAGCCTGTACGACAACCGGAAAGACAACATTGTGGCGCTGTCCGTGTCGGTGCCGTTTGGCAACCCGCAGCTGGCCACCCGCGCCCGGTTTACCACCACCCACGCGGATTCAACCGGCACCACCGCCAGCACGGGCGTGAGCGGTTATCTGCCGGGCGAAGAGAACCTGTATTACAGCGTTAACCAGCGCTACAGCCGACAGCAGCAGTACGGCGGCGATGTCGCGATGCAGTACGAAGGCGCGCGCGGGGACGTTAACCTCGGCTACAGCTATACCCGTGACTCCCGCAACCTTAGCTACGGGTTGAGCGGCGGTGCGGTGCTGCATGAAGACGGCCTGACCCTGAGCCAGCCGCTCGGCAATACCAATATTCTGGTGAAGGCGCCGGGCGCCAGCGACGTTTCCGTGCTTAACCATAAGGGCATCAAAACCGACAGCCGGGGCTACGCGGTGATCCCCTACGCCACGCCGTACCGCGTCAATCAGGTCGCGCTGGACGTTACCACGGTGGGTAACGACGTGGAGCTGGAAAACGCCATCGCCAACAAAACGCCTACCGACGGCGCGCTGGTGCGCGCCACTCTCGTCACGCACAAAGGGGCAAAAGCGATGTTCGTCGTGCGGCACGGCAAGGACGTGCTCCCGTTCGGCACGCTGGTCTCGCTGAATGATGACAAAACCAGCGGCATCGTCGGGGACGGCGGCAGCCTGTATCTGTCCGGCCTGTCCGAAAAGGGCACGCTGAGCGCCGTGTGGGGTCGCAATAGCGGCCAGCGCTGCACCATTCACTACGCGCTGAATAAGCAACACTATAACGCCCGCACCGGCCTTTATTCACAGGAGGCGGTATGTCAGTAGCGCTTCGGACAATCGGCACGGTTCTGCTGCTGGTTTTCACGCTCCCCGTGCGCGGCTACGACGTGCTGGTTTCCGTCACCGGAAATTTGATTGGCAATACCTGCATCGTCGCGGCGGATTCTCAGGAGCAGGACGTTCCGCTGGGCACCATCGGCGCGAAGCAATTCACCCGCCCGGGGGCGGTCAGCAATATCAAAACCCCCTTTGTGCTCACGCTTGAAGAGTGCGGGCCAACCTTCGCGGGGGTAAAAATTCGCTTTAGCGGCACGCCGGACGATGACGATCCGCAGCTGCTGAAAATTGCCGACGGCGGCGCAACCGGCGTGGCGGTGCAGATCCTCGATAAAGACAGCGTGCCGATCCCGCTCGAAACCCAGACCGTTGCCTACGGCTCTGCGGGGGACGACAGCGTAAAAATGACCTTCTATGCGCGGCTGGCCGCCACGGGCGCGCCGATCAACGCCGGAGAGGTTTCGGCAATCGCCACCTGGACCACGGAGTATCAATAATGCGTTTCGCGTTTTATATTCTCGGATTACTGCTCTGCGCCAGCGTACAGGCGCTGGAATGGAAATCAGACATCACCCTCTCTCCTCAGCCGATGACCTACAGCGGGCCGGCAGATTCGGTCATACCGGGCAATATTATCGGCTCCACGTGGAGCGCCACCGCCAGCGTACAGCAGGTGTTTTGGTGCGGCTGGGTTTTTACCTGCTCCAAAGGCACGCTGGAACCCGGCAGCAGCGCTATTTCAACCGGCATGACGGTCACCCTTGACGGGGTGAACTACACCCTGTTTGAAACCGGGGTGCAGGGGGTGGGTTATATCATTGGGTTGAAGGACTTTAACGGCTCTGCCTGGATACCTCTGCAAAGCGGAATGACGCAAAGCTATCCGGCGGACGGAACCAACGGCTATGCGTCCGATCTGGGCTGGTCTGCCAAGGTGACCTTTATTAAAACCGGCATGCCTTTGAAATCAGGCGTTTATCAAATCCCCGCCATCAACGCCGCCATCCTGACCGCGTATAACAACGAGGTGAAAACGGCACAGGTGATCATCAGCCCAACCACCATTACGGTGACCGCAAGCGGCTGTACGGTGGGCACCAAAAGCGCGAACGTCGAGCTGGGCAATATTGATATTCATACGCTGCCCGCCGTGGGCAGCACGTCCCCGTCGGGATCGTTTAACGTCAGCCTGACCTGCGACGCGAACGTGGCGGTTCACGCGGTGATGACCGATCAGACCACGCCGTCGAATACCTCGTCGGTGGTGACGTTAACCGGCGACTCAACCGCGTCCGGCGTAGGGGTGCAGTTCTTTTATAACGGCACCGGGCCGCTGATGATGGGGCCAGACAGCTCGGCGGCAGGCACCGCTAACCAGTTCTTTATCCAGAGCACCTCGTCGGCACAAACCCTGTCCCTGCCCTTCCAGGCGAACTATATCCGCACGGGGGAACTGGTGCCCGGCACGGCCAACGCGCTGGCCAGCATCACGTTTTCGTACCAGTAGGGATTACTGTTTCACCCAAATCAGCTTATCGACGTTAAAGCCCAGGCTACGCGCGGTGTTGACGTAATCCTGCTTCACCGATTCCGGGATAGACGGGGTACGCGACAGGAGCCACAGATAGTCACGGTTCGGGCCGCTGACCAGCGCGTACTGGTACTTATCGTCCAGCTTGATCACGTTATAGCCGCCGTAGAACGGGCCGAAGAACGATACCTTCAGCGCGGCGGTGGTCGGCGCTCCGGTAAAGTAGGCTTTGCCGTCGCTCTCGTTCCACTCCTCTTTCACCGGATCGTAGCCCCGGTTGAGCACGCTGATGCCGCCGTCGCTGCGCTCGCCGTAGGTGGCGGTCACCTGCTCCAGCCCGCGCTCAAAGCGGTTTTCCAGACGGGCGATCTCATACCATTTGCCGAGATAACGGCTGGCGTCAAAACCGGAAATAGGCTCTACGCCCTTCGGCGGCGTGGGGGATTTACAGGCCACCAGCGTGAGTGCAATGGCGACACCGGTCACAACAGGCCATAGCTTCATGAGAATTCCTTTCAATTGTGCGGTTGGATGTTAAGTGTAGTGCACCGCTGCGGCACGACATCGCGTCCGGGTAAATTCGTAGTATATTGAGACTATTCTTCCCTATCGGAAACTGATATGGCCTACTCGATTGGCGAATTCGCCAGACTCAGCGGGATCACCGCCACCACGCTGCGCGCATGGCAGCGTCGCTACGGGTTGCTCAAGCCGCAGCGCACGGAGGGTGGCCATCGTCAGTACAGCGAAGAGGACGTTCAGCAGGCGCTCAAAATACTCGACTGGGTGAAAAAGGGCGTGCCCATCGGACAGGTAAAATCTCTGCTCGAGCGCCCCTCTTCGGGCCGCACCAACAACTGGCAGACCCTGCAACACACCCTGCTGCAACGGCTCCAGGAGGGCAAAATCGAATCCCTGCGCCAGATGATTTACGACGCGGGGCGCGAGTATCCGCGACCGGAGCTGGTGAAAAACGTCCTGCGCCCGCTGCGCAGCCAGGTGTCGGCCAACGTGCCCGCCGCCATGACCCTGCGCGAGATCCTCGACGGCATTCTCATCGCCTATACCTCGTTTTGCCTTGAAGGCGACAAAAAAGCGCCGGGCGATAACAGCCTGCTCACGGGCTGGCACCTGAACGACCCGACCGAAATCTGGCTCGAAGCGTTAATGCGCACCGGACAGGGCCACCGTATCGACATACTCCCTACGCCTCCCGCCGCGCTGGCGCCGGAAATTTTCCCGGATCGCAAATGGCTGCTGGTCACCAGCGGCAAGCTGACGGCAGCGCGAAAAAAGCAGGTCGAGCAGTGGCAGCAGCAGGTTTCCCTTGAGGTAATTATCCTCTGATTATTTTCTCCTGCGGGAATGTTCACGAAAAGTTGAATATTTTCTCGCGCCACGAGTGCTAACGTTTTCCTGTGACTGACCACTTAACAGGAAAATGACAATGAAAAAAACGCTCCCTCTGCTGCTGCTGGCCTCCGCGGCCTTTTCCCCTGCTGCGTTTAGCGCCCCTGCCGGCACGCTGAGCGTTCACGTTCTCGACCAGCAAACCGGTACGCCACCGCCGGGCGTGACCGTGACGCTTGAAAAGCAGGAACAGGATAAATGGACCCCGCTTGCCAGCGGCAAAACCGACCAGGACGGACGCATCAAGTCGCTTTATCCACAAGACCAGGATATGCAGCCGGGCGTCTACAAAGTGACCTTCAAAACCGCCGATTACTTCCACGGCAAAAAGCTGGACTCCTTCTTCCCGGAGATCCCGGTGCTGTTCACCGTGACCCGCACCAACGAAAAGCTGCACATCCCGCTTCTGCTTAGCCAGTACGGTTACTCGACCTACAAGGGAAGCTAAATAATATTGATTTAAAAGGACTTTAAAAAATAACGCCGCCAATACTTGGACAAATATGCCATGTTGTGTAAGTTTTAATACTATGAACTGGAGGTACACACCATGACAACGAAACCGGTACTGGGTATTAGCGGATGTTTGACCGGATCCGCCGTTCGCTTCGACGGCGGGCACAAGCGGATGGGCTTTGTCATGGACGACCTGGCCCAGTGGGTGAGCTTTCGCCCGGTGTGTCCTGAAATGGCCATCGGGCTGCCGACGCCGCGTCCGGCCCTGCGCCTGATTAACGCCGCCGACGGCACGATCGAGCTGCGGTTCAGCAAGCCGCCTCACGACGACACCACGCAGAAGATGGCCGACTTTGCGGCAGGTTATCTGCCAAAAACCAGCGATCTGGCCGGGTTTATCGTCTGCGCAAAATCGCCAAGCTGCGGCATGGAGCGCGTGCGCCTGTACGATGAAAAGGGTAATGCGGGCCGCAAGGAGGGTGTCGGGCTGTTCACCGCCGCCCTCCTGAAAGCCAGGCCGTGGCTGCCCGTCGAGGAGGACGGTCGTCTGCACGACCCCGTGCTGCGGGAGAACTTCGTTGAGCGCGTTTTCGCCCTCCACGAGCTGAACACCCTGCGCGCCAACGGCCTGACCCGGCGCGGGCTGATGGAATTTCACACGCGCTACAAATTACAGCTGCTGGCGCACCATCAGGCGGGCTATCGGGCGATTGGGCCGTTTGTGGCCTCTATGCACCAGTGGGACGATCTGGACGCGTTCTTCGTGGTTTATCGCGAAAAGCTGATGGAGATCCTCAAGCAGCCCGCGTCGCGGAAAAACCACACTAACGTGCTGATGCATATACAGGGCTATTTCCGTGACCAGCTCAACAGCCGCCAGCGCGGCGAGCTTCGCGACGTGATCCTGCACTATCGCGACGGGCTGCTGCCGATTCTCGCGCCGCTGACCCTGCTCAAGCACTACATGGCCGAATACCCGGATCGGTATTTGATGACGCAAAACTACTTCGATCCGTACCCTGACACGCTGGCTCTCCGACTGGCCGTTTCGTAAAGGGCAGTATGCAAGGGCCCACATTGACCCACAGAGGCCCAAGGCAGTACCCCGTTTAGACGACACCTCACTGTCGTCTTTTTTTTGCCTTTGTAGTCAGTCTAAATATGGTCTATATTAAAACCGTTCTTCCCCAACGTACCAGGCAAACTATGAAAGTTGAAACCATCAGTTTTGTGAAAAAAAACGCGGCAACGCTCGATCTTTCTGAGCCAATTCTGGTCACTCAAAACGGTGTGCCTGCTTATGTCATTGAATCTTATGACCAACAGCAGGAGCGTGAAAACGCCATTGCGCTGTTGAAATTGCTTACCCTGTCCGAAAAAGATAAGGCTGAAGGGAAGGTATTTTCGCGGGATCAGTTACTGGATGGAATCAGCTGGTAAGGGCGGAGCTGCTCAACATTAGGGTCCTGAAATGGCAAGTCCTGTATTTTTTGAGTACACCTCAACGGCTAAACACAGCATTGAGCATATCGTCAGCTTCCTGAAGCGTGCAGAAGTCGAGCCGCGAGAAATTATTACGGGGATTATCGACCAGTTTGAAATAACGGTTGGACAGTTCCCCCTCGGGTGTCAGATTTGCCCTGAGCTGGTCAAGATTGGATGCGCAAAGTATCGGGAGTTCAATACGTCAGCGAGCTACCGGGTGATTTATTCGGTGGACGAGTCAAGGGTCACGGCTCATGCCGTGTTATCGCAGCGGCAGGACATTCAACAGCTCTTGTTCAAGCTCCTGATCATGGCCTGACCCACATATGCCCGGAAACGTCCGGGCATTTCATTACTCCAGTTCAGATCCTCCCAAACGCTGAGTACCACGATGATCAAAACCCTGCACATAGATAACTACCGCTCGATCCGCCGGATGTCGCTGGAGCTGGAACAGCTCAACATCGTCTTTGGCCCCAACGGTACAGGAAAATCAAATATCTATAAGGCGATCCACCTGATGCACAGCGCCGCGCAGGGGCAGTTTTCTCAGGCGCTGGCGAACGAGGGCGGGATTTTAAAGGTCTTCTGGGCGGGCAAGACCCGTAGCGACCAGCTGCGGCGCATGAGCCTGGCGGTGGAAACGGAAACCTACGAATACGAATTGCAGGTGGGGTTTGTCGAAAAGCTCCCCTACCCGTCGCAGTTTCAGCTCGACCCGGTGATCAAAGAGGAGTCTATCTGGCTGAGCGGCCAGCACCGCCGCCCCTCGGCGCAGCTGATGAAGCGTAAGAATCAGGCGGTGTTTCTGAACAACGTGCATCACGAAAAAGTGACCCACAGCGGCATGCTGTATGAGAACGAATCGGTGTTCGGGCAGCTGGGTGAACCGCACCTCTATCCGGAAGTGTCGCAGATGCGCGAGTCGCTGCGTAACTGGCGTTTTTATCATGAGTTTTCGGTGTCATCCGGCTCGGCCATCCGCGCGCCGCAGGTGGGATTTCGCTCCCCGGTGCTGGCCAGCGACGGCGCAAACCTGGCGGCCGCGTTCCAGACCATCGTCGAAATTGGCGACGAGCTGCTGCTGATGCGTATCCTCGATCAGGCCTTCCCCGGCTGCGTGTTTTACAGCGACAACACCGGCGGCCGTTTCCGGATGATGATGCAGCGCGAGGGGCTGTCCCGCCCGCTGGAGCCTGCCGAGTTCTCCGACGGCACGTTGCGCTTTTTATGCCTGGCGGTGGCGCTGTTAAGCCCGCGTCCGCCCGCCTTTATCGCCCTCAACGAGCCGGAAAACAGCCTGCACCCGCAGATGCTGCCCGCCCTCGCAAGCCTGATCGCCGAGGCCAGCCGCTACTCGCAAATCTGGCTCACCAGCCACTCGCCGGAGCTGGCGCAGCTTATAGAAAAGCACCGTTCGTTCTCGCTCTATCAGCTGTCGATGGTCGACGGGGAAACGCGGATGGAAAAGCTGGGGTAAACGCCGGGTGGCGCTGCGCTTACCCGGCCTACAAACGAGTCCGAAAGGTCTTGCGCCACTCCGCCGGGCTGACACCAAAGCGCGCCTTAAACTCCTGTCGCCAGGTGACGGCGGAATTAAACCCTACCAGCTCCGCCACGCTCTCAATCGGCATGTTTCCGGCTTCAAGCAGAAGCTGGCTGCGGCGCAGGCGCTCGGCGGTAAGCCAGTCGGCGACGCTCATCCCCGTGGCTTTAACAAAATGGCGGGTCAGGGTACGGCGGCTCATTGAGACCACCTCCGCCAGCGAGTCCAGGCTATGGGGTTCGGTAATGTGCTGCTGAAGATAGTCGATCAGGCAGTTGATTCGCCCGTCCCGGGTATCTTTCGGCACCGGCTGGGCGATGAACTGCGCCTGCCCGCCCTCGCGATGCGGCGGCACGATCATCCGCCGGGCAATCTGATTGGCGACCATGCTGCCGAAACGCTGGCGAATGATGTACAGGCAGCAGTCCAGCGCGGCGGCAGTGCCTGCGGAAGTGATGATATTGCCGTCATCCACGTAGAGGGCGTTGATATCCAGCCGAACATTCGGGAAAAGCGACTGAAACTGGCGTTCGAACTCCCAGTGGGTAGCCGCGCGCTTGCCGTCAAGAATGCCTGCATAGGCCAGCACAAATGACCCCAGGCACAGACCGACGATTTCCGCGCCCTTATCTCTTGCCCGCACCAGGCCGTCGAGCAGCGCCTGGGGCGGACGTTCAAGGACGTGCTGCCAGTAGGGAACGACGACGATATCGGCCCGATCTAAGGCGGAATAATCCTCTGTTGCGTTGAGGCCAAATCCGTCTTTTGACGTCAGAAAACCGGGCGTTTCGGCGCAGATCGTGACGTTAAAGCGCTTTTCTCCACAGACTGAATCGCCAAACAGAATGCAGGGAACGGAGTAGTGAAACGGGCTGAACCCGTCCACCGCCACAATGGCAACGTTGATTAGCGACATCTGTCCCCTCCCTTCCCTTTAATACGCTCAGAATATAACGGTTTCACCGTCCTGGGGAATGCTCACCGCGTCACTCACCTGGTTGGCTTCAACGTATTCACGCAGCGCGCTGCGGGTCAACAGGCAGTGGTTGATGGCTTCCATATGGATCGCCACAATGCTGGCCTGCGGCAGCAGGAAATGGACGTTGAGCACGTCTTCCTGGCCCATAATGATTGGCCCAAAACCAATGACGTGGGCATAGCCGGCGTTCAGGACCACCACGTCCGGCTGGTGCTTTTGCAGATCGGCTGCCACCTCGTCGCGCCAGACGGTATCCCCGGCAAGACAGAGCGTCTTCTCAGCGGGATGGCGCAGCACCACGCCGCAGGCCTCGCCCAGCCGCTCCGCCAGCTCCGGCACGGCGTAAGCGCGGTCGGTGCCGTGCTGGCCGCCGTGGGTTTTGATGATGCGGATATCGCCAAATACCGTGTCGTCGGTCATCACCGTCAGGTTGGTAAAGCCCTGGCTGCGCAGCAGCGCGGCATCGCGATCGTTTTGCACGTAGATCGGCTTGTCTTTGGCGATCAGATCAATAGCGGTTTGATCCCAGTGATCGTCATGGGTGTGGGTCACAATCACCGCGTCGGCGTCCAGCAGCACGTTGACGTCAACGGGAAGCTCGACCGTGGGGTTACGAATATCCGCATGTGCCGTGCCGGGGAAACCCGGGTAAGCCCCTTTCGGCGCGAGCATGGGGTCCACTAAAAAACGTTTTCCGGCGTAGGTAATCAGCTGGGTGGCGTTGCGAATATGGGTGATGTTCATGGGCTATCCTCCGGTTGGTGTGATAAGGAGGATAGCCCGGTGCCCCGCTTAGCAATGTGGGCTAAAGGGCGATAACCGATGAAATCGGGTCAATCAATAAACCGCTTGCGCACCCGCTCCAGAGGCGCGATCAGCAGGTTGATGAGCGGCTTACGATCGATAACGATATCGGCATTGACCGTCATTCCGCCCATCAGCAGGCGCTTTTTCTTGTCCGGGTCGGTAAACCACGACGGCACCCGCACTTTGGCAAGGTAGTAGTTCTGCCCTTCCTGAAGCGGGATCAGCGCCGAATGGGCGTCAATATTCACCTCATAGAAGTCGGACAGGGTGGCCTCTACCGATCCATATTTATCCACCGGCCAGGAGTCAAAGCGCAGCTTAATCTTATCTCCTTTCGCGACCCGGCCCACCCCCGTGGCGGGCACGTAGAGATACCCCTCCATCGAGGCGGCGGTGTTTTTACGGATCACCACCACCACTTCGCTGTTTTGCGTTATGGCCCGGCCCGGCGGGATGTTGATCGCCACCACGTAGCCATCGGCGGGCGCCAGCATGGCCATGGTTGAGCTGCCCCGGCTGGAGAGATTACGTTCGATTTCGCTGATGCGGTTCTTCACGTACAGCTGCTCCTGGCTCAGGGAGTCAATTTGCGACTGGGTGCTGTCGGTCAGGCTGGTTTTGCGCGCTTCAAGGTCGAGAATGGTGCTCTCTTCCAGGGTCAGATTAAGCTGAGCGTTGAGCACGTCGTTGTGGCTTTTATCCAGATCCACCTTTGAAACATACCCTTTGCCGGATATCGCTTTCCACGCCTCATAGGTGTCGGTGCTGTTTTTGAGCAGCGCGCGCAGCTTTTTCACCTTATCGCGGGAGACCACTATCTGCCGGTCGGCAATGTCCAGCTGCTGCGCCAGGTTTTTGCGGTACGCCGCAATCGAATCCTCGATGGTCTGCACGCGCTGCTCGCTGCGCTTTTTCTCCGCCTCCATCTGCTCGCGGTCGAACTGCACCACCGACCCCTGCTTGCCGCCGTAGTCCTGCGAAACGGTAAAAAGCGGGTCATTCTCTTTCACGTACTGGCCCGGACGCACCGCAAAATCCACGATGGTGCCGGACTCTCTGGCGCGGACTTCCACATCGCCCTGGGCCGGGATCAGCACGCCGCGCGCCAGGGTGGTCTCCGAAAAATTAAAGACGATGGAAAAGATCAGCAGGCAGAGAAAGAAGGAGATAAACAGCGTCAGCACGCCCTTCAGGCGCGGGGCATTGATCTCGTAGCTCTTTGAAAAATGGTGCGGGATTAGCGCCCGACGTTGTCGGTTTCGGTTTTTTAATTTCACGACATGTCATCCATGATAAATCACTGAAAGATCGTCCCATGCACTCCAGAGCGTGGGGGCGTTACGCAGCGCGTTCAGCGTGGCGGTGGCGGCCTGACGGTAGTCCGCGGGGGCATACGTCTGGCTCTCTAACCCAAACTCCGCCGCGTGCAGCGAGCAGGTGGGCACCAGCGTGCGAATCGCGTATCCGTAGCGCGTTAAAAAACGCGTCGGAACATCCGTTAGCCACGCCTTCTGGTCGCCCGCGCGGGTCATGAACAGCGGCGCATCCGGGAGGCGTTCATCCATCAGCAGCACGGTTACCAGCCGATGCGGCGCGAAAAACGATCCGGCGCGCCGCCCTTCGTGAGCGGCCATCAGCTTGTGAAGCGCGGGATGGCGGGTGACAAACTGAAAGCGCACGTCTTCCGGCGCGGTGGCGAGCAGCGCATCCGCGATCAGGCCAAACCCGGCCCAGCGCATGCCGAGCAGCAGGGTGCGGGGCCGGGCATAGAAATCCTGCTCGCGGGTGAAGTCCGCCACGCGGGCGTGGAGATCGAAGCGCACGTTGCGCCGCCACAGCGCGGGCGGGAAGATCTGCTCCACGAAGTTAAAACCGCTCATCTCCCGGGCGTTCTGGCGCAGGAAATCGGCCGGGACGTCGGCCTCCGGGCAGCGCATAAACTGGCTGTAGTTTTGCGTTATCCGGCCTGCCAGCAGGGTGCGTCCGGCCTGCCGGGCGCAAAGACGGGCGTAGAGTCGGGGCAGAAACATCATTGCTCACTCTCCCGCAGCGTGCCGTTTTCCATGGTGTAGAGCCGTCCGTGGCAGCCGACCACCTCCGGGGAGTGGGTGACAAACACCAGGCCAATTCCCAGACCGCGCAGGTTCGCCAGCACCTTCTGGGCGGTGGTTTTATCGAGGTTCGCCGTCACTTCATCGCAGAGCAGCAGCTTCGGCTGGCTGTACAGGGCGCGCGCCAGCACCAGGCGCTGCATCTCCCCGGCGGAGAAAAAGGTGTTCCCCGGCAGCAGCTCCGTTTCATAGCCGTGCGGCAGACGCGCCACAACGTGGTCGATCTCCGCCAGGCGGCAGGCGGCAATCACCCGCTCTTTGTCCGGGGCGCTGTCAAAACAGGAGAGGTTATCCAGAATGGATCCGGTAAAGAGAATATCGTCCGCGTGCACGATGCGGATATGCTGGCGCAGCGAGGAGAGATCGCATTCGGTAATGGGGATCGCGTTGATCCGCAGGCTGCCCGAGGTGGAGAGCAGCATCCCGGAGATCAGGCGCAGCAGCGTGGTCTTCCCGGAACCGCTCTGGCCGACAATCACCGCCTCATCACCCTCCTCCAGCGTCATGTTGATGTGCTGTAGCGTCGCCTCGCGCCCCGGATAGGCAAAAGAGACATCCTCAAATTCCAGACTGACGGGCGAGGTCACAATCTTCCGGCCAAACTGGCTGGCTTCTGAGGGGGCAAACAGCAGGTCGCCAACGCGATCCAGCGGCCCTTTGAGCGCATTTTTGTCCAGCAGCTTTTGCGCGACCTGCACCATCGCATCGGAGAAATAGCGTTTGTAGCTGATGTAGGCGTAAAGCATCCCGATGCTCATCTGCCCTTCCAGAATCAGCCAGGCGCCGAAGCAGACCACCAGCAGCTGCTCGGCGTTGATCACCAGCAGCGAGGCGACGTCAAAGCGGGCGAGCAGGCGCTCTTTGCGCATCAGCCCGGCAATGTGTTCGCGCTGGGATTTGTCCATCACCGCGTCCCGGGCCTGCTCCATATTGTTGGCCTTCAGGGTGATAATCCCCTTCTGCGTTTCCACCAGCAGCGACTCATACTTCGCGGTGCGCTCGATGGAGTCGTCCACCGCGCGCTGGTAAGGGCCAATCAGCGAAAAGCGGATCAGGAAGAAGGCCCCCATCAGCAGCATCGTTAGCACCGCGATTTTCACGTTATACAGCAGCATAAACAGCAGGCTGGTAAAGGCGATCAGGCTGGAAAAGAGGATCTGCACATAGCCGTTGCTGATGAACTCCGCGCAGGCGTGGAGCGATTTTTCAATCGCCAGCACGATGCCCGGCGGGCGGCTGCGGAACCAGCCGGTCTGGGTGCGCAGCATATAGCGGCGTACCGACTGGCTGAGGTCGTCATAGGCAATGTTGCGCATCAGGATCTCAAGTATCTGCTTGAGGAATTTACCGATGACTTCAAAAATAAAGACGATGGCGAAAATCGCGGTGAGTAAAATCACCAGATCGTTGTCGTTGCGCGAGATGGCCTCGTCCATGATCAGCTGTACGTAGGTGGGGCTGGCCAGCATGGTGATGAGGGTAAAAATCGAGAGCACAAACAGCAGCACCTGCCGCTGGAACAGGCTCGGGGATTTGTTGGCCAGCCGGCCCAGCGTGAGCGTGTCGTCAGGCGATTTTTTGTCGAAACGCGGCGTTGGCTTGAGCTCCAGCACGTAGCCGGAAAAGAGTTTTTGCGCCTCCTTGAGGCTGTAGCGTCGCACGCCGCTGGCCGGGTCGTGAACCGTGACGCTGCGGCCGTCGACCTTCACGATCACCACGAAGTGATTGCCGCGCCAGAAGGCGATGAGCGGCAGTTCGGCGCTTTCAATTTCAGTGATTTCGCCCTTAAGCACCCGGCCCGTCATATTTTTATCGCTGGCGAGGGTCATTAACTCCGCCATCGAGGTTCCCGCGTCAGCAGAGACCGACAGTTCCCTGCGCAGCTGGCTGACGGAGACATGGTGTTCATAGTGCCCCAGCACCATCGCCAGGCAGGCCAGCCCGCACTCGGTAAATTCATGCTGGCGAATAACGGGTGTCTTACCCTTTTTTTTATACTGAAAAAGCGAAAACATAATTATCCGTGGCTGAAATAAAAAAATGGCCCGGCAATGCGGGCCATACTTACAACGTTCTACAGACTTATGCGCTGAAGAAACCGCCGATGAAGCCGCCCACCAGGCCAAACACGCCGCCGATGGTGCCGCCCAGCGCGCCTAACATCTGGCTGCCCGCGTTATAGCCAGCGCTTGCGCCCTGAAGCGCAGCAGCGAACGGATCCCAACCACCGATGATGGCCTGTGCTTTTTTGAAATCGATAACTTGCATGATTGTCTTCCTGTTAATCTGAATTAGTTGTAGCTGCCAACCAGCGCGCCCAGGAAGCCCATTGCGCCACCCAGAACTCCGCCAACCACGCCACCTACCATGCCCATGATGCTTGCACCGGTGTCATAACCCAGCTGTGCGCCTTTAACGAGGCCAGCGAACGGGTTTAATGCACCACCGATAATGTCTTTCGCTTCTACGAATGAAATTGCTTTCATTTTATTCTCCTGTAGTTGTAAATCTTCAGCTTGCGCCAAAGGTTAATTTCCTTTTATGAAGGAAGCGGTCGTTACGGGCAGCTTGAAAGCGGAATGATTTTATTGCCATAAATAATCATCCGCCTTGCGGGCTGCGCGTAATTGTCTATTTCCAGCCGCTGACCCGGCGGAAGATATTTTGAATCGTTATATTGTGAGCTACATCCCTGCGAGGAGACATATTTAAACCAGGTATTTCCGGTATTACTCACCACCCCGTTGCTAAACGCATAATCAAAATGTCTTGTCCATGGGCGGACAATTAAAATAGCCTCAAGCGAAACCACCACATCCGACTGGATGCGTTGGCCTTTGCTCATTACAACCCGCGCCTGGAGCGGCGTTTCGGTGAATTTAACGCGGTAATAGCGCTCTTTACTGTCGTGCGGACCGGTGTAATAAAACTTAAAACCGGCCCGCTCACCGCTCTCCAGCGTTAACTGTTTAGGTGAGAACATTACCTCGCCATCTTTTATTTCAGTCTCTTTTCCGTGCTCTTTTGGCACATCGACCTGAATAAGCGAAACAGTATAATTCTGCCGGACGCTGGTATCATTTTTTATTGGCTGAAATACAACTTCTTTTTCGGGTAGAAAATCAATATTTAGACTTTCAATAATTAAAGCATTTGCGCTTACGGAAATGAAGTAATTTATTGCGAAAATAGCCAGGAATTTTCCAGTCGTCATTGTTTAATTCCAGGATGCGCTGACGTCAATTCGTCCCTGCGCCGTCACTTCGCCAAACCAGCTATTACCGTCATAGGTTGTTTTCGATACCGGGTTATTCATCACAAACTGTAATACCAGCGGCGTTTTCCACAGCCACATGTCCGTTACGCCGGAGCTTACCTTGTCCCACTCTTCCGCATGGGTGGCGGGGGCGGGAATAGACAGCGCTTCGCCTTTGCAGTTATGCGCCTTCAGCGCCTGGCTTTTGCCCACCAGCACGTTGCCGGGGATCGGCACGGTGAAGCCGTTGCCGCTAAATGCGCAGTAGTCCACCCCGTTCAGGCTCTGCGTCGGCCCGGTGACCTTCACCGTGACCGCAATAGCCGCGTCTTTTTGCGCGCCGCTGTAGGTAATGGTGTAAGGGATCTCAATCGGCGCTTCGCCAATGATCCCCTTTCCGGAGCCGCCGAGGCCGTTAGGGTCAAGCGTGTAGTCCGGGCTATCCGGCACAATCGCAAGCCCTGGCTGGATAGGGTTAATGACCAGCCCGCCGCCAGGCTGGAAGCAGAAGTCCGCCGCCAGCGAGCTGTTGCCCGGCGTCAGGCACAGGCTGACGATATTGCCAATATTGCTGCCATCCCCCGCCTGCGCCACGCTCAAAATCAGCGCCTTCGGTAAAAAGATTTTCAGGTACGCCTTGCCGCCGTTCTTTTGCGGCGCGGCGAGGAAGGTATTTGCCAGCACGCGGGTGTCGCTCAGAATGCCGCCGGAGATGCTGTACCAGTTGCTCTCGTCAAAGGTGATTTCAGCCGCCAGGCCCGTTCCACCGTTCATGTGCGATTGCAGCACGCCGTTAACGCGGGATGACGTCAGCGCCAGTCCCGGGTTGTAGCCGGTGATATCTTCCCCGACAAAGGTATATTCCAGCAGTTCGCAAAGCACGCCCGACACCGTATTGCGGGTGTACTTAGTACAGGTCGCCCCGGTGGAACCATCGACAATCGTGACCTCGCCGCTGATGGGGTCGATCCCCAGATCCAGCGCCCGCGAGTTGGTCATGGTCAACGTCCCCACCTTGTGCAGCGTGTTGGTGGTGGTCACCTTATTGATAGAGCTGATCTGCGGCGTTGAGGTAATCGTCACCTCGTTGCCGGGCGCGGCGTTGAGAAGATACTCAAAGAACGGATCCCCCAGCACCCAGCGGCCATAGGAGGTGCCGGGCTCAATGACCGGCGGTTTCACCACCATAGCGGTGTCGCTGTAGCTGGTCGTCGCGGTATAGCCCGTGGTGCCGCAGCTTGAAGAGCACGCGGTGCCTTTAAAGAACGGCGAGGCGCTGGAGCCGGTGACGCTGAAGTTGATGGTCAGCGCGCTGCCCGCGGGGCCGGTAAAGCTGTTGTCCGGAATATAAGTGGCAATCCCGTTGTTGGTTTTGGCGCTCAGGGTCGGCCACTCTCGCGATCCGTGCAAAAACGCGGTCGAGGTGCTGTTCAGGCTGAACAGCGCCGCCGTGTTGCCCGTCCCGTTGTTGTCCGGGTTGTTGATCGCAAAGTAGGGCATCTGCTGCGCCTGCGCAGCCGCGCTTAACAGCAGCAGATTAAGAGCGAATATCTTTTTCATCATCACGTTCCCGTGTTCCTTTTGCTTCCTGCCAGACGAAATCGCCCTTATCGCAGGAGATGTCCCCCAGCCACAGCGCGCCGCGGTTGGACTCGATATCCAGACGCACCTCGCAGACGCTGTCATCAGGCGTGGCGATGCTGAGCACCGGATTGTTCTTGTCCACGTCAATCACGAAGCGACCGTCGTTTTCCGTGCGCGTCAGCCCGACGTGGTTTTTGATTTGCGTGGCGCTCACCGGGTTGCCGCTGGCATCAACAAGGCGACCAAACAGGGTGACGATTTTTTTCACCTGCGGCTTCATCACCACCGTGTTCCCCGGGTAGACCGTGATATGCCGACGGGCATTCGCGCCGATGTCATAGCTTTCGGTGCCGGTTTCGCTGTTCATCACCTCCAGGTCATAGGCCTGGTAGGCCGGCAGCGACAGCCAGGTTTTATCGCCCTTGATGCGCTCCGTGCGGCCGTTCAGCTTCAGCGTGAGCGACTCGTCGGACTTCAGCCCGGTGCTGACAATCACCCCGGCGCTGTCGGTCCCTTTACCCGCCGCAATCGCCTCTTTTGACCAGCCGACGCTGCCGTCGCTGGTCAGCGTGGAGTTCCAGCCTTTGCTGGTGCCGCTCTGCACGCTGAGGATGTTGCTGTTCCACGGCGTGTCGAAGCTCACGCTGCCGCCGCCGCTCACCGTGCGATCCTGGCTGCTGCTGAAGGCTCTTGAAACGTTGGCGGTGACCGACTTCAGGTAATCCCCTTCAAACTGGCGGCTGGCGCTGACGTTGAGCGCCGTGCCGGTATCGCGGTTATGGGACACGCCCACCGACACCGTGTTACCCAGCGGGATCGAGAAGTCGAGCATCACGTAGCGGTCTTTCTCTTCGTAGTACCCTTCGTACTTATTGCGCGACATCCCCACCCGCAGGCGCGCCGTGCCGTAACGACCGGCATAAAGCCCCTGGGAGTAGTCAATCTGATAGCGTTTATAGCGGTAGACGTCGTCTTCCTGACGCATCAGGCTCAGATTCCCGGCGGAAGGCAGGCCAAACGACGGCAGGCTGAACGACGCGCCCCACGTGTTGCCTTTGTTTTCATAGATATCGAGGAACTTGCCGCTGGAGAGCTGCTCGTGGGAGTACCAGACGGAACCGATATTCCACGGCAGGCTGAGGTTAGCCCCGTAGTTGGCGCGGTACGTGCCGTCAGAGGCGGCCATCGTCTGGGTATTCACCGAGAAATACCCGGTCAGGTTCAGGGAGGCCCACAGTTCGCTGACCACGTGTTCGCGCATCATATAGCCGGACGCGTTCCAGTCGACCATCCCGCTGCGCTTGCTGAAGGAGGCGCCGACCAGCGACATGGTGTCTTTATGTTTGGTGTCGTAATCGTAGTAGTAGGTGTTGTCCTGCTCGTTTTTCTTTTTGGCGTACTTCTTATAGTTGACGACGGATTTGTCGCGGCTATAAATACCGCCCCAGGTCTGCCAGCGCAGCGATTCCGACACGTTATTGCTGAAGGGTTTATTCACCGTGTACATGCTGCGCGACACGGTGCGGCTGCCGCTGACCACTTCGACTTCCACGCTGTAGATCCCGTAGGGCAGCGCGCTGGTATCGATTTCGTGGTTACCCACGTCAAAGCGCTGAATGCCGATAAGCTGGCCGTCGCGGCGAATGCGGGCTTCCCCGGCCGTCGGAAAATAGACCACCACCGGCGTCAGGGAGAGGGTGTTATCCCGCTTGCGCGAGTTAGCCTGGTTCCCCATCGATACGCCGTACACTTCGCCACCGGAAATCCCGCTGACGCTGGCCAGCGACTGCATCGCCCAGCCGTTGAGCATCCCGGCGGCGTAGCGCATCCCCTGATAGTCACGCTCCCACATCACCGCGTTCATCTGGGTGTCGCTGCTGCTCTCGTTAACATAGCCGGAGCCATCGACCAGCAGGTGATCGACCCCCATAGAGATCCAGCTTTTGGCGTTGAGATAGCCGGATGACCAGCTATTGCCGTAGCCGCTCTCGGTGTGATACGCGCCAAGGTTATAGGAGAACGTGCCGCTCAGATCGTCCGACTCGGGGGCATCGATATCGACCTCACGCGGACGGATATTGACGCCGTAGTCGCGCCGGGAGAGGTTGAGCAGCAGACGCATCTTTTTCTGATCCAGCTCGAACGCCGATCCGGCGCTCACCGGAATACGCATATGCTCGTCAAACTGCTTGCCGTTGATGCTTTGCAGCAGCGTCCGCATCTCCTTCGACAAGCGGATACCGTTGTCAGACTCCTGAACCTGCACGTCGCGCAGCCCGAGCTGGAGATCTTTCGCGTAAATCGTCACGTCGCCAATACGGACATAGTCGCTCACGTCACGCGCGCCGCTCGCCTTTTGCGCTGCATTCGGACGGGTATTAACCAAATAAACAGGGATTTTGATCCCCTGCTCCAGCAGGGCATAGAGCGCGTCGGGAAAACGGTAATTAGCGATAACCACGGAGCTGGAGGCAGCATGCGCATACGCGGGCAGGAGGCCGGATGTGCACGCCATCATCACCGGCAACACTAATTTATTTTTCACCATGCATCCTTACTTAACAGGAATGAACTGTTTCAGGTCCCAAATTCCGAGATGAAAATGGCTGTCCGTAACGTTGATATCCTCGATCGCGCGTGAGGTATCCGGCATCAGGTAAAAGTTTTTGACGCACGGCGTGGTCGGCGATTCCGGATTAGGCTTCAGGCATGTCCCGCTCGCGTTCACGCGAAACGCGGTGTTGCCTTTATTAGTTATTTTTCCGGCTACGTAGACGAAATCGAGGTTCTTCTTGCGGGGCTGTACCACCAGAATGGTGCTCACCACGGCGCGGGTCATGCCTTTGCCATTCTTTTGCGAGCCGTTGTCCCGATCTTCGCTAACCCCTTCATCAATGAAGGTCACGCGGTAGTAGCGCTCCCGGTCATCCTCATTACCGTGGTAGTAAAACTTGACGATATTGCTGGTCCCGGCGGGCATGACCATACGCGTGGGCGTCAGCAACAGTTCGTCTGTTTTCTCCGGATTAATCACCACGCCTTCATCCATCGGGCTGCTGATACGCTGGGCGCTGACGGAAATAATGCGCACGCTGTCCGCTTCGTTTTTTATTTCCTTGGCGATGGAGTCCGCATCGGCTGGAATAATCGTGGTGACTTTGCCCACGTTAATCGCCAGCGCGGAAGAAGAGACAAATAATAAAAAGAAGAAAATGGGTTTGAGGCTAAACATGATATTTCCCTAAACAGGGGCTTACGCCCCTGTAACTGTCAGCTCTTAGCCCCAGGTTGCGCGGAACGCAACGGAGACAGTACCTTCCCACAGGCTGTTGGTCAGGTCTTTGAACTCTTTCGCCGCACCGGTGCTGTCCTGTGCAGAGTCGACGTAGAACACGAATTTGTCCTGGCCGGTCACTTCGGTATCCGCCGCCGCACCTGCGCTGGTGGTCAGGTTCCACAGGCCTGAAGAAACGCCAGTGTTGTTGGAAGAGTCAACCAGGGTTGTCCATGCGGTTGATTTCGCACCCACTGTGCCACCGATTGAGCCCAGATCGGTCCCACCAAAGCGCGCGCCCACTTTCAGCTTGGTAGATTCACCGCCAACGCTGAATAGGGTGTTGTCAGAGTCGTCGACAATCGCTTCCAGCTTGAAGCTGGTTGCAGAAGAGTGATCGCCACGAATAACCACATCAAACAGACCGGTGTCGGTGTTAAAGGCTTTCGTATTTGCGCTATAAACAAAGTTAAGCGCACGCGTTGGCGTAATAACCAGATCGGAATCGCTGTCTTTCGTTGCAGAAGCCTGCCAGGTTGCAGAAGCGGTAGTTTCCGCTGCATTAACAGCGCTCAGGGCAGAAAGAGACAGCAGTGAGCCCAGAACGATCGCGTTCAGTTTATTCATTTATTTAGTCCTTCAAAAAAGAATCCAGATGTTTAAAAAAGGGGAGCCCCTTTTTCGGGGTGGAGTATAGGCAGCCGAAAAATAGCGAGGCAATACAGAAAATTTCAGCCCTCTCTGGAGAAAGGATAAAAAATAAAAAAACGCGGCCGCATCTTGTTGTTACACAATGAATAAAACGCACACTTTCCGACTAATCGAAAAACATCTATTTTTATCTTTTTAAGAATATCAGGAGGTCGGCACGGCTACACACATCATTATCGGCAGCACCAGCCCTTTAATTATCCACGCCTGGTTTTTGATTTTAGAAACATAAAAAAAGTCGATGTTATCCAGAAGCAGTTCATTGACGACTCCGTCCGGCGCCTCATCATCTTCAGATTTATTCAGCTTCTTTCCTTTAATATAGTAAATATCACCGCCGGCAACTTTCTCAACGTTGAGAACGTAGTTTCGATCAATGAGAAAGCGTTTATCGCCTCGGGTGAATACCCCTTTGTGAATTACCGTGGCAACATCCTTGCTGTTAAAAAGAAACAGCGTCGTTAATGACATACCTGCTGAATTTCCAGTTGAATACGTTTTCCACGCGACCGTATCCGACTGGCAGCCAAATCCCTCATCCTCGTGTCTTTCAGGGTGGAATAAGAAAAGGCTAACCGCAGAAATCAGCACGACCATGCCCAGTAATAGGCTCAGGTTTATCTTCGACATAATCTTAACTCCCTGTCAGGCTTCGGTAAGAGATGCAGTTTTTGTAACTGTCCACGCTATCCTGCAAATAGCAGATAGCCAGAAAATCATTTTCAAGCTGTGGCTTTTTGAATTTTGAATAGTAGGCATCAGCGGCCTGATGTTTACAGTCGATGTGCTGACGCGCGATGAGCTCTTTTGCCCGGTTAAAGTAAGCCTGCCGCGGCTGATACATGTTGTTGTCGATAAGATAAACCGTACAGCGTTCAATTTTGCCCAGCAGGTGAATATCGTCATCTTTAGATTTGTCGGCAACGTGCGTCATTTGATAGAAAAACAGCGCCGCAATGCCGGCAATCGCGACCAGCGCCATCACGACAGGTGAGGTAAAGCCTCTGTCCCGACGCTGCAAAGGGGCAGGCGCATCCCGCCGTTGAGTCGCGATATCGGGCACCTCCACCGCGATTTTCTCCGGGGCAGGCGCAACGGGTGGCCTCACCGTGTGATGCTCAATATGCGCGGCCAGGCTAAAACCTTTACCCCGAATCGTTTTAATCAGCAGAGGATCGCGGCCTAAACTGCGAAAGGCTTTCCTGATTTCACTTATGGCAACATTCAGGCTGACCGAGGAGCCGGTATATCCGTGGTCTTCCCATACTTTCTTAATCAGGTCGTCCCTGTCGAGGGTTTTGCCATTATTAATGACAAGTTCATATAACAAACGTGCCGCCTGGCTGGATAACTTAATTGAAGATTCTTCTTCTCCATTAATCATGATCACACCGGCGTCCACTTCGTAAAGCATTGCGAGATCAATAAGATACTTCATATGATTATTACACCATTGTCATAAAAAGCCGTATTTGCCTCGCAATAATAGGTGTAATGAATGTGTGGTCAAGTCATGAAATATTAATTAAGTACTTTCTATAGAAGACTTCATTAATTAACAATTATTAATCCATTAATAAAAATCACCGGAAGGTGCTCTCTGGATTATGATCTTAAAAATAACATTATAGCAAGATTATAATCTTATAATATCGTGATAACCAAAATAATATTTTGTTATGGGCATTTTTGCTGCAACATAATATCGTCAAGGCTCGTACTCAGGTCGCTATGTACGTTAACTGTTAACAATATGTTGCACAGCCGGGAAGTGTTCTTTTTTTCTATATAAAACAAAACATTATGGAGTTTATCATGTTCAAAACGATCATGACCGTATCTGTGCTTAGCGCAGCCATTGCCTCTACTCACGCGATTGCCGCGGATAATTCAGCCGGTGGCGTGATTAATTTCACCGGCGCCATCACCGATACCACCTGTACTATTAATGGCGGTAAAAGCGCCGATATGACCGTCGCGCTCTCTCCTATTTCGGTTAAGGACGCCGGGACCACGGTTGGCCTGATTACAAAGAATAAAAAATCCATTTCGCTAACCTTCTCAGGCTGTACGCCAGCCGCCGGAAATACCGGCACGCCGCTGAAGGTATACTTCTCCAGCGCCGATAATATTTCTACCGACGGTAAATACCTGCTGAACAACAGCGTAAATGAAAACGATGCAAGCGTGGCGCGTAACGTAGGTTTCGCCTTGGTAGAACCGGGTAAATCAACGCCTGTCACGCTTAATCAGGCATACACCACCAGCATTATGGGCACCGCCGCGGCACCTGATTCAGAAACGCTGACCCTGGACGTTTATTACTACAAAACGAACGCTGCTGCCGCAACGGTAGGTGCGCTGAGCTCTAACGTGACGTACACCATTTCCTACCTGTAATTTCAGTTAATCAGGCTTCGTTTCTGCGGGGCCTGTTCTAAAGGTTACCATTATGCGTAAGGTTATTTTGCTGGCATTCCTGCTGCTCAGCGCGGGCAACTCATGGGCCAATATTGTTATTAATGGCACGCGTGTTCTTTATTCTGAGAATAACAAAGAGGTTATTGTTCAGCTAATCAATACGGGAGATGCTCCTGCGCTGGTGCAATCGTGGATCGATGACGGCGATATCAATTCGACGCCGGAAACGGCAAAAGTGCCTTTCCTGTTATCCCCTCCGGTGGTGAAGGTTAACGAACATAATGGTCAGCAGCTGCGTATAAAAAAACTGCCTGCGAATTTGCCCGCCGATCGCGAGTCGGTCTTTTTCCTGAACGTGCTCGATATTCCGCCGAAGCCGGAAAATATGGAAAACCAGAATACCGTTCAGCTGGCGATTAAATCACGCATAAAACTCTTTTATCGCCCGGCCGCATTAACCGGCACGCTGGACGACGCGGCGGGAAAACTGACGCTGATTTCCAGCGGTCAACAGATCCGTATATTAAATAAGAGCCCTTTCCATATTACCGTGGCCAATATTTCCCAGGGTAAAACCAAATTATTGCAGGAATCACCGATGGTCCCGCCATTTGGTGAAATCACCGTTGCGACCAGGGCAGCGGTTAAACGCGGCCAAACCTACCAGCTGATGTATGTGGACGATTTGGGTGCTTATAAAACCCACACGCTCATCAGCCAGTAACCGGAATGACTCGCCATGAAATTGAAACCAAACAGGCTCTGCCTGCTGGCCGTCTGCTCGCTTCTGCTGTCGCAAAAATCGGGGGCGGTCTCTTTTGATACCTCCCTGCTTGCTGGCGCATCCGGTGAGTCCGATTTGTCGCGCTTTTACGTCAATAACGCCATGCCTGCCGGTCCACAGGAGATGGATATTTACGTCAACGGAGACTGGAAGGGGCGCTATACGGTGACCTACGGCGAGCAGCAGGATGACGTGCGCCTTGCGTGGAAAGATGCCCTGATGCTGGGGATCAACACCAAAGCCATTCCGGCGCCCGCCATTGCGCAGGGACAGGTGCAGCTGCGCGACCTGGTTCAGGGCGGCGAACTGAAGACCGACACCGGCACCCTGAGCCTGGCGCTCACCGTGCCGCAGGCCGCCGTGTTGCGCACCGAAGAGGGCTATGTTGCCCCCCAGTTCTGGGATGAAGGGATCCCGGCGCTCATGCTCTCCTGGAATACCACCTGGTACAATACGCGGACGAAGGGCTCAGAAAAAGAGACCAACGACGATGTTTACGCCGGGCTGGATTCCGGCGCCAACCTGCTGGGCTGGCAGTTTCGCGACAGCAGCACCTGGCGCAAATCCGCGAGCGGCGACAGCAGCTGGCAGAACAACACCCGCTACCTGCGCCGTCCGCTGGCGGCGCTGAAATCCAACCTGACGCTGGGCGACTTTTATATTCCAGGCGATCTGTTTGATTCCCTGCGCGTGCGCGGCGTTTCGCTGGCGTCCGATCTGAAAATGCGCCCTAACTCGCAGCAGGGCTTTTCGCCGGTGGTACACGGGGTGGCGCGCACTAACGCCCTGGTAAAAGTGATCCAGAACGGTAACGTGATCTATCAGGAGAACGTACCGCCAGGACAGTTTACCCTCGACAGCATTCAACCTACCGGGTCGGCCGGCGACCTGCTGGTGGTCGTGCGTGAAGCCGACGGTTCACAGCAATCCTTCACCGTACCCTTCTCTGCCGTGCCCGGCATGCTTAAAGAGGGCGTGAGCGAATACAGCGTGGTCGCGGGTAAAGTGCATCAAAACGCCCTCGAGGCTGAGCCCGCCTTCATGCAGGCTACGCTGCGCTATGGCTTTAATAACCTGATGACCGGCTATACCGGCACCATCGTGAGCGATAACTACCAGGCCGGGCTGATCGGTACGGGCTGGAATTTGCCGTTCGGGGCGGTCTCCGTTGACGTGACCCACGCAAAAACGACGCTACAGGACAGAACCGACAGCGGCCAAAGCTTTCGCGTGTCGTACAGTAAGTTTATCGATACCACAGCCACCAACTTCACGCTGGCGGCCTACCGCTATTCCACTAAAGGCTATTACAGCTTTAGCGACGCGCTCTACTCCCGGGAAGGGTATCAGCGCCTGAAAGCGCAGTATGACGACTATAAGGATCGCTTCGGGGTCGCCCCGGAGATGACGATGAGCACCTGGGATGCCCTGCGCGCTGCGCAGCCTAAGAATACCTTCACCCTTAACCTGAACCAGCGCCTGCTTAACAACTGGGGCACGGTCTTTATTTCCGGCACGCAGCGCGACTACTGGAACGCCACGCAAACCTCGCGCGAATATCAGGCTGGCTATTCCAACGCCATCGGCCGGGCCAGCTATACCGTATCCGCCAGCCGGGTGCGCAACAGCGAGCGTGAAGAAGAAACGCGTTTTTATCTCTCCCTCAGCCTGCCGTTCTCGATGTTTGATAACAACGCGTGGATCACCTCCAGCCTGACGGCCAGCGATTCGCACTATGAGCAGAGCAATATCAGCATGAGCGGCAACGCGCTGGAGTCGAACCGCCTGAGCTATACGCTCTCCGGCAGCAATGCCCGGGGCGGAAACAACACGGCCAGCGTGAACACCGCCTACCGCGCGAACTTCGCCACGCTTGGGGGATCGTTCAGTGAATCCTCCGACTACCGCCAGACCGGGCTGAACGGGCGCGGCAGCCTGGTGGCCGTGCCGTGGCATCTGCTTGCCTCGAACGAAACCGGCACCACCATGACGATTGTGGATGCGCCGCACGCGGAAGGGCTGATGATCAACGGTGATGAAAGCATCGTGACTAACCGTGACGGCGTGGCGCTGGTGCCTTATGCCACGCCGTACCGTAAAAACGCCATCACCCTGTCCGAAACGGCGAACAGCCGCGGGGCTGAAATACGCGGCAACATCGCTAACGTGGCGCCCTACGATGGCGCGGTGAATTACGTCCGCTTCGACACCGACCAGCGCCAGTCGTGGATGCTTCGCGCCTCCCGTCCCGACGGAGCCCCCCTGCCGTTTGGCACCGAGGTGCTGAATGAGGGCGGCGAGTCGGTGGGCTATGTCGGCCAGGCCAGCGTGCTCTACATCCGCGCGGAACAACAGCCACGCGCGCTAAACGTTCATCTGCGCGGCGGTAACTGCACCATCGCCGCACCGGCGTGGGGGCTGGATAGCCCGCCTTCTGTTTGCCATTACTAACGGAAAATCAACATGATACGGTTACTCACCTTTCTGTTTCTCACCTGCGTCAGCGGCGCAAGCTATGCCACCTGCGCCGGGGGCAGCATATCCTATGGCCCGCCAATCAACGTCGACCTGTCGGATAAGCTCACGCCGGCCACGCCAACCTGGACCGGTAGCTTTACCACCCAGTACAGCGGATCGTTCAACTGCTCAACCGGTGACAGCGAGTTTTCCTACACGCCGATCCTCTCAACCGACAGTAGTTACGCCACCGTTCTGGGCTTCAGCAACGATAAATACAGGGTGCGGGCGGAGATCACCAGCACGCATCCCAACAAGAAGCTGGCCGCCAGCGGTAACCATACGGCCTCGGAGCTGAATACCCCTTTTACGGTGCGCTTTACGCTGGTAAACCAGAGCGGCACCACGCTCACGGGCGACACGGCGAATATGAGCGACGTGCTGTTCGTCAGCGATATGAGCGGCATGTCGCTGTGGGAGATCATTACCTGGCCGATAAACCAGCTGGTGAAAATTGTGCAGTGGCTGTTTAACGGCTTTAAGTGGCCATACGATAACCGCGACATGTTTGGCCAGCCGATGACCGTCAAATATGCACCAAAGCTGACGACCTGCTCGTTCGACAACGCCGGGCTAACGGTGGCTCTGCCTACGCTCGGCATTCCCCAGCTTAGCGCCTCTGCGCAGCCGGGGCTGACCCCCTTCACGCTCAACATGAGCTGCCAGAACCTGAGCACCAGCGGCAACTCTGACCGGGCCATCGAGATGTTCCTCTCCAGCAATCAGCTGCTCTCCACCGACAGCTCGGTGCTGGTCGATACCAGCAGCAGCGCGGCGCAGGGCGTTGGTCTGCGGCTGATTCAGCGCAACAATCCGCAGCAGCCGGTGGTCTTTTCGACCTCAACAGCCAGCCGCGGCAACGCCACGCTGCTGTTTAGCGTGGCCGCGGGCGGAGCATTGAATAAAACGTTTAGCCTGCCAATGGCGGCATCGTATTATGTCTGGGCACCGGCGAAGGTGAGCCAGGGCAAGCTGAATACCTCGGCCACGCTGAATATTATCTATCCATGAGGGGCCTGGTGCGGAACTCAGTCGCTTAATTCCCAATCTTCCCCGCCATCTGTAGGTATTTGATCAGTTCACTGTGGTTGGCGAGGTTGAGCTTCTTCATGGCATTGTGCTTTTGAGTCGCAATGGTACTGACCGAGCGGCTTCGCAGCCGGGCGATTTCGGTCACCGTGTAGCCTTCCACAATAAGATGCAGCACCTCCCATTCCCGCGCGGAAAGCACCGAACGCGAACGCGCGCCGGTGCGCATCATCCCTTTAAGAAAAGATGATATCCGCGGCTTAACGTCCTCCGTTCCCAGCAGCGCCAGTAATTGCCCTCTCAACTCTGCGGGGGTGTCCTGCAAAGAGAGCGTCACCTCATATTTCATTTCCAGAACTTTTTTTAATAACCCGTACTGTAATTCTGGAACAAAAAGAACGCGCTTAACGTTGTGCATATGACATAGCGCATTCAGTCTGTTACTGGTTTGCACTCCCCCCGATCTATGGTTAAAAAGATGACTGAAGTCTACAATCACAATATCAACCTGGTGATCGTCTATCGCATCAAAAAGCTGATCTATTGATTCAGCTATCGATACGCTCAGGGAATATTCAGGCAGTAATTTTTGCAGCGCATCGCCGATCGTCTCGTGCAGAATATTGATTCGATAAAACACAATAACCCTGACGGTTAACTCAGTACAAATCATATAATTTCATTGTTAAGACGAATAAAGGGGAGTGATAGTAATTTAATACAACCGCGCTCACAACTTATTCCCTCCAGGATTTTATCGGTAGTAATGACAAAAATCTGCAACTGATCAACGCCACTGTCTTAAATTAAGTTAAACAGGGCCAAAAAACGCATAAAACCCGCCCAAAGCAGCCTGCAAAGCCCTTCTGAGCCATAGCAAATATTAAATTCCGCGACTTTTCAGAATAAAACCCTGCCCCTGGCGTTATAATAAGATTAAAGACATTAGTTCTGCCATTAAAATATCTTTTCAATTTTATTTTTTACCAATAAAAAACATCCTCTTTACTCGATATGTTTCCCTGGCATACATTTTACGCATCATCCCACCACACAAATAATGGGTGAACACAACATTCAAAGACTGTTTTTCTTACAGGAACATGGTGCTCAGATAAAGGAGAATGACCATGAAAGAAAAAATATATGTTGCCGTGGTTGATAGTTGTGAATTCACAATGATTGGCCTGCGATATCTTGGCGATCGCGAACCTGACGAGCATCGGGATATTGTTTTTCAGGGATTTAGCAACATTGAAAGTTTTCTTCTCAGCAAACGGACATGGGACGTCGTAATATACGATCCGCTGAACCCTGGCAATTTTATGATTACGCCGAATGAGGACATTCTGCGCATTAAAGAAATACAGCCCGATGCGCGGATTTATATTTACTCATTATCCGCCGGTTTTCTGAAGTTTAAGCATGTAGACGGAGTCATCAACAAACGCGTTTCGCTGGGGGATATCAAGGCGATGTGGCAAATTCTGATGAGCCAGACGCCCAAATCGTTGAACAATTACAACGTAAGCATCACGACGCAACAGCGCCCTGCAAGACTTTCCAATGAGGAAGCCAGCGTGCTGAGGGGTTACTCATCGAATCTGAAAACCAAGCAAATTGCCCGCCAGCTGGGCTGCAACGTCAGGCTGGTTTACTTCTATAAAAACAGCGCCATGTATAAGCTCAAGGCCGTTCGGGGCCCTTCGTTCTACGAGAGCATTCGCTGGATATTGAATTGACCGTTCGACCGTGTGTCGTTTGCTTTTGTTCCCGCGTCCGCGGGAACCTTTTTTTTGAAGGTCTCGTCATGTATACCGTGCTTCCCTCACCCATACTGCATACCATCACGGGGCTGCGGTTTCAGCCCGTCGTGGACTTTCATTCCGGCCAGGCCATGGCGCATGAGGTTCTTGTGGAGATCCGCAACGTCAATCTTGACGTGCTCTTCGCCTCGCTGCCCACCCGCTGTGCGCTGCAAATATTTTTCTGGCAGGCCAATACGCTTTTAAAGATGCAGGACCAGGGCCAGTACTGGCTTAACTTCCCGGCAGATAAGCTGCTCGATCCCAGAGCGATGGAACTGCTGCTTGCGCTACGCCATCAGCGGCGATTAACGATTGAGATTCAGGACCCGCTCACCCTGACCCGCATGAGTAAGCTTGAGCAAGACAGCGTCCATAAAAATCTGCACCGGCTTAAAGCCGCGGGCTGGAAAATCTGGCTGGACGATCTGACCTGTGAGCTGGCAGACGACTATGCGCGGCTTGCCCTGCCGTTTGACGGCATCAAAATCGACCGCTCGGAGCTAAGCCTCCCCGGCCGATTCGACGCGCTCGTTCACTTCGTCAGAGAGAAGATTGCCGGAGCTATCGTTGTTGAAGGGATTGAAACCGCGCAGGATCTACAGCGAGCCTGCGCGTCGGGAGCCCAATTTGGCCAGGGTTTTCTCTGGCCGGAAAGCCGGATAGACGCTGTCGTGACGGCGTAAAATCCGGCGGCATCGGGTTCGCATTTTTACGGTATTACCAGCCCGGTACCGCGCCGCCGTTAAAGATCGTTTCCGCCGCTTTCGCCACTTCCGGCGACTGGTACGACTGAATAAATTCCTTCACGTTTTCCGCGTCTTTATTATCTTCACGCGTCACCACGATGTTGACGTACGGCGAGTCTTTATCCTCGATAAATACGCCATCGTGTACCGGCGACAGCCCGGTCTGTTGGAGATAGGTGGTGCTGATGATCGCCACGTCGACTTTCGGGTCGTCCAGCACGCGCGGCAGCTGCGCCCCTTCAAGCTCCATGATGTTCAGCTTTTTCGGGTTCGCGGTGATATCCAGCGAGGTTGGCAGCAGGCCCACGTTCGGCTTCAGTTCGATCAGCTTCTGCTTTTGCAGGAGCAGCAGCGCGCGACCGAGGTTGGTCGGGTCGTTTGGTATGGCAATGGTGGCGCCGTCTTTTAGCTCGGACACGGATTTAATCTTGCGGGAGTAGCCGGCCATCGGGAAGACAAAGGTGTTGGCGACCGCCACCAGCCTGTAGCCGTGGGCCTTGTTATCCTCCGCGAGGAACGGACGATGCTGGAAGACGTTCGCATCAAGCTCACCGTGACTGGTGGCGTCGTTCGGCAGCAGAGAGCCGCTAAAGCCCACCAGCTCTACGTCGAGGCCGTATTTCTCTTTTGCCACTTTTTTAGCGACTTCGGCGACATCCTGCTCCGCGCCGTTGATGACCCCGACTTTAATGTGTTTGGCATCGCTGCCGCTCTGGTCACAGCCCGCCAGCAGCAGGCTGGTCAGCAACAGCGCACCTAATTGAAGTTTCACCCGTCGATTCCTTTTGATAAACGTTTTGATGACTATATCGACAACGACGCGGCAGGCTAAAAAACGAAAAGGAATCAATAAGAAGGGAAAGTTATATGCGGTCTGATGCCGGGTGGCGCTGCGCTTACCCGGCCTACATTACGGGGAAGCGTAGCGCCACCGGGCGAATGGCGTCAGGCCGCATGAGTCCAGTCTTCTACGATCAGATCCTGAACCATCTCAAACGCACGATCGTTAGTGACAATTGTCGTGCCCCGACTAATAGCATGCGCAGCGATAAGCTGATCGAGATCGCCCATCACCTTACCTCTTTTTTCCATCGCGGCACGCAGTTCGCCATAAGTTGCTGCGGCTTCGCTGTCCCAATCGCAAATGGTGATAGTTTTAAGAAACTCCAGAATGGTTTCTTGTAATGTTTTGCTGCGCTTTTTGGCCAGGCCATAGAGCAACTCAGCCTCCGTTACGCTTGAAATACACATTTCATCTGGTGCTATTCGAGAATAGCGGTTCACCACTTCAGGATGCTGCCTGACAAGGTGGCTAACCATATTGGTATCCAACATATGCAGCATTTCTAAAGCCCTTCCAGAGGATTTCTCGTGGTATAGCTCTGATTTCGCTCCTCCTTACTCAGAAATGAATCCGGAACATGTGTAGTTTTCAGTAAGCGCAAAAAGTTATCCCGGTGGCGTTCTTTCTCCGATCTTGCCGTCAAAACCACATTCCCCGCTTCATCCCGCCTGATGTAGACGCTCTCAGCATCAAACGCGAACTCATCAGGCAGTATCACTGCCTGTTTTTTTCCCTTTTTAAACAGTTTTGCCGTGCGTTCCATTGCTACCTCTGTCGTTTTATTGACCAGTCCGCATCATGCGTCAGCGGCGCGCTGCAAGACAAGCGCCGCCGCTGAAAATCGGAAAGCGACTCGCAATAAATAGGGGAACCGCTACTCTCTGGCCTCGCCCCTGCGCAGCGGCGCTTCGCGTAAAAACCACGACAGCACAAACGCCAGCACCATGATGGCGGCGGCAAGGATGAACACGGCGTGGATAGCCGAACCAAACGCGTCGAGATAATCGAGGCGCAGAGCGTCGGGCAGATGGTGGATCGCCGTTGGGTTCAGCTCGCGCGGCAGCTCAGCCCCCTCGGGTAATCGTGCGATCAGGCCCGATTGCAGAACGTGCGTGAAGACCGCGCCGAGCAGCGCAACGCCAATCGCGCCGCCGATGGAGCGGAACAGCGTGACCCCGGAGGTCGCCACGCCGTATTGATCGGCCGATACGCTGTTTTGCACCGCCAGCACCAGCACCTGCATCACCAGCCCAAGCCCCATGCCCAGCACGCCGGTAAACAGGTATAGCTGCCAGGTCGGGGAGTGGATCGAAATACGCGTCAGCAGGAACATCCCCACCACGCCCAGCAGCGTTCCGAGGATCGGGAACAGGCGGTAGCGCCCGGTATGGCTGATGATGCGTCCGCTGATAATCGAGGTCAGCAGCAGGCCGCCCATCAGCGGGATCAGCTGCAACCCGGCCTGGGTCGGCGTGGCGTCTTTCACCACCTGCAAATAGAGCGGCAGGAAGGTCACCGAGCCAAACAGCGACATGCCGATAATAAAACCGATCAGGCTACAGAGCAGGAAGCTGCGGTCGCGGAATAGCGACAGCGGGATTATCGGCTCCCAGGCTAAACGCTCCTCGTAGATAAACCCGGCGATCCCCGTCAGACCAAAGGCCAGAATGCACCACAGCTGCGGGTCGCTCCACGGGCGGATCGTCCCGCCTTCGGTGGTGAACAAAATGATGCACAGCAGCGCCATACTGAGGTAAATCGCCCCCAGATAGTCGATTTCATGCTCGCTGCGCCGGGCGCTGCCGCGGAATACCGCACCGATAACCAGCAGCGCAAACAGGCCGAGCGGCAGGTTGATGTAAAAAATCCAGCGCCAGGAGGCGTGCTGCACGATAAAGCCGCCGATCAGCGGGCCGATCACCGTCGCCAGCCCAAACACGCCGCCAAACAGTCCCTGATAGCGACCGCGATCCGCTGGCGGAATAACGTCTGCCACCGCCGCCATGCTGATCACCATCAGCCCGCCGCCGCCCAGCCCCTGAAGGGCGCGCATCAGCACCAGCTGCGTCATGTTTTGCGCCAGCCCGCAGAGCACGGAGCCTGCCAGGAACAGCACGATCGCGATTTGCAGCACGATTTTGCGGCCAAACAGATCGCCGAATTTACCGTACAGCGGCACCACGATGGTGGAGCTAAGAATATAGGCCGTCACCACCCAGGAGAGCTTATCCAGCCCGCCCAGCTCGCCAACGATGGTCGGCAACGCGGTGGAGACAATGGTCTGGTCGAGCGCCGAGAGCAGCATTACCAGCAGCAATGCGCTAAACAGCAGTTTGATCGACGGCGCTTTTTTCTCCGCCGTCGCTTGAGGTTGAGTCATCAGGTCGGACTCCATAAGACATCACTTGAAATTAATTAATCACATAATTAATATTTGTGTAAGTGATGAATAAGATCAAGAGAAACCGCCGCCATGTCAGCACAAAAAGACAATTCTGAACCGCGCCGTCCCGGCCGCCCGCGCGGTGGAAAACGCGTCACCGCCAGCCGTGAACAGCTGCTGGATCTCGCTCTCGACCTCTTCTCCCGTCAGGGTATTGCCCGCACGTCCCTCAACGCCATTGCCAAAGAGGCGGGCGTGACGCCCGCGATGCTGCACTACTATTTCAACTCCCGGGAACAGCTGCTGGACGCGATGATTGAGGAGCGTTTTCTGCCGCTTCGCAACAGGATCGGTGCGATTTTCGCGGAGAACCCGGATTCGCCGGTGACGGCGCTGACGCAAATGGTGGAAGTGCTCGCAGACCTGGCGCAGCAGCACCACTGGTTTGCGCCGCTGTGGATGCAGGAGGTGATCGGTGAAATGCCGGTGCTGCGTACCCATCTTCACGCGCGCTTTGGCGATGATAAGTATCAGGCAACGCTGGCGACGGTTAAACGATGGCAGCAGGAAGGGAAGCTCAATACTGAGCTTGCCCCCGAGCTGTTATTTACCACTTTGCTGAGCCTGGTGCTGGTGCCCTTCTCGCGCATGCGCAACGACGAACGGCTCCATACCCTCTCGCGGGAGAGCGTGGTCCGACACGTCTTAGCGGTGATCGGCCACGGGATTGGGGCTTAAAGCGCGCGGGCCAGATAGTGTCTCTGCATGCCCTGCAACGGATAGTCTTGCAGGGAAAACTGTAGCTGATAGCCCTGCTTTTCATAGAACGGACGCGCCTGGAAGCTGGCGGTGTCGACCAGCGCGTGTTTACAGCCCTGGCGTCTGGCTTCATCCTCAGCGGCCCTGATGAGCTGGCTGCCCACGCCCGAACCCCGCACGGTGTCGCTGACCCACAGAAAATCGATATTCAGCCATTCCCCTTTGCGGGTGCCAATTAACCCGCCCAGCATCACGCCCTCTTCGTTGCGCACGTAAACGCCGATATCACAGCTAAACGTCGCCAAATCCAGGAACTGCGCGTTAAACGATCTCAGCCCCACTAAAAGCTCTTCTTTTTCTTCCGGTGTGACCTTATGGGTAATATTAAGCTGCATATTTTTCTCCTTATTTTTCAGCAACCCTACTATCGCACAGCCTCGTCAGGAGATGCACATAAGCAACATGAATAAATTCATACTTTCGGCTGGCGTCGCTACACTGAATGTAACGATATATTTCAGGGGAAAGACGTGTCTTCTAAACGGGGGTTTCAATGAAATTTGCACACCTTTTTTGCCTGGTCGTCTGTCTGCTGGTTGCCGCGTTCGTCCATGCTCAGGATGAGGAGAGCCCTGCAAAGGACGCACAAATTAACCAGCAGGTTATGAAAGATCTGAAAAAAGTCTGTACGCCGCAAAAAAAGCAGAGCGATAAGCAATGGCAGACTATGATTTTGTCGTCGGAAGCTAATCAGCTGCTGATCAAAAATGCGATCACAGCGATGAAGCGCGACAACCTGGATGGCTACTGGGATGCGGTGAGTCAGGTAGATTGTATGGAAGATTACTGAGTTTCACGTCAATTGCCTCCCCGTGTATAGCGACCTTAGCCACCTTAATCCTGGGCGTTAACTGTGCCCACTATCCCTATTTTTTCGCCAGATAACCGTGATTAACAATGAGGTTTTCCTTATACGTTCCATTGATGAGGTCAATTGTACGAGCGGCCCGGCGAGGCGTAGGGTTCTCCTTAGCCGGACGGAAAAGCATCAGCCCTTCAGGTGCTTTTCTCCACTGACTGGAACGTAATCCGGCTATTTCAGGACGATAAATACAGGAGTAATTGTTATGGCATTTGTAACCACAACCGACGGTGTTCATATTTTCTATAAGGACTGGGGCGATAAATCGGCTCAACCTATCGTGTTTCATCATGGATGGCCTTTAAGCGCGGATGACTGGGATAACCAGATGTTGTTCTTCCTGGCTCAGGGCTATCGCGTGATCGCCACTGACCGACGCGGTCACGGGCGCTCGGACCAGGTGAGTGAAGGGCACGATATGGATCACTACGCGGCGGACGTGAACGCAGTAGTTGAACACCTGGATCTGAAAAATGCTATCCACGTTGGGCACTCAACCGGTGGCGGACAGGTCGCGCGCTATGTTGCCCGCTACGGCCAGCCTCAGGGGCGCGTGGCGAAAGCGGTGCTGATCAGCTCCGTTCCCCCGCTGATGGTCAAAACCGACAGCAACCCGGGCGGCACTCCTATCTCCGTGTTCGACGGATTCCGCAAGGCGCTGGCCGCTAACCGCGCGCAGTTTTACCTGGACGTCGCCTCCGGCCCGTTCTACGGCTTTAACCGCGAGGGCGCTGAAGTTTCTCAGGGCACCATTCAGAACTGGTGGCGTCAGGGGATGATCGGCGGCGCGCTGGCCCAGTACGAAGGGATTAAAGCGTTCTCAGAAACGGACCAGACTGACGATCTCAAAGCGATAACCGTGCCGGTTCTGGTAATGCAGGGGGATGACGATCAGGTTGTTCCGTATAAAAATGCGGCCATCCTGCAAGATAAACTGCTCAGCAACAGCACGCTGCGCATTTATCCGGGCTATCCGCACGGGATGCACACCACCCATGCAGACGCGATCAACGCGGATATCCTGACGTTTATCCGTAGCTAATCGCTCGTCAATACAGGCAGGGTAACGCGCAGTTACCCTGCTTTTTTTTATCGCTTACGCATATCCGGGATAATTAAATCCCCGCGCAGAACGTACGACCCCAGCATCTGCGTTTTCTCATTCAGCCAGGTCACAATTCTTGCGGCCATAGCGTCCATCGAATACTCAATCGCCGGGATGACCGGAATGCCCGGCAGATGCAGCGATCCGGCCAGGCTAAAGACCATGATGTCGTCCGGCACCGATTTGTTAAACGCCTGAAGCTGGGGGATCACCCGCTGGGCTTCCTGTTCGTCGGCCACCAGCAGAGCGTTGAAGTTCAGGGTGCTCGCATTGTTGAGCAGCTCCTGCAAGGCAACCGACGAGGAGGTGGCGTCCATAAACACCAGGCTGCGGTTAAACGGCAGGAAATTCTTCTCCAGCGCGTGCTTATAGCCCAGCAGCACCTGGTCAGCGAAACCGCTGCCGTGCGGGTGGATCAGCGCAATCTGGCGACGCCCCTGGCTGGTGAGGTAGTTACAGGCGGTTTCGGCGGCAAAGGCGTGATCGAACTGGATGCTGTTGGCGTTATCCGACTCCATGCAGTCGACCAGAATGACGTTTTCCATGTCGATATCGAGCGGGAAACGCGCGCCAATCACCAGGATGTCGTCGCATAAACCGCAGGAGAGTTCATCGAGGGCGTTCATCACTTCCGCTTTGGTATTGGCGAACCGCAGCAGCAGATGCTTTTGATGCTGGCTGAGCTGTTTTTCCAGCGCGTACAGGTAACCGGTGGTCTGGTTAATATTGTCCTGCGCGCAAATTACCCCGATACAGCCGGTAGACTGGCTCAACAGCGACTGCGCAATCACGTTTGGGCGATAGTTCAGCTCATCCACCGCTTTTAAAACGGCCTGACGGCTGGCTTCCTTTACGCCACGCGATCCGCTCAACACCCGTGATACCGTGGCTTTGGACACCCCGGCCAGACGCGATACATCGTTGATTGTAGACATCTCTCTCCCCTGGCAGGCAGTCCTCGCGCCTGCAAATTCCATTACCGCTTCGGCTCACATTATAGCCAGAACGGAGTATATCCGTTTCCGTTTTTCATGGAAACCGATTTTCCGTTTCCACTCCAAATGGCGTCCATATCGCCAAATTTTGTGAAGCAGATCGTGCTACCAAGCCCCATAAGTACAGCTTCTTGATGAGGGTCACATTTCTGTCTTTTATAAATGGAAACCGGTTTCCGTATGATGTCCAATCATCCTCGCAATAACTTTTTACACTTTGAGGATGGATGTCGATGTTCAAGATTATGCTGTGCTGCTCTGCCGGGATGTCCACCAGCCTGCTGGTCAGCAAAATGGTCGATGTAGCAAACGAGCGCGGTTTACCGGTGAAGATTGATGCGTACGGCGTTTCCGAATTTGATACGCAGTTTCCGCAATACCAGGTCGTGCTTCTCGGACCGCAAGTGAAATACATGTTAAAGACACTCTCAGACAAGGCGGCGACGCAAGGCATTCCGGTGCAACCCATTGATATGATGGATTACGGTATGCAACGTGGCGATAAAGTACTGGACTTTGCACTGTCGCTCATCGAGGCGGCACACTAAAAGGTGTTCACATGAGTTCGTTATATCAATCAATGGTCGCGGTGATTGAGCAGTCAATTACCCCGCTGGCCGCAAAACTGGGTCAGCAAAAATATGTGATTGCTATCCGCGACGGCTTTACCGCCGCGCTGCCGTTTATGATCATCGGCTCGTTTATGCTGGTGTTTATCTTCCCGCCGTTCTCGGCGGATACCACCAACAGCTTTGCCCGCGGCTGGCTCGATTTCTCCGAGACCTACCGCGAACAGCTGATGCTGCCGTTCAACCTCAGCATGGGCGTGATGACCTTCTTCATTTCGGTGGGAATTGGGGCGAGCCTGGGGCGTCAGTTTAACCTCGACCCGGTGATGTCCGGCCTGCTGGCCTTTATGGCCTTCCTGCTGGTGGCCGCGCCCTATGCCGACGGCAAGATTTCCACGCAATATCTCTCCGGCCAGGGCATTTTCACCGCGCTGATCACCGCGATTTACTCGACCCGCGTTTACGCGTGGCTGAAGCAGAACAACGTGACCATCCGCCTGCCCAAAGAGGTGCCCACCGGCGTGGCGCGTTCATTTGAGATTCTGATCCCGGTGATGGTGGTGATCGGTACGCTGCACCCGCTCAACCTGTTTATCGAAGCGCAGACCGGAATGATCATCCCGCAGGCGATCATGCACCTGCTGGAGCCGCTGGTCTCTGCCTCTGACTCCCTGCCCGCCATTCTGCTCTCCGTGCTGTTGTGCCAGATCTTCTGGTTCGCGGGTATCCACGGCTCGCTGATTGTGACCGGCATTATGAACCCGTTCTGGATGGCGAACCTGTCGGCAAACCAGGCCGCGCTGGCGGCGGGCGCCGCCCTGCCGCACGTCTACCTGCAAGGCTTCTGGGATCACTATCTGCTGATTGGCGGCGTAGGCTCCACGCTGCCGCTGGCGTTCCTGCTGCTGCGTAGCCGCGTCACCCATCTGCGCACCATCGGCAAAATGGGCGTGGTGCCGAGCTTCTTTAACATCAACGAACCGATTCTGTTCGGCGCGCCGATCATCATGAACCCGATGCTGTTTATCCCGTTCGTGTGCGTTCCGCTGATCAACGCCTGCCTGGCCTATGCCGCCACCCGCCTCGGCTGGCTTGCGCAGGTGGTCTCGTTAACGCCGTGGACCACCCCCGCGCCAATCGGTGCCTCGTGGGCGGCAAACTGGGCATTTAGTCCAGTTGTGATGTGCGTCATTTGTATGGTGATGTCAGCTGTGATGTATTTACCTTTCCTGCGCGCTTATGAGCGAACGTTGATGAAAAACGAAGAGCAAAAAGCCCAGGCTTCTGTAGGTTCTGCTGAAACAGCAAGCAATTAAGTCAAAGAGGAAGCGTTATGAAATATTCATTTCCCGAGCATTTCTGGTGGGGCAGCGCAAGCTCCGCTCTCCAGACCGAAGGATCACGAGAGGGAGAAACCACATGGGATTACTGGTTCTCCCGCGAGCCGAACCGTTTTCACAACGGCGTGGGGCCGCAGCACACCTCCACGTTTTACGCGCACTGGAAAACGGACGTTCAGCTGTTAAAGCAGCTGAACCACAACAGCTTTCGTACCTCGATTAGCTGGGCGCGCCTGATCCCCGGCGGTATCGGTGAAGTGAACCCGGAAGCGGTCGACTTTTATAATCAGGTCATCGACGAGCTGATTGAGCAGGGGATCACGCCGTTTATGACCCTGTTCCACTTCGACATGCCGATGGCGATGCAGGAGATTGGCGGCTGGGAAAACCGTGACGTGGTGGAGGCTTACGCCCGCTATGCGCAGATTTGCTTCGAGCTGTTTGGCGACCGCGTGCTGCACTGGTTTACCTTCAACGAGCCGATTGTCCCGGTGGAAGGCGGTTATCTGTACGACTTCCACTATCCAAACGTGGTGGATTTCCGTCGTGCCGCGACCGTGGCGTTCCACACCGTGCTGGCGCACGCGAAGGCGGTTCGTGCCTATCGCGCCGGGCATTACGCGGGTGAAATCGGCATCGTGCTGAACCTCACCCCGTCCTACCCGCGCTCGCAAAATCCGGCTGACGTGAAGGCTGCGCACGTTGCGGATCTGATGTTTAACCGCAGCTTCCTTGACCCGGTGCTGCGCGGGGAATATCCGGCGGATCTGGTCACGCTGCTGAAATCGCACGGCCAGCTTCCGGCCTGCAACCCGGACGACAGCGCGCTGATCGCCGAAGGGAAGATCGACCTGCTCGGCATTAACTATTATCAGCCGCGTCGCGTGAAGGCGCGCGACAGCGCGGTAAACCCGCAGGCGCCGTTTATGCCGGAGTGGTTCTTTGATAATTACGAAATGCCGGGCCGCAAGATGAACCCGTACCGTGGCTGGGAAATTTACGAGCCGGGTATTTACGATATTCTGATCAACCTGCGCGATAATTACGGTAACCCACGCTGCTTTATTTCTGAAAACGGCATGGGTGTTGAAAATGAACAGCGCTTTATTGAAAACGGCCAAATAAACGATCAATACCGTATTGATTTTATTTCTGGCCATCTCCAGTGGCTGCATAAAGGCATTAGCGAAGGCTGTAATTGTCTTGGCTACCATATGTGGACATTTATTGATAACTGGTCATGGTGTAATGCGTATAAAAATCGCTATGGGTTTATCCAGCTCGATTTAGATACGCAGCAGCGGACCATTAAAAAGAGCGGAGAGTGGTTTGCTGCCACTTCTCTAAACAATAGTTTCGATAAATAGAGAACCTGATGATGATTGCCTTAGAAGACGCAGTAATGGAAATCATCGTCAATGCTGGTCAGTCGCGCAGCCTGTGCTTTGAAGCACTGCATGCTGCGCGGCAGGGCAACCTTGACGAGGCCAGGAGCCTGCTGCGCGAAGCCGACGGTTACGCGCGCCAGGCCCACAAAATGCAAACCAAACTCATCGAGCAGGATGCTGGCGAAGCCCGCCAGCCGATGACCTTAATTATGGTTCACGCGCAGGATCATTTAATGAACTCCCTGCTGGCGCGTGAATTATCCGAAGAGATTATTCATTTATATCAGAGATAATCTATGGCGAAATAACGTTACTGTAATACCTCTGTACCTTAATTATAAATCCACTTGTTCTGATGATAGCGACATATTCTGTCAGATCGGAGCGGGATGGTTATTGTCTGAATAAAATTAAACTATATTGAGATAACCATGACGACTATTAAAAAACTTCCATTAACCATGGCGGTTATCGCCGCGCTTTGCCCAATTTCCGTGCTCGCTCAGGAATTCACGCAGGAGCAAATCGACGCCATTGTGGCCAAAGCGGTGGATAAAGCCCTGGCCGAGCGCCAGGCCAAAATGGATGCTGCGGTCGCGAAAAAAGCGGACGTGATAACCGAGCCGCAAAGCGCGGCGCAGTCCCCGGATATGGCGATTCCGTTCGGGATTAAATTTACCGGTTACGCCCGCTACGGTGCGCACTTCCAGGCCGCCGATCAGAAATACGTGGCGGTAGACGGCTCCTACAACGGCGCATCCGCCATCGGTCGTCTGGGTAACGAGGGCAACGGCGGCGAGTTCCAGCTCTCTAAAGCCTTCAAGGGCGAGAATGGCGCCATCTGGGACATCAACGTGATGATCGACCACTGGGGCGACGAGGTTAACCTGAAAAAAGCCTACGCGGGCGTGACCAACATTATGGCCTCCAACCCGAACGCCTACTTCTGGGCGGGCCGTGATTTCCACCAGCGTCCGCAGCAGGGCATCAACGATTACTTCTGGATGAACCACGACGGCCAGGGCGCCGGGGTGAAGAACTTCGACATCGGCGGCGTGCAGTTTGACGTGGCGGCCGTGGCGGCAGTGGAATCCTGTAGCCCGGAAGTGATGGAAGACGAAGCCAACCCGTCGCGCATCACCTGTACCGGCGGCTCCGGCACGGGGGATAAGGGCAACTACGCGGCGACGTCGAAAATCCACGGCATGAAGCTCGGCCCGCTCGACCTGGAGCTGTACGCCAACTACGGCTTTGACTCCAAAGCGGTGGAGAGCGACGAGCGTCTGAACGCCTGGCAGGGCGGCGTGGTGCTGAGCCACACCAGCGACAGCGGTGTGAACAAGGTAATTGCGCGCTACTCCGATAACTCGGACAACAGCGTGTTCAACAAAACCGAGGATCTGACCACGGTCTACGCCAGCTTCGAAGGGCTGTACAAATTCACCCAGGCCACGCAGGTGGAGTACATCCTCGCCTTCCACGACTACGACAACAGCCGCGATAGCACCGACAACCGCAAGAACTACAACGCCATCGTGCGTCCGATGCACTGGTGGAACGACGTTCACTCCACCTGGCTGGAAGCGGGCTGGCAGCACGTTGACTACGACAACGGCGGCGATAACAAAGGCTGGAAGCTGACCCTGTCGCAGAACATGTCTATCGCCATGGGCCCGGAGTTCCGCCCGATGCTGCGCTTCTACGTGACCGGCGGCAAAGTGGATAACGAACGCACCGCGCGCGTGAACAACACCAAAGACGAAACGCTCGACGACTTCAACGTCGGCGCCATGTGGGAGGCGTGGTTCTAGGTAAAAGCAAAACGGCAACGAGCGTTGCCGTTTTTAGTGTTTGCTCCCTCTCCCCGTGGGAGAGGGTCGGGGTGAGGGCATCAGGCCGCACACAACCATGCTATGCTGTTGACCGAATTAACGACAACATACCAGGGGAGTACATGGGTTCCACACGTAAAGGGATGCTAAACGTCCTGATCGCCGCCGTTTTATGGGGAAGTTCAGGGGTTTGCGCGCAGTACATCATGGAGAAAAGCCACATTTCTTCGCCTTACCTGACCATGATCCGCCTGCTGTTTACCGGCGTGATCCTGCTGACGCTCTCCTTCGTTCACGGCGACAAAATTTTCTCGGTCATCAAACATCGCAAAGACGCCCTCAGCCTGCTGATTTTCTCGCTGGTCGGCGCGCTCACCGTGCAGCTCACCTTCCTGCTGACGATTGAAAAATCCAACGCCGCGACCGCCACCGTGCTGCAATTCCTCTCGCCGACGATTATCGTCGCCTGGTTCGCGCTGGCGCGGAAAAAACGCCCCGGCGTGTTCGTGTTATCCGCGATCATGACGTCGCTGATCGGCACCTTCCTGCTGGTGACCCACGGCGATCCGACATCGCTGTCTATCTCGCCTGCCGCGCTGTTCTTCGGCATCGCCTCGGCCTTCGCCGCCGCGTTTTACACCACCTATCCGTCGACGCTGATCGCCCGCTACGGCACGCTGCCGATCGTCGGCTGGAGCATGCTGATTGCGGGATTAATGCTGACGCCGTTCTACGCCGGGCGCGGTACAACGTTTGTCATCGACGGCAGCCTGCTGCTGGCGTTCTTCTATCTGGTGGTGATCGGCACGGCGCTGACCTTCAGCCTGTACCTGAAGGGCGCACAAATGATCGGCGGACCGAAGGCGAGCATTTTGAGCTGCGCCGAACCGCTGAGCAGCGCGTTGCTGTCGGTGATTTTGCTTGGCGTGGCGTTCACCCTGCCGGACTGGCTGGGCACGCTGCTGATTGTGTCGTCGGTGGTGTTGATTTCGATGGATTCGCGTAGAAGGGTTAAGGCATCGGCGTAGCCTGATGCCCTCACCCCAACCCTCTCCCACGGGAGAGGGAGAAAGCCACTACTTCGCCTTCACCTTCCCCGCCACCAGCAGCGCCGTCATGAGCATCAGCGTGCCGGAAATTACCAGCGGCGAGGTCAGGCCCAGATGGTCGAGCGCAACGCCGCCCACCGCCGCGCCGCAGGTGTTTGCCAGCTGGATCACCGCGACCTGAATCGACCCGGCTTTTTCCGCCTGATCGGCAAGCGAGCGGGTGATCCACGTCGACCAGCCCACCGGCACCAGCGCAAAGGCAAAGCCCCAGATAATCGCAATCGCCGACGCGACCCACTTATCGCTTCCCCACAGCACCAGCACCGCCGCGCCGATCGCCAGCACCAGCGGCGCGCCCGCGAGAGCGACTTTCAGAGAACGTTTCAGGAACTGGGAAGACAGCGAAGTGCCGACAAAGCTGGCGATACCGAAGCTCAACAGCACCAGCGTCAGGCCGTCGACGTCAAAACCGGCCATGGTCATAAACACCGGGCGGATATAGGTAAAGAAGGCAAACTGCCCGGCGAAGGCCATAAAGATCGCGGTCATACCCGCCATCACGCCCGGGCGTTTCAGCAGCGCGAACATGTTCTGTTTATGATGCGCCGCCTCACCCGGCAAGGACGGGAGCGCTTTCCACACCCAGATAATGCACAGCAGACCCATCACTGCCGCCGCGTTAAAAACGTTACGCCAGCCGATGATCCCGCCGAGGAAACTGCCCAGCGGCGCGGCGATCACCAGCGCGATAGACACGGCCCCGAAAATCACCGACAGCGCTTTAGGCACGGTACGCGCGGGCACCAGGCGCATGGTGAGCGACGCCGACATCGCCCAGAAGCCGCCCAATCCCAGCCCCAGACAGGCGCGGCCCAACAGCAGCAGCGTGAAGTTTTCAGCGAACGAGACCAGCAGGCAGGAGAGCGTTAGCAGTACGCTGAACAGAATCACCACCTTGCGGCGGTCGATAGCGCCAATCACCTGGGTGATAAACAGGCTGGCGAACATGGCCACAAAGGCGGTGACGGTGACGGACTGCCCCGCCACCCCTTCGGAAATCCCCAGGTCCTGCGCCATTGGCGTCAGCAGGCTGACCGGCAGAAACTCAACGGTGATCAGGCAGGCCACGCAAAATGCCACGGAGAAAACCGCCGACCAGTTAGGGCGTAATACCTCTTTGGTCTGCGGTCTGGTCGTGGGTTGGATCTGTTCTGTCATGGCGTCACCTGAAGATAAACGTGCGGAAAAGTCGCGCAGTTTATCATCAAAAATGTGACGAATTTAACGTTTCGACAACTTTTCTTGCATCGCCGCCTTCGCCAGCCCGACGATCCACTCCTGGTGGCCATTAATCATCGGGTTGGGCACCGTGCGTGCAAGCTCCTGCGCCGGAACGCCTTTCTGAGATTCCTGCGTCAGAATGCGCACGCGGTTGCCCGGCAGATCTTCAAACAGCCAGGCGTGGATCACGTCCAGACGCGAACTTGTATCCCCTTCTACCCAGCCGTGCCACGCAATGCGCGCCGCTTCCCCGTCAACGGGCGGAACGTATTCCGTCACCAGCGCCTCAACCGGGAAGCCGAAGGTCGTGAAGCGGAAGCGGGCATTAGCGCTCAGTTGCGGGCCGCTGCCGTCGTGAAAACGGATATCCTCGGCGTTGCTGTAGTAATTCGGCCACAGGGTCGTGTCGTTAAGCTGCGCCCAGACCTCTTTGACCGTCAGCCCGGCGACGATGATTTCGTTGGAGGCAAAGTTGTCGGTTGTGCCGGGCAGATAGTCGTTCGGCCAGTGAATTGCGGACTGTTTCATGGTTTACCTCGTCATGGGGTTGATGAGGTGATGTTGCGCTCGCGAGTGTTATAAATCTAATGACGATACTTTATAATCTTCATCACGCCTGGTGATATCAGTGCAGATAAAAAACGCCCTCCTCCGGCAGGAAGAGCTGGTTGTAGCGCAGCTGGAAGGCGTTTAGCTCTTGCGGATCGGGCTCCATTTCGCGCATAAAGCCGAGCGTCAGGCGGATTTGCGCATCGGTGATGGGCGCTGCCAGCCGCGCCTTGCGCAGCAGGCGATGCCAGGTGAGGAGATTCTCTTCGCTGCCGTTAACGATGCAGACCTGCCAGATCAGCAGCACCTGCGCGGCGTTTTGCAGATGGGCCTCATCAGGGCGTTCAAGGTAGCGGATAAACTCATTGCCGGGCGTTTTACCGAACTGGTCGATCATCGACTCTACCGGAACCGGGGTGACGCCCAGGCGCTCGCTTAATCGTTTGATCGCGCGACGGGAATCGGAGGTCAGGACGCGAAATCCCACCACAAACACCACCACGAGGGTTGCCAGCATTATCCAGACCATGCGTTCTCCTTAGAATAGCCGCTCATCATAGCGGGAAACGCGCGGCCTCAACAGCGGGCAACGGCATAATAGTGAACTGAAAAAAGGGTGAAAAACCTCATGAAAGCGGATCTGCGCACGCTGGATCTCAACCTGCTAAAAACGCTCGACGCCCTGCTGGACGAACGCAGCGTCACCCGCGCGGCGGCGCGTCTTTCCCTCACCCAGCCTGCGGTCAGCGGGATGCTCAACCGGCTGCGGGATTATTTCGACGACCCGCTGTTTATCCGTGTGCCGCACGGCATTGTGCCCACCACCCGCGCGGAAGAACTGGCGACACCGATAAAACGCATTCTCGCGGATATCAACGTGCTGTTGCAGCCCGTCGCCTTTGATCCGCTCACGGCGAACCTGACCTTCACGATTGCCGCTACGGATTATGCACTTCGAGCGGTTGTTGTGCCGTTTATCGCCGCCCTTAAAACACAGGCGCCTGGCATACGCGTGCGCGTGGTGCCCGTTACCCCCGGTAGCCTTGTCAGCCAGCTTGAGCAGGGCAATATTGACGTAGCGCTTATCACCCCCCACACCACGCCCGATGAGCTTCACAGCCGCGCGCTTTATGATGAACGGTACGTATGCATGATGCGCGCCGATCATCCGGAGGCCGCAAAACCGCTGACCCTCGACCGTTTCTGCGCGCTTGAGCATGTGCTGGTTTCCTACGAGGGAGAGGGTTTTCACGGCGTGACCGACGAGACGCTGGCAAAAATTGGCCGCACGCGTCACGTAGGCCTGTCGGTGAGCAGCTTTTTGGTGCTGCCGGATGTGCTGGCGATCAGCGATATGATTGCGGTAGTGCCGGAACGCATGGCTGAAAACCGGGGCGGGATGTTTGTGTGCGACGTACCCGTTGCGGTGCCGGGGTTTACTAAAAGCATGGCGTGGCACGGGCGTAATCATCGGGATCGGGCGCAGGTGTGGCTGCGGGAGATACTGCTGACGGCGAGCGGGCGACAGGGGTAAATTACCCGCCTGCCGCCACATAACGTTTCGGCTACTTTGGCTCCATCCAGCGCACCGAAAAATAGCCGTCATTGATACCTTCCGTGCGCTGTACATCATGCACAAACCACGCATACAGCACGGATGCATCCACGCACCATCTTATGGGAGGTGCAGTGCCATCATGCCCCGCTGCACCACACGCCAGGAACGTTTCAGCGCGCAAGCGCGCCGGTTCAAGAATATTTTCCAGATATAACTGCGGGGGATAATGGAACTGTTGGGTGAGCAAAAGGTTCGCCGCATTCGCCACATCCGACAGCCAGCCCCAGTGCTTTTTCAACGCCACGATATCATCCGTTACCCTGTCCACTTCCTGATGTGCCTGAGAGGACAAGCCCAGCAGCCCTGCCACAGAGGATGTTGACGTCATAATCCCACTGCGGATCCCTTCCAGGCGCCGCAGTTCACTCTTGTATTCGTAAAACTGACGCCCCAGCCACTCAAAATATCCATCGAGATGGCGATTCAGCGCCCGGTAACTCAGGGCATTCGCATTCACCGCCTGCTGATACGTCTTCACCCACTGGTCAACAGTCTGGCTTTCGACGCTGTCCTGTATATTCATATAAGACCAGACGATACGGTCAGTATTATATAGAGCATTTAAATCAGGGAAGGGAACACCGGCCTTCATGGCCTCCAGATACATTTTGCGCAGCGGAACCCGGCTAAGTTCTGCACTCGGTTTCTGCTGATCCGGCTTTAATCCACCCCCAATATCGTCGCTGCATCCCGGCATCAGCATCTCCTGATGCTCATGTCCTTCTCGCCCCGTACGGTATACGCAGCGCCAGCGACGGCGCTCATGTGCCGCCACCAGATGCAGGGAATGTCTGACGGCCTTCGGAAGAGGCGACTGATGGCCAAGGTATTTTCGCCCGAACAGACTGACAATTTTCCCTGCCATTTCCGAATATTTTCCCGGAGCCCACTCCATCACGCTGCCGGCATAGTCCAGGCCGTTGTCGCTGCTCATCGGCGTGTCCCGAGAGCAGTCGAACAGCCCGGCAAACACAATATCAACCGGGATACCCTTAAAAACTGGTTTTCCATCAGTGCGTTGTTCACATAGATCTTCCAGCAACAGGTCAATAAACTGCCGGGCCAGCGTTCCGCCCATATCGAAGCCAAACACCGACACTGAAATCAGCCGGACGGGTACCTCTCCTTGCTTCTGTGCATCCTCAACGGCGCGCTCAAAACGTATTTTGGCGCTGTTCAACCGGGTATCAGCGCCGCTCACGTTGCTATAGGCAATAAACTCGTTATCACGCAGCCAGGGGGTGGCCTCAATATCTGCCTCTATCGCCCCCTTCAGGGTGGTTTTTGCCATAAGCTTGCGCAAACCTTTGGGCGTCAGCAGCTTTTGCCTAAGCTCATTGAGCGCATCAGACGTGCTGGCACCGCCCGCTTTTGATTTAAAAATATCTTTAAGCGCATCGGTGGGCTGGTCTTTCAGGCCGTCCTGCACTGAATTAATCGTTCCATCCATAAACTGCTGGAGAGCTTCGCCCTCCATTTCGAGGAATGGGGTTCCTAAACCGGAAATATAAAATTTCTGATGGCTTTTGACTGCACTATCCTTTTCAGGTGTAGGAAAAGCTCTATACAGTCTGGCAATATTACTCAGCCTGTTTTCTGACGCATCCTGTTCGATATTGCGTCCCACACCGTCAAAAAAGAACCCAATGTGCAATGTCCTTGAACAGTTCCCCAGCTCGTATTCACTGGCTTGGGACGCCCTGTTTGCCGCCGCAATGCAGGCATTCAGATCAAATGCCATTGTCATTTACCTTTAAGAAGCGGTGAGGGGGTATAGTTTGGGCTGCGCGGATCGTACGGAGAGAACGCGTTATCACTCCATCCCAGCAGCACCTTGTCTCCCGGTAAGAAATAGACATGCAGGTCATTCTCACCCCGCTTACGCTCCGGTAACGGTATTACCACCCGCCGTTGCTCAGGACGCATCCCCTTTTCATACTGCGGTCCCGTGACGCTTAGCGTCCAGATAACCTCCGCTACCCTTCCTTTAATCGCTCCACAGCAGGTCGCCGCGCCATTTTCACCTGCATATTTATTGTGAGGATTAAATGCTCCTGCATTGCCTCCCGCTACACCGTTCACACTGAACCCCAGAATGGGCCGGTCAAGTCGGGTGTGGATTATCAACGTCACACCACCCATCGGGGGCGCCCAGAACATCACCCAGACCATCCAGCCCAGTACAAACACCACCGGCAGCGCAACGGCGCTCCACAGCCACACTTTTTTCCTGGCGTAAAAGCGCGTCACTGCGCCATCCACCTTTTCAAGTCGCTTAAAAAAGCTCATCGGTTAAAACTCCTTTTTATTTGTCCATTACCCGATTTACCGCTGCAATGCAGGCATTCAGATCAAATCCCATTGTCATTTACCTTCAAGAAGCGGTGAGGGGGTATAGTTCGGGCTGCGCGGATCGTACGGAGAGAACGCGTTATCGCTCCACCCCAGCAGCACCTTGTCTCCCGGTAAGAAATAGACATGCAGGTCGTTCTCACCCCGCTTACGCTCCGGTAACGGCATAATGACCTTATGCACCTCTGTACGCAGCCCGGCATCGTACTGAGCTTTTGTGTAATCCACCGTCCAGATAACTTCCGCTGATTTACCTTTTATTGCACCGCAGCAGGTTGCTGCACCATTTTCACCCGCAAATTTATTATTAGGATTAAAAGCTCCGGCATTGCCGCCTGCCACTCCGTTTACACTGAACCCCCGAATTGGCCGGTCAAGACGGGTGTGGATTATCAACGTCACACCGCCCATCGGAGGTGCCCAGAACATCACCCAGATCATCCAGCCGAGGACAAATACCACCGGTAGCGCAAAGGCGCTCCACAGCCACACTTTTTTCCTGGCGTAAAAGCGCGTCACCGCGCCATCCACCTTTTCAATCCGTTTAAAAAAGCCCATCGGTCAAAACTCCTTTTTATTTATCCCTTACCCGCTGTGCCGCCGTAATGCAGGCATTCAGATCAAATGCCATTGTCATTTACCTTCAAGAAGCGGTGAGGAGGTATAGTTTGGGCTGCGCGGATCGTACGGAGAGAACGCGTTATCGCTCCACCCGAGTAACACCTTGTCTCCCGGTAAGAAATAGACATGCAGGTCGTTCTCACCCCGCTTACGCTCTGGTAATGGCATCATCACCCTGCGCTGCTCAGGGCGCATTCCTGCATCGTACTGTGCACCCGTAACATCTAGCGTCCAGATGACCTCCGCTGTCTTTCCCTTAATCGCTCCGCAGCACGTTGATTTTCCATTTTCTCCAGCATATTTATTGCCTGGATCATAAGCCCAGGAGTTTCCCCCTGCGACACCGTTCACACTGAACCCCAGTATCGGACGGTCAAGTCGGGTGTGGATTATCAACGTCACACCACCCATCGGAGGCGCCCAGAACATCACCCAGATCATCCAGCCGAGGACAAACACCACCGGCAGCGCAACGGCGCTCCACAGCCACACTTTTTTCCTGGCGTAAAAGCGCGTCACTGCGCCATCCACCTTTTCAAGCCGTTTAAAAAAGCTCATCGGTCAAAACTCCTTTTTATTTGTCCATTACCCGCTGTGCCGCCGCAATGCAGGCATTCAGATCAAATGCCATAGTCATTTACCTTCAAGAAGCGGTGAGGGGGTATAGTTTGGGCTGCGCGGATCGTACGGAGAGAACGCGTTATCGCTCCATCCGAGTAACACCTTGTCTCCCGGTAAGAAATAGACATGCAGGTCGTTCTCTCCCCGCTTACGCTCCGGTAACGGCATAATGACTTTGTGCACCTCTGTACGTAATCCAGCATTGTACTGAGCTTTTGTGTAATCCACCGTCCAGATAACTTCCGCTGTTTTTCCTTTAATCACCCCACAGCAGGTTGCTGCCCCTCCACCGTACACTCCGCGTTTATTGGGGTTATGTGCCGACGAGTTTGGACCAGCCACACCGTTCACGCTGAATCCCCGAATCGGTCGATCAATTCGGGTATGAATTATCAGCGCAACGCCCCCCATTGGAGGCGCCCAGAACATCACCCAGACCATCCAGCCGAGGACAAACACCACCGGCAGCGCAACGGCGCTCCACAGCCACACTTTTTTCCTGGCGTAAAAGCGCGTCACTGCACCATCCACCTTTTCAATCCGTTTAAAAAAGCCCATCCGTTAAAACTCCCTTAAGATGAGATGCCAGAAATCACCTGGCTTAAGCTGATTTGACCATTAAGGATCCGGGGTAACGCGGCGCTAAAGCGTTCAGATTCCAGCATCTTTTTTGCGCCATTGAGATAGCAAATCGCATAAAGCATTCGGTCTACAGACTTCTCCAGCCCCACCTTATCCGCTTTATTGAGCGCCTTTATCACCAGCAATCGCTGGGCGCAGGGTGATATGCCCTTGCTGGCCGGCATCGTCTGCCATTCTTTCAGAACAGAGGTTATTTCGGGCTTGTCGGTAATCCGCTGCCAGGTGGCGTTATCCAGTCGGATGACATGATCGGCAGAGTTTTCATTGCAGGAGGCTGGAATACTGAGCGGCTGCCACTGCGCTTCTGCCGGTATCCACCATTGCGTAATGCTCCTAAACAGGGAAGCGTGCCAATCATGCGCTGCACAGCCAGCAAGAACCTGAACGACGTGGCTGGCATAAAAGCGAACCAGCACCGCCGTACCTTCCGGGGGCACGATGGTACATCCGCGCGATAACTGCACGGCCAGCGACGGGGGGTAACGGGTTGAGATAATGACGGCAACACAGCCCGGAATTGTTTCCAGATACGCCTTAAGCTGCTCTTTATCATCTATCTCCAGCAGCCAGGGGCCGTAGTTCTGAAGTTCCGTCAGCTGCGGATGGATATAAAGTGAATGCAGTCTGCTTTCGTGGCTGGCCTTAAACGCGAGAAACGCCTCTTCCGGCTGTGCGCCTGCTTCAAACAGGAGACAAATATTCTCATCCGGTTTGACGGGCAAAGCGGCCAGTAACGCTGTCTTATCCATCGTTATGCTCCCTGCACAATGACGTCGTTGTCCTGAATCGCTTTCAGCAGACACGGGATACAAATTTTGTCCATCATCGCCGGGTTAATTTCCGGGAATTCCACGGGCTGCGATGCAGGCCCCGTCAGATGCGTCCGCCTAATCTTGCGCGTGTACGTCGTGTCCGTCCCGTACTCGATTTTCCCGCTCTCTATCTTCAGGTAGCTCCCGCCCCCGATGAGGGTCACCCTCTTCTTTCCCGCAAACAGCATGTCGGCCGCCGATATCAGGCTCACCCTCTGCTCCGCGCTGAGGTGCATCTCCCCGTTCTGCGCCTGCATCTGCACCGGCCCTTCGCTGGCGTTCAGCGTCAGGGCACCGCTTCTCGCAAACAGCCCCAGGCTTTCCCCCGCAAGCACCGCCGTGTGGCTCAGCGACCCGCTGCTGATATCCCCGCCCGCGTTCAACGCAACGTTTTGCGCGGCCGTCAGCTGCATGTGCTCCCCGCTGGTGAACCCCACGCCCTGCGGCCCGTGGAAGTGCAGCATCCCGTTCAGCGGCGCCAGCCGCCGGGCGAACATCGCCTGCTGAGCGGCAATATCCGCTTCCAGCGCCTGCGCCTGCTCTGCCGCCGCGGCAAGCGCCTTCAGCTGCTGCCGGCAGGCCCCGATTTCCTTCAGCGCCGCGTCCATGTCCAGCACCTCGCCGGCCGCTTTCTGCTGCCCGTCAGCGGTGATGAACAGCCCCTTCGCCACCCGGATGACCCCGTATTCGTCGGTCCGGAGCTCAAACCCCGTCCCGCGCGGCCGGTCCTGCGCGTCCACGAGATGCCCCTGGCCGAGCTGCGTGCTGCCGTAAGGCGTGGTCAGGGCGATATGCTCCTGCCCGCGCCGGTCCTCCATCCGCAGCTCGTTGTCTGCCGCCGTGCGCAGGATGTTCTGGCTGCGGTTATCCCGGGTGACGATGTCCCGGTGCGCCGAGTCGTGGAACGCGTGGGCGATGTACGGGCGGTCGATATCGCCCCCGTCGTACGCAATCCCCACCTCCGTGCCGTCGGCAAGCGGCGTGTGCCAGCCGTACGTGTCGCCGGAGTACGGCTTCGCCTGGCGTATCCACAGGTAGCTGTAGCCCGGCTCCGCCTCTTCCCGGCTGAAGTCCAGCTTCACCCGGTAGCGCCCCTCCCGGTCCAGGTGCGCGTAAATATCCCCCTTCTCCCGGCTCTCAATACGCGCCGGCAGCGTGCCGTGCACCTGCGGGCGCGGCACTTCCGGCGGGCGGAAGCCGTACTGCTCGCTGTACGGCATCCCCCACACCGACACATGCAGGCGGCTGTCGCGGGCGGCGCTGAAGGTGGTGAGGGTTATCACCATCCCGTCCTTCAGGTCGTGCAGGCTGCTGCCCTCCGCTTCCAGCACCATCCCCGGCATCAGGTGCGCCGCGTTGCTGAACAGGTGCAGCCGGGCCGACGGGTTCAGCTCGCGCTCGTGGTGAAGCCGGGCGTAAAACGCCCCGCTTTCGGTCTCCGGCTCCGGGGCGCCGTCATCCCCCGCGTCCGCGAAGGGGACGGCGTAACGGTAGTGCTCGCCCGTGGTGGTGGCGCCGCTGCGCACGGTCACGGCAGAATCCATCGGCGTCGCCGCCGTGCGGTAGTTATAGTCCCGCGTGCGCACCAGCCCGGTGACCGTGCGGTGCCAGCTGCGCAGCCCCCATACCGATTCCGCCGCACCGTCGTACAGGGCCGACGGCTCCTGATATGGCAGGTGCACGCCGGTCACGCAGAACTGCTGGCTGTCGGCAAAGGTCACGCTGTCCAGCCCGGTGACCGCATTCACTCCGGTACGGAACCAGATACCCACTTCGGAGAGAATGCGCTGAAGGAACCGGAGGTCGGTTTCCCGCCACCGGGTGATAAGCTCCCGCTGCGGGTAAGTCCGCTCCAGGCAGAACGCAAAGTCAGCCCCCTCCAGCCCGTGGCGGCGCAGCAGCTGTTCGGCCAGCTCCGGCACCGACAGGTTCTGGTACACCGCGCAGCGGCGGGTGAAGGAGAGCAGCGCCAGGCGGGAGGAGAGCGTCACGCTGTAGCGCGTCTGGTCCGCCGTGGCGCCCAGCCATTCGAAGGCGGTGATGACGCCGGGGACT
>NZ_JAKCMV010000027.1 GCF_021440515.1 Enterobacter asburiae | reverse complement strand
ATATAATCTTTACAAGTTATGCTATTTGATTCAATATAATATTTAAACATTGAAAATGAGAAAGGGATTGGCTTACCCGTTCTTTCTGATTTTATTTTAAACAAAATTAACAAATCGACCTTTCTGTCAAAATCCAAAACACGGTAAAGTCCCTCTGCAAGCAAATCAGTGCCTTGAGAGAGCCAGACTGAATTCCTAATAATATCCATTTGCGTTCAGTCCTATATAGTGGTCATTGGAAATTATCTTTATCAGACCGGTTTCGAGTATTGGATATGATAAATCAACATTTATCATTTTTAATCCAATCATTGCCTGCAATAACATCATCGCTTCTTGTGCATCTACCCCAAAGATTGATGAAATCATTGCACGTAGTCCTACTATGGGATAAACATCTGGTTTAAGCTTCCATAGGATTTTATCAAGAGGATATTTATCATAAAATTCAGAACCATCTCTTAATACAGAAGTAGCCCAGCAAATGTTTTTACCGACGACGTTATTGAGTTCCGAGCCAACATAAATTTGAAACTCAACATCAATCAACTGCCAAAACATCCTCTCTATTTCAAGTTTTTGGGCTTCGCGTTCAGGTATGCTCTCGTTATGTTTTACTGCTATAGCTTTGTATCGAAGTCCGCCTTCAGGAGTTCTCAAGGTCAGTAAAAAATCGGTTGTCATAACATTCAGAACTTCGACAGGTACTCCTCTTACTCCCCTCACCATAGGATGTTGAAAATGTAGATGATTTGCTATTTGTTGGGTAAGCCGGAGAGGAAAGAGTGGGAATTGTTCCCGGATATCAATCACCGAGTCATTAAACTCAGCCAGATAGAAAAAGTTACTTTCGACAGAAGAAAGGAGATGATGGTTTCGAAACGTCTTAAGGCCAAAGACTATCGAACGGTTTCCACGGGATTTAACGTCCTGAGCTCTAAGCCAGGGCTGATAACTTTGGCCATAGCCCACTCCTATGCCGTCACCTAGCGCATTTTCATAATCCAAATAGGATTTGAGACGCCTACCCCTAGCCATGATCGTACCCTAAAAACGACATTGATACGTACCTATATGTGCATTTTATAGTCTCCAACCCTATAACCACACATTCAGTAAGTATACAACATTAGCGTCGTTTTTTGAGAATGGTTACAACTTTAGTGCTTTGTGTACAACTTTATTGTCCTCGGACATCGGCCAGCGCCTGCGCGCACGCCCAGGCGCTTGCCCACGCCCACTGGAAATTATACCCGCCAAGCCAGCCGGTGACGTCCATCACTTCACCGATAAAATAGAGCCCCGGCACGTTGCGCGCTTCCATGGTGCGCGAGGAGAGCTCGTCGGTATCGACTCCGCCAAGGGTCACTTCCGCCGTGCGATACCCTTCTGTGCCGTTAGGCTGAACGCGCCAGTGAGTGAGGGTATCGACCAGCGTCTGCTGCTCGCGGCTGTTGAGCTGCTTAAGGGACACGTCCGGCACTTGTCCCAGCAGTTGCAGACACTCTACCAGGCGCTTCGGCAGCTGCATCGCCAGGGTGTTTTTCAGGCTTTGATTCGGATGGGCAGCGCGCTGCTCGTTGAGGAACGCGTCAAGATCGCACTCCGGCACCAGGTTTACCGTCACGAACTCACCGGGCTGCCAGTAGCTTGAAATCTGCAACACCGCCGGACCGGACAGGCCACGGTGGGTGAAGAGCAGGTTTTCGCGGAACACGGTGCCGTCTTCGGCGGTAATCACGGACGGAACGGATACGCCGGACAGCGTCTGAAGCTGCTCCAGCAGCGGTTTATGCAGCGTGAAAGGCACCAGACCGGCGCGGGTGGGCAGCACCTTCAGGCCAAACTGCTCGGCGATTTTATAGCCAAACGGCGACGCCCCCAGGCCCGGCATCGACAGACCGCCGCTGGCAATGACCAGGCTCTGTGCGCTGACCGTTTCGCCGTTCAGTTGCAGGGTGTAGCCCTGCTCGTCACGCGCGACGTCGAGCACGTCGGTGCGCAGGCGCATCACCACGCCGCCCTTTTCGCATTCGGCCACCAGCATATCGACAATCTGTTGCGCGGAGTCGTCGCAGAACAGCTGCCCGAGCGTTTTTTCATGCCAGGCGATGCCGTGCTTGCCGACCAGGTCGATAAAATCCCACTGGGTATACCGCGCCAGCGCAGATTTGCAAAAATGACGGTTTTGACTCAAATAAGCCGCGGGTTCGACATAAAGATTGGTAAAGTTGCAGCGCCCGCCGCCGGACATCAGGATCTTGCGGCCGGGCTTTTTACCATTATCCAGCAGCAGCACGCGACGACCCGCTTGTCCGGCCATTGCCGCACAAAACATACCCGCCGCACCGGCGCCAATCACAACGGCATCAAACCTTTCCACATCAAAATCCTCTTCGTAAAGTGCGCGGATTGTAAAGTTTCCTATGTGGTCACACCAGCGTAAAAAGATATTACAAAGCCATTCCCTTGAAAATTAAAGAATAAACATTCAGGCATAAATCTCAATTACGGTGGTATGTCAAAAAAAGTCTATATTTCACTTTGCCCGTTGCGCATTTGTCCTGGATAATGCGCCGCGTTCATGTCCTCAAAATGGCGTAACGTCCTATGCTACATTTGTTTGCCGGCCTGGATTTACATACCGGGCTTTTATTATTGCTTGCTCTGGCATTTGTATTGTTCTACGAAGCGATTAATGGCTTCCACGACACTGCGAACGCAGTAGCAACGGTTATCTACACTCGCGCAATGCGATCGCAGGTTGCGGTCGTTATGGCGGCGGTATTTAACTTCTTTGGTGTCCTCCTGGGCGGACTGAGCGTTGCGTATGCGATCGTGCATATGCTGCCAACGGATCTGCTTCTTAATGTTAGTTCTGGCCATGGCCTCGCTATGGTGTTCTCAATGCTGCTTGCTGCAATTATCTGGAACCTCGGTACCTGGTATTTCGGCCTGCCTGCATCCAGTTCTCACACGCTCATCGGCGCAATTATCGGTATCGGGTTAACCAACGCCCTGATGACCGGTACGTCTGTTGTTGATGCGCTTAACATCCCGAAAGTGCTCGGTATTTTCGGCTCGCTGATCATCTCCCCTATCGTGGGTCTGGTGGTCGCAGGTGGATTGATTTTCATCCTGCGTCGTTACTGGAGCGGTACCAAAAAACGCGCCCGTATTCACCTGACGCCGGCAGAGCGTGAAAAGAAAGACGGCAAGAAAAAGCCACCTTTCTGGACGCGTATCGCGCTGATCATTTCCGCTATCGGTGTGGCCTTCTCTCATGGCGCAAACGACGGTCAGAAAGGCATTGGTCTGGTGATGCTGGTTCTGATTGGCGTGGCTCCGGCCGGTTTCGTGGTCAACATGAACGCCTCTGGTTATGAGATCACCCGTACGCGTGATGCCGTTAACAACGTTGAAGTCTATTTCCAGCAGCACCCTGCGCTGTTGAAAAAAGCGACCGGCGTTGACCAGCTGATCCCTTCCCCGGAAGCGGGTGCAGCGACAGCACCGGGCGAGTTCCACTGCCATCCGGCAAACGCGATTAACGCGCTGGAACGCGCTAAAAACATGCTGGGCGATATCGAAAGCTACGACAAACTTGCCGTGGAACAGCGCGGTCAGCTACGTCGCATCATGCTCTGCATCTCTGACGTGACCGACAAAGTCGCGAAGCTGCCTGAAGTGAACGCTGACGACCAGCGTCTGCTGAAGAAACTGAAAGGCGATATGCTCAACACCATCGAGTACGCGCCAATCTGGATCATCATGGCCGTTGCGCTGGCTCTGGGTATCGGTACGATGATTGGCTGGCGTCGTGTGGCGACCACCATCGGTGAGAAGATCGGTAAGAAAGGCATGACGTATGCGCAGGGTATGTCCGCGCAGATGACGGCAGCCGTTTCAATCGGTCTGGCGAGCTACACGGGTATGCCAGTATCAACGACCCACGTACTTTCCTCTTCCGTGGCAGGTACCATGCTTGTTGACGGTGGCGGTCTGCAACGTAAAACCGTGACCAGCATTCTGATGGCCTGGGTGTTCACCCTCCCGGCATCCATCCTGCTGTCTGGCGGTCTGTACTGGATTTCGCTGAAGCTGATTTAATTGGCTTAGTGCGACAAAAAAGCGGGTCAGGAAACTGACCCGCTTTTTTTTGCGTGCTCATTCAAGTTAACCCCTTACTTTCATTAGAAAAATCTGAACATTTTTTGTTCAGATTTTCAACATGCGAGAAACTATCATGCATGGAGGATAAAATGCTCTCAAAGGAAGAAATATGGCTTCTGTTCCCACTCCTGGTCCAGGCTCGATTGTAATAGCGAATAACATGCGTGAAGCTCGCCGTAACGGGATGGCGCGAAATATGGCCACACCCTCAACGTATTACTGGATTTACCAACAAGTCAGAAATGGCGGGCCGTGGGATTACAAAAAATTTGATCCCTATTTCGCCGCATTCGGTAATTTCAATTTTGGCGCTGCCGGAACAGCAGCAGGTATTCCGGAAAAGATCCTCCTGATGGGTGCAGATTGGGCACAGGGCCGTGCTGGTACCTCAAAACCTGAGTGGGGAAAGTGGCACGAAAAGCCACCCTACGGCGATGACCCAACGGATCAGCGCAATATCAAAGAAGGAATCGCCTATGCCATTCAAAACGGCTATTAAGTGGGTTCACAGCGCCGTCACAGTAGTATTGCTGATAGTCGTTTTGGGCTTTATCTGGCTCAACCATAGCCCGGATCCACGTAGCGGTGACAGGTTGCAGCGGGCCTATAAGCTGTCAGATAGCGTATGGCTGTACATGACCGTTAACGATCAAGGTGGCGCCACCGTACCAACCCTTTATCGTTATTATCTCTCGAATAAACTGAAGGGAAATGACGAGGATATCCTTGTTCAGCTCGCGACGAAATCGCCCGTTATCGTGGGTACGGGCAGCATTACGCATGCCGAGGCAGGTAAAAATGGTGAGGTGAACATTGCCTACAGCGGGAAGGTAATCACGCTGAAGGAAAACGTGTCGAATCTTCAGTTCACCGTCACGCCCTGAATCAAAGAAAGGCGAGGCCATCCTCGCCTTTTTATACTCAGTGCCAAATCATCAGTGCAATCATACTCACCACAACCAGCCCACAGAGGGCGCTGGTCAAAATGAACTGACGACGCAGGCGCTCGCAGCGACGAATAAATTCATCGTCGTGATGATCGCGGTAGCGTTGGTAGTAGATATACCCTACCAGACGCATCTGCTTGCTGGGCTGTCCATGCGAGGTGAAGAACCCTCCACCGTCCACATACTGATAAAGCAACGGATCGCAACCACGAAGTACCACTAATAGCGCACGTAACGATGAGAAGTAGCGCGCCATATTCACTATGCAAACCACACATAACGCCCAAAACAATGCGACGGTGCTAATCATACTTCCTCCCCGGCGTCCGCCCACGAAGCAACGCTTCGGGACTACCGCACCCCAATGCCCTGACAGACAGATCAGTGAAGAATGACTCGAAAGTCGATCGGGGTCACATTTTAATATCCGATCGGCTCATTAAATAGTGTAGGAGATCCACTAATTTTTTTGCCACATGGTTAATCGTTATCAACACCAAAGCTTGAAAATTTTGTTCAACTGGGCGGTAATGAAAGCATCAGACGACGGCTTCCCCATTTAGTCATCGATAACTTAAGGAAGGAGTAACACTATGGCTTACAAACACATTCTCATCGCGGTAGACCTCTCCCCGGAGAGCAAAGTGCTGGTTGATAAAGCGGTATCCATGGCGCGTCCGTACAACGCTAAAGTTTCGTTGATTCACGTTGATGTGAATTACTCCGATCTCTATACCGGCCTGATCGATGTCAATCTGGGCGATATGCAAAAGCGCATTTCCGAAGAGACTCACCATGCGCTGAGCGAGCTGTCCACTAACGCGGGGTATCCGATCACCGAAACCCTGAGCGGCAGCGGCGACCTGGGTCAGGTGCTGGTTGATGCGATTAAGAAATACGACATGGACCTGGTGGTCTGCGGTCACCATCAGGACTTCTGGAGCAAGCTGATGTCCTCCGCGCGCCAGCTGATTAACACCGTTCACGTGGATATGCTGATTGTCCCGCTGCGTGACGAAGAAGACGAATAAGCGTAAAAAAGCCCGGTGGCGCTAACGCTTACCGGGCCTACCTGGTCAACGCAAAACGGCAACATGGTTGCCGTTTTTTCTGTTTGTTCCCTCTCCCTGTGGGAGAGGGTCAGGGTGAGGGCATCAGGCCGCACCCTCCTCCGGCGTTCCTGAATAAATATCAAACCGATGCCCTTTTGTGGTCACCGCATTGGTCGTGGCAACGTCCGCCAGCGGCGGTGCGTAGTCCGGGCGCTTCACCACTACCCGCTTCGTCGCAAGCTGACGGGCAGGCTCCAGTAATCCATCAGCATCCAAATCCGGCCCCACCAGCGACTGAAACACGCGCATCTCTTTCTTCACCAGCGCGCTTTTCTGCTTGTGCGGGAACATCGGGTCGAGATAAACCACCTGCGGGCGCGGGGTGATCTCCGTTAACGCCGTCAGGCTGGAGGCGTGGATAAGCTGCAAACGCTCCTGCAACCACGGGCCGATTTCCGGGTCGGCGTAGCCGCGCGTCAGGCCGTCGTCGAGCAGCGCCGCGACGACCGGGTTGCGCTCCAGCATCCGCACACGGCACCCCACAGAGGCCAATACGAACGCGTCGCGCCCCAGCCCTGCCGTGGCATCCACCACGTCAGGCAGGTAGCTGCCTTTAATGCCCACCGCTTTGGCGACCGCTTCACCGCGACCGCCGCCGAACTTGCGCCGGTGGGCCATCGCCCCGCCCACAAAGTCGACAAAAATCCCGCCGAGCTTCGGCTCGTCGCACTTGCGTAGCTCCAGATGCGCGGGCGTCATCACCAGCGCCATCAGATTCTCTTCATCGTGCTCCAGCCCCCAGCGGGCGGCTAAAACAGATAAGGCGCCGTCCCCGGCGCCTGTTTCATCTACTAAGCGGATCTTCACGAATCGACTAGCCCTTGATCCCGTAGTGCTCCAGCATCGCATCCAGCTGCGGCTCGCGGCCGCGGAAGCGTTTGAACAGCTCCATTGGCTCCTCGGAACCGCCGCGGGTCAGGATGTTGTCGAGGAACGACTGTCCGGTTTCACGGTTGAAGATCCCCTCTTCCTCGAAGCGGGAGAAGGCGTCTGCCGCCAGCACGTCGGCCCACAGGTAGCTGTAGTAGCCCGCCGCGTAACCGCCCGCGAAGATATGGCTGAACGCGTGCGGGAAACGGCCCCAGGTTGGGCCAGGAATAACGGCAACCTGCTTTTTAATCTCGGCCAGGGTTTCGAGGACTTTCGCCCCCTGCTCCGGGCTGAACTCCGCGTGCAGGCGGAAGTCGAACAGGCCAAACTCCAGCTGGCGCAGGATAAACATCGCCGCCTGGTAGTTCTTCGCCGCCAGCATTTTATCCAGCAACTCCTTCGGCAGCGGCTCGCCGGTTTCGTAGTGGCCGGAGATAAACGCCAGCGCGTCCGGCTCCCAGCACCAGTTTTCCATGAACTGGCTCGGCAGCTCGACCGCATCCCACGGTACCCCGCTGATACCCGCCACGCCTGCGGTTTCGATACGGGTCAGCATATGGTGCAGACCGTGACCGAACTCGTGGAACAGGGTGATCACCTCGTCGTGGGTAAACAGCGCAGGTTTGCCGTTCACCGGACGGTTAAAGTTACAGGTCAGATAGGCAACCGGCTTTTGCAGCGTGCCGTCGGCTTTACGCATCTGGCCCACGCAGTCGTCCATCCACGCCCCGCCGCGCTTGTTCTCACGCGCATAGAGATCGAGGTAGAAGCTGCCGCGCAGCTCGTTCTTCTCGTCGTACAGCTCGAAGAAACGCACTTCCGGATGCCAGACGTCGATGTCGGTACGCTCTTTGGCAGTGATGCCGTAGATGCGTTTCACCACTTCGAACAGGCCGTTCACGGCTTTGTTTTCCGGGAAGTACGGGCGCAGCTGCTCGTCGCTGATGCTGTAGAGATGCTGCTTCTGTTTTTCGCTGTAGTACGCGATATCCCACGGCTGAAGCTCGTCCACGCCGAACTCCGCTTTGGCGAAGGCGCGCAGCTGGGCCAGCTCTTTCTCACCCTGCGGACGGGCGCGTTTCGCCAGATCCGTCAGGAAGTCGAGCACCTGCTGCGGGTTTTCCGCCATTTTTGTGGCGAGGGATTTGTCCGCGTAGCTGTCGAAGCCCAGCAGCTGTGCCAGCTCGTGACGCAGGGCGAGGATCTCCGCCATCACAGGGCTGTTGTCCCATTTACCGGCATTCGGCCCCTGATCGGACGCGCGGGTGCTGTACGCGCGATACATCTCTTCACGCAGCGCCTGGTTGTCGCAGTAGGTCATGACCGGGAGATAGCTCGGGATATCCAGCGTTAACAGGAAACCTTCCTGCTCTTTCGCTTCGGCCTGGGCCTTCGCCGCCGCCAGCGCGCTTTCCGGCATCCCGGCAAGTTCAGATTCATCGGTAATCAGCTTCGACCAGCCCATCGTAGCGTCGAGCACGTTGTTGCTGTACTGGTTGCCGAGCTCGGACAGACGGGCGGCGATTTCGCCGTAGCGGGTCTGCTTCTCCTTCGGCAGGCCAATCCCGGAAAGCTCGAAGTCGCGCAGGGCGTTATCGACCGATTTTTTCTGCGCGGTATTCAGTTCGGCATAGTGCTCGCCGTCGCGCAGGTCGCGGTAGGCCTGATACAGCCCTTCGTGCTGACCGACCCAGGTGCTGTACTCAGAGAGCAGCGGCAGAGTTTGTTCGTAAGCTTCGCGCAGCTCCGGGCTGTTCTTCACCGAGTTCAGGTGGCTGATGGGGGAGAAAATACGCCCCAGCACGTCGTCCACTTCGGCCAGCTTTTGACACAGGTTTTCCCAGGTGTACGGCCCGCCCTGCGCCACCACGCTTTCTACCGCCGCGCGGCAGTTGTCCAGCGACTGGGTAACGGCCGGAACCACGTGCTCGGGGCGGATTTTGGAAAACGGCGGTAACGAAAAAGGCGTCAGTAATGGATTGGTCATAAGCGCTGTCCTGTTTGAATAAGGTAAATGAAGCGCACATCCGGCGCTGTGCATATTGTTCTGTAATGGGGTTAAGTGTAGAGGATTTCAATGCCAGACGTTGCGCTTTCGCGGCAGTGGGAACTTTTCTGTATACTGTGGCGATACGCTCTATTTTTGCCCGATGGCCCTGCGCTTATCGGGCCTACGTTGACAACCTGGAACACGTTCACCCATGCTCAGTTATCGCCACAGCTTCCACGCAGGCAACCACGCCGACGTCCTTAAACACACCGTTCAGAGCCTGATCATCGAAGCGCTGAAAGAGAAAGATAAGCCGTTTCTCTATCTGGACACCCACGCGGGCGCGGGCCGTTATCAGCTGAGCGGGGAACACGCCGAGCGTACCGGTGAATACCTGGAAGGCATCGCCCGCATCTGGCAGCAGGACGATCTGCCGGCCGAGCTGGAGCCATACATTGGCGTGGTGAATCATTTCAACCGTAACGGCCAGCTGCGCTACTACCCTGGCTCGCCGCTCATCGCCCGCCAGCTGCTGCGCGAGCAGGACAGCCTTCAGCTGACCGAGCTGCACCCGAGCGACTTCCCGCTGCTGCGCTCAGAGTTCCAGAAAGACAGCCGCGCCCGCGTGGACAAAGCCGACGGCTACCAGCAGCTGAAAGCCAAACTGCCGCCGGTGTCCCGTCGCGGTCTGGTGCTGATCGACCCGCCTTACGAAATCAAAACCGACTATCAGGCGGTGGTGACGGGCATTAATGAAGGCTACAAACGCTTTGCAACCGGCACTTACGCCCTGTGGTATCCGGTGGTGCTTCGCGCGCAAATCAAGCGCATGATCAAAGACCTGGAAGCCACCGGCATCCGCAAAATCCTGCAAATCGAGCTGGCGGTGCGTCCGGACAGCGACCAGCGCGGCATGACCGCCTCCGGCATGATTGTGATCAACCCGCCGTGGAAGCTCGAAGCGCAGATGAACAGCGTGCTGCCGTGGCTGCACAAAACGCTGGTGCCTGCGGGAACGGGTCACGCCACGGTCAGCTGGATCGTGCCGGAGTAATCGCAGTCATTGATGGAACCAATTGATTTCAGGTATACAATCGCGGCAATTCACGATTAAGGACAAAAGCTATGACTAAGCATTATGACTACATCGCAATCGGTGGCGGCAGCGGCGGTATCGCCTCTATCAACCGCGCAGCCATGTACGGCCAGAAGTGTGCGCTGATTGAAGCCAAAGCGCTGGGCGGCACCTGCGTGAACGTGGGTTGTGTACCGAAAAAAGTGATGTGGCACGCCGCGCAAATCCGCGAAGCTATCCATATGTACGGCCCGGACTACGGCTTTGACACCACCATCAACCACTTCGACTGGGACAAGCTGATTGCCAGCCGTACCGCCTATATCGACCGTATTCATACCTCGTACGACAACGTGCTGGGCAAGAACAACGTTGATGTGATCCACGGCTTCGCCCGCTTTGTGGACGCGAAAACGATCGAAGTGAACGGCGAAACGATCACCGCCGATCATATCCTGATCGCCACCGGCGGCCGTCCTTCCCATCCGGATATTCCGGGCGTGGAATACGGTATCGACTCTGACGGCTTCTTCGAGCTGCCTGCTCTGCCAAAACGCGTTGCCGTGGTTGGCGCAGGCTATATCGCCGTTGAGCTGGCGGGCGTGATTAACGGTCTGGGCGCCGAAGCGCATCTGTTCGTGCGTAAACACGCGCCGCTGCGCAGCTTTGATCCGCTGATCGTCGACACGCTGGTTGAAGTAATGAATGCCGAAGGCCCAACCCTGCACACCAATGCCGTTCCAAAAGCGGTGGTGAAAAACGCGGACGGCAGCCTGACCCTGGAGCTGGAAGATGGCCGCAGCCAGACCGTCGACTGCCTGATCTGGGCGATTGGTCGTGAACCGGCAAACGACAACTTCAACCTGGCCGCGACGGGCGTGAAAACCAACGATAAAGGCTACATCGTTGTCGATAAGTTCCAGAACACCAGCGTGCCGGGCATTTATGCCGTCGGCGATAACACCGGTGCCGTTGAGCTGACCCCGGTTGCCGTTGCGGCGGGCCGTCGCCTGTCCGAGCGCCTGTTTAACAACAAGCCGGACGAGCACCTGGACTACACCAACATCCCGACCGTGGTCTTCAGCCACCCGCCAATCGGCACCGTCGGCTTAACCGAGCCGCAGGCGCGCGAGCAGTACGGCGACGACCAGGTGAAAGTGTATAAATCGTCCTTTACCGCGATGTACACTGCCGTCACCTCTCACCGCCAGCCGTGCCGCATGAAGCTGGTTTGCGTGGGCCCGGACGAGAAGATTGTCGGTATCCACGGCATCGGCTTTGGTATGGATGAGATCCTTCAAGGCTTCGCGGTGGCGCTGAAAATGGGCGCAACCAAGAAAGACTTCGACAACACCGTGGCGATCCACCCGACCGCAGCGGAAGAGTTTGTCACCATGCGTTAATACGCGCGTGAACGTCGTTCCGAAGCCCCTCTCCGGAGGGGCTTTTTTTTAACATTCATAAACTGTTGCAAAACGAATGCTCCGAAAAGCGTGATCAACCGCACATATCCCTACCCAACTACCGAAGCGAATGTCTACGCTTAATAGACACCCGGAAAAACCTGTCAAAAGTGAATATACAACCGGAGGCGCTTATCATTATGTTCAACCAGAAACTACACCCTGCGGATGTCGTTGAGTTCGAAATTAAGGAAGAGCTTTGCTACGAAACCGATCCCTGCGAGTTGAAACTGGATGAAATGATTGAGGCGGAGCCGGAACCCGAGATGATCGAGGGGCTGCCCGCTTCCGATGCCCTGACGCCCGCCGACCGCTACCTTGAACTGTTCGAGCACGTTCAGTCGACGCGGCTGTTTGCGGACAGCAAAACCTTCCCCGACTGTGCGCCGAAGATGGATCCGCTGGATATCCTGATCCGCTACCGTAAGGTCCGTCGTCACCGGGACTTCGACCTGGCGCGATTTGTGGAGAACCACTTCTGGATGCCGGAAGACTACAGCAAAGAGTATGTCTCGGATCCCGGTATGTCGCTTAAAGAACATATCGACAACCTGTGGCCGGTGCTGACGCGCGAGCCGCAGGATCATATCCCCTGGTCGTCGCTGCTGGCGCTGCCGCAGGCCTATATTGTGCCCGGTGGTCGCTTCAGCGAAACCTACTACTGGGACTCGTACTTCTCCATGCTGGGGCTGGCGGAAAGCGGGCGTAACGACCTGCTTAAATGCATGGCGGATAACTTTGCGTGGCTGATTGAGCGCTACGGGCATATCCCGAACGGCAACCGCACCTACTATCTGAGCCGCTCCCAGCCGCCCGTGTTTGCGCTGATGGTTGAGCTGTTTGAAGAGGACGGCGTGCGCGGGGCGAAGCGCTATCTGGAGCACCTGAAGATGGAGTACGCCTTCTGGATGGACGGCGCGGAATCGCTGCTGCTCAACCAGGCGTACCGTAGCGCGGTGCGAATGCCGGACGGCTCCCTGCTTAACCGCTACTGGGACGACCGCGACACGCCGCGCGACGAATCCTGGATCGAGGACGTGGAAACCGCCCGACACTCCGGGCGTCCGCCGAACGAAGTGTATCGCGACCTGCGCGCCGGGGCGGCCTCCGGCTGGGATTACTCCTCACGCTGGCTGCGCGATCCGGGTCGACTGGCGAGCATCCGCACGACGCAGTTCATCCCTATCGATCTGAACGCGTTCCTGTTCAAGCTGGAAAGCGCTATCGCCAATATTTCGGCGTCGAAGGGGGATAAAGAGACCGCCGAGCTGTTCCACCAGAAGGCCAGCGACCGCCGCGCCGCCGTTAACCGCTATCTGTGGGATGACGAAAACGGCTGCTATCGCGATTACGACTGGCGACGCGAAGAGATGGCGCTGTTTTCTGCGGCCAGCATCGTGCCGCTGTACGTGGGCATGGCGACCCATGAGCAGGCGGAGCGCCTGTCCGATGCGGTAAAAGCGCGCCTACTGACGCCCGGCGGTATTCTGGCAACCGAATACGAAACCGGCGAGCAGTGGGATAAACCGAACGGCTGGGCGCCATTGCAGTGGATGGCGATCCAGGGGTTCAAACAGTACGGTAACGACTCGCTGGGCGATGAGATCGCCTGGAGCTGGCTGCAAACGGTGAACCATTTTTATAAGTCGCACCATAAGCTTATCGAGAAGTACCACATCGCCAGCAGTACCCCGCGCGAAGGTGGCGGGGGTGAGTATCCGTTGCAGGACGGGTTCGGCTGGTCGAACGGGGTGGTACGGCGGTTGATTGGGCTGTATGGGGAACCTTAACTGAGATCTTGTAGTCCCCTCTCCCTTTGGGAGAGGGTTAGGGTGAGGGTGAGGGTGAGGGGAAACATACGGCTCTGGTGGTCATTCCGTTCACCTTTCGTTCCTTGCTTCTCTGTCACCACACTACTTGTGAACGTGTCAGGGAGGCTCACCGCCGCCTCCCTGACCACCCGGGCTCCCGGCAAGAAAATCGCCGCTTCGCGGTACCCTCAGCTTATTCCTTCATGCTATCGGGTCGGGCACCAGCCTGCATCCATGCAGGCTATGCCCTCTCGGCGCGTCCATGCGCCTCGCCCCGGCATTACGGAAACGCTTCGGCGATTTACAGCCGGACCAGGGTGTCGCTTCAATTAATGTCATTCACTTAGCCTTTTCATGGCTTTAAAAATGATTTTTTCTTTTACCTAATCACCTCATATATCGCCGTCTGTATAGACTGCCATTTCTTCGTTTCCGCATCCGGCTGCGCTTTCGCGCGCCGCTTCGCCATATCCACGTCATGCTGCTGGCGCTTCACCACCGCCGGAACGGTGCAAAACGCCTTAAGATAGTCCTTGCGCTGCGACGTCAGCGACTCCCCGTTCGACATGGCGTGGCTAAGCGTATTAATAAACCGGCGGCACGGCTTTTGCTCCACCATCTGCTGGCGGTAGCGCAGCATCAGCTCCAGCACGTCGTCATAGCCCGCCGACATCGCCTCTTCCGTCCATGACAGCTTCCAGTCCATCCCGCCCTGTAAAAACAGCAGCGCCACGCGCGTGTCGTTACGGTTGATGGCGGAGCGGAAATTGTTCTCATCCCAGGTCACCCCCATACGCGTTAAGGTCTCACGCGACGAGGGCGTTTCGCGCATCTCTTCGATCGGCGCGGGCGCGGCGGCGCTCACCGTTGCAGGCGCTGGCTGACCGCTGGTCACCAGCCAGAATCCCCCGACCACGATGGCAATCACCATCACCCCAACGGCTCCCCAGAGCACGCCGGAGATCAGCTGCTCGCGCTGCTCCGGGGTGCGCGGCGCGCGGTGGGTCGGCTTTTCGATGGTATCGCGCACCTCAAAAAGATCGCCTCCGGTGACCCGGTCCCTCTGCTGTGCCTTTTCCCAGAAGCGGTGCAACTCCCCGGCATCCACCGCCATCAGTCCCGCCGGGTTGATGCGCGTGCGCCCCTCTTCAAACGCCCGCTGGACGGGCCGGGTGATTTGCGAATAGTAGCTATCCAGCAGCAGGATCTGCGCCGGGCTTAGGTGCTGCTGCACGGTAATGCTGTTGCGGATCAGGCGAATATCGTCGAGGAAGGTTTGCAGCGTTTTGCGCGGCTCAACCAGCAGGGTCAGCATCATCGGGTCGCTAAACAGCGACGAGTAATAACGGCTGAACTCCCGTTTATCCACCACCATCTGCGCCAGCTCGCTAAACATCATGCCGCTCAGGACATCGTTGATTTCGCCAAGCTTGAGCCAGCGGCGAACGCGGTCAGGGTTAAAAAGCGTTTTAAGATGGTTATTGAGCCGGACAGGGTCGGGCCACGCCTGTTGGATCAGCCCTTTTAGCACCAGCTCGATCGCCCGCACCTGCTTGTGCGCCTGCTGCTGCTGAAGCTCGCTACCCACAGAAAGCTCGGTGCTGTAGGTTAACAGCGGCTGTTGCAGACGCACGCGCTCCAGCGCGGTGACAAAGCGCATCGCGGCAATCAGCTGATTTTCACTCACCTCCTGCCCGCTTTCATACTGCGGAACGCGCTGCTGCAATAGCCTGAGCTGCAACGTGAAATCGGACATCTCGGCGTCGTTCAGATGCAGCTGCTTCGCGACCGCCGCCCATCCGCCCAGAGCCAGGCGCGCGCTGTCCAGCTGTTCCAGGAACCAGCGAGGGTCTTTTCCTTCAGAAACATGTACATTCAAGAGCAGTAAAATTTCGACAGAGGCCTGACGAATGACCGCCAGACAGTGTTCAAACTGCTCGCGGATAAGGTGTGTAGTACTGAGAGTCATTGTTTTCCTTTAAGACAACGAAAACATAGGGCTGACCGCGCCAGAGCCGTTTTTCTTTTTAATTATACGAGGTTATAAACATAACCGAGTTTCCGTTGAAATAAAGTGACAGCCTTAGAATCATTTTAAAAGCTTAAGGAGGATCGTCATGCCCGTTCTCACGACCGCACGTCTGACCTGCACGCCGCTCGGCGAAGAAGACTGGCCCTTTTTCCTTGCATTACAGCAACATCCCGACGTGATGCGCTATGTCGCAGAGGACAGTCCTGTTAGCGCGATCCGCAAAGCCTTTGATTCCCGCCTGCTGCCGTGGATGCCCGGCAGCGCGCACTGGCTGTGCCTGGTGGTGCGCGATACCGCCAGCCAGACGCCGCTTGGCGTGACGGGTTACATCCATCGGGAAAGCGACTGCGCGGAGGTGGGCTTTCTGTTTGCGCCGTCTGCCCAGGGCAAAGGCTATGGCTATGAGTCGTTAGAGGCGCTGGTCGACTATGCGTTTACTCATGGCTGTATTCGCAGGCTGACCGCCACCGTTACCGTCGGCAATGCGGCGTCCCGCGGGCTGCTGGAGAAGGCCGGATTTCGGCTGGAGGGCGAGCTGCGTGAAAGTTATTATCTTGCAGGGCGCTGGCAAAATGACTGGCTGTTCGGCTTATTAAAACATGAGATTCAGACGCTAAAGGGTAATTAGGGGCCATTTGGCAGATATGTCTTAATCATCGTTTCCTCTACAGTAGCGCCTCACAGAGGAAACGATTATGACTGGCCCGTTACTTAACACATCGTCTGCCGGAATTGAGTTTATAAAAAAACATCAGGGACTTTCCCTGGAAAAATATCGTGATGAAAGCGGTTTATGGATTATTGGATATGGCCATATTATTGGTCAGTCTGAAAAGTCATACAGCATCATCACCTCTTCTCAGGCGGAACGTTTACTCATTGACGATATTCAAAAATGCGAACGCGTGTTACGGAAAATAATTCCCTATCCGCTCTCGCAAAAAAAACACGATGCGCTGGTGTCATTACTGTTCAGCTGCGGAATTTTCGACTGCCTGCAAACCGGCATCCTCCAGAATGTGGCACACGGGCGCTACGAAGAGGCAACGACGCGGTGGCGCAACGCTCTGATGTTAAACGGAAAGAAGGTTGAAAGCCTGGCGGCACTGCGCCAGGCCGAATGTGCGCTTTTTCACGACGAGTAAATTATGCCGCACGGGTATAAAGCATCGCTGCCTGGGTCCGGTTTTTAACGTCGAGGCGTCGGAACAGCGCTTCAAGGTGCGCTTTGACCGTACCGGTGCTGATATTTAACGCCCGGCTGATGCCTTTGTTCGACTCCCCTTCGGCCAGCAGCTTTAAGACGTCAAGCTGGCGCTCGCTGAGCGAGGTGAGCTCACGCGGTGACGCGTTATCCTGTGCGACCCACTCGCAGGGGAAACAGACCATCCCCTTAGACACGGAGTCCAGCACCGCGGCAAAGCGCTCGGGATGGGCGTTACGTGGAATAATCGCCATCACGTTGCACTGCATCAGCTGCTCAACCCAGCGCGCCTCTTTTTTAGTTAGCACCACCACCAGCCGTGCCGCCGGAAAACGCGTCAGCATCTCCTTCAGCAAAGCCATGCAGTCGCGCTGAATAATACCGCCGTCTATCATGACAATAGAGGCCGGCGAGTGGGATAAAAGTGTCCATAATTCATCAGTCTGACTCGTCCCTGATATATCTATTTCCGGAATAAACGTCTTAAGACTATTGATTGCTCCATGAATAAATATCGACTGCCTGTCAAACATGATTACTCGCATTAATTTCTCCCCCGATGAGAGCGCTCTACCACGAAATACGATCATGGATGGTTAATGTAGACGCGCTAAATCGCGCCGGGGGATTCTACAGAGGCTTTTCTGGATAAAAAACCCAACTACGGGAAGCGTTACAAATTGCTCCGCTTCATTTACTTTCGCCAGATTTTGACACAACTTGCTTAAGGATCACCTCAAGAGGAGAGTCCTTTCCCCACCGGGAGACTTACAGGAACATCCCGCCTGAGACTTCAATGCGTTGCGCGTTCATCCAGCCCAGATTGTCGCTGAGCAGCGCGGCAATGGCATCGCCAATATCATCCGGCAGGCCGATGCGCCCCAGCGCGGTTTGAGCAGCCAATACCTTATTAAGCTCGGCGTTATCGCGCACCCGGCCTCCGCCAAAATCGGTTTCGATGGCGCCCGGGGCAATAATGTTCACGGAAATTCCGCGCGCCCCCAGCTCTTTAGCCTGGTAACGGGTCAGCACCTCCATCGCCCCTTTCATTGCGGCGTACGCGCCGGAGCCTGGCTGAGTGAAGCGCGCCAGGCCGCTGGACACGTTCAGGATCCGCCCGCCGTCTTTAATCAGCGGCAGCAGGCGCTGGGTGAGGAAAAACGGGCCTTTGAAGTGGACGTTCATCGCCTCATCAAACTGCGCTTCGGTGGTTTCGGCAAAAGGTGCATATAACCCCGTGCCGGCGTTGTTCAATAAATAATCGAAGGTATCACGCTGCCAGATATTTTTAAGGGTGTCCTGCACCCGTTGAGCAAAATCCTCGAAGCTTGCAGTATTGCCGACGTTCAGCTGCAATGCCGCCGCTTTGACCCCTTTTGCCTCAATTTCGCGGACAACTTCACGCGCTTCCTGCTCGCTGCTGTTATAGGTCAGGATGATTCCGGTGCCGGCAGTCGCCAGCTTTAATGCCGCGTTTTTACCCAGGCCGCGGCTACCGCCAGTGACTAAAGCAATACGTTCAGACATGAGAAACCTCGTTTCGGTTGTTTTGGTCGTTGATGAACAGCTTATTAGATGATAGAAAATCAATAAATACCGCCAATAACGCTTCACTGTTTCATTACGAACAACAATGAGCCTGTTCTATGGATAAAATTCACGCAATGCAGCTGTTCCTTCGCGTGGCGGAGCTTGAGAGCTTTTCCCGTGCGGCCGACACCTTAGGCCTGCCTAAAGGGAGCGTTTCCCGGCACATTCAGGCGCTGGAAAATATGCTCGGCACGCAGCTACTCCACCGCACCACGCGCCGCGTCAGCCTGACGCAGGACGGCATGGTCTATTACGAGCGCGCAAAAGATCTGCTGAGCAACCTCGATGAACTCGACGGCATGTTCCAGCTCGACCCCTCCAGCATCAGCGGACGGCTCCGCGTGGATATGCCCGTGGGCGTTGCGCGAAATTTAGTCATCCCAAAACTCCCGTCACTTTTGCAGCAGTATCCCGGCATTGAGCTGGAGCTCAGCAGCAGCGATCGGCTGGTGGATGTGATCCGCGAAGGGTTTGACTGCGTGGTGCGCGTCGGCACGCTGAAGGACTCCGGGCTGATTGCCCGTCCTCTGGGAAAACTGTCGGTGGTTAACTGCGCCAGCCCGGATTATCTGGAGCGTTTTGGCTACCCTGACGGCCTGGAGGATTTAGGCTCCCATGCGGTTATTCACTATGCCACCAGCCTGGGCACGCGTCCGCTGGGCTTTGAGTATTTCAACGGCAGCAGCACCCAGTGGGTGAAAACGGGCGGCGTGCTGACGGTCAACAGCACGGAGACCTATCACGCCGCCTGCGTAGCGGGTTTAGGCATTATTCAGGTACCGCGCGTGGGCGTGCGTGATGCCCTGCGGTCGAAAAAGCTGCTGGAGATCCTGCCGCAATACCGCCCGGAGCCGATGCCCGTATCGCTCATTTATCCGCACCGTCGCAACCTCTCCCGCCGGGTTCATCTGTTCATGGAGTGGCTGACTGAGGTAACAAAAGCTTACGTGGACTAGACGCAGGCTATAATTCAATAACATCCAGCTCAACGAAAAAGGAAAATGCGCGTGACGCCGGAAAATAACCCGCAACGACCGACTCAACAGTTAGATTACGAACCCATCAAAAAGATGGATAACGAGCCTGAAGCGCCGAAGGAGCCAGGCACTGCCAGCAAAGCGCTGGGAACCGTTACCGGCATGGTACAGCGCATCCAGCAGTTCCCGATGGTGGCGCACCTGATACGCGCAACGGAACGTTTTAACGACAGAATGGGAAATCAGTTTGGTGCCGCCATCACCTACTTCTCGTTTTTATCGATGATCCCGATCCTGATGGTGTCGTTTGCAGCGGCCGGTTTTGTGCTGGCCTCTCATCCCACGCTGCTTCAGGACATCTTCAATAAGATCCTGACCAACGTCAGTGACCAGACGCTCGCCACCACGCTGAAAAGCACCATCAACACCGCCGTTCAGCAGCGTACCACCGTGGGTATCGTCGGGCTGTTGATTGCGCTTTACTCCGGCATTAACTGGATGGGCAACCTGCGCGAGGCGATCCGCGCCCAGTCGCGCGACGTATGGGAGCGTAAGCCGCAGGACGAAGAAAAAATCTGGGTGAAGTATTTTCGCGATTTTATTTCGCTGATTGGGCTACTGGTAGCGCTTATAGTGACGCTCTCTATTACATCCGTCGCGGGCTCCGCGCAGCAGATGATTATCTCGGCGCTGTATCTGGACTACATCGAATGGCTTAAGCCCGCCTGGCGACTGATTGGGCTGGCGATATCCATTTTTGCCAACTACCTGCTGTTCTTCTGGATCTTCTGGCGTCTGCCCCGCCACCGCCCGCGCAAGAAGGCGCTGATCCGCGGCACGATGATTGCGGCCATCGGCTTTGAGATCATCAAAATCGTGATGACCTACACGCTGCCATCGCTGGTGAAGTCCCCGTCCGGCGCGGCGTTTGGTTCGGTGCTGGGGCTAATGGCGTTCTTCTACTTCTTCGCTCGCCTGACGCTGTTCTGCGCCGCGTGGATCGCCACCGCCGAGTACAAAGATGACCCGCGTATGCCGGGCAAAACCCACCACTAACCTATTCATCGGGCTGAATAAGAATGCAAAAATTCAGCCCGTTCTATAATTTCAGAATATAAATCCAGCCCGTAACTTTTATTTAACCAAAAACCAGTGTTATTCGCTGATATTTAAAAAGTGTGAAGCATTTCATAGATGGTATTTCTCTGGTCTGAAAATTATCCGCTTTTTGCTGGTTTTATCGCCAGCACGCCCCTTTGTTACAGATTGAAATGTCGCTTTTGCTGTGCGTAATATGGCCGTTCGTTCGTCAAAATATAAGAATATTTTATGCAAGCAACCGCCACCACACTCGACTCTGAGCCGGAAAGCACCCCGGTAAACTCACGCAATAAAGTTGTCGTCGCCTCGCTGATTGGCACGGCCATTGAGTTCTTCGACTTTTATATTTATGCCACCGCCGCGGTGATTGTCTTCCCGCATATCTTCTTCCCGCAGGGCGACCCGACGGCCGCCACGCTACAATCTCTGGCCACCTTTGCTATCGCCTTTATCGCCCGTCCAATCGGCTCTGCGGTGTTTGGCCACTTTGGCGACCGCGTCGGGCGTAAAGTGACGCTGGTGGCGTCGCTGCTGACGATGGGGATCTCCACCGTGGCGATCGGCCTGCTGCCGACCTACGAAACCATCGGCATTCTGGCGCCGGTTCTGCTGGCGCTGGCGCGTTTTGGTCAGGGCCTGGGCCTGGGCGGTGAATGGGGCGGTGCGGCGCTGCTGGCGACCGAGAACGCCCCTGCGCGCAAGCGTGCGCTGTACGGCTCCTTCCCGCAGCTGGGCGCGCCTATCGGCTTCTTCTTTGCTAACGGCACCTTCCTGCTGCTCTCCTGGCTGTTAACCGACGAGCAGTTCATGAGCTGGGGCTGGCGTATTCCGTTCGTCTTCTCGGCGGTGCTGGTGCTGATTGGCCTGTACGTGCGCGTGTCGCTGCACGAAACCCCGGTGTTCGCCAAAGTGGCGGCGGCGAAGAAGCAGGTCAAAATCCCGCTGGGTACGCTGCTGACCAAACACGTTCGCGTGACCGTGCTGGGCACCTTTATCATGCTGGCCACCTATACGCTGTTCTACATCATGACCGTCTACTCGATGACCTTCAGTACCGCCGCCGCGCCGGTCGGGCTGGGGCTGCCGCGTAACGAAGTGCTGTGGATGCTGATGATGGCGGTGATTGGCTTTGGCGTGATGGTGCCGATTGCGGGCCTGCTAGCGGACAAGTTTGGCCGCCGCTCCAGCATGATCGTGATTACGTCGCTGATTATTCTCTTCGCGCTGTTCGTCTTCCCGCCGCTGTTGGGCTCGGGTAGCCCGGCGCTGGTGATGGCGTATCTGCTGATTGGCCTGAGCCTGATGGGACTGACCTTCGGCCCGATGGGCGCGCTGCTGCCGGAGCTGTTCCCGACCGAAGTGCGTTATACCGGGGCCTCGTTCTCCTATAACGTGTCGTCCATCCTCGGCGCATCCGTAGCACCGTACATTGCGACCTGGTTACAGGCGAACTACGGCCTGTTCTACGTGGGCGTGTATCTGGCGGCGATGGCCGCGCTGACGCTGATTGCCCTGCTGCTGACGCACGAGACTAAGCATCAGGATCTGTAGTTCACTGCGGCCTGATGCCCTCACCCCGACCCTCTCCCACAGGGAGAGGGAGAAAGGGAGCTACTTCTTCATCTGCGACAGAATATTCCGGCACTGATTTGCATCCCCTTCCGACGGTGATATCAACGCCAGCAGCGCCGCTGCCGGTGTCACCAGCGTCGCCAGCGCGGCCGCAACGGCACCGCGGGCAATCAGCGGCCCGGCCTTCACGCCTGCCTGAGGATTTTTGAAGGTTCCGCGCACGTACAGCGGCGAGCGCAGGGTGATGATACGGATCCCTTTACTCTCCGGATCGATGGTCAAATCCAGCTGCTCGGAGGCCATACTCGCCGTCCCGGTCACGTTAATCACCGCGTTCTCGGTATCGAAGGCGAAAATCTGCGGACGCGCCACGCCGTTGACCAGATCCAGATTCGCCGCCGCGCAGTTCACCCGCACTTCGTCGTCACCGAAGATCTGCCCGATGATGAAGTTACCGACGTTCAGGCCGAGGATTTCCATCAGGTTGCGGCTGATCAGCCCGTCGTTCATCAGCAGCTTCAGGTCACCGTTACTGCTGCCGAGGAGCGCCGCCACGGAGTTACCGACACCGCGAATGTCCGCGTCACCGTTCATCTCGCCGAGGGTCTTCTGCATCAGCTCCACGTTTGGCATCAGCTCTTTCAGCTTCAGCCTGCGCGCCTTCACATCCGCCCGCCCCTGCATCGGCTTTTTATCCCCTTCGAGGTGGATATTCGATGAAATCGTCCCGCCCGCCAGGCCGAACTTCAGCGGTTGCAGCCGCAGGTCGGCGTTTTTGAGGATGATATGGGTCGAGAGGTCGCTTATCGGCAGGGTGCTGCCGTGCTCGATTTTGCGGCCCTTGAAGCGCACGTCGGCATCCATTACGTCCCATTTGTCGGTTTCGAAGCGGTCATAAGGCAGCACTTTGCCCGCAGGCTGGACGTCCTTTTTCACCTCTTTCGACTTGGTGCCCTTCCCGGAGTCGACGCCAATCAGCGGCCCCAGATCGGCCAGGCGCAGCTGGCGGGATTCCAGATCCCCTTCCAGTTTCGGGCGCGGTTTTCCGGTGGTGTAGGTCAGGCTGCCGTGAATGTCGCTGTCGCCAATCCGGCCGTTAAAGTCGCGGTAATCAAAGACCGAGGCTTTTTCCGTATCGATTTTTGCCACCAGATGACCGTCTGTTTCAAACGGCGGCGTATCCGGCAGCAGCACGCCCGTCAGGTCATACAGCTCACCCAGGGAGTCCCCGGCGAACTTCAGCTGAAGATCGACGCCGCCCATTTTCATCGGGTCGTTCACCGTGCCGACAAAGGCCACGCGGGTGTTGCCCGAGCGGAAATCGGCCTGCACCGGGAACGGCGTGCCTTCGCTGCGCAGCGCCAGCATCCCGCCGATTTTACCCTTACCGCTCAGCGGCTGACCGTTGTAACGCCCTTTCGCCGTCAGGCCAAACACGTAATCGCCCGCTTTGGCGTTATCCCCTTTGGCCTTGCTGCCGGTGACTTCGCTAAACGGCAGCGGCTTGCCCAGCGGATCAACTAAGATCTCCACGTCCGCCTTGCTGACTTTATCGTCGATAGCGATCCGCCCGCGATCGAACAGAATATTGTCCAGGCGGAACGACCAGGATGAAGGCTTCGCGTTGGGATCTTTTTCGTCGCTGCTGGCGAGATTGAAGGTCCAGTTATCGTTTTTTTCCGACAGGCGAATCAGGCGCGCATCGGGCTGCTGGAGTTTGATCCACGGCAGATAGACCGTTTTGGTGAGCAGGGCAAGCGGCGCCAGCGTGGCTTCCACGCGCGGCAGATGCACCATCGTCACTTCAGGGATGTCCGGCGGATTGCCGAGAACAATATCGTCTGCATGAACGTGCGGCCAGGGCACCCAGCTTCGCCAGCCGGTTTCCTCCTTTTGACGTTCCCAGACGACGCCCAAATCGCCGCGAATGGCGAAGGGTCGGTTCAGTTCGGTTGAAACTTTTTCGTTAATGGTTGGCTTAAGACGATTCCAGTCAAACGTGGCGATAATGATGATTGCCACCACAATCAATAACAAGAAAATCCCAAGTACCCAGGTGACAATCCTGGTCGTTTTCGTCATTGTTTTCCCCTTACCAATGGCCTTACCTTTCATGAATATAGTTCATGGCTCGGGTAAGCGGGGGCGCTGTGTCCGGTAATAGCGCGTACAGGCTACGCGCCATTATGGGAAACAGCTTTAATTACAATGCGATAGTGACGTTATCCAGCGTATCCATTGGCACAGGACGAGAGAGGAAATAGCCTTGCGCCGCCGCGGCAGGCGAGTTTTGCACGTCGCGCCACTCTTCCAGCGTTTCTACCCCTTCGACAATCACCCCCTGACAATAGCGGTTCATCAGCTGTAGCAGCAGCGTGAAGAGGTTTCGTCCTTCCGGGGTCTGGCGCAGCATGATGAACAGGTCGCGCGCCACTTTAATGTAGTCATAGCGCACTTCGCTGAGCGCGGAGAAGTTCGCCATGCCGGTGCCGAAGTCGTCCAGCCACAGCGGGCCAAACTCGCACATCGAGGCGAATGACGAATCCTGCGGCAGGCGGACGTGTTCCACCAGCTCGAAGCGCATCCACGGCAGCGTGGCGATCAGCGCCTGAAGCTGCGCGTTCTGACGCAGCGCCATCAGGGTCGGGCCGTCCACGTTTACCGAGGCCAGAATGTTGTGCTGCGCGAAGAAGGCCCGCTTAGTCGCCAGCATCTCCAGCTGCTCTTGCAGCACGTCGATGCGCTGGCGCACTGCGACTTCTGCGAAATAGCGATCCGGCGCGATCCGCTGCGTCGGGTTCGACGGGTGGGTCACAACCGTTAAGATCTCGATCGCCATCAGCCGCCCGTCGGTGCGGTAGATCGGCTGATAGGTGTATTCGCGCTCACATTGCAGCCAGTAGCGATGCTCCTGCAAGTTCTCAATACTTGCCTCAGGCGTGGTGCTTAGCCGCTGGATAACCTGCTCTGCCTTCATTTCAGATGCCCTGTTGTATGGGATAGCCTTTCTGGACTCGTCAATGGGTTATCGGCCCGGCAATTGAGAACTTTATGTTCAGCCGGGCGGGAAAATGAAATTAAGATGACAGAAATTGCCAGGAACACGCGCTGGCTCAAATAAAATAATGGAACGTCGTTTTAATATAGTTGACCGCATAATCCACACAACGCACACTAACGTTAATTTATCTGTTCAGGTTCACGACTATGTCTAAAAAAATTGCCGTGATTGGCGAATGCATGATTGAACTGTCACAAAAAGGCGCGGACGTCAGCCGCGGTTTTGGTGGCGATACGTTGAACACGTCGGTTTATATTGCCCGTCAGGTCGCCCCCGACGCGCTCGCCGTGAACTACGTTACCGCACTGGGTACGGACAGTTTTAGCCAGCAGATGCTGGCGTCCTGGCAGAGTGAAAATGTCCAGACGTCTTTGATTCAGCAGATGGAAAACCGCCTGCCGGGTCTGTACTACATCGAAACCGACAGCACCGGCGAGCGCACGTTCTATTACTGGCGTAACGAAGCCGCCGCAAAATTCTGGCTGGAAAGCGACGCTGCGGCCGCCATTTGCGAAGAGCTGGCTACCTTTGACTATCTCTATCTGAGCGGGATCAGTCTGGCGATTCTCAGCCCGGCCAGCCGCGATAAGCTGCTGTCGCTGCTGCGCGAATGCCGCGCCAACGGCGGCAAGGTGATCTTCGATAACAACTATCGTCCACGCCTGTGGGCCAGCCGTGAAGAGACACAGCAGGTTTATCAGCAGATGCTGCAATGCACCGATATCGCCTTCTTGACGCTGGACGACGAAGACGCCCTGTGGGGTGAGAAGCCGGTTGATGAGGTCATCGCCCGTACCCAGGCCGCTGGCGTGAGCGAAGTGGTGATCAAGCGCGGCGCAGAGTCCTGCCTGGTGGCCGTGGCGGGTGAACCGCTGGTAGAGGTCCCGGCGGTGAAACTAGCCAAAGAGAAGGTGATTGATACCACGGCGGCGGGTGATTCGTTTAGCGCGGGTTATCTGGCGGTGCGTCTGACGGGCGGTACGCCGGAAGCGGCAGCACAGCGCGGACACCTGACGGCCAGTACGGTGATCCAGTATCGCGGCGCGATTATTCCGCGGGAAGCGATGCCGGTTTAAGGGATTACCCCTCACCCCGGCCCTCTCCCCAAAGGGGCGAGGGTGTTCAAGTTCCCTCTCCCCTTTGGGGAGAGGGTTAGGGTGAGGGGGTATACCGTTACTGACCCTGCGGAATATCCGTCGCGTCCTGATGTAAATCATCCGCCACGGCGGGCTGCGCCGCCTGCGTGACCGGCGCCATAATGCCGCTCCAGGTTGCCTGCAACTCTTTCATGTCATATTCCGGCTCGCCCTTCGGCTGGAGCAGAACCAACGCCATATCCTGCGACAGCTGCTGGCGCAGATCCTGATTCAGCATATCCACCGTTAAACCGTTCAGGAAGTCCTGACGCAGCTTCTGGTACTGCTCAGGCGCGATATCAACCACCTGGTTTTGCAGCGAACGAATACGCTGGCTGATCAGAATGTCCGTATCGGCACGGGCGTAGGTTGCAAACAGCTTTTGCAGCTCCAGCTTCTTCTGCCCCACCAGCGCGTTGAACTCCTCTTCGCCGAGCCCCTCTTTACGCACTTTCGCCAGCTCTTTTGCCACCAGCGCGAGGTTCGCGTTCAGCTTATCGCCAGGAGATTCAACGTTAATGGCGCACTGGGCGCGCTGGAACAGCACGCGGCAGTCAAAGCCGAGGCCGATATCCTTGGTGTTGTTTTTGCTGAGGGACTGCTGAACGTGCCAGAACAGCGCTTCACGGGCGAGATCCGCGCGCCAGTAGCGCAGCAGCGCGGAGGATTCACGAATCGGCTGCCACGGCGTGTCCCACATCATCGAGAGGCGGTCCTGACGCACGGTGTCGGTCATGATGCTGACCGGCTCGGCGCGCAGCGGAGAAAGCGTAGGCACGGGCGCTGGCGCTTCGCGTTTGCCCTTCAGATCGCCAAAGGCTTTGTTGATCTGCTCGACAATCGACCGGCTGTCGACGTTCCCGACCACAATCAGGGTCATGGCGTCCGGGGTGTACCATTTCTGGTAGAAGGATTTCACCTGCTCGGCATCGACGGGCTGCTTCAGCGGCTCGGCCGGATCGTGGCCCAGCAGCGCAGAGCCTTTCAGGCGATAGCGCCACCAGCCCTCTTTGGTATCCGCAGGCCAGGTCGCCACCATGTCGCTGTTGCTCAGGGCATAGTTAACGGTTTCAGGCGTGATAGAGAGTTTACCGGTGGCATCTGACAGATAGGTCAGCGCTTCTTTAAGGAGGTCGTTACGGTTGTTTGGCAGGCTCAGGTTGAACATGGTGTAGTCATAGGAGACTACCGCCGGAGGAAGCGGGCGCTTCGGATCGATGGCCTGTTGCCACAGAGAGCGCACCTGCACCGCTTGCAAACTGCCGCTCTGGGTGAGCGCCAGTCGAGGAATAAAATGGCTTAAACCGGTCTGCTGGGTGCTTTCAGTGAGGGAGCCAGTATTCACAGACAGACGGATTTCGATACGGTCGCTCGGGCGCTGCGGGGTGGCTAACACTTGCCACTGAAAACCATTCGCCAGAGTCCCTTGTTGCCAGGCCGGGTCTGGCTGGAGCGCATCTGCCTGCACATAACTGGCTGCTGCCATCATCAGCAAACCGCCGGTTAAGAGTCGAATTTTTGTGCCCTGCATGTGAACCCCTGATCAACATTCCTGGTTAAAAAGAGTATCTCCCGACGTGGAGCACTCCAAATATGACGATGAAAACACTTCGATTAGACCGCGCGTTCAGCGAAACGTCACGGGCGGAAGTGAAATATACCTAAAAAAAATCTTGTCGAATTATGACAGGTATGAGGGGGTATTATGCGCAGCAGCCCGCATCCCCACAAGGGATAGCGGGCATTTGTGACAATATCAGGAGGAAACACCCTGCGTTTTCGTATCGGAATGGCGGTTATTTAAGGTGTCATCGAGCTTTTTGTGATCCAGCTCCTTCACCCATTTCGCGACCACTACCGTCGCCACGCCGTTACCCACCAGGTTGGTCAGCGCACGCGCCTCGGACATAAAGCGGTCGATACCCAGAATCAGCGCCAGACCCGCTACCGGCAGATGCCCCACCGCAGAGATGGTCGCCGCCAGCACGATAAACCCGCTGCCCGTTACCCCTGCCGCCCCTTTTGATGACAGCAGCAGCACCACCAGCAGGGTGATCTGATGGAAGATATCCATATGGCTGTTGGTCGCCTGCGCGATGAACACCGCCGCCATCGTCAGGTAGATCGAGGTGCCGTCGAGGTTAAACGAGTAACCCGTTGGAATAACCAGCCCCACCACCGACTTGCGGCAGCCGAGCTTTTCCATCTTGTCGAGCATACGCGGCAGCGCGGATTCCGACGACGAGGTTCCGAGCACGATCAGCAGCTCTTCGCGGATGTAGCGGATGAACTTGAAGATGTTGAAGCCTGCCGCGCGGGCAATCGACCCCAGCACCACCACCACGAACAGAATACAGGTGATATAGAAGCAGACGATCAGCTGCCCCAGCTGTACAAGCGTGCCCACGCCGTATTTGCCGATGGTGAAGGCCATCGCGCCGAACGCGCCGATAGGGGCCAGACGCATGATCATATTGATAATGCCGAAAATGACCTGCGAGAAGCTCTCAATCACGTTGAAAATCAGCTGCCCTTTGCTGCCCAGACGGTGCAGCGCAAAGCCAAACAGCACCGCAAACAGCAGCACTTGCAGGATGTTACCGCTGGCGAAGGCGCCAATCACGCTGCCGGGGATCACGTCCAGCAGGAAGGCCACCACGCCCTGGTCTTTTGCCTGCTCGGCATAGACCGCAACCGCCTTCGCGTCGAGCGTGGACGGGTCCACGTTCATGCCCGCACCGGGCTGCACGACGTTAACGATAATCAGACCGATGATCAGCGCGATAGTACTGACCACTTCGAAATAGAGTAGCGCCACGGCGCCCGTGCGACCGACCGCCTTCATGCTTTCCATGCCAGCGATACCGGTAACGACGGTACAAAAGATGATGGGCGCGATGATCATTTTGATGAGCTTAACGAACGCATCGCCCAGCGGTTTCATCTGCGCACCCACTTCCGGGTAGTAGTGACCAAGCAGAATACCGATTGCGATGGCCGTCAGGACCTGAAAGTAAAGGCTCTTGAAGATTGAGGTTTTCATAGGGTGTCCTTGGAAAGAAAAACCACAGGCTCTGTAAGGTTATGGTTAACCTGCGGCTTTAAAATAACACCCACATAACAGGACAGAAATAAAGCAGGTTCAAATTTGAAACAGAAATGTTAAGAACTTTGAGCTGGCTCGCACAAGCCAGCAACAAAATTACACTTTTGCGGGATGGCGTTCGCCGGAGAGGTAACGTTTTTCAAAGATATCCGCAGGCACCGCGCGGCCAAACAGGAAGCCTTGCCCGCTCTCCACGCCCGCCGCCGCCAGCCACTCGCGCTGAGCTTCGGTTTCAATCCCTTCGGCAATAACGTGCAGGTTAAGGCTGCGCGCCATCTGAATAATCGCTTCCACCATGCTGCTGTCGTTCGGCAGCCCGTCCACAAAGGCTTTGTCGATTTTCAGCACGTCCACCGGCAGGGTTTTCATGTGCTGGAGCTGGCGCAGCCCGGCATAGCCCATGCCAAAATCATCCAGCGCGATGCGGATCCCCGCGTTGCGCAGGGGTTTGAGGATTTTCACCGCTTCGTTAGGGTCGTCGATGCGGCGGCTCTCCGTCACCTCCAGGATCAGCGTATCCGGCTTGATGCGGTAGCGGTTAATCAGCTCCAGCATCTCTGAGACCATCGTCGGGTGCATCAGCTGGAGCGCAGACAGATTCACCGACAGCGGCAGGGTCACGCCCTGCTCCTGCCAGGCCGCCAGCTGGCGACAGGACTCTTCCAGCACCCAGTAACCGACGGTCACCATCAGGCCGCAGGACTCAATGCTCTCGATTAATCCTTCCGGCAGCTCCCACGCGCCGTCCGGCTGCTGCATACGCAGCAGGGCTTCGGCGCTTTTCACTTCGCCCGTCACCAGGTTGACCTGCGGCTGAAGCCAGATCGCAAACTGGCGGTTATCCAGCGCGGTCAGAATATCGCTCTCTTCGGTCAGCCGCTGCTGCGCCTTTTCCATCTGCTCCGGGTCAAAGAACTGGATCTGGTTCTTGCCTTTGCGACGGGCGGTGAAGGCCGCCGAGAAGGCGCGGCGGTAAAGCTGTTCGGCAGTGAGATCGCCGTAGAACATCGCAATGCCGATGCTTGCGCTTGGACGAAGCTGGATGCCCTGAATCGGCAACCGCTCATTAATGACAGTGAGTACTTGCTGACCTAACGTAATCGCGTGCCACGGCTCTTTCACGCCGTGGGCGATAATCACCAGGTCATAGCCGCTGACCTGGGTCAGCACCATGCGCGGCGCCAGCACCGATTTCACCTTCTCGACCAGGGTTAAGAGCAGCACCTCGCGCTGGCTCTCCTGCAACACGCCCGCCGTATCCTGCAAGGTTTCACAGGCCACCACCATCAGCGCGGTAGTCTGCTGGCGGGCGACGGTCTGCTCCAGCATCGCCATCAAAAAGGCCTTGTTCGGCAGCTCAGAGACCGGGAAGCGGGTGGCGCTGCTGTTCAGCTGATCCTGCTGGCGCGAAATACGCTGCTGGTTGAGGTTATAGCTGCGCACCAGCATCCCGATTTCATCGTCCTGGTGCAGGCGCGGCACCTCCAGCTGGTGCCCGACCTGCTCCTGCGGAGGCAGATTGTTCAGCTCCCGGGCGATGCGGCGCAACGGGTGGACAATCAGGCGGTTGATACACCAGGTCAGCGCCACGCTCAGGATCAGCGTTAAAAGTAAGTAAGTAGTTACTAACGTCACAACCCAGCTCATCACGAATTTATACATGCGATACGAGTCGGCCTGGAGCACCAGATAGGCCAGCGGCTGCGGGTTCGCCGGGCGTTCAAGGGAGTAAATCGGCAGGGAGATCTGCACCGGCAGCTCAAACATGCGCATGATCATCATCGGCACCGGACGCTCGGGGATAAAGCTCATGCGCAGCGCCTGGAACTGGTTAGGCAGCACCACGTCGGCGCGGCTGACAATCCCGGCGGGCTGAATGCGTTTTAGGATGCTCTCGGCCTCGGGAATATCCCCTTTCAGGATGGTATAGGAGAGCGGCTCGCGCACCGAGCGAGCAATACTTTCCAGTTGCGAAGCCGTGTTGTAGCGATTCTGCTGTACGGAATGAAACAGCAGAATGACGCAGAACAGGAATACAAACAGCAGGGTAACGGCTGAAACCATTGCCATCTGTTTGATAGTTAAAGAACGGCTGACACGCAAAATGACTCTCCACAAAACTCAAAGCGCAGGGCGCACCGGGCATAAACCTGGTGCGCCTGAGTATACCCGATTGCTGCAATTTTTAGAGAGACTTACAAATCGATTAAGTGAAATCCGATTACCAGTCTGCGTACGGGATGAGCGGCTGCGGCGGCATATCCATGTCGCCCTGCCAGCCAGCGGCTGAATAGCGAACATAGAGCAGCGCATGGCTCGGGGTATAATCTTTTGCCTGTTGAATATCCACGCCGACCCCGACAAACCAGTTGGAGGTGACGCGACGCTCGATAAGGGCCCTGGCGGTATAACCGGTTCCTGACGAGCTGCTGCCGTTTTCAGGCTCATGCTTGTCGGTATACATGTCATTACCTTCGGCATCTTTCTGGTTATCCGGGATCAAGCCCTGCAACGGATAGCGCATCCCGTCTTTGGTCTTCGAGTGCGACCACGACACCGATCCGCCCAGCTCCCACGACCAGTTTTCGGTGCGTTTCCGCCAGGTGACCGGCAGCGCGAAGGAGACATACTCCTGCGGACTGTAATAGCCGCCCTGACCGAGGGTGTAGCCGCTCAGGTCTTTATCGTAGTGCCACAGCATATTGCTGACGCCCACCGTCAGGCGCTCGTTGTTCTTGTTGATGAGCTTGTAGTAGTAGCCGGTCATCCAGCGGGCGCGCCAGTTATCTTCCACGTTTTTACCCGTCAGGCTGTCGACGTTCAGGCTCGACCAGACGCCGTTCGCCTCGCCCTTGTCGTAGCTCAGGCTCACCCCGCCGCCGGTGGAGCGCACGCCGCCCCAGGTGGTGTCGGTGTTGGGATCGCGCTGCCCGGCGAAGGCCAGCATCGAGCTGGAGATCGGACGACGATGGGCGTTGACCGTATAGCCAATCGGGCCGAGATCGTTGCTGTAGCTTATGCCGCCCACCACATCGACCACGTCGAAGCCCATCGGCGTGGTGCCGATATCCATCTCCCAGGTTTTATTCTTCCAGCCAACGGCAACGCTCGCGCCGTTCGCGGACTGGTTGGTGCTACCGTGACAGTCGGTAGCCGCACAGGTCCCCCACTTCGGATCGTACTTCCCGTCCGTGGTATCGAAGGTCCCGGCGTCCATATTGACCAGATCGCTACGGAAGAACATCCGTCCGTCAGAGAGCGGCGCGTCCACCTGCAACATGGTGGTGTGGGCTTTGAGATCGGAATAGCCGCCCGTGCCGCTGGAGCCCCAGTAGTCGTGCTCCAGCGTGACGTTAACGTCCTGCTGACGATAGAGATCGCCCGCGTCGCTACGCACGCCGCGTTTGAGCCAGTCGTCCTTCTCGTCGTTGCGCGTCAGGCGGGTAAAGCTGTCGTTATCCGTCGGGCGCGTCTGGGTGATGCCGGACGCCACCATCGCATCTTTGTAGGTTTCCAGCGCCTGCTTCGGCTGGCCGTTCTGCGCCTGGAAGCGCGACGCATCGCGCAGCACCAGCGCATTCTCCATTGACGGCGGCTGGGACGTGGCCTGCGGGATAAGCTTGCTGAAGGTCTGATTTGCCGCCGCCGTGTCGCCAAGCCCTGCCTGGGCCATCGCGATGCGCCGCTGCATGTTCAGCGACTGCGGCTCCCCGGCCTGTCCAGGCGGAAGGGTTGCCAGCGTGGTGCGCGCCGCCTCTTTGTTGCCTTCTGAAATATAGACTTCGGTCAGGCCCAGAATGGCGTCGTCGTTTTTCGGCTCGCGCTGTAGCACGGTGTTATAGGCCGCTTTCGCCCCCGCATAATCGCCGCGCTGCTGCGCCCAGTCCGCGAGGGTTAAGTCGATACGCGTGGAGGCGGGCTGCTGGCGAAGCAGGGTTTCGGCCTCCTGCTCTTTGCCGCCGTCGCGCAGGCGGTTCGCCGTTTCCAGCACCTGATTGCTTTGCAGACGGTCCGCCAGCTCCTGAATATTGCCGTTCCACTGGGCGCGCGGCAGGGCGTTGAGGTGCGCGAGCGCGGCCCTGTCCTGATCGTTTCCGGAGAGATACAGCCCGGTGGCGTACACCTGTTCAGGATCGTTCGGCTTCTGGCTCGCCAGCTGGCGCATCAGGGTATCGGCCTGACTGCGCTGCCCGGCGCTGTAGAGATCCCGCGACAGGCGATAGGTGATCCACACGTCCCCCGGCGACATCGCCAGCCGACGGCGCTGAATTTCGGCGGCCTGGGCATAGTTGCCCGCGTTTTCCAGCTGCTCCGCCTGCTGCGAAAGCTGCTCGTTGGTCAGGCTGCGCTCAATATCATCAATGCTGCGGCGCTGGCTGGCGGAGAGCGACTGGATAAACTGCGTCGCTTTTTCCGGCGACTCGGCGCGATAGACATTCGCCAGCCCGCGCACGGCGTTGCTGTTGCCGCTGTCCATACGCAGCGCCTGGCGATAGTAACGCTCGGCGGCGGCGATATCTTTACGCGCCACCGCCGCGTCGCCCAGCCCGAGCACCGCGTAGCTGTCGGTGTTATCGACGTTACGCGCCTGCTGGTAATAGCGTTCGGCCTGCGCCGTGTTGTTGGCTTTCAGGGCGGCATCGCCCTGCTGGATCAGCAGCCAGTAGCGGTTAACCTTCAGCAGGCTGTCCCACTTGCCCCGGTTGTCGCTCTGCGGATCGAGGGCGATCGCTTTTTCAAACTGCGCCACCGCGCGGGCGCGATCCCCTTTTTGCGAATAGGCCTGACCGAGCGCACCGATCGCTTCGCTGTCGGTGTGGTTGGCGCTGACCGCTTTTTGCAGCTCGGCGACGGCCTTGCTGCCCTGCCCGGCATCCACCGCCGCCAGCCCTTCGGCTTTGGCGCGGAACGTTGGATCGGCGAGCTGTTTTTGCTGCGCGTCAAGCTGCGCGCGGGCGGCGGTCACGCTGTCGCCGTCGCTGAACACGGTCAGGTATTTTTGCAGCGCGCTGACGCTGGCGCTGCTGGCAGGCTGGTCTTTGATCTGCTGATACCACATATCAGACGCCTGGTTACGCCCGTTGTTGGTTTTCGCCATGCTCTGGAGAACCGTAAAGCCTTCATCGCGGCGCCCGGTCTGGAAGAGCAGCCCGGCGAGGGTCGCCTGAAGCTGCACGTTGCCGGGACTGCTGGCGTCAATTTTTTTCAGCTGGTTGATGGCGTTATTGCGACGGGCGGGATCTTTCGCCACCACGTTCCAGTATTCCGTCGCCAGATCGCCGCTCGGCGGGTTGCCGCTAAACAGTTTTTCGTAGGCGGCAATGGCTTCCTGAGTATGTCCGGTGGTAGCTAACAGACGCGCCTGCTGCAATGCCTGGCGGCCGTCCGGGGTGGAGAGCAGCATGGTGTTGCGGGATGACTGGTACGCGCCGGAGTCCGGGGCGATCCCCTTCAGGCGGTCCAGCTCCTTCTGCGCCCCGCCGGTATCGCCCTGGCGCAGCAGGTAGCGGAAACGGGCGGCAATGACGTCAGGGTTATTGGGGTCGATCAGCTCCAGGCGGTAGAGCGACTGGCGTACTAAATCTTCGCGCTGCGTCGATTCCCCCAGACGCACCTGCTCCAGCAGATGCTGTTGCTGCGGAGAATTGGCGGCCAGGGCCATCGGCATCATGGCCAGGCCAAGCGAAAAAGTGAGTAGATTTAGTGTGAACTTGCGCATTCCTGGCCCCAATCCGGTATTAATTCACCTTTTTCGGTGAAGCGAAAACGGTGCTGATCCCAGCCTTGTCCAAAGAGGGTCAACACGTAGCTGTAATAGGCGTCGTTATCGGGAAAATGATCGGTAACGCGCTGGCGCTGAACGGCCTGCGCGTCACGCTTTTGAAGAAACGGCAGCAGGGAGGCGGAAAAACCGACCGGGCCATCCCCCGTGCGTTTTCCGGTCGCGACATCCACCTTCTCAGGGGGCAGTCCGCGGCTGGCGGTCATTGCCGCCATCGGCCGGAAACGCGCCAGCAGCCGTGCTTTTTGCGGATCGTTATCGTTCATCATCCCCACCCAGAGGTAGACGCGAATGGCATCGTAGCTGCCAATCAGGTCTTTATCCTGCTTAAGCAGCCAGCCTTTGTTTTTCTGATACTGCACCCAGTTCGGGGAAAAACCCTTAGGCGCGGTTTCCAGCAGCAGACGCTGGTTCGTTTCGCGAAGGGTGGTCCAGGGGGTGCCAAAGCGGGTGAAATAGCTCGCCAGCTGCGGCGGAAGATAGCTGGGGTTAAAGCGCCAGGTATTCTCTTTTACAAAGCCGACTTTGCCGGGTAAGAGCATGGAGCCCAGCCCCGGCACCTTCACCACCTCTTCGCTGGCGATACGGTTGAGCAGCGCCTTGCCCACGCGGGTGTACTCAGGCTGCTCCCACAGTCGTCCGGCTTCGAGCAGCGACCAGGCGATCCACACATCCCCATCCGAGGCGGAGTTTTCGTCGATCACCGCCCAGCGATCTTTATCCTTTTGCCCCCACAGCCAGGCGGGCAGATGCGCGGCTAAATCGCCTGCGGCGAGATTATCGCGCGTCCAGCCATACAGCAGGTCAAACGCCTTGCGGTCGTTGGCGGCCAGCGCGAAGAACATGGCGTAGCTCTGCCCTTCGGAGGTGGTAATTTTGCGCGCATCGCTGGGATCGATAACGCGCCCGCCCTCGCTGATATAGCCCTGTTTAAACTGCTCCCAGGCGGGCCAGGTGCAGGCGGCCCGAAGATTCGTCGCCGCCAGCATCAGCGCGGCGAAAACACACCAGCGAAAGGCGTTCATGGCTACTTACTCATGGTCCGGGTTAAGACGACGACGGCTGATAATACGCAGCAGACGCCACAGTACCCACGCCAGCAGCACGACGCTCACCGCCGCGAGGATCGCCAGCAGAACCGGGTGGTTCGACAGCGCATACCACAGACGTTCGAACCACGGCAGATGGCCGACGTAGTAGACGTCGCCCACGCGCAGGCTGTTTACGCCCGACTCGCGAATAACCGACACGGAGCCAAACATCGCCGCACGTTTACCGCTGTCGTTCATCGCGTTGTTGAGCAGCTCATACCCACGCGGGCTGTCTGCCAGCAGCGCGATCACGCTGCGCTGGTCGTTATACGGCGACTGGAAGCCGACGATCGCCGCCATCGGGCCAGTTGAGGTGACCGTGGTCTGCACGGTAGCCTGACGGTCGTTGTTGTCCGGCATGATGCTCGGGAATTCGGTCTGACGCATCGGGGTGTTCACCCACGACTGGGCAGCCTGCACCAGCAGGTCGACGCGCTTGTCGTCCTTCAGCTTGTCCGGGATATTGCCGATCACCATGATGTCGGCGTCTTTGTTCTGGATCTGGCTGCCGTCGTCGGTCAGCGTCAGGTTAATGGCCGGCAGGCCGGTCTGCGCGCCCACGGAGGCCAGCGTATCCAGCAGCGTCGTCACCTGCCCTTCGCTCGGTGATTTTGGCATCACCACGATGGACTCAGAGAGATCTGCCATGCGGCTGAACGGGAAGCTGGCGTTGGCAAAGGCGCGCAGGTCCGGCATCGCCAGGAAGTGATAATACTTCGAGAAGTCGATGGTGGAGTCGTCACCAATCACCACATGGTTCTGCACCGGCTGGAAGGTAATACAGTTATCCACCGAGCCGCCAGGCATCGGGTTCATGTACTGGAAGTCAAAGCGCAGCTGGTTCACCGCGCCGAGCTTAAGCGCCGGAATAGAGACATCGGTTTTGCCATCGAGCAGACCCTGAAGCACCGGCAGACGCAGCATCAGCTGGTTTGTCTCCTGGTTGCTGGTCAGGCTGAAGGATTGCAGGAACTGGTTGTTCAGGCTGATGTCCATACGCGAGCTGTCTTTGGTGGCAGGCGCGGTGTAACGGTATTTCAGGCTGATATCAATGCCGTTGGTGCGCATCAGATAGAGATCCGGCGGCAGGTTCAGCGACAGGCTGACCGGCGAAGGCTCAAGCCCGGTGGACTGCAACTGCTCTTCATAGGTTTTCAGCTCACCGAAGGTGATCGCGCGGTCGGTACGCACCCAGTTCGGCGCATCGTACGGTTTACGGGCCAGCAGCGGCTTCACGTTATCCACCGTCACGCTGTTGCCGCGGAACAGCACGTTACCCTGTGCAATGCCTTTCGCGGCCTGGAGCAGGTCTTTGTCATCACGACCGAAGACCACCAGCAGCTTCACGTACGGGTTATCCGGGTGGCTCATCATTTCCACGGTCGGGGCTTTCACCGCCGGGTGATCGCGCAGGAACGACGGGCGCTTATCGTTGGTCGCAAACACGATGGCGTTGCGGTCCGGCAGCTTATCGTACATCACCGGGAAGCTCTGTCCGCGCCAGGCGGAACGCGAGCCAAACCACGAGGCCACAATGGTGGCGGCCAGCTGTTGGGTCGTGTCCGGCGACGCGGCAAACACCATCGGCAACACGAGCTGACGGTTATCGCGCGGATCGAAGAACGGCACCGGGAACGCCGAGAGATCGTTTTTCAGCGCCAGCGACTGATAGGTCATTTGCAGGGACGTATTGCGTCCGACGTCCATCCACAGCGTGCTGCTGGCCGGGTTTTCACACACGTCGCGGTAATGGCCGACAAACTCCAGACGCACGCGGTTGAAATCGGTGATAAACAGCGGGTTGATCGGCACCTGCGCCAGCGTCTTTTTGCCAAGCTGCTCTTTGGTGACCGGCAGAACGTCCATCAGCTCGTCGTTGAGATAGACCTTCAGCTGCGACTGCACCGGCAGCAGCGCCGGTGACGGGGTGTATTCGAGGTTCAGCATCGCCTTCGACACCACTTCGTCGCTGCGCATCCCAAACTCAACGCCACCGTTCGGGTTGATCCCGCGCAGCACCATGCTGCCCGGCGGCGGGGCGATCTGCGCGAAGGTGAGCTTCACGTCCCTGGAGGGGGCGTTATCCACCACTACCGGCGCGTTCGCACCCGGCACGCCCGGCATAACGGTGCCGACCTGCTGCGGCGCGCCGTCAGCCGGTTGTTCAGGCGCAACGCTGTCGGCCGCGGTGACGGCCGGCGCGGCGTCTTGCGCCACGGGCGCGGTCGTGGCCGCAGGCGTTTCTGGAGCCGCGTTCGCCATCATAGAGGGAAGCGCACTCATCCCCATTGCCACTGCACATAACCAGGAAAGTTTAGTTTTCATCGCGTTATCATCATTGTTGAGCCATAACCGGGTCCGATTGCTTCGCCTCTTCCCGCTCAGGTCGGCGTGGAATAAACGACACGACCCAGGAAACCAGCGAGGTAAGTGACCGGAAAATTAATTTCACAGACGACGGGGCAAATTCTGCAAGGTGACGATAGCCACGGAACCCCAGCTTAAGAATATCCAGCAGGCTTTCCAGAGGCTTATCTTCCGGGAAGCTGTCCTGCCAGAGAGCCCACGTATCCGCGCGGGCGAACGTACACTGCACAAAATCGATATGCTGCTTTTTAGTCAGCGGCATCAGCTGTAAACCCACTTCGTTACCCAACACGCGCACCACCTGCGTTGGGAAGACATACTCCTGCTGACCGCGCTTGAGCAGCAGGTTGACCTTCTGCCCCTCCAGCACTTTTGCCTGGCCGTTGATCTTGATACCCAGCCCGCCGTCAGAGAAGTCATGCACGGTACAGGAGAAGAGATGGCCGTCTTCGCGGGCAATGGCCGCAGGCATACTGATCTCGACGCGATGCGCCCGGCGCACCTGCTTGCTCTCTACCGACACCGCCACCGCGCCGCCGAGGATAATCAGGTTGTAGAACACCCACGCCAGGCTCACGAACACGGTCAGGATTTCGTTTTCCGGGCCGTAGTAGTAGCGCCAGATCCCGGCAATCACCCCGACGATATTGAGCAGCACCAGGAAGATATACGGACGGGAGATCACCCAGTCGACGTACTCCTCTTCCACCAGCCCGCCCTTCGCGGTGACGTTAAACTTGCCCTTGTGCGGGTTAATCAGCGCCACCATCGTTGGCGGGGCGATATACCAGGCGAGCACCGTTTCGTAGATTTCACTCCAGAACGAGTGGCGATATTTGCCCTGAATTTTGGAGTTGGTCAGGCTCGCGTGGATCATGTGCGGCAGAACGAACAGGGCAATCATCAGCGCCGGGGCGTAGATGATGTAGGCGTGCAGAAGCAGGAACGCCAGCGGCGCGGTCAGGAAGATAAGCCGCGGAATACCCGACAAGAAGTGGAACATGGCGTTGACGTAGCACAGGCGCTGCGCCAGCTTTAAGCCTTTGCCCGTCAGCGGGTTATCCAGGCGGAAAATCTGCACCATGCCGCGCGCCCAGCGAATACGCTGGCCGATGTGCGCGGAGAGCGACTCGGTCGCCAGCCCCGCCGCCTGCGGAATACGCATGTAGGCCGAGGTGTGTCCACGACGGTGTAAACGCAGGGAGGTGTGGGCATCTTCGGTCACCGTTTCAACCGCGATGCCGCCAATCTCATCCAGCGGGCCGCGGCGAATCACCGCACAGGAGCCGCAGAAGAAGGTCGCGTCCCACATGTCGTTACCGTCCTGCACCAGGCCGTAGAACAGCGTCCCTTCGTTCGGGGTTTTGCGGAAACGGCCGAGGTTACGTTCAAACGGATCCGGCGAGAAGAAGTGGTGCGGCGTCTGCATCATCGCCAGCTCTTTCTCTTTCAGGAACCAGCCCATCGTCATTTGCAGGAACGAGCGCGTCGGAACGTGGTCGCAGTCAAAGATGGAGACAAACTCCCCTTTGGCATATTTCAGCGCGTTGTTGATGTTCCCGGCTTTGGCGTGTTCGTGCGTGGTTCGGGCGATGTACTCCACCCCTACCTGGCTGGCGAACTGGCGGAACTCTTCGCGACCGCCGTCATCGAGGATCCAGATTTTGAGCTTATCTTTCGGTCAGTCGATACCCAGCGCCGCGTAAATGGTGTTCTTAACCACGCTCAAATCTTCGTTATAGGTTGGCACGAAGAGGTCCACGGACGGCCACTGGTTGGTGTCTTTCGGCAGCGGAACGGGCTGGCGGTTGAGCGGCCAAATCACCTGGAAGTAGCCCAGCACCAGCACAATCCACGCGTAGGTTTCAGCAAACAGCAGGATCAGACCGCACACCAGGCTCACCGGATCGTCCCAGTTCAGGGTCGAGGTGTAACGCCACCAGATATAGCGGCAGGACACGGTCAGCGACAGCACGATCAGCATCAGCGCCGAGAAGCGCCCCGGAATACGGCGCACCAGCAGGGCAACGCCCCACAGCAGGATCAGGAAGGTAAACTGCGCCAGCGGGTTAAACGGCTGCGTGATACAGACCAGCGCCAGGATCAGCGAGAACACCACAATCACGCCGAGAATAAAACGACGCAAACCCGGATGGAGGTGTCCGAGTTCTTTGTGGTTATCCAGATGGCTGGTTCTGTCGCCCACGCGATCAGGAAGCCGGTCAAGCCACTGATGGTAGCGTTCGCGCAGGTTTGCCGCCCGGTCGAAGCTGCGCCAGCGCGGGCGAGGATTCTCTTGCCGCGCTGAGGTCGCTATCAGCCATACCGCCTGAATCGCATAACGCGCGGGATCTAACGGCCGTGGCCGATCGGAGTTAATGTGCGGATAGAGCGCGTGATGTTCAGCCCGAATGCGCTGCCAGCGGGGGTGTTCAAGGGGGATAAACATCCAGGCCAGCACCATCCAGAAACAGCCGAGCGCGGCGCTTAATGGTGACGCGCCGTGCCGACGGTAGTGGCGGTAGCGTTCGCTTAAGCGCGCGCTGACCGGCGGGATGAGCAACCAGCTGGACAGGCGGCTCATACCGCGCTCCCGGCAGATTCCGCCCTTTTGGCAAAGTGCAGCAGGCACCAGTTCGCCAGCGTCAGGATCTCTTCGGCCGCCAGCGAATCACTGCGGTACTCGCCGAGCGGCTGTTTGGAGGCGAGGCATTCCGCCATGCCTTCGTCGCGGTGGATAACCATCGGCATCAGGCGCCGCTGGCTTTGCAGCCACACCTGATACAGATCGTCCTGAATCTGGCTGCCGATGCGCAGGTCGTTAATCAGGATATGCGCCTGCGCGGGCAGCGCCTGCTGGTGCAGGCGGATATGGCAGTTGGCGTCGACGTTGGCAATCGACAGGATATGGTCGCAGAAAGAGATCAGCTGACGGGTCAGCGGGTCGTTGCCGTGCGGCAGATCGAGCAAAATCCACTGATAATGCCCCTCCAGGCTCAGCCGCTCCAGCGCGCGGGTGAACAGCTCCAGCGTCGGCTGGTGCGCAGCATAATTTTCCTGTTCACGACGGGTCAGTTGACCAAAGGGGAGCAGATCGAGCTGGGAGGTGTAGCGCATTCCGGCGTCCTGCCACTCTTTGCCATCAATCAGCGAGCGCGCCCAACCGTCGGGACGGTTGAAATCAACGTTAAAGGACATGCGCAACAAATTATCGGGGCAGGCATCAATAACCAGCACCGATTCGCCTAATAACTGTAATGACCACGCCAGCGCCGCGGTCACGGATGTCGTACCGACTCCACCACGGACACCCTGTAATCCTAGTATGGCCATCAATGGCTTCCTTATTGTTGTTGAGCAAATTCAGCCAATAATGGCCAGCGTTTAATAGCCGCCGCCAACTGTTCCCGCTGGGAAATATCGGTGTAATCTATTTCAGGCAATGAAAAGGCCTGAGTTAACGCCAGGAAATCGTTTTGGAATGTGTATCCAAGAGTGGAATCGATGGGGGTTCCGGACTCGTTATTATGCATTTTTCTCTCATCCCACTGAGTAAAATCGTACGATCAGATGTAGCGAGGCATCCTGCCTGAGAATTTTCGTTTACATGCTAAATCTGATGTTCTTTAATTTCAATGTTAGGTTTATTTCTTCGCTTTCGCTAGTAAACTGAGATACAGATAAATTAGATGAAAAGAGGGAAACCGTGGACTCCATATTTTCTATTGGCATCCAGTCTTTATGGGATGAATTGCGCCACATGCCGGTCGGAGGAGTCTGGTGGATTAACACGGATCGCAACGAGGACGCCGTAAGCCTGGTAAATCAAACAATTGCTGCGCAGGCCAGGGATGCTCGCGTTGCCGTTGTCACCATGGGCGAAGACCCGAAGACAATCATCAGACTTGCCGACGAGAGCGGCCCACAATCCGTGCGGCTATTCTCAATGACAACAGAGGCGGAGAGTCTCTACTTTCTGCCCCGCGATATTCAGTGCACGCTCGATCCCGACAACTATTTAGTGATTCTCAAATGTTCTAATAACGCACTGCATAATATATCAAATGAGAAGCTGCTTAAGTGGCTGCAAAAAATCAATAAATGGGCCCGCAATCAAAATTGCACCCTGCTGGTCATTAACCCTTGCACTAATAATGATAAGTTGTTTTCGCTGTTGATGACGGAATATCGCTCCCTGTTCGGGCTCGCCAGTATCCGCGATCGGGCTGACAGTTATCTTTACGATATTGCCTTCTGGTGTAATGAAAAAGGGGTAAGCGCGCGCCAGCAATTGACCCTCAAACATATCAATAATGAATGGCATCTTGCACAGCAGGAAGAGACCGTGGTGCAGCCGCGCAGCGATGAAAAACGCATCGTCAGCCATATTGCGGTATTAGAAGGCGCGCCTGCGCTGTCTGAAAACTGGACGCTGCTTGAGACCAACGAAGCGGTATTCAATGAAGCCCGTACCACCCAGGCGGCGACGATTGTCTTCTCGCTGATGCAGAATAATCAAATCGAATCCCTGGCGCGCCATATTCATACCCTGCGCCGCCAGCGCGGCAGCGCGTTGAAAATCGTGGTGCGTGAAAATAACACCAGCCTGCGCGCAACGGATGAACGTCTGCTGCTGGGCTGCGGCGCAAACATGGTGGTGCCGTGGAATGCCCCGCTCTCCCGCTGCCTGACGCTGATCGAAAGCATTCAGGGCCAGCAGTTTGGCCGCCACGTGCCGGAAGATATCTCCACCCTGCTGTCCATGACCCAGCCGATGAAGCTGCGCGGCTATCAAAAGTGGGACACCTTCTGCGACGCCGTTGGCAATATGATGAGTAACACCCTGCTTCCGGCTGATGGCAAAGGCGTAATGGTGGCGCTGCGCCCCGTACCGGGCATTCGCGTTGAGCAAGCGCTGACGCTCTGCCGCCCGAACCGCACCGGGGATATCATGACGATTGGCGACAACCGTCTGGTGCTGTTTTTATCTTTCTGCCGAGTCAACGATCTCGACACGGCGCTGAACCATATTTTCCCGCTGCCAACGGGGGATATTTTCTCTAACCGAATGATCTGGTTTGAGGACAATCTGATTAGCGCAGAACTGGTGCAAATGAGAACTCTGGCACCGGAACAGTGGGTAAAACCGCTGCCGATGACCACCGATGAAAAACCTATTCTCAATGCTAAGCATGACGGACATGTCTGGCGCCGAATACCTGAACCCCTTCGCCTGCTGTCTGAGAATAAGGAACATGCGTCATTATGAATATCAGCGACATTATTCAACTGGTCGTACTCTGTGCGCTTATTTTCTTCCCGCTGGGCTACTACGCTCGCCATTCCCTGCGCCGTCTTCGCGATACGGCCAGAATTCTTTTTGTAAAACCTCGCTACGTTAAACCAGCCGGAACACTGACACGGGCGACACACGCCAGGGCAAATCGAAAACATGACTAATTCTTCCTATACCTCTTCGGCGCCGTCGCCGCTCTGGCAATACTGGCGCGGACTGTCCGGCTGGAACTTCTATTTTCTGGTGAAGTTTGGCCTGCTTTGGGCGGGCTATCTGAACTTCCACCCGCTGGCTAACCTGGTGTTTATGGCTTTCCTGCTGATGCCAATCCCGAACATCAGGCTGCACCGTTTACGCCACTGGATAGCTATCCCGATTGGTTTTGGCCTCTTCTGGCACGACACCTGGTTACCGGGACCTGAGAGCATCATGAGCCAGGGCTCGCAGGTGGCGGGCTTTAGCGCAGATTACATCCTTGATTTGACCGAGCGTTTTATCAACTGGCAGATGATCGGCGCGGTATTTGTGCTGCTGGTCGCCTGGCTTTTCCTGTCCCAGTGGATCCGCGTGACGGTATTCGTGGTGGCGATTCTGGTCTGGCTTAACGTGCTGACGCTGGCCGGGCCGAGCTTCTCGCTGTGGCCTGCGGGTCAACCGACCACGACGGTCACCACCACCGGCGGCTCGGCGGCTGCCACCGTGGCAACCGCCGGGGATAATCCGGTCGTTGGCGATATTCCAACGCAGACCGCACCGCCAACGTCCACCAACCTGAACGCCTGGCTTTCCAGCTTCTATACCGCAGAAGACAAGCGTCAGACCAAGTTCCCGGATGCGCTGCCGGCGGATGCACAGCCGTTCGAACTGCTGGTCATCAACATCTGTTCGCTCTCCTGGGCAGACGTGGACGCAGCCGGGCTGATGTCCCATCCGCTGTGGTCGCACTTCGATATCCAGTTTAAAGATTTCAACTCGGCGACCTCCTACAGCGGCCCGGCGGCCATTCGCCTGCTACGTGCAAGCTGCGGTCAGCCGTCGCATAAAAACTTGTATCAGCCCGCGGGCAACCAGTGCTATCTGTTTGATAACCTGTCCAAACTCGGCTTCACGCAGCACCTGATGCTGGGCCACAACGGCCAGTTCGGTAGCTTCCTCCAGGAAGTGCGTCAGGAGGGGGGAATGCAGGCGCCGCTGATGGATCAGACCGGTCTGCCGGTTTCGCTGCTGGGCTTTGACGGCTCGCCTGTTTATGACGACACCGCCGTGCTGCAACGCTGGCTGCAAACCGTCAGCAAAGAGGGCGAAAACAGCCGCAGCGCGACCTTCTTCAACACCCTGCCGCTGCACGACGGAAACCACTTCCCGGGCGTAAGCAAAACCGCGGATTACAAAGTTCGCGCCCAGAAGCTTTTCGACGAGCTGGACGCGTTCTTTACCGAGCTGGAAAAATCGGGCCGTAAGGTGATGGTCGTGGTAGTGCCAGAGCACGGCGGCGCGCTGAAGGGCGACAGAATGCAGGTATCTGGCCTGCGTGATATCCCAAGCCCGTCAATCACAAACGTGCCCGCCGGGATTAAGTTCTTCGGCATGAAGGCACCGCATGAGGGTGCGCCGATTGAAATCACGCAGCCGAGCAGCTATCTGGCGATTTCAGAGCTGGTTGCCCGCGCGGTTGACGGGAAGCTGTTTGTCGAGGACAGCGTGAACTGGAACCAGCTCACCAGCGGCCTGCCGCAGACGGCGGAGGTGTCGGAGAATGCGAACGCGGTGGTGATCCAGTACCAGAATAAGCCGTATGTTCGCCTGAACGGCGGGGACTGGGTACCGTATCCGCAGTAACGCCTCTTAAAGAGAGATAAAGAAAAGGGAGCCAATGGCTCCCTTTTTTATTCCGCGCTGCGTAGCGAGATCTCGCCGCCAACCCAGGGCTTAATCACGCCATCCTGCTCCAGCAGTAACGCGCCCTGCGCATCAATTCCGCGAGAAATCCCGTAGATCTCCTTCTCGCCAATCAGCAGCTTAACCGGGCGATTGATAAAGTTGTCCAGCTTCTCCCAGCGCGACAGGAAAGGTGCCAGACCCTCTTGTTCGAACAGCGTCAGGGAGCTGCGCAGCTCTTTGATCATCCGCACGGCAAGGGTATTACGATCGATAGTGATCCCCGCTTCCTGAAGGTTGGTCCAGGCCTGGTTAACCACGTCCGCCTGCACGTTACGCATTACCATGTTCACGCCTGCGCCAATCACGATCTGCGCGGCATCGCCGGTTTTACCCGTCAGTTCGACCAGGATCCCCGCAAGCTTGCGATCCTGTAGGTAGAGATCGTTCGGCCATTTAACGCGAACCTTATCCGCGCCCAGATCGTGCAGGACCTCCGCCATCACAATCCCGATCACCAGGCTTAAACCGATAGCGGCAGCCGGCCCCTGCTCAAGACGCCAGTACATAGAGAGGTACAGGTTGGCGCCAAAGGGTGAGAACCACTTGCGCCCGCGACGACCGCGACCGGCCTGCTGATATTCCGCCACGCAGGCATCGCCCGATTTCAGTTCGCCGAGGCGATCCAGCAGATACTGGTTGGTCGAATCGATGACCGGCAGGACAGCCACGTTTCCGTGCTCAATCTGGCTGCGGATCAGCTCTTCGCTGAGGAGCTGGATCGGCTCCGGCAGGCTGTAACCTTTGCCAGGCACGGTAAAGACATCCACACCCCAGTCGCGGAGCGTCTGAATGTGCTTGTTAATGGCGGCGCGGCTCATTCCCAGCTGCTCGCCGAGCTGCTCACCGGAATGAAACTCACCGTCGGCCAGAATGCCGATCAGGGTTAAGGGGATAGTGTTATCCTTCACGCAATGGCCTCCACGGCATTCACTTCGCCCGAACAACCAATGAAGCGAACTTCCGGTTCGAGCCAGACGTTAAACTTCTCGCCTACACGCTGGCGTACATGATGTGCCAGCTGAACCACGTCGCTGCCGGTCGCATTGCCCTGGTTAACCAGAACCAGCGCCTGCTGACGATGAACGGCGGCACCACCGACGGTAACACCCTTCAAATCGCAGCGATCGATAAGCCAGCCCGCAGCCAGTTTTACGCTGCCATCGGCCTGAGGATAGTGCGGTGCCATCGGCCAGGCTTCAATAAAGGCTTTCGCCGTTTCGCCGCCGATCACTGGGTTTTTAAAGAAACTACCGGCATTTCCGTTCACTTTCGGGTCGGGCAGTTTGGTCATGCGCATGTGGCATACGGCGTCAAACACCTCTTTCGGGGTGACCGTGGCCGGATCGAGGCGGCTCAAATCGCCGTAAGTCAGCACCGGATCCCAGGCTTTCGCCAGGCGCAGGCCGACGGCCACAATCACGTAGCGATCCTGAAATTCATGTTTGAAAATGCTGTCGCGATAGCCAAAACGACACTGTTCGGCACTCAGACGCAGCGCCTGGCCGGTTGCCAGCTCGATGCAGTCGACATATTCACAAACATGTTTAAGTTCAATGCCATAGGCACCGATATTCTGAATAGGTGACGATCCGGCACAGCCCGGGATCAGCGCAAGGTTTTCCAGCCCAGGCATCCCCTTTTCAAGCGTGTACTGCACGAGCCGGTGCCAGTTTTCCCCCGCCCCCACGTGCAGATGCCAGCTGTCTTCGGCTTCTTTAACGTTAATTCCCATGATGCGATTAACGATCACGGTTCCCGCAAAATCTTCGAGAAACAGGACATTACTTCCTTCGCCCAGAATCAGTACAGGTTCACCGTTTTCTGTTGCGTTTTGCCATGCATCCAGCAGTTGTTGGGCATTTTCGGCACGTACAATTTCATTCGCATTACGCTGAATACCAAAGGTATTCCAGGGCTTAAGGGAGTGGTTCATAGAGGCTATCCTGATGCAAAAACCGGGATAGTTTACCGTATATACAGTGGGATGGGTGATTAGTTTACAGGGGATTATATTTTGTAGGCCGGATAACCGGCTGTGTGTGTTACGCTGCCAAAGCAAAAAACCCCGCACCTTTCGGTACGGGGTTCTTCTTGTTTGATGCCTGGCAGTTCCCTACTCTCACATGGGGAGACCCCACACTACCATCGGCGCTACGGCGTTTCACTTCTGAGTTCGGCATGGGGTCAGGTGGGACCACCGCGCTAAAGCCGCCAGGCAAATTCTGTTATCTGTATCAGGCTGAAAATCGTCTGTCTCTCACGCCAAAACAGCTTCGGCG
>NZ_JAKCMV010000026.1 GCF_021440515.1 Enterobacter asburiae | reverse complement strand
ATAACAGCGGAATGACACCGGTAAACCGAAAGGCAGGAACAGGAGAGCGCACGAGGGAGCCACCAGGGGGAAACGCCTGGTATCTTTATAGTCCTGTCGGGTTTCGCCACCACTGATTTGAGCGTCAGATTTCGTGATGCTTGTCAGGGGGGCGGAGCCTATGGAAAAACGGCTTCGCCGCGGCCTTATCGCTTCCCTGTTAAGCTTCTTTCTGGCATCTCCCAGGAAATTTCCGCCCCGCCTGTAAGCCGGTACCGCTCGCCGCAGCCGAACGACCGAGCGTAGCGAGTCAGTGAGCGAGGAAGCGGAATATATCCTGTATCGCATATTCTGCTGACGCTCCGCTGCTGCATTTTTCTCCTGCCACATGAAGCACTTCACTGATATTCGCATCCGTGCCAACATAGTAAGCCAGTATACACTCCGCTAGCGCTACGTGACTGGTTCAGGGCTGCGCCCCGAAACCCGCTAACAGCCACTGACGCGCCTGCGGCTTGTCCAACCCCGCGCCGACCGGGAAAGGTTTTCCCGCCCGTCCCGGGGTTATCAGGAGACTGTTTTGTCAGAGAAACGGAACAAGATGCTCACCATGTGGGTGACGGAGGATGAGCACAGGCGGCTACTTGAGCGCTGCGACGGCAGGCAGCTGGCGGCGTGGATGCGGCAGACCTGCCTGGACGAAAAGCCGGCTCGTACCGCAAAACTTCCTTCGATCTCGCCGGCGCTGCTGCGCCAGCTTGCCGGTATGGGCAACAACCTGAACCAGATAGCCCGCCGTGTTAACGCCGGCGTCGGTACCGGTCATGACCGGGTGCAGATTGTGGCGGCGCTGATGGCCATCGATGCCGGGCTTGAGCGGCTGCGGCACGCCGTTCTTGAGAAAGGAACGGACGATGATCGTTAAATTTCATCCACGCGGTCGCGGCGGTGGCGCCGGGCCGGTGGACTATCTGCTGGGTAAAGACCGGCAGCGTGAAGGCGCCAGCGTCCTGCAGGGGAAGCCGGAAGAAGTCCGGGAGCTGATCGACGCGTCGCCTTACGTGAAGAAATACACCTCCGGCGTCCTGTCGTTTGCGGAGGCCGATCTGCCTCCCGGCCAGCGGGAAAAACTGATGGCCAGCTTCGAGCGGGTTCTGATGCCCGGACTTGATAAAGATCAGTACAGCATTCTGTGGGTGGAGCACGAGGACAAGGGGCGTCTGGAGCTGAACTTTCTGATCCCCAATACCGAGCTGCTGACCGGCAGGCGGCTCCAGCCGTACTACGACCGCGCCGACCGGCCGCGTATCGATGCCTGGCAGACCATCGTGAACGGCAGACTGGGGCTGCACGATCCGAACGCGCCGGAAAACCGCCGGGCGCTGGTCACGCCGGCCGGACTGCCGAAAACGAAGCAGGAAGCCGCAGAAGCCATCACCCGTGGACTGCTGAGCTTAGCCTCGTCCGGGGAGCTGAAAAGCCGTCAGGACGTCACTGAGGCTCTTGAAGGTGCAGGTTTTGAGGTGGTGCGTACAACGAAAAGCAGTATCAGCATTGCCGACCCTGACGGGGGGCGAAACATCCGACTGAAGGGAGCCATCTATGAGCAGTCTTTTAACGCTGGCGAAGGACTTAGAGCAGCAATCGAAAGCGCAGCAGAAGAGTACCGGCGAGATGCTGAAAGCCGCATTCAGCGAGCACGAGCAGTCTGTCAGAGCGGAACTGAACGCAAGCGCGAGGAGAATCAGCGACGCCATCAGCGCCCACGAGCAGAGTATGAGCGAGGCGATGGAGAAAAACCGGCGGAGCGTGTTGCTGACGGCCGGGAGGACATGGCTCACCATCCTGATGGTGTCAGCGCTGCTGATCGCCACGAGCGGGAGCATTCTGTGGTGGCAGGGACGGCAGATAACCGACAATTACACACATCTTCGTCAGCAGGAAGATACCCTGGCGAAAATGACCGCCCGGACGTGGGGAGTACGCTATCAGGAGAGCAACGACGGCCGGAGGTTCCTTATCCTGCCGCCGGGGATGCAAGCCGAAGCCATCCCCTACGACGGGACGACCTGGATCCGCCTGAAACAGGAGTAGCGGAAAATGACAGAGCTGGAAAAGCAGTTGCTGAGCGCATTAGAGCAGCTACAGCAGGACTACTCGCAAAGGCTGGACGAATGGGAGAGCGCCTTCGCGGAATGGCGGAGCATGTGTGGACTTATGCAACGGGAGAACGCGGTGCTGAACGAGCGCGTGTCGGACTTGAGCACGCAGGTGCTGAGTTTAAGCGAGCAGCTGCGCCGCTTGTCCGGGAACTGAATGCCATCGAGGAGAAGGCTGCACTGGAGTATCAGCGTCAGAACGAGCTGGAGCTGACGCTCCGACAGAAGCAGAAGAGTTTCGATGGTCCGAAGATGAGGTGACAGCCCGCACGAAGAAGGGCTCATCGCGTTCCTGCTAAATAGGCTGACTACCGGAATGGTAGTGACTTATCCCGGAGGAAGTGATGAAAATTCTCAACGTTATTGAAGCCCTGCTGAACTGTTTTTACCTGGTGATGGAGCTGTGTGAGTTGCCGGAGAGGCATTTGCCGGTTTTTAAGGCGTTCGCGCTGATTTTAGTGTGACTTTACGCTGCATGCATCTGGCTGCATGACTATGCATCAGTGTAATATCCAGCGGCTGCGTTTTTGGTGTTTTTTCGTCATGTCTGTCGCCACTTTCTCGCGTCTGGCACCGGAAACGCAGCCAACCCCGTTTCTGCGGTGCGGGCAAGGGGTGTTATGTTAAAAGCCGAGGTCTGCCGGATACGGAAAAAATTATGCCGGCCGGGCTTATGCCCGCGGCAATCCGGCCGATACTTAAATTATCCTTCACAAAGGATGTGCTGCGATCCAGGCAGTTGAGTGTTTTCCGGCTCCCGGATGTGAGCCATTTTTTTGCCTTCTGATGCCTGTTAATGCATGCGGAGCTGCGCTGGTTCTTCCAAGATTGATAGACGCCAGCTTCTCTGCTGGAGCCGGCGGATTTGCCGTAAATATGAACATTTTCTTATTGTTCAGCCCGCTAAAGATGGCGGGTTTTTTACGCGTGAAATCCGGAGCCGGACATCATGCCGGCATGGCTGAAGAGCGGGCTTTTTCCCGCCCTGTCGCAGTAATATATAACGCTACATAAGGAGTAGCCGATAACCATGGCAGTACTTACATTATCCGGGCAATCTGATTCATATGTTTTCACTTAAAAATATGTTCTCCCTGAACCTCCAGCGATCAGCCATTTCGTATGACGCAATTTGTCAGAATAAGCCTGTCATTGAGTTCAGTCCGGAGGGGGTGATAAATAAAGCCAGCCCGCTTTTTCTCTCCACTATGGGGTACAGGGCTGATGAAATAATCGGTCACCACCATCGTATATTCTGCCCGCCCTCGCTGGTAAGTTCACCGGAATACAGCCAGTTCTGGCAGCGCCTTGCCAGGGGAGAAAGCTTTAGTGGCAAGTACCTGCGGCTGGCAAAGGGAAATCGTTCCGTATGGCTTGAAGCCAGTTATATCCCCGTTTCTGACAGGCGCGGCCGTGTTATCAGAGTCATTAAAATTGCTGCCGATATTTCTGAGCGCGTGCATTCTGCTCTTGAGCAGGAAGCAGTCGTAAATGCCATAAACCGTTCTATGGCCATCATCACCTTCAATCCTGAAGGGATCGTGCTTGAAGCAAATGAAAATTTCGTCAATGCCACTGGCTATAAGCGGGATGAAATCATAGGTAAGCATCATCGTCTGTTCTGTGCCGAGACGCTTTACAAAAGTGATGAATACCGACATTTCTGGGAGAGTCTGAATCAAGGTGAGTTTTTTTCTGGTCTGTTTCCACGCCTTAACCGTCAGGGAGACCCTCTGTGGTTCCGTGCAACTTATAACCCTGTCTTTAACAGTGATGGGCAGCTTTATAAAATTGTGAAATTCGCTACAGATGTTACGGCTGATGTCCTGCGAAACCAGAGAGAGCAAGAGGCTGCTGTGCATGCATGGGATATGGCCGTGCAGACCCGAGAAAGTGCGCAGAACGGTGCCAATGTTATTGAAAATAGCATCCTTATGATTGACAGAATTGCGCAGGGGATGGGGGCTGTCTCCACCGATATCTCACGGCTCAACAATCAGTCTGAAAGTATTGACGATATGGTGGAAACCATCCGGAAGTTTGCCATGCAGACAAGACTTATTGCACTGAATGCCGCGATTGAAGCAGCAAGGGCTGGCGCATCCGGAAGAAGTTTTGCGGTTGTTGCCGCAGAAGTGCGTAATCTTGCGGCGAGCGTCAGTAGCGCGACTGAAGAAATTGAGCAAGTCGTGGCCAGCAATAGTCAACTGGCCAAGGATGTTCTCTGTGGCATTGAAAACAGCCTGATGAACACTCGGGAAGGGGTTACACTCATGCGCGAAGCGGGTGAAGTTATGACCAGCATTCAGAGGAATGCTGCAGGGGTTGAGACTGCGGTTAAGGATGTCGCCATTTCAGTTAAAGCCGGATAGGCCATGGTGCATATCCCCATATCTGTCGAACATCACAGATGATCTTCTTGAGATCCTTTCCGTTGCGTCGTAATCTCTTGCTCTGAAAACGAAAAAACCACCCGGCAAGGTGGCTTTTTCGAAGGTTCGCAAGAGTTGACGCTCTTTTGAACCGCGGTAACTGGCTTGGAGGAGCACAGTCACCAAAACTGTCCTTTCAGTGTAGCCTTATCGCACCCGAAACTTCAAGACTCTCCTCCTCTAAACCTGTTACCAGTGGCTGCTGCCAGTGGCGCTTTGTCGTGTTTTTCCGGATTGGACTCAAGTTGATAGTTACCGGATAAGGCGCAGCGGTCGGACTGAACGGGGGGTTCGTGCATACAGTCCAGCTTGGAGCGAACTGCCTTCCCGGAACTGAGTGTCAGGCGTGGAA
>NZ_JAKCMV010000025.1 GCF_021440515.1 Enterobacter asburiae | reverse complement strand
CAGCCAGTTCGATGATTTTTGCTTCCCACTCTGCTTCGCCTTCCAGCGCTTTCAGCGCGGAACCGCGAACGATTGGAGTGTCGTCGCCTGGGAAATCGTACTGAGACAGCAGTTCACGAACTTCCATCTCTACCAGTTCAAGCAGCTCTTCGTCATCAACCATGTCGCATTTGTTCAGGAACACGATGATGAAAGGAACGCCTACCTGACGACCCAGCAGGATGTGCTCACGGGTCTGAGGCATTGGGCCGTCAGTCGCAGCAACAACCAGGATCGCGCCGTCCATCTGCGCAGCACCGGTGATCATGTTTTTAACATAGTCGGCGTGACCTGGGCAGTCTACGTGAGCGTAGTGGCGAGTCGGGGTGTCATATTCAACGTGGGAAGTGTTGATGGTGATACCACGAGCTTTTTCTTCTGGTGCGTTATCGATCTGGTCGAATGCACGAGCAGCACCGCCGTAGGTTTTTGCCAGAACGGTAGTGATTGCAGCGGTCAGCGTTGTTTTACCATGGTCAACGTGGCCGATAGTACCGACGTTAACGTGCGGTTTTGTACGTTCAAACTTTTCTTTAGACATCGATTGTCCCTCTAAGACACGGATAAATCGGTGATATCACCACATCAACCAGGCGAAATGCCTGAACTGTTGAATACATTTAAATTGAAACAGAGAGAAACGGGAGGGAGAAGTGAAGTGGTGCTGATACCCAGAGTCGAACTGGGGACCTCACCCTTACCAAGGGTGCGCTCTACCAACTGAGCCATATCAGCACGTATTGGAGCGGGCAGCGGGAATCGAACCCGCATCATCAGCTTGGAAGGCTGAGGTAATAGCCATTATACGATGCCCGCATCCTGAAACTCGGCTACCCAGTTCTTTCTGTAACAAAAAAAGAGATTTCTCTCTTTTCATGTTCGAGCTGATTAAATTTTTTTAACCAGCTCCGGCGGCATTTACGCTGCCAGAAAGTGGTGGTGGGGGAAGGATTCGAACCTTCGAAGTCTGTGACGGCAGATTTACAGTCTGCTCCCTTTGGCCGCTCGGGAACCCCACCGGACTTGATGGTGCCGACTACCGGAATCGAACTGGTGACCTACTGATTACAAGTCAGTTGCTCTACCTACTGAGCTAAGTCGGCATCAAGTAGCGCGCATTCTATGGAGACATGCGCAGTCATGCAACTAAAAAATTGCATAAAACGTTCTTTCGCTCACATTTTATTCGAAAGAAGGCATAAGCGCTGTAAAATCACCCACTCACGGTTAAAAATCCATCGCCAGAAGGCAATTTACCCCCAATATCGCGTATCGTGACGGCTTTCGCGTAACGCAGCGGTCCCCATATTTTTTCTTATTATTCCTGTCATCTGGTGTTAACCTCCTGCCCATTGTCCAAAATTAACTATGTGATGGGCCATGACGCGGCAGTTTCGTCCGTGGTTCACGAAAACGTGCTTATGAGCAAAAAAGAGCAAACGTTAATGACGCCTTATCTCCAGTTTAACCGTAGCCAGTGGGCTGCCCTGCGCGATTCCGTCCCGATGACGCTGACGGAAGGTGAAATCGCACGGTTAAAAGGGATAAACGAAGATTTGTCGCTGGAAGAGGTGGCAGAGATCTATTTACCTCTGTCTCGCCTGCTTAACTTCTATATTAGTTCTAACCTGCGCCGCCAGGCAGTGCTGGAGCAGTTTCTCGGCACGAACGGGCAACGTATACCTTATATCATCAGCATTGCCGGAAGCGTTGCCGTTGGTAAAAGTACTACCGCGCGCGTATTGCAGGCGCTGCTGAGCCGCTGGCCTGAGCACCGCAGCGTTGAGCTGATTACCACCGACGGCTTTTTGCACCCTAATGAGGTGTTAAAAGAACGCGGCCTGATGAAGAAGAAGGGCTTTCCGCTCTCCTATGATATGCATCGTCTGGTTAAATTCGTTTCCGATTTGAAATCGGGTGCGCCAAACGTGACTGCGCCGGTCTATTCGCATCTGATTTACGACCGCATCCCGGATGGTGATAAAACCGTAGTCCAGCCAGACATTCTGATCCTGGAAGGGTTGAACGTGCTGCAAAGCGGCATGGACTACCCGCACGATCCGCATCATGTGTTTGTGTCTGACTTCGTCGATTTCTCTATTTATGTCGATGCGCCGGAAGATTTGCTGCAAAGCTGGTATATCAACCGCTTCCTGAAGTTCCGCGAAGGGGCGTTCACCGATCCTGACTCTTACTTCCATAACTACGCTCAGCTCTCGAAAGAAGAGGCCATTAAGGTGGCGACGGGGCTGTGGAATGAGATCAACTACGTGAACCTGAAAGAGAACATCCTGCCGACGCGCGAGCGTGCCAGCCTGATCCTCACCAAAAGTGAGAAACACGCGGTCGACCAGATACGTTTGCGGAAGTCATAACGCAGAGATAAAAAAACCGGCGATATCGCCGGTTTTTTTTCGTCTTACGACAGCGGTTTTTCGCCGTTCTCGTCCTGGTCGACCGCAAAGCAGGCCACCAGCTGACCGTTGTAGTCTTTTAGCTGTGGCTGCAACTGCGTGCAAGGGCCAAAGCGACGACGGCAGCGGGCGTTGAACGCGCATCCCGGAGGCGGTTTCAGCGGGCTTGGCAGCTCGCCGGTCAGCTTGATGCGTTCACGACGGTCGTCCGGGTTCAGGCGCGGCGTCGCAGACAGCAGCGCCTGGGTGTACGGGTGACGAGGATTATTAAAGATCTGGTCTTTGGTCCCCTTCTCCACGCAGCGCCCTAAGTACATCACCATCACTTCATCGGCAATATGTTCCACCACCGACAGGTCGTGAGAAATAAACACGTAAGACAGCCCCAGATCCTGCTGGAGATCCATCATCAGGTTCAGCACCTGCGCACGTACGGACACGTCGAGCGCGGAAACGGGTTCATCGGCGATCACCACGTCCGGGTCGAGCATCAGCCCACGGGCGATAGCGATACGCTGACGCTGGCCGCCGGAGAACATATGCGGGTAGCGGTCGTAGTGCTCGGTTTTCAGGCCCACTTTCGCCATCATCGCCAGCGCTTTTTCACGGCGCTGCTCTTTGCTCAGATGACTGTTAATCAGCAGCGGCTCTTCCAGAATCTGCCCCACTTTCTTACGCGGGTTCAGGGAGCCGTACGGGTTCTGGAAGACGATCTGAATTTTCTGACGACGCAGCTTCTGCGCCTGCGGATCGTGCTTGAGCAGATCCTGCCCCTGATAATAAAGCTCGCCGCCGGTTGGCGTTTCGATCATCGTCAGCAGGCGACCCAGGGTCGATTTGCCGCAGCCGGACTCGCCGACCACCGCCAGGGTTTTACCGCGCTCGAGGGTAAAGGAAACACCGTCCAGCGCTTTGACCAGGCGTTCAGGCGCAAACAGCCCCTTCTTCACCGGGTAATGTTTTTTCAGGTCGATGGCCTGCAACAGCAGTTGTTGCGTACTCATAGTGTTGGCCTCCCGGCATCATCGAGTGGGTAGTGGCATTTCGACTGACGACCGTCAGCTAACAGGTTCAGCTCGGGCTCATCGACACGGCATTTGTCCGTTGCGTACGGGCAGCGCGGGTTGAGCAGACAGCCCTGCGGACGGTCATATTTGCCCGGCACCACGCCCGGCAGCGAAGCCAGACGCGCTTTATCCTGAGCGAACTCCGGCAGGGCGCGCAGCAGCGCCTGGGTGTACGGGTGACGCGGCGCGCGGAAGATATCGTGCGAACTGCCGGTTTCGACCACCTGCCCCGCGTACATCACGATGATTTTGTGAGCCGCTTCAGCCACCAGCGCCAGGTCGTGCGTAATTAGCACCAGCGCCATGTTCTCTTTCTGCTGTAACTCCAGCAGCAGCTCGATGATTTGCGCCTGAATGGTGACATCCAGCGCGGTTGTCGGTTCATCCGCAATCAGCAGTTTTGGCCGACAGGCGATCGCCATTGCGATCATCACGCGCTGGCTCATCCCACCGGAGAGCTGGTGCGGATAAACGTCCAGGCGTGATGCCGGGTCAGGGATACCTACCTGGGTGAGCAGGTCGATGGCACGCTGACGACGGGTTTTCTTATTGCCGCCCTGATGCACCTTAATCGCTTCCATAATCTGGAAACCGACGGTGTAGCACGGGTTCAGGCTGGTCATCGGATCCTGGAAAATCATCGCCACTTCCGCGCCCACCAGCTGGCGGCGCTGTTTTTCGGAAATGCGCTTCAGATCCTGACCGTTAAACTCCAGGCTTTCGGCCATTACGCGGCCCGGATAATCAATCAGCCCCATAATCGCCAGCGAGCTGACGGACTTACCGGAACCGGATTCCCCTACGATGCCGACCACTTCGCCCTGATTTACGCTGTAGCTGATGCGGTCCACGGCGCGAAACGGTGTGCCTTCGTCGCCGAAGTGCACCGATAATTTATCTACATTTAATAACGCCATCTCTTGCCTCTTACTGCTTCAGTTTGGGATCAAGTGCATCACGCAGACCATCACCCATCAGGTTAAATGCCAGCACCGTCAGCAGAATCGCCAGACCCGGGAAGGTGACGACCCACCACGCGCTTTGTGCGAACTGCAACACGTCGGAGAGCATGGTGCCCCACTCCGGTGTTGGCGGCTGCGCACCCATGCCGAGGAAGCCAAGAGCGGCCATATCGAGAATGGCGTTAGAGAAACCGAGCGACGCCTGAACGATCAGCGGCGCAAGGCAGTTTGGGAAAATGTTCACGAACATCTGGCGCATCGCACCGGCACCCGCCACGCGGGAAGCGGTTACGTAGTCGCGGTTGACCTCCACCAGCACCGCCGCGCGGGTTAAACGCACGTAGTGAGGGAGCGCCACGAACGTTAGCGCCAGCGCGGCGTTACCGATTGACGGGCCGAAGATGGCCACCAGCACCAGCGCCAGCAGCAGGCTTGGCAGCGCCAGCATAATGTCGACGATACGCATGATGATGTTATCAACGATACCGCCGAAGTAGCCGGCAACCAGCCCCAGCACCACGCCCATAACCAGCGACAGCACCACCACAAGGCAGCCGACCAGCAGCGACAGGCGCGCGCCGTACATCAGGCGCGACAGCACGTCGCGGCCCACATCGTCGGTGCCTAACAGGTGCGCCAGACTACCGCCGTCCTGCCAGGCCGGTGGCGCAAGCAGCACGTCGCGGAACTGGTCCGCCGGGTTATACGGTGCGAGGAAGTTCGCAAACACCGCAATCAGGATCATGATGGTGACATACACCAGCCCTACTACTGCGCCTTTGTTGCGTTTGAAGTAGTGCCAGAACTCCTGCAACGGCGTCATTGGAACCGGTGCAGCGACAGCTTTGTTTTCAGAAACGTGTGACATGATGGCCCCTTACTTCTTATGACGAATACGCGGGTTCACCACGCCGTACAGCAGATCGACCAGCAGGTTGACGAGGATAATCATCGTCGCCACCAGCAGCACGCCGCCCTGCACAACCGGGTAATCACGGCGTTGCAGCGCGTCAATCAGCCAACGTCCAAGCCCCGGCCAGGAGAAGATGGTTTCGGTCAGGATCGCCCCCGCCAGCAGCGTGCCCACCTGGAGACCGATAACGGTGACCACCGGCAGCATGGCGTTACGCAGGGCGTGAACGATGATCACGCGCATACGGGTCAGCCCCTTGGCGCGCGCGGTACGGATGTAGTCTTCGCCCAGCACTTCCAGCATGGAGGAGCGGGTCATACGCACGATAACCGCCAGCGGGATAGTCCCGAGCACCATCGCCGGGAGGATCATGTGCGCCACGGCATCAATGAAGTTGCCCTGCTCGCCCCAGATTGCGGTGTCGATCAGCATAAAGCCGGTCAGCGGATTGGAGTCATCAAGGAACACCATGTCGCTGACGCGCCCCGAGACCGGCGTCAGGTTCCACTGCACCGAGACCAGCATGATCAGCATCATGCCCCACCAGAAGATAGGCATGGAGTAGCCGGTCAGCGCCAGGCCAACGGCGGTATGGTCGAAGATAGAGCCACGCTTCACGGCAGCCAGTACCCCAACAGGAATACCCACCGCAGTGGCAAAAATCATGGCGCAGACGCCCAGTTCAAGCGTTGCTTTAAAGCGCGGCACGAACTCGTCCCACACCGGAAGACGGCTTTTCAGCGAAATACCCAAATCACCGTGCAACACGCCCCAGATATAGTTGAGGTATTGCTGCCACAGCGGCTTGTTCAGGCCAAGCTCCGCCAGCAGCTGTGCATGGCGTTCAGGGGAGATACCACGCTCGCCCGCCATAATCATTACCGGGTCGCCGGGGATCATATGGACAAAGGCAAAAGTGAGAAGGGTGATACCGATAAACGTGGGAATAACAAGCCCCAGACGTCGGAGGATGAACTGCAACATAACCCGGATTCTCTCTGATGACGCACGACAAAGGCGTGACGTCTGTATTGCTCACAAATGTAAATTCCCTCTCTCTGGGAGAGGGTTAGGGTGAGGGTCGAACAGGCTTCCCCTCACCCCTGCCCTCTCCCAAAGGGAGAGGGATAACACCCTACTTATTATTCAACAGACACGTTTTCGAAGTGGTGTTTGCCCAGTGGATCAACCACGTAGCCTTTCACTTCTTTACGCACTGGCTCGTACACGGTGGAGTGAGCAACAATCAGCGCCGGAGCCTGATCGTGCATAACAACCTGAGCCTGCTTGTACAGTTCGATACGTTTGTTGTGATCGTCGGTCGCACGCGCCGGCTGGATCAGGTCTTCGAACGGCTTGTAGCACCAGCGAGAGTAGTTAGAACCGTCTTTCGCCGCCGCGCAGCTGAACAGGGTCGCGAAGAAGTTGTCCGGATCCCCGTTGTCACCGGTCCAGCCCATCATCACAGCCTGGTGCTCACCCGCTTTGGCGCGCTTCAGATACTCGCCCCACTCGTAGGTCACAATCTTGGCCTGAACGCCGATCTTCGCCCAGTCAGCCTGAACCATTTCCGCCATACGGCGTGCGTTCGGGTTGTACGGACGCTGAACAGGCATCGCCCACAGCTCAACGGTGAAGCCTTTATCCTGGCCCGCTTCTTTCAGCAGCGCTTTCGCCTTCTCAGGATCGTAGGTGTAGTCTTTCACGTCATCGTTGTAGCCCCACATGGTTGGTGGGATCAGGTTCTTGGCCGCAACGCCCGCGCCCTGATAAACCGCTTTGATGATCGCTTCTTTGTTCACCGCGTAGGTCAGCGCCTGACGCACTTTCACGTCATCAAACGGTTTCTTCTCGGTGTTGAAGGAGAGATAGCCCACGTTCAGGCCCGCCTGCTCCAGCAGGTTGATGTTTTTGTCCTGCTTCATGCGTGCGATGTCAGCCGGGTTCGGGTACGGCATAACCTGGCACTCGTTTTTTTGCAGCTTGGCATAACGTACTGACGCGTCCGGGGTGATGGAGAAGACCAGACGGTCGATCTGCGGCTTGGTGCCCCAGTAGCCTTCAAAGGCTTTGTACAAAATGCGGGAATCTTTCTGGTATTGCAGCAGCTGGAATGGACCGGTACCGATTGGGTTCAGGTCGACTTTTTCCGGGGTGCCGGCTTTCAGCATGTTGTCCGCGTACTCTTTAGACAGAATAGAGGCGAAGTCCATTGCCAGGTCGGCCAGGAACGGCGCTTCCGGGCGAGTCAGCACGAACTGGACGGTTTTATCATCTACTTTTTTCACTTCTGAGATCAGATCCGGCAGACCCATCCCTTCGAAGTATTCATAGCTGCCGCCGGAGACTTTGTGGTACGGGTTCTGGGCGTTTTTCTGACGATCGAAAGAGAACACCACGTCATCGGCGTTGAAGTCGCGCGTTGGTTTGAACTCTTTGCTGTCCTGCCACTTCACACCCTGGCGCAGGTGGAAGGTATAGGTTTTGCCGTCTTCGCTGACGTCCCATTTCTCAGCCAGACCCGGAATCACTTCCGTGGTGCCGGTTTTGAATTCAACCAGACGGTTATAGATAGGTACAGAGCTGGCGTCGTAAGTCGTACCAGAGGTAAAGAGCTGTGGGTTAAAGCCTTCCGGCGAGCCTTCAGAACAGTAAACCAGGGTTTTTGCCTGTACGCTTGCTGCGACGGTCATGGCCACCAGGCTCAGACCAAGCTTCAGCATCCCTGACTTCTTCAAGGAAATACTCATTATTCTGCTCCAATGTGATGTTTTGCTTTGTTGTGTTACGCCGCCTGACCTTTATTTATTTTTTACCCGGTCCGGTCGGAGCTGCCCGAAGGCGTTAAAGGGATGGAGAATCCTTTCAGAAGAGCGTTTGAGTTGCAGCGCAGATCCTCCCTGAAATGCCCCTCGTGCCCTACAATCTGTCAACAGAATGTGAAAACGTCAATACAGGTGACGGGGATTTACGTGGAGTGTGAGAAACAGCAAACAAAGATTAAAAAAACTCAGGGCGCCAGTTTTCAGCAGGGAAATTTATGCTACTCGCCATGTTGCAGCACAAATCTCTTAATATTTTGCAACATCCAGTGATTAACTTTTATTCAGATTGGGTGAATTTTCTTAATTAATGGTGATAATCTGAGCACTAAATTCCACGAACGTTAAAACGCACAGCGAAAAATGCTGAGGTTAACCATAAGCAACGCGAAAAAAGATCAAACCATATATAAAAAAATACAATGGATAATGTCACAAAAGCGTTAACAGGCAGGGTGAAACGGGGCAAAGGGGCATTTTGGTTAATCAGGCTGGCTAACGCCATAATGCAAAAAGGGCTAACCTTGCGGTTAGCCCTTTTTATCGAATGTGGTCGGCGAGAGAGGGTGACTCGCCACTGCGTGGCTCGCCCTTCGGGCCGTTGCTAAAGCAACGTTCCCTCGCTTCGCTCGGGTCGAACCTCCTTCCCCGGAGATTCTCATCCTCTTGACTTCAGAGGCAAAAAACCCTGCTCAAAAGAGCAGGGTTTCGAATGTGGTCGGCGAGAGAGGATTCGAACCTCCGACCCACTGGTCCCAAACCAGTTGCGCTACCAAGCTGCGCTACTCGCCGAATGCGGAGCGCATCTTACTGCTGAGGTGCGCCCCCGTCAATCCCTTAAATTAAAAAAGCCATTCAACTGGTGAGAAACTCGCCATACGCCCTACTGCGCGGCTTTGCCGGTGCTGTCAGGGAGCTTACACCAGTTGTTGTTTTCGTTAATCCCACCGTCCGGTGAGGTATAACCCAGGCAGCCTAAAATGGTGTCATACAGCTCAACGTGGCGGCGCGGCACCTTCATATCGGCCTCTTTCTTCAGATGGGCAAACATCTGCGCCTTGTCAGGCTCGGCCAGATACTTGTCAGACATCCACACCATCATCGGCACGCGGAACTGCTCTGGCGGCGCCATCTTGCGCGGCGTACCGTGCAGGTGCTCGAACTCGTTGATCGACTCACCGTGGTCGGACGCATAAAACACGATCGCTTTCTTATCGCGCACCTGGTCAATCACGCTGTCAATAAAGTGGTCAACGTAGGTCACCGAGTTATCGAAGGAGTTAACTAACTCCTCTTTAGTACAGTCTTTGTCTACACCCACACACTCTGGCGTCCACTTCGCGAAGCTGCGCGGGTAACGCTGCGTATAGTTAAAGTGCGACCCTTTGGTGTGCAGGATGATCAGGTGCTTCCCGTCCGGATTTCCGTTCAGAGAGACTTTCATCTCGTCGATCAGCAGCATGTCATCAACCGATTTGCCACGGTTGCGCGGCTCCGCACCGATTTGCTCACGGTAGGCGATGTTCTGAGCCATGGTATTGCTGTAGAACCACATTTCGCTTTGCATCGCATAGAGGTCAGAGCTAAACCCGAGCTGATGCAGCACCGAGAAGACGTTCTGCTCTTTCAGGGTACGCTGCGGGTTATCGCTCGCCCCGCCCTCACGCACGAACATACAGCGCAACGAGAGCTTGGTCGCCGTGTCGCAGGAGTAGCCGCGATAGGCGATCAGGTTTTTCTCCTGCGCCAGCTTCGGCGTGGTGTCTCGGTCATAGCCCAGAATCCCCATGTGATCCCAGCGGGTGGTTTCACCGATAATAAAGACGACGTAGGTATCATCGATATCTTTCGGGGCGACATAGGTAAATTTCTTCGCCGGATTCATCAGCGATTTGTTATCTGACGACTCATCCACCTGCGCCCAGGCGTAGAGGCCCAGCGCGGAGATCCAGTTGGAAGGCAGATAGGAGTTCGCCACCACGCCGCCGTAGCTCGGCATATCCACGCCGGAGGTGCGCTCGTCATACTTTTGCTTCACGTCCAGCAGGCGAATCGGCCCCCAGACCAGCAGCCCGGCAACCAGCACCACCGCCACGCTTCTGAAACGTTTACCCGGCGTGCGGATCTGATGCACCAGCGTATAGCGGCAACGGTTACTCCAGATGAGCAGCAGCGGCAGCGCGCTTACCGCCACCAGCCAGAGAATAAAGTGCAGGCCAACGACCTCTTTCGAGAGATCGATATCCGTGGTCATCACCGAGGCAATAATGCCGTAGCCGATAACCACGTTCATAAAGGTCATGTAATAGCTGGCGCCAGCCGAGAACAGCACGACCAGGGTCGCCAGCAATCGCCATACGCGGCGGCCAAACAAAGAGAGAATACGGAACAAGAAGAAGGTGACCAGTACAGCAGCGACCAGTTCGACAACCGCTGCAATTCCTTTCCAGACGGTAAAATCCTGCGCGTAACCGTCAAACCGACGGAAAAAAACTGCGCCATTCATAAACAGGCCGATGTACAACGCCAGCAAAAAGCAGAGCTTTTGTTGCGCCATCGATTTAATGTATTTCATGCAAGCTACCCGGACAAAGGGACGGTAACACCGCCTACCTCTGGAGAAGAGGTGGACAGATTAAATATTCGCTCAGGGAATCGTTCTAAGAAACGTCTACAAGCGTGGTCAGTAGACCACAGGGAAGCAAAAAAGTGGCAGCAGAGAATGTGATCGGAACAGTTATTTACAAAAAATCAATTCCTGATGCGTACATTTTCAACTAAATCGCTGTTTGACAGACATAAAAAAGGCCGGACATCCGGCCTTTTCTGAATACAGGAGAAAGGGATTATGCGTGCGCCTCGTTGAACACGTCGCGCTGCGGCTGGCGAATTGTCGTGGACAGCGCCAGGGAAATTATTAGCAGGGCGAATATGACGCAGAAGGTCACGTAGAATCCGCCAAACAGAGAGGCAATCAGCGAGCCGCAAATACTGCCGATACCGAAGCCTAAATAGATAACGCCGTAGTTTTTCGCCAGGTTGTTCAGGCCGAAGAATTCGCTGACCAGCGACGGGAAGACGGTGATCGTACCGCCGAAGTTGAAGGCCACGCAGGCAATCGCGGCGAAGAAGGTTGCTTCGTTCAGCGGCGCAAAGAGCAGCGCGGCCATCCCCACCAGCGATACCACCTGCCCCAGCGTAATGACGCGTATACGGGCGATTTTATCGGAGAGGATCCCCAGCACCAGACGGCCGGACAGGTTGGCGATAGAGATCACGGTCACCGCGTTAGCCGCCGTCATCGCATCCAGTTTCACCATCCCCTGCGCGATATCTTTCGCCACGCCAATCACATACAGACCGCTCATGCAGGCCGTCAGGAACATTACCGCCAGCATCCAGTACTGCGGTTTACGCATGGACTGCGCCAGGGTGAAGTCATTTTCCATCACGCCGTTAACCGATTTCACCTCCTGCTGCGGTGCATCTTTCATCAGCGTCGCACCAAACAGGATCATCACCAGCACGATGGCGCCCCAGATCATGAAGGTTTTTTCAAGGCCAACGGACGCCAGCAGGTGGGAGTCGATAAACTTGAAGCCGAGGCTGCCCAGGCCGTAAGAGCCGATGGCAAATGCCGAAATCAACCCCTTACGCTCCGGGAACCATTTCACGCAGTTCGACAGGGTTAACAGGTAGCCCGCGCCGTCTGCCAGCCCCACCAGCACCCCGGCGCTCAGCCACAGCATCATCAGGTTGCTGGAGTGTGCCGTCAGGAAGAAGCCCACGCCTAACAGAATGCCGGAGGCCATGGTGACGCGCTTAACGCCAAAACGTTCCTGTAATTTACCCGCGATGGACGAGGAAATCGCCAGCCCTAAGCTCAGCAGGCCGAACGAAAACGCGATCTGGCTGACCGGAGCATCGAGCTTATCGGACAGCGCGCTGTTAAACAGGCTCCAGGTGTAGACCGAACCCAGCGCAAACTGGGTCACGATGGTGCCGATAAGGGTCAGCCAGCGAGTGCGGTTGTATGTTGATGTGTTCATGGCAGTTGTCCTGCAAGAGAAAGTAAGAAATTCGCTGAGGACTACGATAAACAAAACCTTACAGCAGAGGAGGAAAACGGCATGAAGTGCAGGAGAAACGGAATGAAATGCCTGGAATCAGGAATGAATGACCTTGCCGGGGAACAAATCGACCATAAGTTAGTAGCCACTATCGCTGCAACCCCGGTGGTCATTGTGTTAAATATGTTATCGCAACGTTGAAAAAAGCGACACCCCTAAAATTTGGCGCTGACGCCGAGGGTATACAGCATGTCCTCTCCGGTGGTAGGGCTGTCCGCCTGAGATAACGAGGCGTAGGCCGCCATACGCGGGTAAAGCAGCATATCCGCGCCCACGGTCACGTCCATCCAGTTGCCGTATTGCATCGGCGCGGGGGACGTGGACATGCCGGACTGCGATTTCCACTGATTTTCGCCAAACTGCTGGTTATAGCTGATCTGCGCCCAGGGGCGCACGCCGCCGTATTGCGTATCCACACGCCAGCCCAGCGAGCTAACGCTCGCGTGCCAGAGCGGATCGGTCAGGGATTGCGTGGTCGCGGTATCGCCAAATTCGTTGTACATATTCGGCGCGCTGCCGTCATAGCGCCACGCCACTACCGGCCCGGTGGTGGTGTGACCCGACAGCGGAAAATTCCAGCCCACGCTCATGCCGCCGGGCACGTCAGGCGCGGTATCTGAAGGAAGATTCAGCGCGAACCCGGCCGTATTCTGCGCAGAGTTGATCCGCTCCGCGAGAATATCTTCGTAACGTGGTTGGTGATCGGCGTCCCATGTATAACGTTCTGCCGTATTACTTTGCGCATCTGAAACGATATATTCCTGTTGCCAGGCGAATGCTGCGGTATCAAAAAGCAAACAGGCTGAAACACCCACCAGGCCCAAAACGGCATGGCGACCACTGATTTTTTTTATCATCATCAAAGCGACTCCAGAAAGAGCCGAATTCGGCGATATTTGTCGTTGTCTGGAAGAGGTTTAAGGGCTTATATACCCGAAGACGCAGAGTTATGACCCTGTATTAACTATTGTCTCTTTGAAAGACACGTCAAGCCTGACAGATTGAAAATTTTCGATTCAGTATCAATAAGGGAGATAACCTATGCAACGTTGCGGCTGGGTAAGCCAGGATCAGCTTTATATCGACTACCACGATCGCGAGTGGGGCGTGGCGCAAAGAGAGGGGCAAAAGCTCTTTGAGATGATCTGCCTTGAGGGGCAGCAGGCGGGCCTGTCGTGGATCACCGTACTGAAGAAGCGCGAAAACTACCGCGCGGCCTTCCATCAGTTTGATCCGGTGAAGGTCGCGGCGATGACCGACGAGGATGTCGAACGGCTGGTGCTCGACGCCGGGATTATCCGCCATCGCGGCAAGATCCAGGCGATTATCGGCAACGCCCGCGCCTATCTGGCGATGGAGCAGAACGGCGAGCCCTTTTCATCGTTCGTCTGGTCGTTCGTGGACAACACGCCGAAGGTGACCCAGGCGGCCACGCTCGCCGACATCCCCACCTCCACGCCCGCGTCGGACGCCCTCTCTAAGGCGCTGAAGAAGAAAGGGTTTAAGTTTGTAGGCACCACCATCTGTTACTCCTTTATGCAGGCCTGTGGGCTGGTGAATGACCATATCACAGGCTGTTTCTGTCACCCCGGGGGCGTTGATGATCCGCAAATGGGAAAGTGAGAACACCGCGCCGTTACTGAGCCTGTGGCTGGAAAGCACCACCGAGGCGCATCCGTTTATCGATCCGGGATACTGGAAAGAGAACGAGAGCCTGGTGCGCGAGGTGTATCTCCCGTCCGCCGAAACCTGGGTCTGGGAAGAGAACGGATGCCTGCGGGGATTTGTCAGCGTGATGCAGTCGCAGTTTGTCGGCGCGCTGTTCGTCGCCCCGGCGTACATCGGGAAAGGAATTGGGCGCGCGCTGCTGAATTTTGTCCAGCAGCGCTACGACTGGCTAACCCTTGAGGTGTACCAGAAAAACGTCCGGGCGGTGAATTTCTACCACGCGCAGGGCTTTCGCATTGAAGACAGCGCCTGGCAGGATGATACCCAACACCCGACGTGGATCATGAGCTGGCAGGCGGATCAAACGCCGTAAGCGTCAGCTCTGGCCCCTGATACTTCTCGACCCACGCCAGCGCCGTATTTCCCGCGCAGCCATTCCCCAGCTTCGAGCTGGGGAGATCTTTGGTTAACACGTTCACCGCGCCGTTTTTACAGATCCCGCCCTCGCCCGGCTCCAGATCGGGCCATGCCCCCTGGTGAATACAGATCACGCCAGGCCGGATGCCGTCGCTCACCACTGCCCCGGCCAGCACCTGCCCGCGCGCGTTCCAGACCCGCACCAGGTCGCCATCCGCAATGCCCCGCGCTTTCGCATCGTCGGTGTGCAGCGTAATCGGCTCGCGCCCGGCCACCGCATAGGACTCGCGTAAAGAGGAGTAGTTGAGCTGGCTGTGCAAACGATGCGCCGGGTGGGCAGAGAGCACCTGAAGCTGCTGCGGCTGCGCGTTGCCGTGCCACTCGTCCGGCTCCAGCCATTTCGGATGCGGCGGGCAGTCGGCGTAGCCAAAGCTGGCGATGCGCTGGCTATGGATGACGATTTTTCCGCTCTCGGTTTTCAGCGGATGGCCCTGCGGATCTCGGCGGAAATCCGCGAAGCGGACAAACCGCGCGTTCTGCTCGCTTTCCGGCATCTCGAGGATCTCGTTCGCCTCCCAGAAGTCGGCAAACGGCGGCAGCGTCACCCCCTGCGCTTCGCCGCGCTGTGCGGCAATCTGGTAGAAGGTTTCCAGCCATTGCAGATCGGTTTTGCCTTCCATAAAGCGCTCGCGCCCGCCGGCTTTCCAGCGCTCGCTCAGATCGGCAAACACCTCCAGATCGTCACGCGCTTCGTCGCGCGGCGCCACGACGCGCTTCATCGGCACCATATGCTGGTTGCTGTAGTCGCCGGTCATGGTGAGGTCGTTACGTTCAAACGAGGTGGTAGCAGGCAGGACGATATCCGCGTGTTTCGCGGCCGCCGTCCAAAAGCATTCGGAAATCACCACCAGCTCCGGCTTCTGCCAGGCGCGGATCAGGCGGTTGGTGTCCTGATGATGGGTGAAGTTCGCGCCGCCCGCCCACCAGACGAAGCGTATATCCGGGAAGTGGCGGTCCATGCCGTTGTGCTGATAAAAATCGCCGGGATTTTCCAGCGCTTCAACGATACGCGCCACCGGGATCTTCTCCACCGCATCGGTGCCGTTCTGCACCGAGCCCTGCATCGAGGCCAGCACCGCCGCTCTGCGGGTTGGGTTGCCGCCGTTGGCAAAGTGATAAGAAAGGCCAAAACCGCCGCCCGGCGTGCCAATCTGCCCCAGCATGGCGGCGAGCGTGACCAGCATCCAGTGCTTCTGCTCGCCAAACTGCTGGCGCTGCATTCCCCACCCGGACATCAGCATTGTGGTGTTTTCGTGGAACAATTGCGCTAATTCGCGAATTTTATCGGCCTCTACGCCGCAGATCCCTGCCGCCCACGCTGCCGTTTTCGGCACGCCGTCGGTTTTGCCGGTAACGTAGTCGGCAAACACCTCATACCCACTGGTGCAGCGCGCCAGAAACGCATCGTCCTGCCAGCCGTTTTCAATCAGGGTGTGGGCGATGCCGAGCATCATCGCCACGTCGGTGCCCATGTGCGGCGCAATCCATTCGGCGCTGTCGCCGAAGAAATCCATCGTTTCGGAGCGCATCGGGTCAATACAGATAATGCGTTTGCCGCTTTTACGCAGCGCGTCGAAGTACGAAACTCCCTGCTCGTCGGAGGCGTTCCACGCAATCTTCAGCGTATTAAGCGGGTTGGCGCTCCAGAGCACCACCACGTCGGTGTGTTCCAGCACCAGCGGCCAGCTGGTCTGCTGCTGGTAGACCTCATTTCCACCCACCACGTAAGGCATGATGGCCTGCGCCGCGCCGGTGGAATAATCCCCCAGATGGCCGGTATAGCCCCCGGCAAGGCTCATGTAGCGCTGCAACAGCGTGGCGGCTTTGTGCAGCACGCCGTTCGAACGCCAGCCGTAAGAGCCCGCGAATATCGACGACGGGCCATAGGTTTCACGGATGCGTTTGTGCTGAGAATGGATAAGCGCGAGCGCATCATCCCAGCTTACGCGGACAAACTCGTCCTGCCCGCGCGTCCCCTGCGGTTTATCCGGCGAGGCCAGAAAGCCTTTACGCACCATCGGCCAGCGCACGCGCGTTTTGCTGTGAACCTGGTCGCGTACCACGGTTTGCAGCGAGTTGGGATGTTGGGTTGGCAGTGCCCCGCGGGACGACAGGACATTTTCGCCATCGGTTTCGACCAGCATCGGGCCCCAGTGGGCGGCGGTCAGAATGGTTTTCGTTGAGGTGCTCAAGCGTGCGCTCCTGGATGCGTGCAGGTTGACGGCCTTCTTACTGAGGCTGTTTATGGTTTGACACAAATTTCAGAGTTATACCGGGAATTTTCTCCGTATCTGGACGTCATAATCAACCGCCAGACTCGTCGTGGCAAAGAATAAAAAGGATTAAGGAAATAAGATGAAAAAACGCGTACTGGTTATTGCCGCTATTGTGAGCGGCACGCTGGCTATTTCAGGCTGCACAACCAACCCTTACACCGGCGAACGTGAAGCGGGTAAATCCGGCATCGGCGCGGGTATCGGCTCGCTGGTAGGCGCCGGTATTGGCGCACTCTCCTCGTCCAAGAAAGATCGCGGTAAAGGTGCGCTGATCGGTGCCGCCGCAGGCGCAGCGCTGGGCGGCGGCGCGGGCTATTACATGGACGTGCAGGAATCCAAACTGCGCGAGAAAATGCAGGGCACCGGCGTGAGCGTAACGCGCAACGGTGACAACATCATCCTGAACATGCCCAATAACGTGACCTTCGACTCCAGCAGCGCAACGCTGAAACCGGCAGGCGCCAACACGCTGACCGGCGTGGCGATGGTGCTGAAAGAGTATCCAAAAACCGCCGTTAACGTGTTTGGCTTTACCGATAACACCGGCAGCCTGGATCTCAACAACCGTCTGTCGCAGCAGCGCGCCGATGCGGTCTCCAGCGCGCTGATCACCCAGGGCGTCGCGGCGAACCGCATCAACAGCAAAGGGATGGGCCCGTCAAATCCAATCGCCAGCAACAGCACGGCGGAAGGGAAAGCGCAGAACCGTCGCGTAGAGATTACGCTGAGTCCGATGCAGTAAGCATTTTGATACCTCTTACTGCGGCAGGCGGTTCTCATTAAGCGATTAGAATGCTTGCATAAAATTAATTGGTTACAGCGATACCCTGTTCCGGCTGAAAATCGCTGAGGCGATAGCTGGAGGCCGGGGCGAGGCGCAGGGATGCGCCGAGAGGGCGGATTTACAGGGATGTTACCTCCGCCCGTCCCCGATTAGCCGTAAGCAGTCGCCGAAGGCACCGCGAAGCGGCGATTTTCTTGCCGGGAGCCCGGGTTGCCAGGGTGGTGGCGGTGAACCACCCTGGCACGTTCACAGGTTCTGTGATTCCAGAGAAGCAAGGAACGTAAGGTGAACGGAATAACCACCAGAGCCGTATGTTCCCCCTCACCCCATCCCTCTCCTTCAATGGAGAGGGAGTCGTCCGTGCGTGAATGTAGACTCGGCTCTCAGTCCGCTTCCCCCGGAATGAACCACTTGCCATCGCTGATTTTCCCGCTAAGGTATTCCCACCAAATTCAGGGAAATCATCGATGCGCAAATCCACACGGGCCACCATCAGCGACGTGGCGAAGGCCGCCAAAACCGGTAAAACCAGTATTTCGCGCTATCTCAACGGCGAGAAACATCTGCTTTCCGACGCGCTGCTCGCCCGTATTGAACAGGCTATCGCCGAGCTCGACTACCGCCCAAGCCTGATGGCCCGCGGCCTGAAGCATGGCCGCACCCGCCTTATCGGGCTGATTATCGCCGACATCACCAACCCCTACTCCGTCAACGTGCTGAGCGGCATCGAGGCCGCCTGTCGTGAAAAAGGCTTCACCCCGCTGGTCTGTAACACCAACAACGAACTCGATCAGGAGCTGCATTACCTCGATCTGCTGCGCAGCTATCAGGTGGAAGGCATTGTGGTTAACGCCGTGGGGATGCGCGAAGAGGGGCTGAACCGCCTGCAACAGTCCTCCCTGCCGATGGTGCTGATTGACCGAAAAATCCCGGAATTTGCCTGCGACGTGGTAGGGCTGGACAATACCCAGGCGGCCACCACTGCGACGGAGCACCTGATTGAACAAGGCTTCGAGGCGATCCTGTTTCTCAGCGAACCGCTCGGCATGGTCAATACTCGCCGCGATCGCCTGAGCGCCTTCCGCGCGACCCTGGCGCGCTATCCGGGCGTTATCGCCGAAAACGCCGAAACCCCGCTCCACGAGTCAGAGCAGATCGACAATACCCTGCGCCAGTTCCACACCCGCCACCGCGGGATGCGTAAGGCGGTGATCTCCGCCAACGGTGCGCTCACACTTCAGGTTGCCCGATCCCTTAAGCGCATCGGCCTGCACTGGGGCAGCGATATCGGCCTGCTGGGCTTTGACGAACTCGAATGGGCCGAGCTGGCGGGCGTGGGCATTACCACTCTCAAACAGCCTACCTGGCAGATCGGCTATGCCGCTGTGGAACAGGTGGTTCGGCGCATTGAAGGGGAAAGCGACGCGGTCCGCGAGCAGGTTTTCTCCGGTGAACTGATCGTTCGCGGCTCAACCTCCCGATAATTCTTCCTTCGTGATAGCGATCATAAATTCAACATCCTGACCTTTCCTTTGGAACCGGTACCATCTAGCGTATTACTATCAATACAGGCGATGGAGTCAGGCAATGAGCAGGAAAATTATGGTGGTCACCGCCGCGTACGGCGCGGATCGGGTGCGAGAGGCGGGCGGACAACGAGCGATGCTGCCCGTGATTGCTGCCGCAGGTGCCGACGGGGTTGAGATCCGCCGCGAACTGTTCACCAGCGAGGAGCTACAGACGCTGCCCGCGCTGGGCGAATCCATTAAACTGCTGGGCCTGCTGGCCTGTTACTCCGCCCCTGCCCCTCTGTTTACCGCAGACGGTAAGCTCAATCCGGACCTGTCGCGCTATCTGGCGGAAGCCAGCACCCTCAACGCCCTGTGGCTCAAGGTCTCCCTCGGTCATTTTCAGGATAAACAGCCGCTTGACGCCCTTCGCGCTTTGCTGGATGCAAGCGGCATGGCGCTGGTGGTTGAAAACGATCAGACCGACTGCGGCCAGCTCGCCCCGATGCAGCGCTTCAAGGCGGCCTGCCGGGTGATGTCCCTGCCGATCACGCTGACCTTTGATATGGGCAACTGGCTGTGGGTCGGCGATTCGCCGGAAGAGGCCGCGCGTCATCTGGCACCTGCCGTCAGCTATATCCACGTCAAAGCCGCCGTCGCGCACAACGCGCAGTTTCGTGCCGTTGCGCCGGATAACGCCGACGCCCGCTGGCTGGCGCTGCTCGATCGGCTGCCTTCCGATGCGCCGCGCGGTATCGAATTCCCGCTGGAGGGGGCGGATTTAACCGCCGTCACCCGTCATTACGTCAACCTGCTGCGCGAGGAGTAAATCATGCATAAGACGCTGGATGTAATCACTATCGGCGAAGCCATGGCGATGTTTGTTGCCACCGAAACGGGCGAGCTGAGCGCGGTCGAGAGCTTTATCAAACGCGTGGCGGGCGCAGAGCTGAACGTCGCGACGGGCCTGGCGCGTCTGGGCCTGAACGTGGGCTGGGTGAGCCGCGTGGGCGACGACAGCTTCGGCCATTTCGTTCTGGATTCACTGAAAAAAGAGGGGATAGATGCCGCGGGCGTGACGCTCGACGGGCGCTTCCCGACCGGCTTCCAGCTGAAATCTAAGGTGGAAAATGGAACCGATCCCACCGTGGAGTATTTCCGCAAAGGCTCTGCCGCAAGCCATCTTTCAGTAGACGATTTTGACGCCCGCTACTTCGGCTCTGCGCGACATCTTCACCTGAGCGGCGTCGCCGCCGCGCTGTCTGCCAGCTCGTACGGTTTACTGGATCACGCTGCCTCGGCGATGAAGGCGCAGGGCAAGACGATCTCGTTTGATCCGAATCTGCGCCCGGTGCTGTGGAAAAGCGAAGCGGAGATGGTCGAGAAACTCAACCGCCTGGCGTTCCAGGCCGACTGGGTGCTGCCGGGAGTCAAAGAAGGGATGATCCTCACGGGTGAAAAGACGCCGGAGGGGATTGCCGATTTCTACCTGAATCAAGGGGTTAAAGCCGTGGTGCTGAAAACCGGTGCCGACGGCGCCTGGTTTAAAACCGCCAGCGGCGAGCAGGGCGCGGTGGCGGCGGTTAAGGTCGATAACGTGGTCGATACCGTTGGCGCAGGCGATGGATTCGCCGTCGGCGTGATTAGCGCCCTGCTGGAAGGTAAAACGCTGCAACAGGCCGTAGCGCGGGGCAACAGGATTGGATCGCTGGCAATCCAGGTGCAGGGCGACAGCGAAGGATTACCCACTCGCGCGCAGCTCGACGAATAGATCCGAGGGGGTAATCACCTCCACAACAGAGGCAAGCCTATGAACAGTTCGACCAATGCAGTAAAACGCTGGTGGTACATCATGCCAATCGTGTTTATCACGTACAGCCTGGCGTACCTCGATCGTGCCAACTTCAGTTTCGCGTCCGCCGCGGGGATCACCGAAGATCTTGGTATCACCAAAGGTATCTCTTCCCTGCTCGGTGCCCTCTTCTTCCTCGGCTATTTCTTCTTCCAGATCCCCGGTGCGATCTACGCCGAGCGCCGCAGCGTGCGCAAGCTTATCTTTATCTGCCTGATTTTGTGGGGCGGCTGCGCGTCGCTGACCGGGGTGGTGAACAATATCCCGGCGCTGGCGGCCATCCGCTTTATCCTCGGCGTGGTCGAGGCGGCGGTTATGCCCGCGATGCTGATCTACATCAGCAACTGGTTTACCAAATCCGAACGCTCTCGCGCCAATACCTTCCTGATCCTCGGCAACCCGGTCACGGTGCTGTGGATGTCGGTAGTGTCCGGCTACCTGATCCAGTCCTTTGGCTGGCGCGAAATGTTTATCATCGAAGGCGTCCCGGCGGTAATTTGGGCGTTCTGCTGGTGGGTGCTGGTGAAAGATAAGCCGGCCCAGGCGAAATGGCTTTCCGAAGACGAAAAAGCAGCGTTGCAGGCGCTGCTCGATAAAGAACAGCAGGGGCTGAAGGCGGTGCGTAACTACGGCGAAGCGTTCCGCTCGCGTAACGTGATCCTGCTGTGCGCCCAGTATTTTACGTGGAGCATTGGCGTGTATGGCTTCGTGCTGTGGCTGCCGTCGATTATCCGCAGCGGCGGTGAAAACCTCGGCATGGTGCAGGTGGGCTGGCTGTCTTCCGTACCTTATCTGGCGGCAACCATCGCCATGATTATCTGCTCATGGGCCTCGGACAAACTCCAGAACCGTAAGCTCTTCGTCTGGCCATTGCTGCTGATAGCCGCCTTTGCATTTATCGGCTCGTGGGCGGTTGGCGCAAACCATTTCTGGGTTTCTTACACATTGCTGGTGATTGCCGGTGCGGCTATGTACGCCCCGTATGGCCCCTTCTTCGCCATTATCCCGGAGATGCTGCCGCGTAACGTGGCGGGCGGCGCGATGGCGCTGATCAACAGCATGGGCGCGCTCGGCTCCTTCTTTGGCTCCTGGTTTGTGGGCTATCTGAACGGCGCAACCGGCAGCCCGTCCGCATCGTACATATTTATGGGGGTAGCACTTTTTGCCTCAGTGTGGCTTACTCTGATTGTTAAGCCTGCTAATAATCAACAGCTGCCCGTCGGCGCACGACACGCCTGAACCTATTGAAAATCAACGGAGATTAGCATGAAGCCGTCCGTCATTTTGTATAAAGCACTGCCTGAAGATCTGCAAAAGCGCCTGGAAGAGCACTTCACCGTGACGCAGGTGAAAAACCTTAATCCGGAGACCGTCGCGCAGCACGCAGAGGCGTTCGCCAGCGCCGAAGGGCTGCTGGGTTCAAGCGAGAAAGTGGATGCCGCACTGCTGGAGAAAATGCCGAAGCTTCGCGCGACTTCTACTATCTCCGTGGGGTATGACAACTTCGACGTCGACGCCCTGAACGCGCGCCACGTTCTGCTGATGCATACGCCGTATGCCCTGACGGAGACCGTCGCCGATACGCTGATGGCGCTGGTGCTCAGCACCGCGCGTCGGGTAGTGGAAGTGGCCGAGCGCGTGAAAGCGGGCGAATGGACGAAAAGCATCGGTCCGGACTGGTTTGGTGTCGACGTTCACGGCAAAACGCTGGGGATTGTCGGGATGGGCCGTATCGGCCTGGCGCTGGCGCAGCGCGCGCACTTCGGCTTTAACATGCCTATCCTCTACAACGCGCGTCGTCACCACAGTGAAGCGGAAGAGCGCTTTAACGCGCGCTACTGCGAGCTGGATACGCTGCTTCAGGAGGCCGACTACGTCTGCCTGATCCTGCCGTTAACGGATGAAACCCATCATCTGATAGGCAAAGCGGAATTTGCGAAAATGAAGAAATCGGCCATTTTCATCAATGCCGGTCGTGGCCCGGTGGTGGATGAACAGGCGCTGATTGACGCATTGCAAAACGGTGAGATCCACGCCGCCGGTCTGGACGTGTTTGAGCAAGAGCCGCTGCCGACAAGCTCGCCGCTGCTGACAATGCCTAACGTGGTTGCCCTGCCGCACATCGGTTCGGCAACGCATGAAACCCGCTACAACATGGCGGCCACCGCCGTGGATAACCTGATTGCTGCGCTGAGCGGGAAGGTGGAGAAGAACTGCGTGAATCCGCAGATCCAAAAGTAGAAACGAAAAAACCCGCCAGAAGGCGGGTTTTTGAATTTTGTGCTACTGGGTTGGAAGCTTACAGGCTTACAACGTTACCAGCTGCTGGGCCTTTAGCGCCGCTTTCGATGGTGAAGGAAACTTTCTGACCTTCATCCAGAGATTTGTAGCCATCGTTCTGGATAGCAGAGAAGTGTACGAACACGTCTTTTGAGCCATCGTCAGGAGTGATGAAGCCGAAACCTTTATCAGCGTTGAACCATTTTACCAGACCAGTCATTTTACCAGACATAGAAATTACCTTATTAACAAATATAGTGTGCCTTCCGGCGCAGATGGGTTGCGTTACAGAATTAAGCGATGAAGGAAGGGTCACAACGAAGGGTATCTATGGATAACAATCTGGACTGCTTTACTAAACTGCTTTAGGTCTGTGTAACAAACCGACGAGACAGTTATACCTATGTGGTAGATGAATGACAAGCGTTATTTTCATTACTTATAAAAAACCCCGCATCAAGCGGGGCTGTTTTTTTACTCGGTCGCGGCGACTGCCGCACTCCACGCCTGGCTAAACGCCTGATGCTGCGAAGCGAGCGGACCAATCAACGCGTTATACTGGCTGGCCTGCTGTGACGTCGGGAACTGGATACCGTTAGAGACAAAGCTCACCTGCGTACCCTGCTGCGTAATGTATTCACCCACCTGCACCAGCTGCTGCGTGAAAATCTGCGCTGCCGGGATCAGCGGCTGCAAGGCATCAGCGGGTTTGGTCACCACTTTCTCATACGCCTTGTCGAACACAGGTTTCAGATCGTCGCCCTGCTTCAGCGCGGAGCGAGAAGCATCGGCCTGCATTTTAGCGTTCTGCAACTGCTGGCTCAGCACGCCCAGCGCACCGTTAGACTGGCGCAGCGGTTCGCTCTGCGTCATGTAATCCTGAGGTACGCGGATGGCGTTGACGCTATCCAAAACAGGGCGCAGACCGGAGTCCATCGCCTGACTTACCTGCTGTGAATAACCATACAGAATGGCGTAATCGGAAACGAAAGGACCAAACTGTTTTTTCTGATCCGCAGTCAGGGTTGGCAAACGTTCGCCACTGCGCATCACCGTATTCTGAAGAAAATCGATAAACGCTTTGCGCTGATCGCCTTCTTTATCGAAACACCCACTCAGGCTAAAAATCACCAATAACGCCGCAATAGGCGCAAACCAGCGAGAGCAGGACTTTCCTGTCGCCATTTTATTACTCCTTTCACCCAAAAAAGCGCACACCGGCACACGCGTGCCCGACGGTGACAAGGATAGTCCAGGTCAGGCTTGCAAGATACTCTTTTCATGCAAAACGGCTATTGCCGTTTTATTTCCGACTTTTTACAAAAAAATACGTAGCGAAGCCGATATATGGTTAATCAGCGCATTAGCATAACTATCCATATTGCTGAAACGCGTAAAGCGATCGTTACCGCACAATTAGTCACATCCGTGACGATCCTGAGTTTGCATTAAAGACTATTCTTAAGTGGCTCTAAGAGGTTCTTGATCCCTGTGTGATTTAAGAGGAGTTCTCAATGGAATATAAAGATCCTGAGTTTGAGCTGCTGAGCAGCCTGGAACAGATTATTTTTAAAGATGTACCCCAGACGGTTATGCTGTCGCAAAAGTCCAATCCCTTTACAGAATTTGAGCAATTGCGCAAAGGGTCGGGATTGAAAAACGATGAATTCGCCAGAGCAATGGGTGTCAGCGTGGCAATGGTGCTGGAGTGGGAATCTAAACGTGAAAAACCCACGCCCGCCGAGCTAAAGCTGATGCGCCTGATTCAGGCCAACCCGGCACTCAGCAAGCAGATTGCCTGATAGTAGTTGACCGCCCCCGCCCTTGCGGGGGCTTGTGTTTTAAAGGGGCTTACAGCACCACCCCGCATCCTCTTCCTGCCACACCAGCTCGTGCGTCAGTTTTAACCCGTCGAGAAATGCCTCATCGTGCGACACCACCAGCAGCGCGCCGGGAAAATCCGCCAGCGCGGCTTCAATCGCCTGCACGGATGCCAGATCGAGATGGTTCGTGGGTTCATCCAAAAGCAGCAGCTGCGCCGCCTCTTCGCGCCAGAGCACGCAGGCCAGTGCCACCTTCAGCCGCTCGCCGCCGCTCAACTCCCCTAACGGCAACGTCACTTTATCCGCGCCCAGCTGGAGCTGCGCCAGCCGGGTACGCAGCACTCCCTCATCCAGCGGCGTGTTGCCGAGGTTAAGGTGCGCCATCACCGATAACGACAGATCAAGCCGGGACACGTGCTGATCGAGATAAGCACAGCTCACCGACAGGCGGCAGGTTCCAGAAACGGGCGTAACGTCGCCGAGGATCGCTTTTAACAATGTCGATTTCCCGCAGCCGTTTGGCCCGCGCAGCGCCACGCGCATCGGCCCGTCCATTCGCCAGTTGATTGGCGAAATATCCAGATGTGGTAGCCGCAGCGCTTCCAGCACCAGCACCTGTTTGCCTTCGGCTATCTGGCTTCCCGGCAGGGTAAACATCACCGGATTATCTTCTTCAACCCGCTCGCGCGCCCTGCTGACCGCGGCATTCAGGGCATCGTTTTGGTCGCTGTGCTGCTTGCGCCAGGAGCCAATGCGCTCTTTGGCCGCCCCTTTGTATTTGACGCGCTCAAACGAGGCGATATTGAGACTATCCACGGTGCGCAGCGTTTTTGCCGAACGCCGCTGGCTGTCGTCATGCTCTTTTTTCATGCGCGCGCGGGTGCGTTTCCGCTCGGTGGCGGCGTGCTCAAGCGCGGCGCGGGCGGCTTGCTGCTCGGCATCGCGCTGTCGCTGATAGTCCGCATAATTGCCGCCGTAAACGCGCAGACCAGAAGGGCTGAGTTCTAAAATGCGCGGCACCTGCGCCAGTAATTCCCGGTCATGGGAGGCGACCAGCACGCCGCCGCTAAAGCGTGCCAGCTCGGCGTAAAACCACGCCCGCCCTTCCCTGTCGAGGTGGTTAGTTGGCTCGTCCAGCAGCAGGAAGTCTGCGCCTGCGTTAAATGCACCGCACAGCAGGGCGCGAACGCGCTCGCCGCCGCTGAGCGTCGATGCAGGCCTGTCGGGATCAAACGCCGGGAGATGCGCATTGATAAACGCATCGCTCAGCCGCTCGGCGAGATCCCAGTGACCGTCGAGAAGCTCAATATCCTCAGGCCGGTAATCACCGCTGTCGATGCGCCTGCGCGCGGCAAAGAGGGCGTCATAGCCCAGCAGTTCAGCCAGCGTGGTGTGCGGGGAAATATCCTGCTGCTGCGCAACGTAGACTCGTGTTCCGAAACGTTCAATATGCCCGCTTGCCGGTTCATCCATCCCTGCCAGCAGGCGCAGCAGACGCGTTTTGCCGCTGCCGTTGCGACCCACAAGGGCGGACAGTGAGGATTCAATCGAGACATCAAGCGGACCAAAAAGGGTATCGCCCGTCGCAAACTGACAGGTGACCTGATGCAAAATAAAAGAAGGGGGCTGCGCAAAATGAGCCATAAGCACTCCTGAATGAAATCAAAACATCCCCTGCCGACGCGATAGCGTTTAGCAAGGATCGAAATTCATCAGTCGTGTTTGTTCATTTCGGGTATGCGCTCCAGAGAGGAAAAGTTAACGGGGCTCAGGATAAAGGTAATTTATTGACCATTTCAAGGTTAATTTTTCGGCTCACGCCTGTAAAAAAACCCGCCGAAGCGGGTTTTTAACGCAAGAGAGTCGTTACTGAAGCAGCGAAATATCCGCCACGCGCAGGAACAGCTCGCGCAGTTTTTCGAGCATAGACAGACGGTTAACACGCAGCTCTTTGTCTTCCACGTTGACCATCACTTTCTCGAAGAAGGCGTCGATCACGTCGCGCAGTTCAGCCAGCTCCACCAGCGCTTCCTGGTAGCGGCCTTCCGCGAAATACGGCTCCAGCTTGTCGCGCAGCACCACAACCTGCATCGCCAGCGCAATCTCTTCTGGCTCTTTCAGGGTCGCAGCGTTTACGCGCTCGTTCAGGGTTTCGTCGGACTTCGCCAGAATGTTGGAAACACGCTTGTTGGCCGCAGCCAGGGCAGATGCCGCTTCCAGCGTACGGAAGTGGGACACGGCCTTCATACGCGCATCGAAATCAGCCGGACGGGTTGGACGACGCGCCAGTACCGCCTGGATGGTGTCAACGGTGTAACCTTCGTCCTGATACCAGGCGCGGAAGCGGCCGAGCATGAAGTCGATAACATCGTCGACTACCTTCGCGTTGGTCAGCTTGTCGCCGTACAGACGCACCGCTTCTTCGGTCAGGGTTTGCAGATCGAGGTTCAGGTTCTTCTCAACGATGATACGCAGCACGCCGAGCGCGGCACGACGCAGCGCAAACGGGTCTTTGTCGCCTTTCGGATGCTGACCGATGCCGAAGATACCCGCCAGGGTGTCCATTTTGTCCGCAATCGCAACTGCACAGGCAACCGGGTTAGACGGCAGATCGTCACCGGCAAAGCGCGGCTGATACTGCTCGTTCAGGGCAACGGCTACATCTTCCGCTTCGCCATCGTGTCGCGCGTAGTGCATGCCCATGACGCCCTGGGTGTCGGTAAATTCAAACACCATGTTGGTCATCAGGTCGCATTTGGACAGCAGGCCCGCGCGGGTCGCGTGGTTCACGTCCGCACCGATTTCGCGGGCGATCCAGCCGGACAGCTCAGCGATACGGTCGGTCTTGTCGCGCAGCGTACCCAGCTGCTGCTGGAACAGCACGGTTTGCAGGCGCGGCAGGTTATCTTCCAGACGCTTTTTACGGTCGGTATTAAAGAAGAACTCGGCATCCGCCAGACGTGGACGAACCACTTTCTCGTTACCGGAGATAATCTGGATCGGATCTTTCGATTCGATGTTCGCCACGAAGATGAAGTTTGGCAGCAGTTTGCCGTCGTTAGCGTAGACCGGGAAGTACTTCTGGTCACCCTTCATGGTGTGAACCAGCGCTTCAGCCGGAACAGCCAGGAATTTCTCTTCGAACTTCGCGGTCAGCACAACCGGCCATTCCACCAGCGAGGTAACCTCTTCCAGCAGGCTTTCGCTCAGGTCAGCGTTACCGCCAATCTGACGCGCGGCTTCTTCGGCATCGGCTTTGATTTTCGCTTTACGCTGTTCGTAATCAGCAATAACTTTACCGCGCTCCAGCAGGATCTGCGGATACTGATCGGCATTGTCGATGGTGAACTCTGGCTCGCCCATAAAGCGGTGACCGCGGATCACGCGATCGGACGCTACGCCCAGAATGGTGGCAGGAATAACGGTATCGCCCAGCAGCAGGGTCACGGTATGAACCGGACGCACGAAGTGAACGTCAGACGCGCCCCAGCGCATCAGTTTTGGAATTGGCAGCTTAGCCAGCGAGGTCGCAATCATGTTTGGCAGCAGCGCTTCTGCGCTTTCGCCTTTCACATGGGCGCGATACAGCAGCCACTCGCCTTTATCGGTGGTCAGACGCTCGGCCTGGTCAACGGTGATGCCGCAACCACGCGCCCAGCCTTCTGCCGCTTTGCTTGGTTTGCCTTCGGCGTCGAACGCCTGGGCAATAGCAGGACCACGCTTTTCAACTTCGCGATCCGGCTGAGCGGACGCCAGGCTTGCCACTTTCAGCGCCAGACGACGCGGAGCCGCAAACCATTCAATTTTACCGTGCGCCAGGCCAGCGTTATCCAGCTCGGCGGTCACGTTCGCAGCAAAAGATTCAGCCAGGCTGCGCAGGGCTTTTGGTGGCAGCTCTTCGGTGCCAATTTCCACCAGGAAAGTTTTCTCAGACATGGCCGCCTCTTATTTGTTTCGGTTGCACATCGGGAAGCCAAGGGCTTCACGGGACGCGTAGTATGCTTCTGCAACGGCTTTGGTCAGGGTGCGAATACGCAGGATGTAGCGCTGACGTTCAGTCACGGAGATAGCTTTGCGGGCGTCCAGCAGGTTGAAGCTGTGGGCGGCCTTCAGAATACGCTCATAGGCAGGCAGCGGCAGCGGAGTTTCCAGCGCCAGCAGCTGCTGCGCTTCTTTCTCGTACTGCTCGAAGCAGGTGAACAGGAAGTCCACGTCCGCGTATTCGAAGTTATAGGTGGATTGCTCCACTTCGTTCTGATGGAACACGTCGCCGTAGGTGGTTTTACCCAGCGGGCCGTCGCTCCAGACCAGGTCGTAAACGCTGTCTACGCCCTGAATGTACATAGCCAGACGTTCCAGACCGTAGGTGATTTCACCCGTGATCGGTTTACATTCCAGACCGCCAACCTGCTGGAAGTAGGTGAACTGCGTCACTTCCATGCCGTTCAGCCACACTTCCCAGCCCAGACCCCAGGCACCCAGCGTTGGGTTTTCCCAGTTATCTTCCACGAAACGAATGTCGTGAATGGTCGGATCCATACCCAGCTCTTTCAGTGACCCGAGGTACAGCTCCTGAATATTGTCAGGGGAAGGCTTAATGACCACCTGGAACTGATAGTAGTGCTGCAAACGGTTCGGGTTTTCGCCGTAACGGCCATCGGTAGGACGGCGGGAAGGCTGCACATATGCGGTTGCCATTGGCTCTGGGCCTAATGCGCGCAGGCTGGTCATCGGGTGTGAGGTGCCTGCGCCAACTTCCATGTCCAAAGGTTGAACAATGGTGCAGCCCTGGCGAGCCCAGTAATCCTGTAAGGTCAGGATCAGGCCCTGGAAGGTCTTGGTATCAAACTTTTGCATAGTATTTCGTGCTGGATACGTGTGGTTTTAATGGAAGCGATCAGTATACCCGCTGGCTGCAAGATATACAGTACGAAACGGGGTTGTTTAGGGAAAATTGGGGAAATAAGCCGTTAAGCCAGAATGCGTTGGCGCTATGGCTGATGAATATCCGCGCAGATCAGCGCATGGAGAGGTGTAAAAACTGGCCGTCCGCATCAAAAGAGCAGACAAAGCCCTCTTTACGCGACGTATGCCCCCGCAGCTCGTAGCTTCCCTGGAAGCGCTCGAAGTCGGTGACGTCGATTTTTTTCGCGCCCGTGTTATAGCGGTAGGCCGCTTTATCCTTGCACTGCTGCTCCATATTCAGGGAGCGTTCCGGGCTCACTTTCCCGGTCTGCGCTTTCTGCACAGGCACATCTTGTGATTGACTGCATCCTGCAAGCACCATCAGCAGAAACAGTGACGCCACGCGCTTCATCATCATTTTTATTACCGGCCTGGTCTGTGGCTGTTATTTTTAGTATCAACACTTTTATAGATTAAGGTTAAGCATTCTGCGAATCTCGCGCCCCGCGTACAAGCCTGGGGTATAAAAGTCAGAATTTTCCAAGGGAAGGCTTAGGCATTCTGAAAGTCACACTCTTTTTGCAAGGAATAAAGAGGAACTGATGCAGTCAAAAATTAGCTGGATTGATAATCTGCGAGGCATAGCGTGTCTGATGGTGGTGATGATCCACACAACCACCTGGTATGTCACCAATGCCCACAGCATCAGCCAGGTTAACTGGGATATCGCCAATATTTTGAATTCCGCGTCGCGGGTGAGCGTGCCGTTATTCTTTATGATTTCCGGCTTTCTCTTTTTTGGCGAACGCAGCGCCCAGCCCAGACATTTCGCTCGTATTGCATCATGCCTGCTCTTTTATAGCGCCGTGGCGCTGCTCTATATCACGCTGTTCACCTCTATTAACGCCGGGCTTTCGCTGAAAAACGTGCTGCAAAAGCCGGTCTTTTATCATCTGTGGTTCTTCTTCGCGATTATCGTTATTTATCTAGTTTCACCGCTGATCCAGGTAAAACAGGTCGGCTGGAAAATGCTGCTGGCGCTGATGGTGGTGATTGGCATCGTGGCAAACCCCAATACCCTGTCGCAGAAAATTGACGGAGTTGAGTGGCTGCCCGTCAACCTCTACATCAACGGCGATACCTTTTACTACGTGCTGTACGGCATGTTGGGACGTGCGCTGGGGATGATGGACACGCAAAAGCGCGGGCTGAGCTGGCTGTGCGGGGGGATCTTCATTCTCAGCGTGGTGATTATTTCGCGCGGCACGCTGTATGAGCTGCAATGGCGCGGCAACTTTGCCGATACCTGGTATCTCTACTGCGGCCCGATGGTCTTTATCTGCGCGGTTTCCCTGCTGACGCTCGCGAAAAATACGCTTAATGCGCGCCCTCTCCCGGTTCTGGGTTTAATCTCACGGCATTCGCTCGGGATCTACGGCTTTCACGCGCTGATTATCCACGCCCTTCGTACGCGCGGCGTGGAGCTAAAAAGCTGGCCGCTGCTGGATATTATCTGGATTTTCACCGCGACCCTGCTGGCGAGTTTGCTGTTATCCATGCTGCTGCAAAAAATCGATACGCGCAGATTCGTCAGTTAAGTGCGGCTTGCGTGCCCGGCGGCGCTTCGCTTGCCGGGCCTACGAAATTGTGCAAATAAAGCCGCCACCAAACATCAGTCCGTAGGCCGGGTAAGGCGAAGCCACCACCCGGCAAGGTTTCAGGACATCAACGGTAAAAGCTGCTGATAAATTTTACGGAACACATCACGACGTTCGGCATAACGCGCGTGTTTTTTCGCATCCGGAATGTGCTGCTGTTCAAGCGGCAACTGGGGCAAAAGTTGCGCCAGCGGTTTACCCGGATTCATTGCAATCTGCGCCAGACGCGCCGCACCCAGCGCAGGCCCGACGTCTCCGCCCGTGCGGTAATCAAGCTGTAGCCCGCTGATATCCGCAAGCATCTGCCGCCAGTAGCCGCTGCGTGCGCCGCCGCCGATCAGGGTGATGCTGGTCGGCTTCAGGCCGCAGTCGTGAACCACGTCCATGCCGTCCGCCAGCGCATACCCGACACCCTCCAGCACCGCGCGAGCCAGCTCCGCCGGGCCATGCTGATGCGTTAAGCCAAAAAAGACGCCTTCAGCTTCGGGATTGTTATGCGGCGTGCGTTCACCGGACAGATAGGGCAAGAACCAGACTGCCCCGGCGTTGTCATCCGCCTGCTGCGCGGCGGCGATCAGCGCCGGAACATCGGTCATACCCGTCAGTTTTGCCGCCCAATCCAGACACGATGCGGCACTGAGCATCACGGACATCAGGTGCCATTTCCCCGGCAGTGCATGACAGAAGCTGTGAACCGCATTTTCCGGGTTGCTGCGATAACCATCGCTTACGGCAAAATAGACGCCAGAGGTGCCCAGCGAGAGCATCGCCTGCCCTGCATCCACCATGCCCACGCCGACCGCGCCAGCCGCGTTATCGCCACCGCCCGCCACCACCGGTACGGCAGGCATATTCCAGCTTTCCGCTACCGACGCCTTAAGCGAGCCGGTGATGTCACTGCCTTCAAACAGGTCAGGCATACGATCGCGCGTGAGCTGACAGGCATCGAGCATCGCCTCGCTCCAGTCACGCTTCGCCACGTCGAGCCACATGGTCCCCGCGGCGTCTGACATATCGCTGGCAAATTCGCCCGTCATGCGAAAACGCAGGTAATCTTTCGGCAGCAGCACCTTCGCCACCTGGCGGAACACCTCGGGTTCGTGGCACTGTACCCATAACAGTTTGGGCGCGGTAAACCCGGGCATCATCAGGTTGCCGGTGATTTCGCGGGAGGTGGGTACGCGTTCTTCAAGGATGGCGCACTCTTCACCGCAGCGGCCGTCGTTCCAGAGAATAGCCGGGCGCAGAACGCGATGCTCGCTGTCGAGCAGCGTTGCGCCGTGCATTTGTCCGGCAATGCCGAGCGCTTTAACGTCCCTCAGGCTGTGCTGTTGTCCGAGGGCTTTGATTGCGCGGTCCGTCGCCTGCCACCACTGCTCCGGGTCCTGTTCTGACCACAGCGGATGCGGGCGTGAAACTCGTAACTTTTCAGTCTGTGTCGCCAGCACCTCGCCCTGCTCGCTCAGCAGAATGGCTTTCACACCCGATGTGCCAAGATCGATCCCGATATACATATAGTGGATTCCTTAACTGAACATGCCCGGTAGCGCGCAGCGAGCCGGGCCTACAGGCTGTTATTTATCGAACAGATAGTGATTCACGAGGTTTTCCAGCAGCTCCTGGTGACCGCTCTGATGCTGCGGTGCCAGGCTATGTTGTTCAGCGTACTTCGCGATCTCGGCGAGCGACAGCTGCCCTTTCAAAATCTGCTGACCCAGCTCGCTGTTCCAGCCGCCGTAACGCTTCGCCACGCGCTTATCCAGCTCACCGTCTTCAATCATACGAGCCGCCACCTTCAGCGCCAGCGCCATGGTGTCCATCGCGCCGATATGGCCGTAGAACAGGTCATATTTATCGGTGCTCTGACGGCGTACTTTGGCGTCAAAGTTCAGGCCACCGGTAGTAAAGCCGCCCGCTTTGATGATTTCGTACATCACCAGCGCATTCTCTTCAACGCTGATTGGGAACTGGTCGGTATCCCAGCCCAGTTGCGGATCGCCACGGTTGGCATCCACAGAACCGAAGATGCCGAGCGCAATCGCTGAGGCAATTTCGTGGTGGAACGAGTGTCCCGCCAGGGTCGCGTGGTTCGCTTCGATGTTCACTTTGATCTCTTTTTCCAGACCAAACTGCTTCAGGAAGCCGTAAACGGTCGCGACGTCATAATCGTACTGATGTTTGGTTGGCTCCTGCGGTTTTGGCTCGATCAGCAGCGTGCCGCGGAAACCGATTTTGTGCTTATGGTCGACGACCATCTGCATGAAGCGACCAATCTGTTCACGCTCCTGGCGCAGATCGGTGTTCAGCAGGGTTTCGTAACCTTCACGGCCGCCCCACAGCACGTAGTTTTCGCCCCCAAGCTGGTGCGTGGCGTTCATGGCGGTAACCACCTGCGTGGCGGCCCAGCTAAAGACTTCCGGATCCGGGTTGGTTGCCGCCCCTGCGCCGTAGCGCGGGTTGGTAAAGCAGTTCGCGGTGCCCCACAGCAGCTTCACGCCGCTCTGCTGCTGTTTTTCTGCCAGCACGTCGACCATTTGCGCGAAGTTGTTCAGATACTCTTTCAGCGACGCGCCTTCCGGAGACACGTCAACGTCATGGAAGCAGTAATACGGCACATTCAGCTTGTGGAAGAATTCAAACGCCACATCGGCTTTGCGTTTCGCCAGCTCAAGGGCCTCGCCAGGCTGCTGCCACGGGCGATCGAACGAGCCAACGCCGAACATATCGGCACCATTCCAGCAGAAAGTGTGCCAGTAACAGGCGGCGAAGCGCAGATGATCTTCCATGCGCTTACCCAGTACCAGCTCATCCGGATTGTAGTGACGAAATGCTAAAGGATTGGTGGATTTCGGGCCTTCGTAACGAACACGATCGAGTTGGTCGAAATAAGCTTGCATATTGAGCTCCATAATCAAGGGATGCGGCGAGTAGTCGATACTGGAGTAATAGTGAATACACATTCGCAGTTGCTCAATTACGTTATTTCACACTGCTATTGAGAGAATGCACAACTGTGCGCTGGCTCGCAAAATAATGCGCATGCAAACTATTTTTCGGCGCGCATTCCAGATTTGCGTGTAATTAATAAGTTACGCATTTTAAAATCCGATCGCGGTCATAAATTCAGAAATAAACCAAATATCGTAATGAGAAGATAAAAATCTGTAATTGCCAGCCAGCCATTCCACGTTAAAAATTTGCTACGTCTACAGCAGTGAATGTTTCTTTTATCTCGGCAACACATCACCTACAACAAGGCCTCATCATTATGAAGATAAAGAATCTGTCCCTTACTCTCTGCACTACTCTCCTGCTTGCCAGCTTTGCCGGACACGCGAAAGAGGTCAAAATCGGCATGGCGATTGACGATTTGCGTCTGGAACGCTGGCAAAAAGATCGCGATATTTTTGTGAAAAAAGCGGAATCACTCGGCGCTCAGGTGTTTGTTCAGTCGGCTAACGGCAACGAAGAAACGCAAATGTCGCAAATCGAGAATATGATCAACCGTGGCGTTGATGTGCTGGTCATTATCCCTTACAACGGACAGGTGTTAAGTAACGTTGTTAAAGAAGCGAAACAAGAGGGAATAAAAGTATTAGCCTATGACCGCATGATAAATAATGCGGATATTGATTTTTATATTTCTTTCGATAATGAAAAAGTGGGCGAATTACAGGCCAAAAGCCTGGTCGACAAAGTGCCTCAGGGGAATTATTTCCTGATGGGCGGCTCGCCGGTGGATAACAACGCCAAACTGTTCCGCGAAGGACAAATGAAAGTCCTTAAGCCGTATATTGATAGCGGCAAAATTAAAGTCGTTGGCGATCAGTGGGCAGATGGCTGGCTTCCTGAAAATGCGCTGAAAATTATGGAAAACGCCTTAACCGCCAATAACAACAAAATTGACGCCGTTGTGGCCTCCAACGATGCCACCGCAGGCGGCGCGATTCAGGCACTCAGCGCACAAGGTCTGGCCGGTAAAGTGGCGATTTCCGGTCAGGACGCCGACCTCGCGGGCGTGAAACGCATTATTGCGGGCACCCAAACCATGACCGTTTATAAACCGATTACCGAGCTGGCCAATACGGCGGCGGAAATTGCCGTTGAGCTGGGTAATGGTCAGCAACCTAAAGCCGACACCAGCCTGAATAACGGGCTGAAAGATGTGCCGTCCCGCCTGCTTACGCCTGTCGAAGTCAATAAAGAGAATATTGACGCCACCGTAGTTAAAGACGGTTTCCACAAAAAGAGCGAACTGTAATCCCGCGCTGCCCCTGCTTAGCGGGGGCGCATCGATTTGTACTGTTCTGACTTCGGGTTACGTGGAGCAGTTATGCCTTATTTACTAGAAATGAAAAGCATCACCAAAGCCTTTGGCGCGGTGAAAGCCGTCGATAACGTCAGCCTGCGCCTGAACGCGGGGGAAGTGGTTTCGCTGTGCGGCGAGAACGGCTCGGGGAAATCAACGCTGATGAAAGTGCTGTGCGGGATCTACCCTCACGGCAGCTACGACGGCGAAATTGTTTTTGCCGGAGAGGTGATTGAGGCCACGCATATTCGCGATACCGAACGCAAAGGCATCGCCATTATCCACCAGGAGCTGGCGCTGGTTAAGCATCTTACCGTGCTGGAAAACATCTTTCTCGGGGCGGAAATCTCACGCCACGGCGTGCTGGACTACGACACCATGACCCTGCGCTGTGAAAAGCTGCTGGCGCAGGTGAGCCTCGCCATTTCACCGGATACGCGCGTCGGGGACTTAGGGCTGGGCCAGCAGCAGCTGGTGGAGATTGCCAAAGCGCTGAACAAACAGGTGCGGCTGTTGATCCTCGATGAGCCGACGGCATCCCTCACCGAGCAGGAAACCGCAGTGCTGCTCAATATTATCCGCGATCTGCAAAACCACGGCATTGCCTGCATCTATATCTCGCACAAGCTCAACGAGGTGAAGGCCATTTCAGACACCATCTGCGTGATCCGCGACGGGCAACACATCGGCACCCGCGACGCGCAGGGAATGAGCGAAGACGACATCATCACCATGATGGTGGGCCGCGAGCTGACGGCGCTCTACCCGAACGAACCCCACGCGATTGGCGATGAGGTGCTGCGCGTTGAAAACCTCACCGCCTGGCACCCTATTAACCGCCACATCAAGCGGGTGAATAACGTTTCCTTCTCGCTGCATCGCGGGGAGATCCTCGGTATTGCGGGCCTGGTCGGTGCCGGGCGTACCGAGGCCGTACAGTGCCTGTTTGGCGTCTGGCCCGGACGCTGGGAAGGGAAGATTTATATCGACGGGCAGCAGGTACACATTGATAACTGCCAGCAGGCCATTGCGCAGGGTATTGCGATGGTTCCCGAAGACCGTAAAAAAGACGGCATCGTGCCGGTGATGGCGGTAGGTAAAAACATTACGCTCGCCGCGCTTAACCAGTTTTCAGGCCCGCTTAGCAGCCTGGATGATGCCGCCGAGCAGCAGTGCATCCTCCAGTCGCTTGCCCGTCTGAAGGTCAAAACGTCCTCCCCGGAGCTGGCGATTGGTCGCCTGAGCGGCGGGAATCAGCAAAAAGCGATTCTGGCGCGCTGCCTGCTGCTAAATCCACGCATCCTGATCCTGGACGAACCCACGCGCGGGATCGATATCGGCGCGAAATACGAAATCTACAAGCTGATTAATCAGCTTGTGCAGCAGGGGATTGCCGTCATTGTCATCTCATCTGAATTACCCGAAGTGCTGGGGCTGAGCGACCGCGTGCTGGTTATGCATGAAGGAAAACTGAAAGCCAATCTGATGAACCAGAGCCTGACGCAGGAGCAGGTGATGGAAGCCGCATTAAGGAGCGAACGCCATGTCGAAAACCAATCCGTCTGATCTCAAAGTCGCCGTTCCGACGCCAGGCGCGTTCGCGGGGCTGAAAGCGTTAAACCTGCAAGTGTTTGTCATGATCGCCGCCATCATCGTCATCATGCTCTTTTTCACCTGGATGACCGACGGCTCCTACCTGAGCGCGCGTAACGTATCTAACCTGCTGCGCCAGACGGCGATCACCGGCATCCTGGCCGTGGGGATGGTATTTGTCATTATCTCTGCGGAAATCGACCTGTCCGTCGGCTCGATGATGGGCCTGCTTGGCGGCGTGGCGGCCATTTTCGACGTCTGGCTTGGCTGGCCGCTGCCGCTCACCGTAGCGGTTACATTGGTGCTGGGGCTGGTGCTGGGTGCCTGGAACGGATGGTGGGTCGCCTATCGCAAGGTGCCGTCGTTTATCGTGACGCTCGCCGGGATGCTGGCCTTCCGCGGCATTTTGATTGGCATCACCAACGGCACCACCGTGTCGCCCACCAGCGCGTCCATGTCGCAGATTGGGCAAAGCTACCTCTCAGATGGCTTAGGCTTTACGTTTGGCGTTATCGGCCTGATGGCGTTTATTGGCTGGCAGTGGCGCGGGCGGATGCGTCGTCAGGCGCTGGGGCTGGCCTCTGCGCCGTCGACCTCGGTGGTGGGGCGTCAGTCCCTGACGGCGGTGATCGTGCTGGGGGCCATCTGGCTGCTGAACGATTATCGTGGCGTTCCGACTCCCGTCCTGCTGTTAGCGCTTCTGCTGCTGGCAGGGATGTTTATGGCTACGCGCACCGCGTTCGGTCGTCGCATTTATGCCATCGGCGGCAATCTGGAGGCGGCGCGCTTATCTGGGATCAACGTGGAGCGCACCAAGCTCGCCGTGTTCGCCATCAACGGCCTGATGGTCGCTATTGCCGGGCTTATCCTCAGCTCGCGCTTAGGGGCGGGTTCACCGTCTGCCGGTAACATCGCCGAGCTGGACGCTATCGCGGCCTGTGTAATAGGTGGAACCAGCCTCGCCGGCGGCGTGGGCAGCGTGGCGGGCGCGGTAATGGGCGCATTTATTATGGCTTCGCTGGATAACGGGATGAGTATGATGGACGTCCCGACCTTTTGGCAGTATATCGTCAAGGGGGCCATTCTGCTGCTGGCAGTCTGGATGGACTCCGCCACCAAGCGACGAGCCTGATAACTGCACTGTGACTGATTTGGGAAAGTAAGCCATGTTTGAGAAGCGTCACCGCATTACGTTGTTATTCAATGCCAATAAAGCCTATGACCGCCAGGTGGTCGAAGGCGTGGGTGAATATTTGCAGGCGTCGCAATCGGAGTGGGACATCTTCATCGAAGAGGATTTTCGCGCCCGGATTGAAAATATCAAAGACTGGCTGGGCGATGGGGTGATCGCTGACTACGATGACCCCATCATCGAGAAATTGCTGACCGACGTCGACGTCCCGATTGTGGGCGTCGGCGGCTCTTACCATGCACCGGAGAACTATCCGCCGGTTCACTACATCGCGACCGATAACCACGCGCTGGTTGAAAGCGCCTTTTTGCATTTAAAAGAGAAAGGCGTGCACCGCTTCGCCTATTACGGCCTGCCCGCCAGCAGCGGTAAACGCTGGGCGGTGGAGCGTGAATACGCCTTTTGCCAGCTTGTCGCGCAGGAGAAGTATCGCGGCGTGGTGTATCAGGGGCTGGAAACCGCGCCGGAGAACTGGCAACACGCGCAAAACCGCCTGGCGGACTGGCTGCAAACGCTGCCGCCCCAGACCGGGATTATCGCCGTCACGGACGCGCGTGCCCGCCACGTCTTGCAGGTTTGCGAGCATTTGCATATTCCCGTTCCGGAGAAGCTGTGCGTCATCGGCATTGATAACGAAGAGCTGACTCGCTACCTGTCCCGCGTGGCGCTGTCATCCGTGGCTCAGGGAACGCGTCAGATGGGCTATCAGGCCGCGAAGCTTCTGCATCGACTGCTGGATAACGAAGCCCTGCCGCTCCAGCGTCTGTTGGTCCCTCCGGTTCGCGTGGTGGAGCGTCGCTCTACCGACTACCGCTCGCTTAACGACCCGGCGGTGATCCAGGCGATGCACTACATCCGCAATCACGCCTGCAAGGGGATTAAGGTCGATCAGGTGCTGGATTCGGTGGGGATTTCTCGCTCCAATCTGGAGAAACGCTTCAAGGAAGAGGTGGGCGAGACTATTCATGCGGTCATTCACGCAGAAAAGCTGGAGAAGGCGCGAAGCCTGCTGGTTTCGACGTCGCTGTCGATCAATGAAATTTCACAGATGTGCGGCTACCCGTCACTGCAATATTTCTATTCGGTATTCAAGAAAGAGTATGACACCACGCCGAAAGAGTATCGGGAGCGTCACAGCGAAGTTATGATGTAACCGGCGTCAGAAAAGAAAACGCCTTCCAGTGGAAGGCGTTTTTTGAAGATTACATATGGGCGGCGATTAAGCGCTGGTTATCCTGATACATCGCGAACAGATAGTTGTTATAGCTCTGTCCCAGCGTGGAATACCCTTTCAGCTTGTGGATCATCGTACTTGCCGTCACTTCCTGATCCGCTTTACGCAGCTGCGCGCGTGATTTACGGAACGATTTGTAAGCCGGGTGCGTATTCAGATTCACCACGTAGGCGTTCACGGAGTCTTTCACAGACTCAAACTGCGAGTAGCCTTTCACCTTGCCAGGCGCGTTGGTGCAACGACCTTTGGCACACTTCATACCAAAAAGATTGTTATTGCTGCGCGCCAGTTTCGACGTGCCCCAGCCGCTTTCGGCTGCGGCCATGGTCGCTACCATGCTGCCCGGAATAATATCCACGCGTTCAAGCAGCGAATTCCACGGCACACGACGGGTGTTACCGTTCCAGCTGACTTTGTAGCGTTTTGCGATATCTTTCAGGCGCGTGCGTTCAGATGGCGACCAGCGGCTGTCGTACTGCTTTGAAATAAGCCAGTTACGATCCGCGGTAATCGCAGAGTTTTGACTTGTAATATAAGGCATTACCGTCCGGAGAAACGCTTTTTTCCTTGGTGTCCCGGAAGGGTATTTTCGCAAATCAGGAAGTGAACTGCTCTTTGCACTATTGCGAGAATACTCTTGTTTACTGCTAACCTTACTTTTACTTGCCGTCTTTATAACGTGGGCTTTGTGACTCGATGTATCTGTGTGCGTTTTTGCAAGCAGCTCACCTGAAAACGACACGGTGAGTAACATGAGTATCGTAGCCCCAACTCGTCGTATGGGAGTCGATATCATTAGGTCTCCTGGTCGGATTTAAACATTCCAACACCTTATTTTTTGAAAAATTTGAGAGCGGAATCTCAAATCATATCAAAAATAGACTTTCTGAGCACGTAAAGAAATAGTCCATTTCCGAAACTATGTCACCTGAAAGTTGCTCACTAAAGCATCATTTCTGAAAATTTGTGTGCGTTCTCGCAGATAACTCCTTAATTTTGAGCGGGATCACTCATCCTTTCGCATCAGCCCTGAAGAACGCGTCGGAGGAGGAGTTTCTTGTCTCCGCCCGGTGGCAAACTGGTTAAAAATGCCGCGACAGGAAGATGGAATGAAACGTACCGCATTAGCTTTACTGGCGTTGCCTGCACTGGCGCACGCAGGCTGGTCATCACCGGGTTTTAACGCGTTTACCGCCGAAGGCACCGGGGTCTTCATCAGCCAGGCAAAGCTTGCGAAGGGTACTCGTCCCCTCACGTTAAGTTTTGACAACGCGTGCTGGCAGCCGACGGGCGCGATCAAACTTAACGAAATGCTGTCGCTAAAACCTTGCGAAGGCACCCCGCCGCAGTGGCGTCTGTTCCGCGAGGGCGATTACCAGATGCGTATCGATACGCGCTCCGGCACGCCCACCCTGATGCTGTCGGTGCAAAGCGCGGCAGACAAACCGGTCGCGAACGTTGTTCGCCAGTGCCCGACATGGGACGGAAAACCGCTCACCCTTGATGTCAGCAGTACCTTCCCGGAAGGCAGCGTGGTGCGCGATTTCTACAGCAAACAGACCGCCACCGTGCAGCAGGGCAAAATCACCCTTCAGCCTGCCGCCAACAGCAACGGCCTGCTGCTGCTGGAACGCGCCGAAACCGACAAACCCGCCCCGTTCAGCTGGCAAAACGCCACGGTCTACTTCGTATTAACCGATCGCTACGTGAATGGCGATCCGACCAACGACAACAGCTATGGCCGTCATAAAGACGGGATGCAGGAGATTGGCACCTTCCACGGCGGCGATCTCAAAGGGCTGACCGGCAAGCTCGATTATCTTCAGCAGCTGGGCGTTAACGCGCTGTGGATAAGCTCGCCGCTGGAGCAAATCCACGGCTGGGTAGGCGGCGGGACGAAGGGCGATTTCCCTCACTACGCCTATCACGGCTATTACACGCAGGATTGGACAACGCTTGATGCCAACATGGGCACCGAGGACGACTTGCGCCAGCTGGTTGATGAGGCCCACAAGCGCGGCATTCGCATCCTGTTTGACGTAGTCATGAATCACGTGGGTTACGCCACGCTCGCGGATATGCAGGAATTTCAGTTCGGCGCCTTATACCTTAAGGACGACGAGCTGAAAAAGACGCTCGGCGAGCGCTGGACCGACTGGAAGCCGGGCGCGGGCCAGAGCTGGCATAGCTTTAACGACTACATTAACTTCAGCGATAAAGCGGCCTGGGACAAATGGTGGGGCAAGAACTGGATCCGCACCGACATCGGTGATTACGACAATCCCGGCTTTGACGATTTGACCATGTCGCTGGCGTTTTTACCGGATCTGAAAACGGAATCCACCGTGGCGTCTGGCCTGCCCAATTTTTACCAGCACAAGCCGGATACCCGCGCCAAAGCGACGTCAGGCTATACGCCTCGCGACTATCTGACGCACTGGCTGAGCCAGTGGGTGCGTGATTACGGTATCGACGGTTTTCGGGTTGATACCGCTAAACACGTCGAACTTCCCGCGTGGCAGCAGTTAAAAGAGCAGGCGACCGCGGCGCTCAGCGCGTGGAAAGCGGCAAACCCCGATAAAAAGCTCGATGACGCGCCGTTCTGGATGACCGGCGAATCCTGGGGTCACGGCGTGATGCAAAGCGATTATTACCGCCACGGCTTTGATGCGATGATCAACTTTGACTATCAGGAGCAGGCGGCAAAAGCGATAGATTGTCTGGCGGATATGGATTTGACCTGGCAGCAGATGGCGGAAAAACTGCAAAGCTTCAACGTTCTGAGCTATCTCTCGTCGCACGATACGCGCCTGTTTCGTGAAGGCGGACAGCGCGCCGCCGAGTTGCTTCTCCTGGCTCCCGGCAGCGTGCAGATCTATTACGGCGATGAATCAGCGCGCCCGTTTGGCCCGACCGGCTCAGATCCGCTTCAGGGAACGCGCTCGGACATGAACTGGCAGGACGTGACGGGCAAACAGGCAATGACCGTCGCCCACTGGCAGATCCTCGGGCTGTTTCGCGCCCGACACCCTGCAATTGGCGAAGGCAAGCAAACCACGCTCTCGCTGAAAGAGGGATACGGGTTTGTGCGCGAGCATAAGGGCGATAAGGCAATGGTGGTGTGGGCGGGGAATCAATAGCTCCCCTTCACCCTAACCCTCTCCCCAGGGGAGAGGGGATTGCACGGCGCGGTCTTTCACCAGAACAATCCACTACCTAATCAAAATCCCACCGCATAAAACAACAAACCCATCCGCATCTCTCGATTTGCACCAGCACGATGCTAGCGTTATGGTTAGCCACTTTCAAAATAAGCTCAATAGATCACCTGCTATGACGTTTTCACTTTTCGGCGACAAATTTACCCGCCATTCAGGCATCACCCGCCTGATGGAAGATCTTAACGACGGGCTGCGCACACCGGGCGCTATCATGCTTGGCGGCGGAAATCCGGCGCAAATTCCTCAGATGAATACGTATTTCCAGACGCTGCTGGCGGACATGCTGGAAAACGGTAAAGCCACCGATGCGCTTTGCAATTACGATGGCCCTCAGGGGAAAACCGAGCTGCTGTCGCTGCTGGCAAACATGCTGCGTGATGAGCTGGGTTGGGATATCGAACCACAGAATATTGCGCTGACAAACGGCAGCCAGAGCGCATTTTTCTACTTGTTTAACCTCTTTGCAGGACGCCGTGCCGACGGCAGCACCAAAAAAGTGCTGTTCCCGCTGGCGCCGGAGTACATCGGCTATGCCGATTCCGGCCTTGAAGAAGATCTGTTTGTCTCGGCGCGCCCGAACATCGAGCTGCTGCCGGAAGGCCAGTTCAAGTATCATGTCGATTTTGAACATCTGCACATTGGCGAAGAGACCGGCATGATCTGCGTGTCGCGCCCGACCAACCCGACCGGAAACGTTATCACCGACGATGAGCTGATGAAGCTGGATGCGCTGGCAAACCAGCATGGTATCCCGCTGGTGATCGATAACGCCTACGGCGTACCCTTCCCGGGCATTATCTTCAGCGAGGCCCGCCCGCTGTGGAACCCGAACATCGTGCTGTGCATGAGCCTTTCCAAGCTGGGCCTGCCGGGTAGCCGCTGCGGCATTATCGTCGCAAATGAAAAAATCATCCGCGCCATCACCAATATGAACGGCATTATCAGCCTCTCCCCTGGCGGGATCGGCCCGGCGATGATGTGCGAAATGATCAAGCGCAACGACCTGCTGCGTCTGTCCAACGACGTTATCAAGCCGTTCTACTACCAGCGCGTTCAGGACACGATTGCGATCATTCGCCGCTACTTACCGGAAGAACGCTGCCTGATCCACAAACCCGAAGGGGCGATTTTCCTCTGGCTGTGGTTTAAAGATCTGCCGATTACCACCGAGCTGCTCTACCAGCGCCTGAAAAAACGCGGCGTCCTGATGGTGCCGGGGGATTACTTCTTCCCGGGCCTCGACAAGCCGTGGCCGCACACGCACCAGTGTATGCGCATGAACTACGTGCCCGATCCGGAAAAAATCGAAGCCGGTGTGAAAATTCTGGCCGAGGAGATTGAGCTGGCCTGGCGCGAAGAGGGTTAAGCGGACATTACGCCAGATTTCGCAGACGTTCGCTGCGCAATCTTGCGGGATCGACACAGCTCAGCGCATGGGTCGGGCAGGCGGCAACGCAGGCCGGCCCCTCCTCGCGGTGCGAGCATAAATCACATTTTAGCGCCTGCGCGCGCTGCGCAACCATCGCCACCTGCATCGCCCCAAACGGGCACGCCACCATACAGCTTTTACAGCCGATACAGCGCGCCTGCTCCACCCGCCAGACGCCAGACTGCTGACGAATGGCCTGCGTGGGGCAGACATTCGCGCAGGGCGCATCTTCACACTGGTGGCAGGCTACCGCCGTAGTATATGCCCCGCCTTTCATCACCTTGATGCGCGATGAAAACCCGCCGGTACGGTCCTGATTTTCCTGATGCGACACCGCGCAGGCCGCTTCGCAGGTACGACAGCCAATACACTTCGCCGAATCAGCAATAATAAATCGGTTCATCCCTTCACCCCGCCCGCGTGTTGAAAAAGGCAGAGTGCCAGAGAGGTGCGCACGAGCGCTTTGATCGGACACGGGAAACCCGCACGATTTGTGTGAATTGCCGCCCTGTCTGGCGGTTTGCCTGAAGCGTAACGCGAAGATGGGTTTTACCGGGGATATGCACTAGCAGATAACCAGGCCGGGTAAGGCAGCGCCGCCACCCGGCAAAAGAAGGCTGCCCCCTTCCGTGGGGACAGTTTTTATCCATCAGAAACGCCAGCTGACGCCCGTCATCAGCGCGAAGCTGTCGTCGCGGTCGATCATCGGGCTGTTCTTCACGTCGTCCGGCAGGACGGTGTAGACTGCGCTGGCGTTGAGGAACAGGTTTTGCGTCAGCTGATATTTCGCCGCAAGGCCGACGTACGGCGTCCAGCTGTCGCCCGCGGAGTATTTATCCAGACCGGTGCGGCGAGACTCGCTGCCGGAAATGCCGTAGTAGTAGTTGTTGTAGCTTTCGTCGCTGTATAGCACGCCCAGGGTCGGCGTCAGGGTCAGGCGCTCCATGCGGATCGGACGGAACCAGGCGATTTCGCCGAGCATACCGCCGCTTTCGTCCATCGCGTCGCCGGAAAGCGCAAACTTCAGGCTACCCCAGCTTTCGTGGCGATAGTACGCACCGCCCAGGAAGGCAGACGCTTTACGCTCGTCGAGATGCTTCATCTGACGATCGTCATTATCATCCGGGTCAAAATGCAGCGGCATCCAGGAGGCGGTCAGGCTCAGCTCATTTTTGGCATCTTTCCACAGGATCCATCCTCCCGTGGTCTGACGAATGTAAAAATTATCGCCTTCGTAGCTGACCAACGGCACGGCAGTAGTATTTTCGTTATACCCTTTGTATGGCGATTCATTAAATACTGCACCCGCCCCCAGTGAGAAACTCCCGGCCATTGCGGATGATGATGCAAATAATGTGACAGCGATAAGTAAATTCTTATTAATAGTCATTCCATGCAATCCATTTATACGCCAAACAAGCGAGGCGCATAATAATGGTTACAAATTTACCCATGCAACGAAGCAGTTTATATAATATTATATATAAAATCATATAGATGGGCGCGAATGATGAATAACCTGCATTTAAAACCACGCGAGTTGAAGATTATTTCCGTCATCGCCGCCACGCGAAGTATTGGCGACGCTGCTGCGCTATTAGGCATGGCGCAGGCCAACGTCAGTAAATATTTATCTGATTTTGAAACGCGGGTTGGGCTGAAAGTGTTTGAGCGAACCACGCGCCAGCTCGCCCTCACCCAATTCGGTGAGGCATTACTTCCCTACGTGAATGCTTCGCTGGATAAGAATAGCCAGCTGATTAATTTCATTGCTGACTATAAGCATGAAAAGCGAGGAAAAGTCACGATCTACGCCCCAACGGGTATTGTCACCTACCTGGCGCGCCACGTTATTCATAAAATTGAAGAGCCTGGCGATATTCGCCTGTCGCTTAAAACCTATAATCTCGACAGCAACGAATTTGCCGAAGGCGTTACTTTTCCTGACGACTGCGATATTTTATTAACCTATGCGCAGCCCAAAGATGAAAATTTAGTCGCCAGCGTATTAACAAAATATTCAGTAACGGCATTTGCGACGAAAGAATATTTAGAAAAACACCCCCTCAGCAGCCCTGACGAGTTAATCCATCACTCCTGTATTTTAATAGACTCAATGCTGGTAGACGACGCCAACATCTGGCGTTTCCGGGTGCATGGCACGGAGGAAATTCGCGATTATAAAGTTACGGGAAATTATATTTGCGATAACACCCAGACCGCGCTGGAGCTGGCAAGAAATAACCTCGGCATTGTGTTTGCGCCAAAAGAGAGCCTGCAAAAAGAGTTAATTCAGGGAATGCTGGTGCCCTGCTTTACGCATCAGGAAGAGTGGTGGCTCGATCTCACCGCCATATTCCGCAAACGCGACTATCAGCCCTGGCGGGTGCAGTACGTCCTGGACAGCGTGCTCAACTGCCTGCGGCAGAATATTGCTCAGGCCGCCAAAAGACGGCCCGGGCAGGGCCGTTAAAACAGTCCTAACGGCTTATCGGAGTAGCTCACCAGCAGGCACTTGGTCTGCTGGTAATGTTCCAGCATCATCTTGTGGGTTTCGCGCCCAATCCCTGACTGTTTGTAACCGCCAAACGCGGCGTGGGCCGGATAGGCGTGATAGCAGTTCGTCCACACGCGCCCGGCCTGAATGCCACGTCCCATCTTATAGGCCAGGTTCCCGTTACGGCTCCAGACGCCCGCTCCCAGGCCATACTGGGTATCGTTCGCCAGCGCCAGCGCCTCGTCCATCGTTTTGAAGGTCGTCACCGCCAGCACCGGGCCAAAAATTTCCTCCTGGAAGACGCGCATGCTGTTCTTGCCGGAAAGAATGGTGGGCTCCAGATAATAGCCCTCGTTCAGATCGCCGCCCAGCGACCTGCGGCGCCCGCCGGTGAGGATTTCTGCCCCCTCTTTCTTGCCGATGTCGATGTAGTTGAGGATAGTTTCAAGCTGCCCGTGCGACACCTGCGCGCCCATCTGCGTCACGCTGTCCAGCGGATTGCCGCTGCGAATCGACTCCACCCGGCGGATCGCCCGCTCCATAAAGCGCTCATAAATAGACTCCTGCACCAGCGCCCGACTCGGGCAGGTGCAGACTTCGCCCTGGTTGAAGGCAAACAGCGCAAACCCTTCCAGCGCCTTGTCGAAGAAGGCATCTTCTTCATCCATCACGTCGGCAAAGAAAATGTTCGGCGATTTACCGCCCAGCTCCAGCGTGACCGGAATAATGTTCTGGGTCGCGTACTGCATGATTTGCTGACCCACTTCGGTTGAGCCGGTAAAGGCCACTTTGGCGATGCGTTTTGAGGTCGCCAGATATTCCCCAATTTCGCCCCCGGCCCCGTTCACCACGTTGATCACGCCCGGTGGCAGCAGGTAGCCAATCACCTCCATCAGCAGCAGCACCGACAGCGGCGTTAAGCGCGCGGGCTTGAGCACCACGCAGTTGCCCGCCGCCAGCGCGGGGGCCATTTTCCAGCTCGCCATCAGCAGCGGGAAGTTCCACGGGATAATTTGCCCGACCACGCCCAGCGGCTCGTGGAAATGGTAGGCGACCGTATCTTTATCCACTTCGCTGATCCCGCCCTCCTGCGCACGAATACAGGAGGCAAAATAGCGGAAGTGGTCGATCGCCAGCGGCACGTCCGCCGCCATCGTTTCGCGGATCGGCTTGCCGTTATCCCAGGTCTCCGCCGTCGCCAGCAGCTCCAGATTCTGCTCCATGCGGTCGGCGATTTTAAACAAAATGGCGGCCCGATCCTGCACGGAGGTCTGCCCCCATGTGTCCTTAATCTTGTGCGCCGCATCCAGCGCCAGGTCGATATCCCGCTTGCCGGAACTGGCGATGTCGCACAGCGGCTGGCCGGTGACCGGCGTCAGGTTCGTATAGTACTCGCCGTCGGCCGGGGCAACCCAGTCGCCGCCGATAAAGTTGTCGTAGCGGGGTTTTAGCTTGAGAGGAAAACCATACTCGCCCGGCTGAACGCGCGATGACGGAGGATTGTTTGTCATGACCTTCTCCTTGCTGTTGGTGTACATCAAGGGTAGTTGCGACGGGTGATTTTCTCGCCAGACGGTGACGGGTTTACGAGCCGTATCACGGATTACCGTACTTTACGTTTCGTTTCTGCCGCTGAGCCATACTTAACAGCGACAGATCTCATGAGGAACGATGCGATGCAGCTATTTATCGGCTTTGATGTGGGTGGAACGCACATCAAACACGGCGTAATTGATGAAAACGGCAACGAAATAGCGTCGGACGAATACGACACGCCCGACAACGAAGAGGCGTTCAAAGCCCGATGGAAAAAGGTCGTCGAGGCGTACCGAAAAGCGCATGAGATCGTCGCCATCGGCGTCAGTTTTCCCGGCCACATCAATCACCACACCGGCAAAGCCGCCAAAGCGGGCGCGCTCGACTATCTGGACGGCGAAAATCTGTGCGCCCTGTTTGGTGAATTAACCGACCTGCCCGTCACGGCGGAAAACGACGCGAACTGCGCGGCGCTTGGCGAGCGCTGGCAGGGTGCGGGCAAGGACTATAAAAATTTCGTCTGCATGACAATCGGCACGGGCATTGGCGGCGGGATCGTGATGGAAGGGGATCTCTATCGCGGCTCGCACTACCGGGCGGGCGAGTTTGGCGTGCTCCCGGTGGGAAGCAACGGCGAGCCGATGCACGAGGTCGCTTCTGCCAGCGGCCTGATGAAGGCCTGTAGCCGGGCGTTGCAGCTATCTGAAGACGAGATGCCCCACGGCGAGGAGCTGTTCAAACGCATGGAAAGCGACGTACACCTGCGCGAAGCCATTGAAGAGTGGGCGCATTTTCTGGCGCGCGGCGTTTACAGCGTTATCTCAATGTTCGACCCTCAGGCGGTGCTGATTGGCGGCGGCATTAGCGAGCAGGAGAAAATTTATCGCCTGCTCGATAAGTATCTGGAGCGGTTCGAGGAGTGGGACGCGCTGAAAGTGCCGATCCGCCCCTGCGAGCTGGGAAACCAGGCGGGCAGGCTGGGCGCGGTCTGGCTGGCTAAACAGAAGCTCGCGCGCAGCCGTTAACGCTTACGGGAACAGATGCGCGTCGCGCAGCACGTGGTCATTGCCCCGGCGGCGCGTAAACCCGATACGGTTGAAGTATTCCAGGATCTGGATCGCCAGCTTGCGCCCGACGTTTAGCCGGTCGCGGAAATCGGCGGCGCAGGTGGAGCCTCGCTCCCGATCCAGCTCGCGGATCATATTCGCAAAGGCCACGATGCGATCGTTACGGTAATAACGATCTTTGACGATCGCCACAATCAGCCCCTGCTGTGCCGCATGGCGCAGCACCTGCCGCATGGTATGTTCATCCGTGCCCGTTTCCCGCGCCAGATCGCGCACCCACCAGGGTTCATCCCCGAACAGCGGCTCGGCTTTTTGCCATATCGCCTCCTGTTCGGCACTAAAGCCCGCTTTGTGATCCGGCAGATGCAGCCAGCCGTGGTGGCTTTTGATCGCCCCGCTGTCGCGCATGTTCTCAATCAACAGCAGCACCAGCGCCTCGTCCTCCATCGGCAGCGCCATGCGCCGCAGGCGCTCGCGCCCCGGCCCCGGTTCGTCCTGATGCTGCTCGTGATAGGTCGCCAGCGTGCTCAACACCTTACGCTGCCAGCCTGCGGCAACCTTCGCGTTCAGCAGGCTGTCACCGGCCTGGATGAATCCCGGCTCCTGCGTTAGCTGCCGCAGCCCTTCGCCGCTCAGCTGGCGCGCCCACGCGAAGTCGGTCAGATCCACCGCGCCGCGATTGAGATGCACCGCCAGCGCCGCAGCGTCATCGCCCGCGTCGGCCAGCGCCGCCAGCCATTGCAGGTATTCCGGTTTACGTTTGCCGCGACGCGGCGGATTCAGGGTGACCACCCGCGCCCCGGCAAGGGTCGTTCTGGCAGAGATATCCCGCAGCACCAGCCGATCGTTGTCAGCAAGCCACAGCGGGGCGTCCAGCACCAGCTCCGCGAGGGAGCCTTCCAGCAGCGACACGCGCCCGGTGACGTGGCTCGCGGCGTGGTGAATGTGCAGCGGCTGCCACTGGGTCAGCGGCGTATGGGTTTGCAGAGAAACAATGACGCGCTCCGACGGCTCGGGCGGCGCGTCAGAGACCAGCCAGTCGCCGCGCTTGAGCTGCTCTTTTTCAGCATCACCGACAATGTTCAGCGCAATACGCTGCCCGGCGTGCGCCTGTTCAACCGGCTGATTTTGCGCGTGAAGCGCACGCACGCGCATCGGCTTGTTTACGCCCGTCAGCCACAGCGTATCGCCCACGCTGACTTCGCCGCTGAGCGCCGTCCCGGTGACCACCAGCCCCGCCCCTTTCACGGTGAAGGCGCGGTCGAGCGCCAGACGAAAACGGTGATGGCTGGCCTGCTCGCGGGAACCGAGCGTTTGCAGGTGCTCACGCAGGGCGTCAATGCCCGTCCCCTGCGTCGCCACCGTCACAAACAGCGGCGCATCCGCAAATCCATACTCCCGAAGGGTGGCCTGGACTTCTTCGCGCACGGCCTCAACGCGCGATTCATCCACGCGATCGGCTTTGGTCAGCGCCACCGTCAGCTGCGGGTTGCCCGTCAGTTGCAGGATCGCCAGATGCTCGCGGGTCTGCGCCATCACGCCGTCATCGCAGGCTACCACCAGCAGCGCATGGTCGATACCGCCCACGCCCGCCAGCATGTTAGAAAGAAACTTCTCGTGGCCGGGCACGTCGATAAAGCCCAGCACGCGGCCATCGGGCTGCGGCCAGTAGGCATAACCCAGATCGATGGTCATGCCGCGTTTTTTCTCTTCCGGCAGGCGGTCGGCGTTTACGCCGGTAATCGCCTGCAACAGCGTGGTTTTACCGTGGTCAACGTGACCGGCGGTGGCAATAATCATTTCGACATCATCTCCAGAAACTGCGCTTCATCTTCAAGGCAGCGTAGATCCAGCCACATACGGCCGTCGTAAATTCGTCCGATTACCGGCACGGGTAAGGCGCGTAGCCGTGAGGAGAGCGCCTCAAGCTGGCTGCCGCGCCCGTCGCGCGGGGTAAAGGTCAGCGCTTCGCTGGGCAGCCTGTCGACCGGCAAAGAGCCGCTGCCGATCTGCGACTGGCACGCCTCTACGCGCACGTCAAAATCGGGGAAGTGCGGGGCCACCTGCGGCAGCAGCAGTTCGCCCTGAGCGCGGATCGACGCGGCATCGCGCGCCAGCATACGCAGCGTCGGCAGGCGCTCGGCCAGCTTCTCCGGGTGCAGGTAGAGCCGAAGCGTGGCCTCCAGCGCCGAGAGCGTCATTTTGTCCGCGCGCAGCGCGCGCTTGAGCGGATGCTGCTGAAGCATGGCGATCAGCTCGCGCTTGCCGACGATAATCCCCGCCTGCGGCCCGCCCAGCAGCTTGTCGCCGGAAAAACTCACCAGGCTGACGCCCGCCGCAATCATCTCCTGCGGCATCGGCTCTTTCGGCAGACCATACTGGCTCAGGTCCACCAGCGAACCGCTGCCCAGATCGGCAATCACCGGGACGTTCAGCTCGCGGCCTATCTCCGCCAGTTCAGCCTCTTCCACCGTTTTGGTGAAGCCCTCAATCTGGTAGTTGCTGGTATGAACCTTCATCAGCAGCGCGGTGTTTTCATTCACCGCTGCGCGGTAGTCTTTCGCGTGGGTGCGGTTGGTGGTGCCGACTTCGTGCAGCTCACAGCCCGCCTGGCGCATCACGTCCGGAATGCGAAACGCGCCGCCAATCTCCACCAGCTCGCCGCGCGATACCACCACCTCTTTACCGCTCGCCGTGGCGGCCAGCATCAGCAGCACCGCCGCCGCGTTGTTATTTACGATGCAGGCATCTTCCGCGCCGGTCAGCCGGCAGAGAATGTCCGCCAGCGCCCGATCCCGGTGTCCGCGCCCGGCGCCGTCAAGATCGTACTCCAGCGTGACCGGGGAGCGCATGGCCTGAACCACGGCGGTCACCGCTTCTTCAGCCTGCTGCGCGCGGCCCAGGTTGGTATGCAAAACCGTGCCCGTCAGGTTCAGCACCGGACGCAGCGCGCTTTGCGCATTATCGTTCAGCCGACGCTCAACCTCCTGCCCCCACGCCGCGCACCAGTCAGGTAAGGCATTTTCAGCCTGAATATGGCGACGGGCTTCGTGCTGAAGCTGGCGCAGCACCTCGACCGTCGCGGTATGACCGTACTGCGAAAGAGCAGCCTGAACCTGAGGCTCACGCAGCAGACGGTCGGTCGCGGGGATGTGGGTATAAAGAGAAGGATGAGTAGTCATGAAAGCGCCTGGCGAGTAAATATCTTCCCCCCTCCCGACGGGAGAGGGAGTTAACATGTGGAGGGATTGTACCCCCTCCCGCCGCGAAGTGTTATATCCCGTATCAAGCCTTAGGCGGTTCCGTCCGGGCAAAGCTTTCGCGCTGGAAAAGGGTTTCGGCGAGCTTCACCAGCAGCGGGCGCTCTACGCACCAGCCGGGAGAAACGCGGCGGAAGTTGAGATAGCCAATCGCGCAGGCGATGGCAATCGTCGCCAGATTCACCGCATCGCTCTGAATTTTACCGTCTTTAATCAGCTGCTCGCACATGTCCAGGCTGCGGCTGATTTTCTCACGCTGGCGCAGCAGCTCGGTTTCCGACTGCTGCGCCGCCGGTCTGGCCTGTTCACGCACCGAGACCAGCGCGGCGTCCATAATTCCGTCGGCCAGGGCTTCGATTTGCTTGATCGCCAGCGCCGCTTTCGGGTCGGCGGGCAGCATGGCGGGCGCCACGCCCAGCAGCTCGATGTACTCAGCAATGATCGGGGAGTCGAACCAGCATTCGCCGTCATCGGTGACCAGCGCCGGGACTTTCCCCAGCGGGTTGTACTGCGCCACGCCGTTTTCCGCGTTGTAGGGTTGTTCATTCACAAAATCAAAGGCAATGCCCTTCTCCAGCAGGAGAATCGAAATTTTTCGTACAAAGGGACTGGTGAAGCTGCCAACAAGTTTCATTACCGGATCCTTAATGCCCACAAAGAGGTGAGTATGGATCACCGGGAAAAAAAAGGCAGGTATGCGTATCGCATTCCTGCCATGAATGAATTAGTGATCGAGATAGAGGTAGTGCATCCAGCTGGTCATTCGCAGCAGCACCTTACGCATTACCGACACGTGGGCGAAGTGGTCGGAATAGACCGCCACCTGGGCATAAATGCCGTCCGGCAGCGCATCGACGTCGGCATTCGGATCCAGCTCGATAGTGCCCAGCACCCCGTCGGTACCCGGCACCACCGTCAGGGACTGCAACGCCCCCTGCGCCTGATACGAACCGCCCGGCACCACCGGCAGAATGCTGGTGAGCTTGCCGGAGAAGACCTGCCCCGGCAGCGCGTTAAACACCACTTCGGCCTCGTCGCCCGGCTTCAGGCGCAGCAATGAGTTCTGGCGGAACTGGGCGACAATCTGGCGTTTCTGCTCGGGAATAAACACCATCACCGGGCGCAGCGGCAGCGCGGCGGCGTAGGTTCCCGGGCGAATCAATACCTGGGTGATGTAGCCATTGCTCGGGGCGCGCACCACGGTCTGATCCAGATTGTATTTGGCTTCGGCAAGCTGGGCGCGCAGCGAGGCAATCTGGGACTGCTCGCCGTTTATCATGCTGTCCAGCTGGCTCTGGATCTGCGTCTGTTCCGCAACCGAGCCTTTCACCATCGCATCCTGCGCAAGGTAGTTCTGCCGCGCGTTGTCGATATCGCTTTCCGAGAACGGATTCACCTTCGCCTGGCTGCCTTTCAGGTAGCGCTGATAATCCTTATATAAACGGTCGCGTTCCGCGGAGACCCGCGTGGTATTGGCGACCGCTTCAGAGAGCTGCGCTTTCAGATTGTCGATATTATGCGTAGCGGTAACGAGGTCAGCCTGGAGGCGATCGACGCGCGCCTGATAACGACCCGGATCCAGTTTAAATAACACGTCGCCTTTTTTAATGAGCTGGTTATTTTTATCAGTAACTTCTGTTACCACCCCGGTTACCTGTGGGGTAATGGGAATAGAAATAACGGCTTTCTGCGCGGTGAACGTATAAGGGTGGTTATAGTTCATCAATAAGATAAGTCCGGCGACAATAAATACGCCGCCTAAGGTTGCGGTAGCAAGCGTCCACTGGTTTACCGGAATACGGAATATTTTAAAGATGGCCCATGCAAAGGCCACGTAGGTCAAAATAATCAGCAAATCCATGATTAACGCTCCGACGTATTCTTATCGGCAGTAGAGGTGACCACAGCCAGTTTTTGTTCGAGTTCAGCCACGCGCCGGGACAGCGCGTTCATACCGGGAACCTCGCCCGGCGTGGTAATATGATTTTGCATTCCCCAGCCGCGATCTTCCCGGTACAGGGTGGCCCATATCCACAAAAACGGCCAAATAGCGTGGAGCGTAAACAGGCTGATCCACCCTGCCGTATGAATTGCATCGGCGTGGGGATGATTACGCTTTTTCGCCATATTATAAGGAATATCATGAATAGCGATGATTCCGTAAAACAGAACCAGAAACACGAAGACTAATACGCCCAGCGCGAAGTAGTTGAGAAACATAATTGCCTCACTTACACAACGTCAACTTATTAAATTAATAAAACGGTACGCAACCTAATTAATTTATTTTTAAAGAACGAAGATGCATTTATTTAAGAGCGAGGGAGTATCAGGTTTTAGAATATCTCCGTGCAAGTTTATAAACGTGTCAAAATATAACCTGAATAATAATAGGCTTAACCTTACAATATGAGCGTAATCCAGGTTTCTGGTTTTTTCCATACCACACTAAGAGGGTACTTTTTAAGCTTTGGGTGTGGCTTACACATCATCCTGGTCGCGAATGGTTAAGCAGAAGTTGCGAACGATCACATCAAGAGAAATCTGCATAAAAATATTTTGTGAATTCACTCACATTCCAGAAACAAAATGGCGACAAGCAAATGTGACAAACATCACAAAACACCCCACTTTTTGCCGCTTTTCTGGCCGCCGTATTTTTTTTGTACATGCTTTTTGTGACGCAGATCACTTCATTAAATGCTGCACCCCCTACATTTACGTGACTGAGATCACACAAATTTCCGCTATCTGGACACGTGAACGATTCAGTGCCAGATTTCACAGCATGAACAGGGCCGGGCTACCTCTGCCGTCGCACATTAACGAAAAACCTCGGGCCGTAAGCCTAAGCGTAAACATAAGAAGGGGTGTTTTATGTCATCCGATTTTAAGATCAAAGTACAAAGCTTTGGTCGCTTCCTCAGCAACATGGTGATGCCAAATATCGGCGCGTTTATCGCGTGGGGTATCATCACCGCGTTATTTATTCCAACAGGGTGGTTGCCGAACGAAACGCTGGCGAAGCTCGTTGGCCCAATGATTACTTACCTCCTGCCGCTGCTCATCGGTTATACCGGTGGTCGTCTGGTGGGCGGTGACCGTGGTGGCGTTGTGGGTGCCATCACCACGATGGGGGTTATCGTCGGTGCGGATATGCCGATGTTCCTCGGTGCCATGATCGCCGGTCCTCTGGGCGGTTGGGCAATCAAGAAATTCGACGTCTGGGTTGATGGCAAAATCAAATCCGGCTTCGAAATGCTGGTGAACAACTTCTCCGCTGGCATCATCGGGATGATCCTGGCGATTCTGGCCTTCCTCGGCATTGGCCCGGCGGTTGAAGTGCTGTCCAAAATTCTGGCAGCCGGCGTTAACTTCATGGTTGCGCACGACATGCTGCCGCTGGCGTCTATCTTTGTTGAACCGGCGAAAATCCTGTTCCTCAACAACGCCATCAACCACGGTATCTTCTCGCCGCTGGGTATTCAGCAGTCGCATGATCTCGGCAAGTCTATCTTCTTCCTGATTGAAGCGAACCCAGGTCCGGGTATGGGCGTTCTGCTGGCGTACATGTTCTTCGGTCGCGGCAGCGCGAAGCAGTCTGCGGGCGGTGCGGCTATCATCCACTTCCTGGGCGGTATCCACGAAATTTACTTCCCGTACGTGCTGATGAACCCACGTCTGATCCTGGCCGTTATCCTCGGCGGTATGACCGGCGTGTTCACCCTGAGCGTGCTGGGCGGCGGTCTGGTGTCTCCAGCTTCTCCGGGTTCTATCCTGGCGGTACTGGCGATGACCCCGAAAGGTGCCTACTTCGCTAACATCGCGGCTATCGCTGCGGCGCTGGTGGTCTCCTTCGTTGTCTCCGCTATCCTGCTGAAAACCAGCAAAGTGAAAGAAGAAGACGATATCGAAGCAGCGACCCGTCGCATGCAGGATATGAAAGCTGAATCCAAAGGCGCAGCGACCCCGCTGGCGGCTGGCGATGTCTCTAACGACCTGAGCCACGTACGTAAAATCATCGTTGCCTGCGACGCCGGTATGGGTTCAAGCGCAATGGGTGCTGGCGTGCTGCGTAAGAAGGTACAGGACGCGGGTCTGAGCAACATCTCCGTGACCAACAGCGCCATCAACAGCCTGCCACCGGATGTTGACCTGGTCATCACCCACCGCGATCTGACCGAACGTGCGATGCGTCAGGTGCCACAGGCACAGCACATCTCGCTGACCAACTTCCTGGACAGCGGCCTGTACTCCAGCCTGACCGAGCGTCTGGTTGCCGCGCAGCGTCACGAAGATAACGAAGTGAAAGTGCGTACCAGCCTGCAAGACAGCTTTGACGAGAGCAACGCGCACCTGTTCAAACTGGGCGCCGAGAACATCTTCCTGGGCCGTACCGCGACCCACAAAGAAGAAGCGATTCGCTTTGCGGGTGAGCAGCTGGTGAAAGGCGGTTACGTTCAGCCTGAATACGTTGACGCGATGCTGGAACGTGAAAAACTGACCCCAACCTACCTGGGCGAATCCATCGCGGTTCCGCACGGTACGGTTGAAGCGAAAGACCGCGTGCTGAAAACCGGCGTGGTGTTCTGTCAGTACCCGCAGGGCGTGCGCTTCGGTGAAGAAGAAGACGATATCGCCCGTCTGGTGATTGGTATCGCCGCTCGCAACAACGAGCACATTCAGGTGATTACCAGCCTGACCAACGCCCTGGATGACGAAACCGTTATCGAGCGCCTGGCCAACACCACCAGCGTGGAAGAAGTTCTGGCACTGCTGAATAAGTAATTTATCCTCTTCCCTCTCCCCACTGGGGAGAGGGCTAGGGTGAGGGGAAATGTATGCGGTTCCTCACCCCAGCCCTCTCGGGTAAAAACATTAACGAAGGTTAACACTATGAAAGCATTACATTTTGGCGCAGGGAATATCGGTCGTGGCTTTATCGGTAAACTGCTGGCAGATGCGGGCATTACGCTGACATTCGCCGATGTGAACCAGGTGGTGCTCGACGCCCTGAATGCCCGTCATAGCTATCAGGTGCATGTGGTCGGTGAAAATGAGCAGGTCGAAACCGTATCGGGCGTGAACGCGGTCAGCAGCATTGGCGACGACGTTGTTGACCTGATCGCCAGCGTCGATCTGGTGACGACCGCCGTAGGTCCGGTAGTGCTTGAGCGTATCGCCCCTGCGGTGGCAAAAGGCCTGGCGAAACGTAAAGCGCAGGGCATTGAAACCCCGCTGAACATCATCGCCTGTGAGAACATGGTGCGTGGCACCACCCAGTTGAAAGGTCACGTAATGGCCGTCGTCGCTGACGAAGACAAAGCCTGGGTAGAAGCGCACGTTGGCTTTGTGGATTCCGCCGTGGACCGTATCGTTCCGCCGTCAGAATCCGCCACCAACGATCCGCTGGAAGTGACCGTTGAAACCTTCAGCGAGTGGATCGTTGATAAAACCCAGTTCAAAGGCGCGCTGCCGACCATCCCGGGTATGGAATTAACCGATAACCTGATGGCATTTGTCGAACGTAAACTCTTCACGCTGAACACCGGTCATGCTATAACCGCGTACCTCGGAAAATTGGCTGGTCATCAGACCATTCGCGACGCGATCCTCGATGAGAAAATCCGCGCGGTGGTGAAAGGCGCCATGGAAGAGAGCGGCGCGGTGCTGATCAAACGCTACGGTTTTGATGCTGAGAAACACGCGGCATACATTCAGAAAATCCTCGGTCGTTTTGAAAACCCGTATCTGAAAGATGACGTTGAGCGCGTTGGCCGTCAGCCGCTGCGTAAGCTGAGCGCGGGCGATCGCCTGATCAAGCCGCTGCTGGGCACGCTGGAATACGGCCTGCCGCACGCTAACCTGGTGAAAGGGATTGCGGCTGCCATGCACTATCGCAGCGAGCAGGATCCGCAGGCGATTGAGCTGGCTGAGCTGATTGACAGTAAAGGCCCGCAGGCCGCGCTGGCGCAGATCTCCGGTCTGGATGCCAACAGCGACGTGGTTGTGGAGGCGGTTAACGCATACAACGCAACCAAATGATGCAGAATGCGGCGCAGGTCAGCCTGCGCCCGATTTACCCATTGTCAGATATGCAGGCAATAATGGAACAAACCCAGGCCTTTGAAAATCGTGTGCTTGAGCGTCTGAATGCTGGCAAAACCGTTAGAAGCTTCCTGATTGCCGCCGTTGAGTTACTGACCGAGGCGGTGAATATCCTGGTGCTTCAGGTGTTTCGCAAAGACGACTACGCTGTTAAGTACGCTGTAGAACCGTTACTGGACGGCGACGGGCCGCTGGGCGATCTCTCGGTGCGTCTGAAGCTGATTTACGGTCTTGGCGTGTTGAGCAGGCCCGAGTACGAAGACGCCGAGCTGCTGATGGCGCTGCGCGAAGAGCTGAATCATGACGGTAACGAATACGCGTTTACCGATGATGAAATTCTGGGCCCCTTTGGTGAACTGCACTGCGTCACCGCCCTGCCTCCGGCTCCCCATTTTGATAACAGCGATCCTGAGCTGTACGCGATGCAAAAGCTTCGTTATCAGCAGGTTGTTCGTTCAACGATGGTGCTTTCCCTGACTGAGCTGATTTCCCGAATCAGCTTAAAAAAAGCGTTTCAGAAGTAAGCCTGCGCGCATTGGTGTATCCTTACCTATAAATTCCCCGTTTTTAGAGTCATTTGTCATGAAAGAAGTCGAAAAGAACGAAATTAAACGTCTGAGCGATCGCCTCGATCTGATCCGCCACCAGATGGCTGGCCTTTCCCTGGTCGATTCCGCCGAGAAGTATGCGGAGCTGGAAAAAGAAGCCGCCACGCTGGAAACCGAAATCGAACGCCTGCGCGAAGTAAAAGGCCAGAAGCTGAGCAAAGAAGCGCAGAAGCTGATGAACATGCCGCACCGCCGCGCGATCACCAAAAAAGAACAGGCCGACATGGGCAAGCTGAAGAAAAGCGTCCGTGGGCTGGTCGTGGTTCACCCGATGACCGAGCTGGGCCGCGAAATGGGCCTGAAAGAGATGACGGGGTTTAGTAAGACTGCTTTTTAATCATTCTCCCCCTCACCCTAACGCTCTCCCCAAAGGGGCGAGGAGACTGTACGGTGCGGTTTTCTCCCTCTTCCCAAAGAGCGAGGGGACTGTACGGTGCGGTTTTCTCCCTCTTCCCAAAGAGCGAGGGGACTGTACGGTGCGGTTTTCTCCCTCTCCCTGTGGGAGAGGGCCGGGGTGAGGGCATCAGTCTCCATACTGATTCAAATTGGCCCAACCAATCCCCAACTCCCCGCCTGCCTGGTTCACACTTCTGTTAATTACGCTCACAAAATCATTGCCCACCCATAACATCTGGTTAACCATTCATTGTCATTCACCCTACATCATAATATTGGCAGGACCACTTTTACACAGTCCTTGACGCTGAGATGAGCGTAGACTCACCGCGACGCTGACTGTGCGGTCCCCTGGAGACCTGCATGAGCCTCTGGCAACAAAACTACGATCCGGCCGGAAATATCTGGCTGTCGAGCCTGATCGCATCGCTCCCGATCCTGTTCTTCTTCTTTGCGCTGATTAAGCTCAAGCTGAAGGGCTACCTTGCCGCGACCTATACCGTTGCCATCGCCCTGATGGTGGCGCTGTTCTTCTACAAAATGCCGGTCGATCGCGCGCTGGCCTCGGTGGTGTACGGCTTCTTCTACGGGCTGTGGCCGATTGCGTGGATCATCATCGCCGCCGTCTTCGTCTATAAAATCTCGGTGAAAACCGGGCAGTTCGACATTATTCGCTCGTCGATCCTCTCCATCACCCCGGACCAGCGCCTGCAAATGCTGATTGTCGGCTTCTCCTTCGGCGCGTTTCTGGAGGGGGCAGCAGGATTCGGCGCGCCCGTGGCGATCACCGCCGCGCTGCTGGTGGGGCTGGGCTTTAACCCGCTGTACGCCGCCGGGCTGTGCCTAATCGTTAACACCGCGCCGGTGGCGTTCGGTGCGATGGGCATTCCGATTCTGGTCGCCGGACAGGTTACCGGGCTGGACAGCTTTGAGATTGGCCAGATGGTGGGCCGCCAGCTGCCGTTCCTGACCATTATCGTGCTGTTCTGGATCATGGCGATTATGGACGGCTGGCGCGGGGTGAAAGAGACCTGGCCTGCGGTGGTGGTGGCGGGCGGTTCCTTCGCCATTGCCCAGTACCTCAGCTCGAACTTCCTCGGCGCGGAACTGCCGGACATTATCTCGTCGCTGGTGTCACTGGTCTGCCTGACGCTGTTCCTGAAGCGCTGGAAGCCGGTACGCATCTTCCGCTTCGCCGATATGGGCGCATCGCAGGTCGATCGGACGCTGGCGCGCACTGGCTATACCCCAGGGCAGGTTATTCGCGCGTGGTCGCCGTTCCTGTTCCTGACCGCCACCGTCACGCTGTGGAGCGTCCCGCCGTTTAAGGCGCTGTTTGCCCCGGGCGGCGCGATGTACGACATGGTGATCAACATTTCCGTGCCATTCCTCGACAAGATGGTTGCCCGTATGCCGCCGGTGGTGCATGACGCCACGCCGTACGCAGCCGTCTTTAAGTTCGACTGGTTCTCCGCAACCGGCACCGCCATTCTGTTTGCGGCCATCCTTTCCGTGGTGTGGCTGCGCATGAAGCCTGCCGCTGCGGTGCAGACCTTTGCGAGCACGATTAAAGAGCTGATGCTGCCGATCTACTCCATCGGGATGGTGCTGGCGTTCGCGTTTATCTCGAACTATTCCGGCCTGTCGTCGACGCTCGCTCTGGCGCTGGCGCATACCGGCCACGCCTTCACCTTCTTCTCGCCGTTCCTCGGCTGGCTGGGGGTATTCCTGACCGGGTCGGACACCTCGTCTAACGCCCTGTTCGCCGCGCTTCAGGCCACCGCCGCGCAGCAAATCGGCGTGTCGGACGTGCTGCTGGTGGCGGCTAACACCACCGGCGGCGTGACCGGGAAGATGATCTCTCCGCAGTCCATCGCCATTGCCTGTGCGGCGGTGGGGCTGGTCGGCAAAGAGTCCGATCTGTTCCGCTTTACCGTCAAGCACAGCCTGATATTTACCTGCATGGTCGGGGTGATCACCACCCTTCAGGCCTATGTCTTAACCTGGATGATTCCATGATAGTGATGCCCAGACGCCTGTCCGACGAGATTGCTTCTCGCGTGCGGGCGCTGATTGAAGAACAACAGCTCGAAGCGGGCATGAAACTGCCCGCCGAGCGCCAGCTTGCCGTCCAGCTCGGCGTATCGCGAAACTCGCTGCGGGAAGCGCTGGCGACGCTGGTGAACGAGGGGGTGCTGCTCAGCCGTCGCGGCGGCGGCACTTTTGTGCGCTGGCAGCATGATGACTGGTCTGAGCAAAATATCGTTCAGCCGCTCAAAACGCTGATGGAGAACGACCCGGACTACAGCTTCGATATCCTCGAAGCCCGTCACGCCATCGAAGCCAGCACCGCCTGGCACGCGGCGATGCGCGCCACCGAGGCCGATAAAGAGAAGCTCAAAGCCTGCTTTGAAGCCACCCAGAGCAGCGACCCGGATATCGCCTCCCAGGCCGACGTGCGTTTCCATCTGGCCATCGCCGAGGCGTCGCACAACGTGGTGCTGCTCCAGACCATGCGCGGCTTCTTCGACCTGCTGCAATCCTCCGTGAAGCAGAGCCGCCAGCGCATGTATCTGGTGCCGCCGGTCTTTGCACAGCTAACCGAACAGCACGACGCGGTGCTCAACGCCATTTTGAACGGTGACGCCGATGCCGCGCGCAAAGCGATGATGGCGCATCTGGGCTTCGTCCATACCACCATCAAACGATTCGATGAAGATCAGGCCCGACAGGCGCGTATTACCCGTCTGCCTGGCGATAACGATATGACCAGGGAGAACAAAGCATGATTATTTCAGCCGCCAGTGACTACCGCGCCGCCGCACAGCGCATTTTGCCGCCCTTTTTGTTCCACTACATCGACGGCGGGGCCTATGCCGAATACACCCTGCGCCGCAACGTGGAGGATTTATCGGAAGTGGCTCTGCGCCAGCGCGTGCTGAAAAATATGTCTGACCTGAGCCTTGAGACAAAGCTGTTCAACGAAACGCTCTCTATGCCGGTAGCGCTGGCGCCCGTTGGGCTATGCGGTATGTACGCCCGACGCGGCGAAGTTCAGGCCGCCGCCGCCGCGGATGCGAAAGGCATTCCGTTTACCCTTTCCACCGTGTCGGTCTGCCCTATCGAAGAGGTCGCCCCGACCCTTAATCGCCCGATGTGGTTCCAGCTGTACGTGCTGCGCGACCGGGGCTTTATGCGCAACGCGCTGGAGCGTGCAAAGGCGGCGGGTTGTTCCACGCTGGTGTTTACCGTCGATATGCCGACGCCCGGCGCGCGCTACCGCGATGCGCACTCCGGGATGAGCGGCTCGAACGCCGCCCTGCGCCGCTACTGGCAGGCGGTGACGCACCCGCAGTGGGCGTGGGACGTGGGCGTAAACGGTCGTCCTCACGATCTGGGTAATATCTCCGCCTATCTTGGCAAACCAACGGGGCTTGAGGATTACATCGGCTGGCTGGCGAATAACTTCGATCCGTCGATATCCTGGAAAGATCTGGAGTGGATCCGTGAATTCTGGGATGGCCCGATGGTCATCAAAGGGATCCTCGACCCGGAAGATGCCCGCGACGCGGTGCGCTTTGGCGCAGACGGGATTGTGGTCTCTAACCACGGCGGACGTCAGCTGGATGGCGTGCTCTCCTCCGCCCGCGCGCTGCCCGCCATCGCCGATGCGGTGAAAGGCGATATCGCTATTCTGGCCGACAGCGGCATTCGCAGCGGGCTGGACGTGGTGCGCATGATTGCGCTCGGTGCCGACAGCGTACTGCTCGGACGCGCCTATCTGTACGCGCTGGCGACGCACGGCCAGGCGGGGGTGGCGAATCTGTTGAACCTAATCGAGAAAGAGATGAAGGTGGCAATGACCCTGACCGGCGCGAAATCCATCAGCGAAATCAGCAAGGATTCGCTGGTGCAGGAGCTGAGTAAGCTCCCGGCGGCATTAGCACCGCTGGCGCACGGGGATGCGGCTTAGGAAAAGAAAGTCCCCTCACCCTCCGGGCTGATGAATCCCCACAAAATATATGCACTAAACCATTCCCTCGCCCCTTCGGGGAGAGGGTTAGGGTGAGGGGGAACATACGGCTCTGGTGGTCATTCCGTTCACCTTACGTTCCTTGCTTCTCTGTCACCACAATACGTGTGAACGTGTCAGGGAGGCTCACCGCCGCCTCCCTGACCACCCGGGCTCCCGGCAAGAAAATCGTCGCTTCGCGATACCCTCAGCTTATTCCTT
>NZ_JAKCMV010000024.1 GCF_021440515.1 Enterobacter asburiae | reverse complement strand
CGGCTGCGGCAGCCGCAGCGGCACCGGTCTTTAGCCTTGCCACCAGCGGTGCGCCGCGTCCTCAGGTAAAAGAAGGGATTGGCCCAACGCTACCGCGCCCTAATCGCGTTCGCGTGCCGACGCGCCGCGAGCTTGCCTCTTACGGCATCAAGCTGCCTTCCCAGCGTATGGCAGAGGAGAAGGCGCGTGAGGCCGGGTATGAGGACGAGGCGGAAGAACTTCATCAGGATGAACTCGCTCGCCAGTTTGCGGCGCAACAGCAGCAACGCTACGGCGAAGAGCAGCATCATGACGTTCAGCCGCATCATGCTCAGGTTGATGAAGACGACGCGGCCGAGGCCGAGCTGGCCCGCCAGTTCGCGGCAACGCAGCAGCAGCGCTATTCCGGTGAACAGCCTGCGGGCGCAAGCCCGTTCTCGCTGTCAGATTTCGAATTCTCGCCAATGAAAGATCTGGTTGATGATGGCCCAAGCGAGCCGTTATTCACCCCGAGCGTGATGCCGGAAGCGGAACCCGTTCGTCAGCAGCCAGCGCCTCAGGCGTACGCACAGCCACAGCAGCAACAGCCTGTTCAGCAGACTTACGCGCAACCGCAGCAGCCTCAACAGCCGCCGCAGTTCCAGCAGCCACCGGCTCAGCCGCAGGAAAGCCTTATCCACCCGCTGCTGATGCGAAATGGTGACAGCCGTCCGCTTCAGCGACCAAGCACGCCGCTGCCGTCGCTGGATCTGCTAACGCCGCCGCCGTCAGAAGTCGAGCCGGTAGACACTTTTGCGCTGGAGCAAATGGCGCGTCTGGTTGAAGCCCGTCTGGCCGATTTCCGTATTAAAGCGGATGTTGTGAACTACTCTCCAGGTCCGGTAATCACGCGTTTCGAGCTGAACCTTGCGCCGGGCGTAAAAGCCGCGCGTATTTCAAACCTGTCCCGTGACCTGGCGCGTTCCCTGTCTACGGTAGCGGTGCGTGTGGTAGAAGTCATTCCTGGCAAACCTTATGTAGGCCTTGAGCTGCCGAATAAGAAGCGCCAGACCGTCTACCTGCGTGAAGTGCTGGATAACGCCAAGTTCCGCGAAAATCCATCCCCGCTTACCGTGGTGCTGGGTAAGGATATTGCAGGCGACCCTGTGGTTGCCGATCTCGCGAAAATGCCGCACCTGCTGGTTGCGGGTACGACCGGCTCAGGTAAATCGGTCGGCGTGAACGCCATGATCCTGAGTATGCTCTATAAAGCACAGCCGGAAGATGTGCGTTTCATCATGATCGACCCGAAAATGCTGGAACTCTCCGTCTACGAAGGTATCCCGCATCTGCTTACGGAAGTAGTTACCGACATGAAAGATGCTGCCAACGCCCTGCGCTGGAGCGTCAACGAGATGGAGCGTCGCTACAAGCTGATGTCGGCGCTGGGCGTGCGTAACCTTGCCGGTTATAACGAGAAAATTGCCGAAGCGGTGCGTATGGGGCGTCCGATTCCGGATCCTTACTGGAAGCCGGGTGACAGCATGGATGCCCAGCATCCGGTACTGGAAAAACTGCCTTACATCGTTGTACTGGTGGATGAATTCGCCGACCTGATGATGACCGTAGGTAAGAAGGTTGAAGAGCTGATTGCGCGTCTGGCACAGAAAGCCCGTGCGGCAGGTATTCACCTTGTGCTGGCGACGCAGCGTCCGTCTGTGGACGTTATTACGGGTCTGATTAAAGCGAACATCCCAACCCGTATCGCCTTTACCGTATCGAGCAAAATTGACTCCCGTACTATTCTCGACCAGGGCGGTGCAGAGTCGCTGCTGGGGATGGGTGATATGCTCTACTCCGGCCCGAACTCCACTTCGCCGGTGCGTGTTCACGGTGCGTTTGTTCGCGATGAAGAAGTTCACGCAGTCGTTCAGGACTGGAAAGCGCGCGGTCGTCCGCAGTACGTCGACGGCATCACCAGCGACACCGAAAGCGAAGGTGGCGGCGGTGGGTTTGACGGTGGCGAAGAGCTGGATCCGTTATTCGATCAGGCGGTTAACTTTGTCACTGAAAAACGTAAAGCGTCCATTTCCGGCGTTCAGCGTCAGTTCCGTATCGGCTATAACCGTGCGGCGCGCATCATCGAGCAGATGGAAGCCCAGGGTATCGTGAGCGAACAAGGTCATAACGGTAACCGCGAAGTGCTTGCGCCACCGCCGTTTGAATAACCTTTCAGCGATTGCAAAGTTGGGTAAAACAACAAAAATTAAGCATTTTCTTCTGTCGCCTGCCTTCGGGCAGGTCCAGAATAGAAAACGGAACCCCCATATTGGGACGACGTATTTTAAGGAATAACAATGAAAAAATTCGCCATCGCCTGTGCATTACTGACCAGCTTTGTTGCCAGCAGCGTCTGGGCTGATGCAGCCAGCGACCTTAAAAGCCGACTGGATAAAGTAAGCAGCTTCCACGCAAGCTTCACGCAGAAAGTGACCGACGGTAGCGGCAACGCGGTGCAGGAAGGTCAGGGGGATTTGTGGGTTAAACGCCCAAATCTGTTTAACTGGCACATGACGCAGCCGGATGAAAGCATCCTGGTGTCTGACGGTAAAACGCTGTGGTTCTTCAACCCGTTCGTTGAGCAGGCCACCGCAACCTGGCTGAAAGATGCCACCAGCAACACGCCGTTTATGCTGATCGCCCGCAACCAGTCCAGCGACTGGCAGCAGTACAACATCAAACAAAACGGTGATGAATTTGTCCTGACGCCGAAGAGCGGCAACGGCAATCTGAAGCAGTTCACCATCAATGTGAGCAGCAACGGGACCATTAATCAGTTCGGTGCGGTTGAGCAAGACGACCAGCGCAGCAGCTATCAGCTGAAGACTCAGCAAAACGGCGCCGTTGACGCATCGAAATTCACCTTTACCCCGCCGCAGGGCGTAACGGTGGACGACCAACGTAAGTAAGAGGCATGAGTGAGCAACCTGTCGCTCGATTTTTCAGATAACGCGTTTCAACCTCTGGCCGCTCGTATGCGGCCAGAAAATTTAGCGCAGTACATCGGTCAGCAACACCTGCTGGCTGCGGGTAAGCCCTTGCCGCGCGCCATTGAGGCCGGGCATCTGCACTCCATGATCCTCTGGGGCCCACCCGGTACCGGTAAAACCACCCTTGCCGAAGTCATTGCCCGCTATGCGAATGCCGACGTAGAACGTATTTCAGCGGTGACGTCGGGCGTAAAGGAGATCCGCGAAGCGATTGAACGTGCGCGTCAGAATCGCAATGCCGGACGCCGAACCATCCTGTTCGTTGACGAAGTCCACCGTTTCAATAAGAGCCAGCAGGATGCCTTCCTGCCGCATATTGAAGACGGCACGATCTTTTTTATCGGTGCGACGACCGAGAATCCCTCTTTTGAACTCAATTCCGCACTGCTGTCCCGTGCGCGCGTGTACTTACTCAAATCGCTGACCACTGAGGATATCGAAAAGGTCCTCACTCAGGCGATGGAGGATAAGGCGCGTGGCTACGGTGGGCAGGATATCGTTCTGCCGGACGAAACCCGTCTTGCCATTGCCGAACTGGTGAATGGCGATGCGCGTCGGGCACTTAACACGCTGGAAATGATGGCCGACATGGCTGAAATTGATGCGTCGGGCAAGCGGGTGCTGAAACCGGAACTGCTCACCGAGATTGCCGGGGAGCGTAGCGCGCGCTTTGATAACAAAGGCGACCGCTTTTACGACCTGATCTCCGCGCTGCACAAATCCGTTCGCGGCAGCGCACCCGATGCCGCACTCTACTGGTATGCGCGCATTATCAGCGCAGGTGGCGACCCTCTTTACGTCGCGCGCCGCTGTCTGGCGATTGCGTCAGAAGACGTAGGCAATGCCGATCCGCGCGCGATGCAGGTGGCAATTTCTGCCTGGGATTGTTTCACCCGCGTGGGGCCAGCGGAGGGCGAGCGAGCTATCGCTCAGGCGATTGTCTACCTGGCCTGTGCGCCAAAAAGTAACGCTGTTTATACCGCCTTTAAAGCGGCGATGGCCGATGCGCGCGAACGCCCGGATTACGACGTACCGGTCCACTTGCGCAATGCGCCGACCAAACTGATGAAAGAGATGGGCTATGGGCAGGAATATCGCTATGCCCATGATGAGCCCAACGCCTATGCTGCCGGGGAGGAGTATTTCCCGCAGGAAATGGCACAAACTCGCTATTATCACCCGACAAACAGAGGTCTTGAGGGCAAGATTGGTGAAAAGCTCACCTGGCTTGCCGGACAGGATCAAAATAGCCCTATAAAACGCTATCGTTAGCGCGATCGTTGCGGTAATGTTTGCAATTGTATCTTTGTGGCCGCAGGCTGTGGCCACATTTCCTATTTAATTCGATAAGCACAGGATAAGCATGCTCGATCCCAATCTGCTGCGTAATGAGCCAGACGCAGTCGCTGAAAAACTGGCACGCCGGGGCTTTAAGCTGGATGTAGATAAGCTGCGCGCTCTTGAAGAGCGTCGTAAAGTTTTGCAGGTACAAACTGAAAATCTGCAAGCAGAGCGTAACTCTCGATCGAAATCCATCGGCCAGGCGAAAGCGCGCGGGGAAGACATCGAGCCATTACGCCTGGAAGTGAACAAGCTGGGTGAAGAGCTGGATCAGGCGAAAGCGGATCTGGATGTGCTTCAGGCTGAAATTCGTGATATCGCCCAGGCGATCCCGAACATCCCTGACGACAGCGTTCCTGTCGGTAAAGACGAAAACGACAACGTTGAAGTTAAACGCTGGGGCACGCCTCGTGAGTTCGACTTTGAGGTTCGCGATCACGTCACCCTGGGTGAAATGCATTCGGGCCTGGACTTTGCCGCTGCGGTTAAGCTGACCGGCTCTCGCTTTGTGGTTATGAAAGGCCAGATTGCTCATCTGCACCGCGCCCTGGCGCAGTTCATGCTGGATCTGCACACCGAGCAGCACGGCTACAGCGAAACCTACGTTCCGTATCTGGTGAACCACGATACGCTGTACGGTACCGGTCAGTTGCCGAAATTTGCCGGCGATCTGTTCCACACTCGTCCTCTGGACGAAGAAGCAGACAGCAGCAACTACGCGCTGATCCCAACGGCTGAAGTGCCGCTGACCAACCTCGTTCGTGATGAAATCATCGACGAAGACGATCTGCCAATTAAGCTGACCGCGCATTCTCCATGCTTCCGTTCCGAAGCCGGTTCTTACGGTCGCGACACCCGTGGTCTGATCCGTATGCACCAGTTCGACAAAGTTGAGATGGTGCAAATTGTCCGTCCTGAAGAGTCCATGGACGCGCTGGAAGAGATGACCGGCCACGCTGAAAAAGTGCTGGAGCTGCTGGGTCTGCCGTACCGTCGTATGGCGCTTTGCACAGGTGATATGGGCTTTGGTGCCTGCAAAACCTACGACCTCGAAGTTTGGGTTCCTGCGCAGAATACCTACCGCGAAATCTCCTCGTGCTCCAACGTCTGGGATTTCCAGGCTCGCCGTATGCAGGCGCGCTGCCGCAGCAAATCTGACAAGAAAACCCGTCTGGTCCACACCCTCAACGGTTCCGGTCTGGCTGTGGGTCGTACGCTGGTTGCTGTGCTGGAAAACTACCAGCAGGCAGACGGTCGTATCGAGATCCCGGAAGTGCTGCGTCCTTACATGAAAGGTCAGCAGTACATCGGCTAATAGTTTGCCCTAAAACAAAAAAAGCGCCTTTGGGCGCTTTTTTTATGCCTCTGCTTTGACACGAGGCAATAACTCCTCCCTCCAAAGTAGTAATACTCCCCGAACGAAAGTCAGCATAAAAGACCAGTAACGAAGCAATTCGTTATATATAAAACTACATAGCGGCCTGTGCCGCCTCTCTTTTCTTTGTGAGCAACCAAAGTGAGTCTTTATGAAAATCAAAGCGCCTGAAGCGTTAATGGCTGCCGAGGTCACTCGCCGTGGGTTGATGAAAACCACGGCAATTGGCGGACTGGCCGTTGCCAGCAGCGCGTTCACTTTACCTTTTTCACGTCTGGCATCGGCGGCGGACGCGCTGTCCCCGGCCATGGCCCCGGAAAACGTAGTGTGGAGCGCCTGTACGGTAAACTGTGGGAGTCGTTGCCCGCTGCGTATGCATGTGGTGGATGGCGAGATCAAATATGTCGAAACCGATAATACCGGGGACGATAGCTACGAAGGGTTACACCAGGTTCGCGCCTGTCTGCGTGGCCGCTCTATGCGCCGCCGCGTCTATAACCCGGATCGCCTCAAGTATCCAATGAAGCGCGTCGGCAAGCGTGGGGAAGGAAAGTTCGAGCGTATCAGCTGGGACGAAGCCTACGAGATCATCTCCACCAACATGCAGCGGCTGATCAAAGAGTACGGCAACGAGTCTATCTACCTCAACTACGGTACAGGTACGCTGGGCGGCACCATGACCCGCTCATGGCCGCCGGGAAAAACGCTGGTTGCCCGTCTGATGAACTGCTGCGGCGGTTATCTGAATCACTACGGTGATTACTCTTCCGCACAGATTGCCGAGGGCCTGAATTACACCTACGGCGGCTGGGCAGACGGCAACAGCCCGTCCGATATCGAAAACAGTAAGCTGGTGGTGCTGTTCGGTAACAACCCTGGAGAAACCCGCATGAGCGGCGGCGGGGTGACTTACTATCTCGAACAGGCGCGTGCGAAATCCAACGCGCGCATGATCATTATCGATCCGCGCTACACCGATACCGGGGCCGGTCGCGAAGACGAGTGGATCCCAATCCGTCCGGGCACCGATGCCGCGCTGGTAAATGCTCTGGCGTGGGTGATGATCACCGAAAACCTCGTTGACCAGCCTTTCCTCGATAAATACTGCGTCGGCTATGACGAGAAAACCCTGCCGGCCAGCGCGCCTGCAAACGGGCACTACAAGGCCTATATCCTCGGTCAGGGCAGCGATGGCGTGGCGAAAACGCCGGAGTGGGCATCAACCATCACCGGGATCCCGGTTGAGCGTATCGTTCAGCTGGCGCGTGAAATTGGCTCGGCAAAACCGGCCTATATCAGCCAGGGCTGGGGACCGCAGCGCCACGCTAACGGTGAAATTGCGACGCGTTCGATTTCCATGCTCTCCATTCTGACCGGCAACGTGGGGATCCACGGCGGCAACAGCGGCGCGCGTGAAGGGTCGTACTCCCTGCCGTTTGAACGTATGCCGACGCTGGACAACCCGGTTCAGACCAGCATCTCCATGTTTATGTGGACCGACGCCATTGAGCGCGGCCCGGAAATGACCGCTCTGCGCGATGGCGTGCGCGGTAAAGATAAGCTGGATGTGCCGATCAAGATGATCTGGAACTATGCCGGTAACTGCCTCATCAACCAGCACTCCGAAATCAACCGCACCCATGAGATCCTTCAGGACGACAAGAAGTGCGAGATGATTGTGGTGATTGATTGCCACATGACCTCGTCGGCGAAATATGCCGACATCCTGTTGCCGGACTGCACCGCGTCCGAGCAGATGGACTTCGCGCTGGATGCCTCCTGCGGCAACATGTCCTACGTGATCTTTACTGACCAGGCCATCAAACCACGCTTCGAGTGCAAAACCATCTATGAGATGACCACCGAGCTGGCGAAGCGTCTTGGGGTTGAACAGCAGTTTACCGAAGGGCGTACCCAGGAAGAGTGGATGCGCCATCTGCATGAACTTTCCCGCGAGAAGATCCCCGGTCTGCCTGATTTCGATACCTTCCGCAAGCAGGGTATTTACAAACAGCGCGATCCGGAAGGGCATCATGTTGCCTATAAAGCCTTCCGTGAGGATCCGCACGCCAATCCGCTGACCACCCCGTCGGGCAAAATCGAAATTTACTCCGAAGCGCTGGCGAAAATCGCGGCGACCTGGGAGCTGCCGGAAGGGGATGTTATCGATCCGCTGCCAATCTACACGCCGGGCTTCGAAAACTACAACGATCCGCTGGCGGCGAAATTCCCGCTGCAATTGACCGGTTTCCACTACAAGGCGCGCGTTCACTCCACCTACGGCAACGTCGACGTGCTGAAAGCCTCGTGTCGTCAGGAGATGTGGATCAACCCGATGGATGCGAAAGCGCGCGGCATTGCCAATGGCGATCGCGTACGCATCTTCAACGGCCGTGGCGAAGTGCATATCGAAGCCAAAGTCACACCGCGCATGATGCCTGGCGTTGTCGCGCTGGGGGAAGGGGCCTGGTATAACCCGGATGCAAACCGCATCGACCAGGCAGGCAGCATTAACGTGCTGACCACACAGCGTCCGTCGCCGCTGGCGAAGGGCAACCCGTCCCACACGAACCTCGTTCAGGTTGAGAAGGTGTAAGGAGTAACCGATGACAACCCAGTATGGATTTTTTATTGATTCCAGCCGCTGCACCGGTTGCAAAACCTGCGAACTGGCCTGCAAGGACTACAAAGATTTAACCCCGGACGTCAGCTTCCGCCGTATTTACGAATATGCGGGCGGCGACTGGCAGGAGGACAACGGCGTCTGGCATCAGAACGTCTTCGCCTATTACCTGTCGATTGCCTGCAACCACTGCGAAGATCCGGCCTGTACCAAGGTCTGCCCGAGCGGGGCGATGCACAAGCGCGACGACGGCTTTGTGGTGGTGAACGAAGATGTCTGCATCGGCTGCCGCTACTGCCACATGGCCTGCCCGTACGGCGCGCCGCAGTACAACGAAGCCAAAGGGCACATGACCAAGTGCGACGGCTGCCACACCCGCGTGGCCGACGGCAAAAAACCGATCTGCGTTGAGTCCTGCCCGCTGCGCGCGCTGGACTTCGGCCCGATTGAAGAGCTGCGTAAAAAACACGGCCAGCTGGCGGCGGTCGCGCCGCTGCCGTCCGCGCACTTCACCAAACCAAGCATTGTGATTAAACCTAACGCCAACAGCCGTCCGACGGGTGACACCACCGGCTATCTGGCAAACCCGAAGGAGGTGTGAGATGGGAAGTGGATGGCATGAATGGCCGCTGGTGATCTTCACGGTCTTCGGGCAGTGCGTGGCGGGTGGTTTTATTGTGCTCGCGCTGGCGCTGTTAAAGGGCAATCTGAACGCCGAGCAGCAGCAGCGTGTCGTGCTGAGCATGTTTGGCCTGTGGGTGCTGATGGGGATTGGCTTTATCGCTTCAACGCTGCACCTCGGTTCACCGATGCGCGCCTTTAACTCGCTGAACCGCGTGGGTGCCTCTTCGCTCAGCAATGAAATTGCCAGCGGCGCGATTTTCTTTGCCGTCGGCGGTCTTGGCTGGCTGCTGGCTGCACTGAATAAATTGCCTGCGGGTCTGCGCGGTATCTGGCTGATCGTCACGATGGTGCTGGGCGTGGTCTTCGTGTGGATGATGGTGCGCGTTTATAACACCATCGACACCGTCCCGACCTGGTATAGCGTCTGGACGCCAATGAGCTTCTTCCTGACGATGTTTATCGGCGGGCCGCTGCTGGGCTCCCTGCTGCTGCGCGTAGCGGGCGTGAACGGCTGGGCGATGCGTCTGCTGCCGGTGGTTTCCATGCTGGCGCTGCTGGTGAGCGCGGTTGTCGCGCTGATGCAGGGGGCAGAGCTTGCCACTATTCACAGCTCCATTCAGCAGGCGTCTGCGCTGGTGCCTGACTATGGCTCGCTGATGGCCTGGCGCGTGGTGCTCCTGACGGTGGCGCTGGCGTGCTGGGTTGTGCCTCAGGTGAAGGGTTATCAGCCCGCGCTGCCGCTGCTGTCCCTGGCCTTTGTGCTGGTGCTGGCAGGTGAGTTGATTGGTCGCGGAGTGTTCTACGGCCTGCATATGACGGTTGGTATGGCTATCGCCAGTTAATACCATTATTTGTTATATAAAGCCGGGACTTAGTGCCCGGCTTTCTTTTTTTGAATCATGAAATTTTTCGACTGTCGTCCGGCCTATATTTTTCCCTTAAATAAACAAAAACAATCAGATAATAAATATTGATAGCAGGCGTTGCATTAGCAGGATTAGTTTTTTAAATCGACGCTGTACATATCGTGCGTGCCGCGTAAATCGGTGGATTGACTTTGTTTTTGCCAGTGGCATGATGCGCACGAAATCTGAACTTCCTCACGGTTTTTAATCCATGACCACTTACACCCGGCCAGTGCTCCTGTTGCTCTGTGGCCTGCTTCTGCTGACCCTGGCGATCGCAGTGTTAAATACGCTCGTCCCGCTGTGGCTCGCCCATGAAAACTTACCGACCTGGCAGGTGGGTATGGTTAGCTCGTCCTTTTTTACCGGGAACCTGCTGGGCACGTTATTAACCGGTAGCCTGATTAAGCGCGCGGGCTTTAACCGCAGCTATTATCTTGCCTCGCTGATTTTCGCCGTGGGATGCGCGGGGCTGGGCCTGATGGTCGGCTTCTGGAGCTGGATGCTGTGGCGCTTCATTGCGGGCGTAGGCTGCGCGATGATCTGGGTAGTCGTGGAAAGCGCGCTGATGTGCAGCGGCACGTCACGCAACCGCGGCCGTCTGCTGGCGGCCTATATGATGGTTTACTACGTGGGTACCGTGCTGGGCCAGCTGATGGTCAGCAAGCTGCCAACCGACCTCATGAGCGTCCTGCCGTGGGTGACGGGCATGGTGCTGGCCGCGATTTTGCCGCTGCTGTTCACGCGTATCGTGAATCAGCAGAGCGAGCATCAGGAAGCGACCCACGTTTGGCCGATGCTGAGACTGCGTCAGGCTCGCCTCGGCGTTAACGGCTGCATTATCTCGGGTATCGTGCTGGGCTCCCTCTACGGGCTGATGCCGCTTTATCTGAACCATCAGGGCGTGAGCGATTCCGGTATCGGCTTCTGGATGGCGGTGATGGTCAGCGCGGGGATTGTCGGTCAGTGGCCGATTGGCCGTCTGGCGGATCGCTTTGGTCGTCTGCTGGTCCTGCGCGTGCAGGTGTTTGTGGTAATTATGGGCTGCGTGGCCATGCTCAGCAACGCAGCGATGGCGCCAGCGCTGTTTATTCTGGGCGCGGCGGGTTTTACGCTTTATCCGGTGGCGATGGCCTGGGCCTGTGAGAAAGTGGAACACCATCAGCTGGTGGCGATGAACCAGGCGCTGTTGCTGAGCTACACCATCGGCAGTTTACTTGGGCCGACGTTTACCGCGATGCTGATGCAGAACTATTCCGACAATCTGCTGTTTATCATGATTGCCAGCGTATCCTTTATTTATCTCCTGATGCTGCTGCGTAAAGCGGGTGAACATCCAACCCCGGTGGCTCACGCCTGATACAAAAATCCCGGCTGATTGGCCGGGATTTTTTTTAATACATCACTTTGTGACCGTACTGCTCAAGAATGCATTTCACGCGCTCCATGGTCTCTTTCTTCGGCGGCTTCACGCCATCGAGCTTATACTCTTCGCCCATCGCCACCCACTTATGTTTACCCAGCTCGTGGTAAGGCAGCAGCTCAATTTTCTCAACGTTACCCATGTCGCGGGTAAACTCGCCGAGGCGGTGCGCAGAATCATCATCGTCTGACCAGCCCGGCACAACCACATAGCGGATCCAGGTTTTGATGCCTTTACCGGAGATGTATTTCGCAAACTCCAGCGTACGGTGGTTAGACACGCCAACCAGATTCTGGTGGATCTCGTCGTTAATCTGTTTGAGATCGAGCATCACCAGGTCGGTCACTTCAAGCAGCTCATCAATGACCGGATCGTAGCGGCGCACGAAGCCGTTGGTATCGAGACAGGTGTGAATACCTTCTTTGCGGCAGGCGCGGAACCAGTCGCGCACGAACTCTGCCTGAAGGATAGCCTCACCGCCGGACGCGGTTACGCCGCCGCCGGATGCATTCATAAAGTGGCGGTAGGTCACGACCTCTTTCATCAGATCTTCAACGGTGACCTCTTTGCCGCCGTGCGTGTCCCAGGTATCGCGGTTGTGGCAGTACAGGCAGCGCATCAGGCAGCCCTGGAAGAAGGTAATGAAGCGGATCCCTGGGCCATCAACGGTGCCACAGGATTCAAAGGAGTGAATGCGACCAATAATTGACATTGCGGTGATATCTCCGAATTTGGCCCATCCGGGGGCCTATGTAGATGCATAGCTCAAAGGCTATGTCGAGTCTGTTTTGGCTGTTATCCATCAAGTATAGATAGCGGACAAAAGAGACTGGGGTGGGGGAGGTGCTAAAAAGGCCCCACTGACGTGGAGCCTTTATTGTACGCTTTTTAATGCGTGATTTCAGTCAAATCCAATTACATGGACTGAGTGAAGGTACGGGTAATAACGTCCTGCTGCTGTTCTTTAGTCAGGGAGTTAAAACGTACTGCGTAGCCAGATACGCGGATGGTCAGCTGAGGATATTTCTCAGGATGTTCCATTGCGTCGAGCAGCATTTCACGGTTCATCACGTTCACGTTCAGGTGCTGACCACCTTCGATGGACGCTTCGTGGTGGAAGTAACCATCCATCAGACCCGCGAGGTTAGTTTTACGCACTTCGTCGTCTTTACCCAGCGCATTTGGAACGATAGAGAAGGTGTAAGAAATACCATCTTTAGCGTAAGCAAACGGCAGTTTCGCAACGGAGGTCAGAGAGGCAACTGCACCTTTCTGGTCACGACCGTGCATTGGGTTAGCACCTGGGCCGAATGGCGCGCCAGCACGACGACCGTCTGGGGTGTTACCGGTTTTCTTACCATACACAACGTTAGAGGTGATGGTCAGAACAGACTGAGTCGGGATAGCGTTACGGTAAGTAGTCAGTTTCTGAATTTTCTTCATGAAACGTTCTACCAGGTCAACCGCCATGTCATCAACGCGAGAGTCGTTGTTACCAAACTGCGGGTATTCGCCTTCGATTTCGAAGTCTACAGCCAGGCCGTCTTCGTCACGAATTGGTTTAACTTTCGCATATTTGATTGCAGACAGGGAGTCAGCAGCAACGGACAGACCTGCGATACCACACGCCATGGTGCGGATAACGTCACGGTCGTGCAGCGCCATCAGAGAGGCTTCGTAGCTGTACTTGTCGTGCATGTAGTGGATAACGTTCAGTGCGGTAACGTACTGTTTAGCCAGCCAGTCCATGAAGTGATCCATGCGGTCCATGACTTCGTCGAAGTTCAGAACGTCGCCTTTGATCGGTTCAGATTTAGGACCAACCTGCATTTTCAGTTTTTCATCAACGCCGCCGTTGATTGCGTACAGCATGGTTTTCGCCAGGTTTGCACGCGCACCGAAGAACTGCATTTGTTTACCAACAACCATTGGGCTTACGCAGCAAGCGATAGCGTAGTCGTCGTTGTTGAAGTCCGGACGCATCAGGTCATCGTTCTCGTATTGCAGAGAAGAGGTATCGATAGACACTTTAGCGGCGAATTTCTTGAAGTTCAGAGGCAGTTTTTCAGACCACAGAACGGTGATGTTCGGCTCCGGAGAAGGACCCATGGTGTACAGGGTGTTCAGGAAGCGGAAGCTGTTTTTGGTAACCAGAGTACGGCCATCAACGCCCATACCACCGATTGACTCAGTTGCCCAGATTGGGTCACCAGAGAACAGTTCATCATATTCAGGGGTACGCAGGAAGCGAACCATACGCAGTTTCATGACCAGGTGGTCAATCATTTCCTGAGCGTCTTGTTCGGTGATTTTGCCTGCTTTGATATCACGTTCGATGTAAGCATCCAGGAAGGTGGATACGCGACCGAAGGACATTGCTGCACCGTTCTGAGACTTAACTGCGGCCAGGTAGCCGAAGTAAGTCCACTGGATAGCTTCCTGAGCGTTAGTAGCAGGACCAGAGATATCACAGCCGTATTTAGCTGCCATTTCTTTGATCTGACCCAGCGCACGGTGCTGTTCAGCGATCTCTTCACGCAGACGGATAGTTGCTTCCAGGTTTACGCCGTTTTCCAGATCGGATTGCAGAGAAACGAACTGTGCGTATTTGTCTTTCATCAGGAAGTCGATACCGTACAGCGCAACGCGACGGTAGTCACCGATGATACGGCCACGGCCATACGCATCTGGCAGACCAGTCAGAACGCCAGACTTACGGCAGTTCAGAATGTCTTTGGTATAAACATCGAATACGCCCTGGTTGTGGGTCTTACGGTATTCGGTGAAGATTTTTTTCAGCATTGGGTCCAGCTCGCGGTTGTACGCTTTGCATGAACCTTCAACCATTTTGATACCACCAAACGGGATAATCGCGCGTTTCAGTGGTGCTTCAGTTTGCAGACCAACGATTTTCTCAAGGGCTTTGTTGATGTAGCCAGCATCGTGAGAAGTGATGGTGGAAGCAACGGAGGTGTCAAAATCAACTGGCGCGTGAGTACGGTTTTCCAGTTTAACGCCTTCCATTACGCTGTCCCACAGCTTGGTGGTCGCGTCAGTTGCGCCAGCCAGGAAGGATTCGTCACCTTCATACGGGGTATAGTTTTTCTGAATGAAGTCACGGACGTTTACTTCATTCTGCCAGTCACCTTTAGTAAAACCTTCCCAGGCTGTGGCTAACTTTTCATTAAGCTCGGACATGTAACACCTACCTTCTTAAGTGGATTTTTTATTTTCTGCCTGAAGTAACCATCAATGATGGTCGCCACCACGCAGATAAATGACCCAGTATGTCAACCCAACTAGCAGACCCCCACCGATAATGTTCCCAATAGTGACGGGGATCAGGTTATCAGTAATAAAGTTCATGATAGTCAGGTGAGAGAAACTTTCCGGGGATGAACCAACTGCGGTCCAGAACTCCGGGCTTGCAAAGTCGCGGATGACGATACCCATCGGGATCATAAACATATTCGCGATACTGTGCTCAAAGCCGCTGGCAACAAACATCGCAACCGGCAGAACCATAATTAAGGCTTTGTCCATCAGGCTGCGACCCGAGTAGCTCATCCATACAGCCAGGCAGACCATGAGGTTAGCGAGGATGCCGAGAGCAACGGCTTCGATAAATGTGTGGTGCATTTTGTGGTCGGCGGTTTGCAGGACGTTGAGTCCCCAGGCGCCGTTGGCGGTCATGTACTCGCCAGAAAGCCACATCAACAAAACAAAGAGCAGACAGCCAACCAGGTTTCCAACGTAGACGTTTAACCAGTTGCGTGCCAGTTGGCCCCAGGTAATTCTTCCGCTGGCTTTCGCGACAACGATCAGCACCGTCGAGGTGAAGAGGTCAGCGCCGCAGATGACGCAAAGAATCAGACCCAGTGAGAAGCAGATACCACCAATCAGTTTCGCGATGCCGAAGGGCATTGCAGCAGTACCGGTTGTGGCGGTGATGTAGAAGACAAAAGCAATCGAGATGAACACGCCCGCGGTGATAGCCAGATAGAAGGTTTTCATCGGGTGCTTCGTTGCTTTATAGACACCCGCTTCTTCGGCAACTTTGGCCATCGCAGCTGGGAGTAATAGATCAAAAGGGTTGTCAGCTTTCACACTAACTCTCTCTTTATTAAGTCGGCGACGAGATACTAACAAAGCATTATAGAAGAGAAATTGATATAGATCATATCTCGCCTGGCTTATAGGCCCGCAATGTGTATGGTTTTACAGCAAATGCGGAGTAAGTATTTGATTATCCGTATAAAAATAAATTTTAAAAGTTACGAAAAGAGTTGAATTATTTTGTTCGCGCTCCCTTAAAACAGTTAATTAAAATGGAGTATTTATCATAAATAGTAACAGTCAAGCCTGGGTAAGTATTATTATATTTACCCGTGATTAACTTAATTATTACAATTAAAAATCATTGCGAAAAAAATAAAAAAACGGGGCAATGAAATTGCCCCGTAATATAGCCCAGGCGATTGAATACGCCTACAGTCTGTAATGTTGTATGCGCTTATTTTGACCAGTAAGCGGCTTTTGCTTTTTGCAGTTTCTCGTACGCCTTCAGCAGCGACTGGTGTGCCGGGAAGGCCTTAAGATCGCTATCGACAGCCTGGAGGCCATAGAACGGCGCTTCACCACTCAGCGCCGCGCTCGCGGCTTCTACCGCATCCGCACCGTACATCCGCACGAACGCATTCAGGTATTGCAGCGGCTGACGATCTTCTTCCAGTGCCAGCAGCAGCAGGGTTTGCAGGCAGCGGTAATAGTTTGCGCGCTCCGGGCTGAAGACCGACTGGTTAAACTCCATCGTCCATTCCGTCCACGCCAGCGCCTGATCCAGATCGCCGCCCGCCAGTGCCAGCATCGCTTTCAGCTCGCCAATACGCAGGGTGTACCAGCCATTGTCTTTGCCGGTCGCCAGACCTAAGAGTTCACGAACGCGCGTAAAGTCATCGTGGCCTTCGTCGTCCAGCTGTGCGATCAGATTCAGGTAATCTTCTTTTTCCCACTCGCTGCCAGGCAGGGAGAGGATAGTGTCACGAAGATGCGCGCCCATGCTGTTATTGGCCAGCCACAGATCTTCTGCCGGATAAATATCAGACATGCCCGGAACCAGAATACGGCATGCGTAGACGCTCAGGTGTTCGTAGTCGGCGATATAGACTTCTTTATCTTCCGCGTTGAAAATCGCCATCAGCGTGGCGAACTCCTCTTCGGTTGTTCCCGCAAAGCTCCAGTCCACGAATGGGTAGTCGGCGTCTTGCTTGAACATATCCCAGGAGATCAAACCGCTGGAATCGATAAAGTGGGTTTCGAGGTTCGCGTGTTCAGCCACTTCTTCGTCATCGAAGGTCGGCGGGGTAAACACGTCCAGATCTTTCAGCCCGCGGCCCTGTAACAGCTCGGTGACGGTACGCTCCAGCGCCACGCCAAAGTCCGGGTGCGCGCCGAAGGAGGCGAAGCAGGTTCCGTTAGCCGGGTTGAACAGCACCACGCAGATAACCGGGTATTTACCGCCCAGCGAGCCGTCGTAGGCAAAGATTGGGAAACCTTCTGCTTCCAGTTTGGCGATGGATTCCACCACGCCAGGGTAGCGCGCCAGCACGTCGGCCGGGATTTCTGGCAGGCTGATGGATTCGGCGATAATACGGTTTTTAATATGACGTTCGAAAACTTCAGACAGACCCTGAACGCGCGCTTCGTTGCGGGTGTTACCGGCTGACATGCCGTTAGACACGTACAGGTTGCCCACGATATTCATTGGAATATAGACGGTCTGCTCGTCAGACTGGCGGGTAAACGGCAGAGCACAAATCCCGCGCTCGTCATTACCTGACTGCAAATCAACCAGCATACTCGCGGTCAGCTCGTTGTCCGCATCGTAAAACGCGCGCAGACGCTCATCCAGAATGCCTTCCGGCAGTTCGTCGTCTTCAGGCAGTGGGAACCATTTTTCGTTCGGATAATGCACGAACGGGCCATTTGCGATGGTGTCACCCAGCCAGAAATCGGCGAAGAAATAGTTGGTCGACAGACGCTCAAAATACTCACCCAGCGCAGAGGCCAGAGCCGCCTTTTTGGTGGCGCCTTTACCGTTGGTAAAGCACAGCGCGCAGTCTTTGTCGCGAATATGCACGGACCAGACGTGAGGCACCGGGTTAAGCCAGGAGGCTTCTTCGATATTAAAGCCCAGGTCGGTCAGTTTCTGCTGGAAGCGAGCGATGGAATCTTCCAGAGCGGCGTCTTTGCCGGGGATAAAGGTTTGAGTCATGGCGTTCACTTTATTCGTACGTAAAGCGCGCAATGATACGGGTTTTGCGTGACGGGTGCTATCTTCGGCGAAAATAAAAGACTGGGCTATGCTTAATGGCAGTAACCTACTGTTAAGGCATAGAAAAATGAAAGCATTCGATCTCCAGCGGATGGCGTTTGATAAAGTCCCACCCGAATTTTTAGGCGAAGTCGCCCTGCGCAGCGTTTATACCTTCGTGCTGGTGTTTCTCTTTCTCAAAATTACCGGGCGTCGCGGCGTGCGGCAGATGTCGCTCTTCGAGGTATTGATCATCCTGACGTTAGGCTCGGCGGCGGGGGACGTGGCCTTTTATGACGATGTTCCGATGGTGCCGGTGTTTCTGGTGTTCGTCACCCTGGCGATATTTTACCGCCTGGTGATGTGGCTGATGTCTAAAAGCGAAAAGCTGGAAGATCTGCTGGAAGGAAAGCCGGTAGTGATTGTCGAGGACGGTCAGCTGGCCTGGGAAAACGTGCGCAGCGCCAACATGACCGAATTTGAATTCTTTATGGAGCTCCGCCTGAGCAGCGTCGAACAGCTCGGGCAGGTGCGTCTGGCGATCATGGAAACCAACGGTCAGATAAGCGTTTATTACTACTCCGACGAGGAGGTCAGGCCCGGCCTCTGTATCCTGCCAGACATGCTTATCGAGCGCCATACCACGGTGCCGGAAACGGGCGAGTACGCCTGCCTGAAGTGCAGCAACGTCCTGACCATGCAGGCGGGCGATCATCAGTTATGTCCGCGCTGCGCAAATCCAGAATGGACAAGGGCCAGCCGGGCGAAGCGTATCACCTGACAGCGATTTTGTCGGTTTTGTGACAAGAGGATGGCAGATTGTTTTGTGTGACGAGGGGCACATTTCTTCGGTCATAAGTTTTAGACATTGCGGCGCGTGTCACTGAATGATAAAACCGATATCCACAGTTATAACTTATTGCTTTTAGCGTGGTGAGGGGAAATGGCACAAGTCTTTAATTTCAGTTCAGGTCCGGCAATGTTACCGGCGGATGTACTTAAACAGGCTCAGCAGGAACTTTGCGACTGGAACGGTCTGGGTACGTCGGTAATGGAAATCAGCCACCGGGGTAAAGAGTTTATTCAGGTGGCCGAAGAAGCAGAACAGAATTTTCGCGATCTGCTGAACATCCCCTCGAACTACAAAGTATTGTTCTGCCACGGCGGCGGACGCGGTCAGTTCTCTGCGATCCCGCAAAACATTCTCGGTGACAAAACCACCGCAGACTATGTTGATGCCGGTTACTGGGCGGCCAGTGCTATTAAAGAAGCCAAAAAATACTGCACCCCGAACGTCATCGACGCCAAAGTAACCGTCGACGGACTGCGCGGCGTGAAGCCGATGAGCGAGTGGCAACTTTCCCGTGATGCGGCCTACCTGCATTACTGTCCGAACGAAACCATCGACGGCATCGCCATCCATGAAGAGCCAAACTTTGGCGAAAACGTGGTGGTCACCGCCGACCTCTCTTCGACCATTCTCTCTACTCCGCTGGACGTCAGCCGCTATGGCGTGATCTACGCGGGCGCGCAGAAAAACATCGGCCCGGCGGGTCTGACTATCGTTATCGTCCGTGACGATCTCCTCGGTAAAGCGCACACCTCGTGCCCGTCCATCCTTGACTACACCGTGCTGAACGACAACGACTCCATGTTCAACACGCCGCCAACCTTTGCCTGGTATCTCTCTGGCCTGGTCTTCAAATGGCTGAAGCAGAAGGGCGGCGTGACTGAGATGAACAAGATCAATCAGCAAAAAGCGGAGCTGCTGTATGGCGTCATTGATAAGAGCGATTTCTATCGTAACGACGTCGCGAAGGCCAACCGTTCCCGCATGAACGTGCCGTTCCAGCTGGCGGACAGCAGTCTGGATAAGCTCTTCCTTGAGGAGTCGTTCGCTGCTGGCCTGCATGCCCTGAAGGGCCACCGCGTCGTGGGCGGGATGCGCGCTTCTATTTATAACGCCATGCCGCTGGAAGGCGTTAAAGCATTAACCGATTTCATGATCGATTTCGAACGTCGTCACGGTTAATCGCGCTGTCTTTCACCCCCGCAGTTTCGCTGCGGGGTTTTTTATTATGTTGAGTTGAGAGTTACGTTTCATGGAATCCCTGACCTTACAACCTATCGCGCGGGTAGATGGCACCATTAATCTGCCTGGTTCAAAGAGTGTCTCGAACCGCGCTCTGCTGCTGGCAGCTCTGGCAAATGGCACCACCGTCCTGACAAACCTGCTGGACAGCGATGATGTTCGCCACATGCTCAATGCGCTGAAAGCGTTGGGAGTCCGATATACCCTGTCTGACGATCGTACCCGCTGTGAAGTCACCGGCAACGGCGGCGCGCTGCGTGCTAATGAAGAGCTTGAGCTGTTTCTCGGCAATGCAGGCACCGCGATGCGTCCGCTGGCGGCGGCCCTGTGTCTGGGAAGTAACAACATCGTTCTGACCGGCGAGCCGCGCATGAAAGAGCGTCCGATTGGTCATCTGGTGGATGCCCTTCGTCAGGGCGGTGCGCAAATTGATTACCTGGAACAGGAAAATTACCCGCCGCTGCGTCTGCGCGGTGGGTTTACGGGCGGTTCCGTTGAGGTTGACGGCAGCGTATCAAGCCAGTTCTTAACGGCGCTGCTGATGACCGCGCCTCTGGCACCGCAGGACACGGTTATCACCATTAAAGGTGAGCTGGTTTCCAAACCTTATATTGATATCACGCTGCACCTGATGAAGACCTTTGGTGTTGAGGTTGAAAACCAGGCGTACCAGCGCTTTGTTGTGCGCGGAGGGCAGCAGTACCAGACGCCGGGCAACTACCTGGTCGAAGGGGATGCGTCATCCGCATCTTATTTCCTCGCTGCCGGCGCCATTAAAGGCGGCACGGTGAAAGTGACCGGCATTGGCCGTAACAGCGTGCAGGGCGATATTCGTTTTGCCGACGTGCTGGAGAAAATGGGCGCCGTGGTGACCTGGGGCGATGATTTCATCTCCTGTACCCGCGGCGAGCTGAACGCCATCGATATGGACATGAACCATATCCCTGACGCGGCGATGACCATTGCAACGGCGGCGCTGTTTGCGAAAGGCACGACCACGCTTCGCAATATCTATAACTGGCGCGTGAAAGAGACCGACCGTCTGTTTGCGATGGCGACCGAGCTGCGTAAAGTCGGTGCCGACGTTGAAGAGGGCGAAGATTTCATTCGCGTCACGCCGCCTGCTCATTTGCAGGTTGCGGAGATTGGCACCTACAACGATCACCGCATGGCGATGTGCTTCTCGCTGGTGGCGCTGTCCGATACCCCGGTGACTATCCTCGACCCGAAATGTACCGCAAAAACCTTCCCGGACTACTTCGAGCAGCTGGCGCGTATTAGTACGCTCGCCTGATCTCCCCGCTTTGACCTTTAGCGCCAGCCGTCCGGCTGGCGCTGTGCTGTCTGCTTCAGTACTTCCGCGTTATCAGACGCAATGTTAATATAATTATGCTTTAAGCATTTGATTTATATATATTAATTATTGATATCAACGGAAGATTCTCATGACTAATAAATCATTATTAATGGCACTTGCCATTTCCTCTGCGCTGCTAGCGGGATGTTCGAATAATCTTAATGGCGACATGCTGGCTAAGGCCGGCATGTCTGCCTATAAAGCCGCCACGCTCTCTGATGCGGACGTGAAATCACTTTCTGACGCATCTTGTAAAAAGATGGATAGCGCAAATCAGCTGGCAGGGGCCAAAAGCAAGTACACCAAACGCCTGAACAAAATCGCTAAAGCGCTGGGCAACAACATTGACGGCACGCCGGTTACATACAAAGTCTATATGACTAAGGATATCAACGCCTGGGCGATGGCTAACGGCTGCGTTCGCGTCTATTCCGGCCTGATGGACCTGATGACTGACAATGAAATTGAAGGCGTTCTGGGACACGAACTGGGCCACGTGGCGTTGGGACACTCTCGTAAAGCGATGCAGACGGCCTATACCACGCTGGCTGCGCGCGACGCGCTCGCAGCAACCGGTGGCGTTGCGTCTAAACTCTCGCAGTCACAGTTGGGCGATTTGGCGGAAGGCGTCATTAACTCCTCCTTCTCACGTAGCCAGGAATCAGATGCGGATGATTTCTCCTACGATCTGCTGAAAAAACGTGGCATCAATCCGCAGGGACTGGTCACGGGCTTCGAAAAATTCGCGACTATGGATGCAGGCCGTGCGAAATCGTTAATGGATTCCCATCCTACGTCTAACGATCGTGCCCGACATATCCGCGAACGCATCGCCGCAGACAAAAAGTAAAACAATATAAACTTCCGGGCTGGTTACTCCCCAGCCCGCTATAATTGCGCAATTATTCCTCATCTAAGCACAGACAATTCGGGTTTTTGAATGCAACGTTAACGATCGAGGCGCCTGACGCGTATAATGCGCGGCGTTCATGTTAACGGTATGCCTTTATTAAGGAGAGAAAGATGACGGCAGTTGCCCCGGTAATCACTATTGATGGGCCAAGTGGCGCAGGGAAAGGTACTCTGTGCAAAGCGATGGCGGAAGCATTGCAATGGCATCTTCTAGACTCGGGAGCAATCTATCGCGTGCTGGCTCTGGCTGCGCTCCATCACCATGTTGATGTGGCATCAGAAGAGGCGCTGGTGCCGCTGGCTGCCCATCTGGATGTACGATTTGTCTCCACCGATGGCAACCTCGAAGTGATTCTGGAAGGGGAAGATGTGAGCGGTGAAATCCGCACCCAGGAAGTCGCCAATGCGGCCTCCCAGGTCGCTGCGTTCCCGCGCGTTCGTGAGGCGCTGCTGCGTCGCCAGCGAGGTTTCCGTGAAGCGCCGGGCCTGATTGCTGACGGGCGCGACATGGGCACGGTGGTTTTCCCTGACGCGCCGGTGAAAATTTTCCTTGATGCCTCATCGGAAGAACGCGCCCATCGCCGTATGCTTCAGTTGCAGGAAAAGGGCTTTAGTGTTAACTTTGATCGCCTTTTATCCGAGATAAAAGAGCGCGACGACCGCGATCGCAACCGCGCCGTTGCCCCACTTGTTCCGGCAGAAGATGCCTTAGTTCTGGATTCCACCAGTTTAACTATTGAGCAAGTGATTGAAAAAGCGCTACAATATGCGCGCCAGAAATTGGCACTCGCGTAATCGCGACCGATTTAGTAGTACCCCCGCTGCAATGGATTGTCGGCGGGTATGTGAAACAACCCCATCCGGCACGGAGCCAGGTGGACGTTAATATTAACCTGAAGATTAAACATGACTGAATCTTTTGCTCAACTATTTGAAGAATCCTTAAAAACAATCGAAACCCGTCCGGGTTCCATCGTTCGTGGTGTTGTTGTTGCTATCGACAAAGACGTAGTACTGGTTGACGCCGGTCTGAAATCTGAGTCCGCCATTCCGGCAGAGCAGTTCAAAAACGCCCAGGGCGAGCTGGAAATCCAGGTTGGTGACGAAGTTGACGTTGCTCTGGATGCAGTAGAAGACGGCTTCGGTGAAACCCTGCTGTCCCGTGAGAAAGCTAAACGTCACGAAGCTTGGATCACGCTGGAAAAAGCTTACGAAGAAGCTGAAACTGTGGTCGGTGTTATCAACGGCAAAGTTAAAGGCGGCTTCACTGTTGAGCTGAATGGTATTCGTGCGTTCCTGCCAGGTTCACTGGTAGACGTTCGTCCAGTTCGTGACACTCTGCACCTTGAAGGCAAAGAGCTTGAGTTCAAAGTAATCAAGCTGGACCAGAAGCGTAACAACGTTGTTGTTTCCCGTCGTGCCGTTATCGAATCCGAAAACAGCGCAGAACGCGATCAGCTGCTGGAAAACCTCCAGGAAGGCATGGAAGTTAAAGGTATCGTTAAGAACCTCACTGACTACGGCGCATTCGTTGACCTGGGCGGCGTTGATGGCCTGCTGCACATCACTGACATGGCGTGGAAACGCGTTAAGCACCCAAGCGAAATCGTGAACGTTGGCGACGAAATCACTGTTAAAGTGCTGAAGTTCGACCGCGAACGTACTCGTGTATCCCTCGGCCTGAAACAGCTGGGCGAAGATCCATGGGTAGCTATCGCTAAGCGTTACCCAGAAGGTACTAAACTGACTGGTCGCGTTACCAACCTGACCGACTACGGCTGCTTCGTTGAAATCGAAGAAGGCGTTGAAGGCCTGGTGCACGTTTCCGAAATGGACTGGACCAACAAAAACATCCACCCATCCAAAGTTGTTAACGTTGGTGATGTAGTGGAAGTAATGGTTCTGGATATCGACGAAGAACGTCGTCGTATCTCCCTGGGCCTGAAACAGTGCAAAAACAACCCATGGCAGCAGTTCGCGGAAACCCACAACAAGGGCGACCGTGTTGAAGGTAAAATCAAGTCTATCACTGACTTCGGTATCTTCATCGGCCTGGACGGCGGCATCGATGGCCTGGTTCACCTGTCTGACATCTCCTGGAACGTTGCAGGCGAAGAAGCAGTTCGTGAATACAAAAAAGGCGACGAAATCGCAGCAGTTGTTCTGCAAGTTGACGCAGAGCGTGAGCGTATCTCCCTGGGCGTTAAACAGCTCGCAGAAGATCCGTTCAACAACTGGGTTGCACTGAACAAGAAAGGCGCAATCGTAAACGGTAAAGTGACTGCTGTTGACGCTAAAGGCGCAACCGTAGAACTGGCTGACGGCGTTGAAGGTTACCTGCGCGCTTCTGAAGCTTCACGTGACCGCGTTGAAGATGCAACTCTGGTTCTGAGCGTTGGCGACGACGTTGAAGCTAAGTTCACCGGTGTTGACCGTAAGAACCGCGCTATCAGCCTGTCCGTTCGTGCTAAAGACGAAGCTGATGAGAAAGATGCAATCGCAACTGTTAACAAACAGGAAGATGCAAACTTCTCTAACAACGCAATGGCTGAAGCTTTCAAAGCAGCTAAAGGCGAGTAATATCAAGTTCTCACATCCTTTGAGCCGTAACGCATTACAGCGAGAAGGATGACGAGCAGACTTGACAGATTGCAGGATTCGTCCTGTAATCAATAACAAAGGGCGGCTACGGCCGCCCTTGTTTAATGAGCTGTTCAGCTAAATGGTTTGAAGGAACCGGAGGAATCATGACCAAGTCAGAATTGATTGAAAGACTTGCCAGTCAGCAACCGCATGTCCCTGCCAAAGCAGTGGAAGATGCTGTTAAAGAGATGCTGGAGCATATGGCCACCACTCTTGCCCAGGGCGAGCGCATTGAAATCCGCGGTTTCGGTAGTTTTTCTCTGCACTATCGTGCACCACGTACCGGGCGTAACCCGAAGACAGGCGATAAAGTCGAGCTGGAAGGTAAGTACGTTCCACACTTTAAGCCAGGCAAAGAGCTGCGCGATCGCGCCAATATTTATGGCAACTGAGTTTGGCCTTACGGGTTGAACTGGGTTAAAGAAAAAAGCACCTTCGGGTGCTTTTTTTGTTTTTGTCTCACCTGTTCTGAAGCGTCGCCGCAATTTTGATTGCGCGCTTCTGCAAACCCGTCGAAATGTCCCAGCCCTCGCCGTAAATCTCACTTTCTCCACCTGACGCCCATCTATTACCGCCACATACTGCCCGAAACAGGGAGGTTGAGATGGGAATACCGTTAGTCAGCATATGCGCCATTCTGGCAATTTTGCCGTTGCTCTGGATGCCCGTTTTGCCGGGTATTCATGCCCTCTGGGTGATGATAGGCGCAGGTGTGATGTTAGCTTCCCGCCGTCTGCTGGCTTTGCGATTTGCCGGGCTGTGGCTGCTTATCTTCTCCCTCGGCGTGCTGAATGCCATGACGCAGGTATGGCCGATGCAGCACTTAACCTCTAAAGCGCAGCGGGCGGAGGTGGTGATTACGGAAACCGATGGCGCGACAAGCCACAAGGTCAATATTGTCGCCCTGGACGGTAAGCGCTGGTATGCGCAAACAGGCGCGGCGTTGTACGGCAACTATCTGCCGCAGCCTGCCTGTGCGGGTCAGCGATGGGCGATGACGCTTCGCCTGAGAGCCGTTCACGGTGAACTCAATGACGGTGGCTTTGATTCGCAGCGAAATGCATTTGCCCGGCATCAGACCTTAACCGGCAGATTTACCCATGCAGAGGCGATCGACAGCACCTGTAGCCTGCGCTCGCGCTACCTGAGCTCGTTGCAGCAGACGCTTTCGCCTTATCGCTGGGGGCCGGTGATCCTGGGACTGGGGTTGGGGGAACGCCTCGCAGTGTCCCGTGACATCAATAACTTGATGCGCGAGACAGGTACGCTGCATTTGATGGCGATTTCCGGCTTACACATCGCGCTGGCCGCGTCCGTGTTCTGGCTGCTGGCGCGTGGCTTTCAGCTAATCTTGCCTGCGCACAGGGTTAACTGGCGAATGCCGGTACTCGCGGGGCTGTGTTTCGCCGCGTTTTACGCGTGGCTGACAGGACTTCAGCCCCCCGCATTACGCACGGTGATTTCACTCGGCGTGCTGGCTGCACTGAAGATAAGCGGCCGCCGCTGGTCACCCTGGCAGGTCTGGCTGTGCTGCGTGGCGGTCATCGTCATTACTGACCCTATGGCGCTCCTTTCCCAGAGCCTGGCGCTATCGGCCTTTGCCGTCGCGGCGCTGATTTTCTGGTATCAGTGGCTCCCGATACCGCCGCTGAACCGCTGGATCCGACCCTTTGCGAATTTACTTTATTTGCAGGCAGGGATGCTGCTGCTCCTGTTACCGCTACAGATCGTGATGTTTCACGGATTTAGTATTTCATCGCTGGTGGCCAATCTCTTCGCCGTACCGCTGGTGACCTTTGTTTCGGTACCGCTGATCCTGCTCGGTATGCTGCTGCATTTAACGCCGCTGGAGTGGCTTGAAGCCGCCGTCTGGCAGGCGGCGGACAGCTCGTTGGCCGGACTCTTCTGGCTGCTGATGTGCCTGCCGGACGGCTGGGTGAACCTGGATGAGCGCTGGCAATATCTGACGCTGCTCCCGTGGTTAGCCACGATCGGCTGGCGTTTTCGTTGCTGGAAGGTCACACCTGCGGTATGCCTTGCGGGCTGCATCCTGATGACGTTTCCGCTGTGGCGAACAACGAAAAACGACGGCTGGACGCTGCATATGCTGGATGTCGGGCAAGGGCTGGCGATGGTGGTAGAGCGTCAGGGCAGGGCTATTTTGTATGACACCGGGCTTGCCTGGCCGGGTGGGGACAGCGCGCAGCAAATCATCATTCCCTGGCTGCGCTGGCATCACCTGATACCTGACGGCGTTATTCTCAGCCATGAGCATCTCGATCATGCCGGTGGGCTGGCATCGTTACAAAAAAGCTGGCCAGCCATGTGGGTAAGAAGTCCGCTGCGCTGGGCCGGGCATCGACCCTGTTTTCGCGGGCAGCAATGGCAGTGGCAGGGATTAACCTTCACCGTCCACTGGCCACCCCAGGAGCAATCGGTAAAGGGGAACAATCAGTCATGCGTGGTCAAAATCGATGACGGCGAACAGAGCGTTTTACTGACAGGGGATATTGAGGCGAAGGCAGAACTGGCGATGGTGAGCCACCATTGGCGCTATCTACGGTCTACACTCATTCAGGTACCGCATCATGGAAGCAATACGTCTTCATCGCTTCCGCTTGTACAGCGTACAGATGGAAAAATCGCGCTGGCCTCGGCTGCCCGCTACAACGCGTGGCGATTTCCGTCGACGAAAGTGGTGAAACGCTATCGCAAAGAGGGCTATTCTTGGCTAGATACACCCCGGTCAGGACAAATCTCTGTGACCTTTTCGCAACATAGCTGGCAAATCCGACGCTTACGCGATCAAATTTTACCTCGTTGGTATCATCAGTGGTTTGGCGTGCCCGTAGATAACGGGTAGAATATGCGGCTATTTCAACAAAGCTGGTTTTTTGAATGCATAACGACAAAGATCTCTCCACGTGGCAAACCTTCCGCCGACTCTGGCCGATGATTGCACCCTTTAAAACAGGCTTGATCGTGGCGGGCGTAGCGTTAATCCTCAACGCAGCTAGCGATACGTTTATGCTATCGCTCCTTAAACCGTTACTGGATGACGGTTTCGGTAAAACGGATCGCTCAGTGTTGCTATGGATGCCTCTGGTGGTTATCGGTCTGATGATCTTGCGCGGCATCACCAGCTATATTTCCAGCTACTGCATCTCATGGGTGTCGGGGAAGGTGGTCATGACCATGCGTCGCCGCCTGTTCAGCCATATGATGGGAATGCCAGTCTCTTTCTTTGATAAACAGTCCACGGGTACGCTGCTGTCGCGCATTACGTATGACTCAGAGCAGGTGGCGTCGTCCTCTTCCAGCGCGCTGATTACCGTGGTGCGTGAAGGTGCGTCGATCATCGGCCTGTTTATTATGATGTTCTATTACAGCTGGCAGCTGTCGATCATCCTTATCGTTCTGGCTCCGATTGTCTCTATTGCTATCCGCGTAGTGTCGAAGCGTTTTCGAAATATCAGTAAAAACATGCAGAACACCATGGGGCAGGTAACGACCAGCGCCGAGCAGATGCTGAAAGGGCACAAAGAAGTGCTGATTTTCGGCGGCCAGCAGGTTGAAACCAAACGCTTTGATAAGGTCAGCAATAAAATGCGCCTGCAAGGGATGAAAATGGTGTCCGCCTCTTCCATCTCTGACCCGGTTATTCAGCTGATTGCGTCGCTGGCGCTGGCATTCGTGCTGTACGCCGCGAGCTTCCCGAGCGTAATGGAAACGCTGACTGCCGGTACGATCACCGTTGTCTTCTCCTCCATGATTGCGCTGATGCGTCCGCTGAAATCCCTGACCAACGTCAACGCGCAGTTCCAACGCGGTATGGCCGCTTGCCAGACGCTGTTCAGCATTCTCGATTCCGAGCAGGAAAAAGACGAAGGTACGCGCGTCATTGAACGCGCTAAAGGCGACGTTGAGTTCCGCAATGTAACCTTCACCTATCCTGGCCGCGATACCCCCGCGCTGCGTAGCATTAACCTGAACATTCCAGCGGGCAAAACGGTTGCACTGGTCGGGCGTTCTGGCTCCGGTAAATCAACCATCGCCAGCCTGATCACGCGTTTCTACGACATCAACGAAGGCGAAATTCTGTTAGACGGCCACGATCTGAGAGAGTACACGCTGCAATCGCTGCGTAACCAGGTCGCGCTGGTCTCCCAGAACGTCCATCTGTTTAACGATACGGTCGCCAACAACATCGCCTACGCCCGTACTGAAGAGTACAGCCGCGAGCAAATTGAAACCGCGGCGCGCATGGCTTACGCAATGGACTTCATCAACAAGATGGATAACGGGCTTGATACGATCATCGGTGAGAACGGCGTCCTGCTTTCCGGCGGTCAGCGTCAGCGTATTGCGATTGCACGTGCGCTGCTGCGCGACAGCCCGATCCTGATCCTCGATGAAGCGACCTCTGCGCTGGATACTGAATCTGAACGTGCTATTCAGTCTGCGCTGGATGAGCTGCAAAAGAACCGTACCTCACTGGTCATTGCGCACCGTCTGTCGACTATCGAACAGGCTGATGAAATTGTCGTGGTTGAAGACGGCGTTATTGTTGAGCGCGGTAGCCATGCCGACCTGCTGGCCCATCGCGGCGTTTACGCCCAGCTTCACAAGATGCAGTTTGGCGAATGATTGCCCGCATCTGGTCAGGTGAATCACCGCTGTGGCTGCTGCTTCTGCCGCTCTCCTGGCTTTATGGCCTGGTGAGCAGTGCGATCCGCTTACTCTATCGTCTGGGGCTGAAACGCGCCTGGCGCGCCCCGGTTCCGGTGGTGGTAGTGGGTAACCTGACCGCTGGCGGAAACGGCAAAACCCCGGTGGTTATCTGGCTGGTTGAGCAACTTCAGAAACGCGGTATCCGCCCGGGCGTAGTGTCGCGGGGCTACGGCGGCAAAGCGGCAACCTATCCGCTGCTGCTGAATGCGCAAACCACCACGGCTGAAGCCGGTGATGAACCGGTGCTGATCTCTCAACGTACCGGTGCGCCGGTGGCCGTTTCCCCTGTACGCAGTGACGCGGTTAAAGCGTTGCTTGCCGAACATTCGGTGCAAATCATCATCACTGACGATGGCTTGCAGCACTACGCGCTGGCGCGTGATAAAGAGATCGTCGTGATTGATGGCGTTCGTCGCTTCGGGAACGGTTGGTGGCTCCCGGCCGGGCCAATGCGCGAGCGTGCTTCACGTCTGAAAACGGTAGATGCCATTATCGTTAACGGCGGCGTGGCGAAGCAGGGCGAAATCCCGATGCAGCTTCATCCTGGTCTTGCCGTTAACCTGTTGACCGGCGAACGTCGGGAAGCGGCAGCCCTGCCAAATCTGGTGGCAATGGCGGGTATCGGCCACCCACCGCGTTTCTTCGCGACGCTTGAGCAATGCGGTGCCCGGCTTGATAAGTGCATCCCGCTGGCCGATCATCAGGCCTTAACGCCCGAGCAGGTTAACGCCTTCACCGCTAGCGGCCAGACGCTGATCATGACGGAAAAAGACGCGGTGAAATGCCGCGCCTTTGCGAAAGAAAACTGGTGGTATCTGCCGGTCGACGCCGAACTCAGCGGCGAGCAACCGGAACAACTGCTAAAAGAACTGATGGCGTTGGTGCATTAATCACATACGCGGTTCTGGCGGCGCTTTGACTGACAGGAAAATGCATGTCTTTACCGCAGCTCTCGCTCTCAGCCGCTCGCAACCTGCATCTCGCCGCGCAGGGGCTCCTGAAAAAGCCCCGTCGCCGCGCGCAACCTGCCGATATCCTCACTACCATTCAGCGCATGTCGCTACTGCAAATCGACACCATTAACATTGTCGCCCGCAGCCCCTATCTGGTGCTGTTTAGCCGCCTCGGGGAGTATCAACCCCAGTGGCTCGACAACGCGCTACGTCAGGGCGAGTTAATGGAGTACTGGGCGCATGAAGCCTGCTTCCTGCCGCGCAGCGATTTCTCGCTGGTGCGCCACCGCATGCTCTCTCCGGACAAGATGGGCTGGAAATACCGCCAGGAGTGGATGCAGGAACATGCCGCTGAAATTGAAGATCTGATTGCGCATATTCAGGAAAATGGCCCGGTACGCTCGGCGGATTTTAAGCATCCTGAAAAAGGCAGCAGCGGCTGGTGGGAGTGGAAGCCGCATAAGCGTCATCTGGAAGGGCTGTTCACTTCGGGCAAGGTGATGGTGATCGAGCGGCGTAATTTCCAGCGGGTCTATGACCTTACCCACCGCGTGATGCCGCACTGGGACGACCAGCGAGATTTGCTCACCCAGGACGCCGCCGAAGCGATCATGCTGGAGAACAGCGCCCGCAGCCTCGGGATTTTCCGTCCTCAGTGGCTGGCGGATTACTATCGGCTCCGTCAGCCTGCGTTAAAGCCGCTTCTGGAAGCCTGGCAACACAGCCAGCGGGCTGTTCCCGTCGAGGTCGACACGCTGGGTGAGATGTGGCTTCATGCCGATTTACTCCCCCTGTTACCGCAGGCTCTGGAGGGCAAACTTCAGGCAACGCACAGCGCCGTGCTATCGCCATTCGATCCGGTCGTCTGGGACCGAAAACGCGCCGAGCAGCTGTTTAACTTCAGCTACCGGCTGGAGTGCTACACCCCAGCGCCTAAACGACAATACGGCTATTTTGTTTTACCGCTGCTGTACAAAGGGCAGCTGGTCGGGCGGATGGATGCCAGAATGCAGCGTAAGCTCGGCGTTCTGGAAGTTATCTCGCTCTATCTGGAAGAGGGGGTAAAGGTGACGCAGAGCCTGGAGAAAGGATTGACCGGTGCAATCAGCGATTTTGCGCGCTGGCAGGGGGCAAACAACGTGACGCTGGGGCGTCTGCCAGACGGGTTATTCGCAACCTGTCGAAGTGGCTGGGAAACAGGCACTCCCTGAAAAAGGAATGTGTTAAGCTTTATCGATTACCCATACGGAGGAACTATGGATCACCGTTTACTCGAAATTATTGCCTGCCCGGTGTGCAACGGCAAACTGTATTACAGCCAGGATAAACAAGAGCTGATTTGCAAACTCGACAACCTGGCATTCCCGCTGCGTGACGGCATTCCGGTACTGCTGGAAAACGAAGCCCGCTCGCTGGTGGCAGAAGAGAGCAAGCCATGAGTTTTGTTGTCATTATTCCTGCGCGCTATGCGTCAACGCGCCTGCCGGGTAAACCGCTGGTGGATATTAACGGCAAGCCGATGATTGTCCATGTGCTCGAGCGCGCCCGCGAGTCCGGTGCCGATCGCGTGATTGTCGCGACCGATCATCCTGACGTGGCCCGTGCCGTTGAGGCCGCCGGCGGCGAAGTGTGCATGACCCGCGCCGACCATCAGTCGGGTACGGAGCGTCTGGCGGAAGTGGTCGAAAAATGTGGTTTCAGCGACGACACCGTGATCGTGAACGTCCAGGGCGACGAGCCGATGATCCCGGCGGTCATTATCCGCCAGGTTGCGGAAAATCTCGCCCGGCGTCAGGTGGGAATGGCAACCCTTGCTGTGCCCATTCATCACCCGGAAGAGGCGTTTAATCCCAATGCCGTGAAGGTGGTGATGGACGCTGAAGGCTACGCGCTCTATTTCTCCCGTGCCACCATTCCCTGGGATCGCGACCGCTTTGCCGTCTCTAAAGAGGCGATTGGCGATACCTTCCTGCGCCACTTAGGGATTTACGGCTATCGTGCCGGTTTCATCCGCCGCTACGTCACCTGGGCGCCAAGCCCGCTGGAGCATATCGAGATGCTTGAGCAGCTGCGCGTGCTGTGGTACGGCGAGAAGATCCACGTTGCGGTTGCCGAGCAGGTACCGGGAACGGGCGTTGATACCCCTGAAGATCTCGAACGCGTTCGCGCTGAGTTACGCTAATTTTTTCTGCATCCCCTCGTTCGGGGGGATGCTATCCCGCCTGGTTTATTCTTCTTTTTCCTTTCGATAATTGATCTCATCAGGGTGACAATCCTGACCCGCGCGCTCATTATAAAAGCAGTGGTTTTTATGGGGGTAATCTCAGATGGAACAGCTGCGAGCCGAACTGAGTCACCTGCTCGGCGAGAAATTAAGCCGGGTGGAGTGCGTGAATGAGAAGGCGGATACCGCGCTATGGGCTTTGTATGACAGCAATGGAAACCCGATGCCGCTGATGGCCCGAAGTTTCTCTTCGCCGGGCGTCGCCAGGCAGCTCGCCTGGAAAATTTCCATGTTAGCGAGGGAAGGGACGGTACGGATGCCCACCGTGTACGGCGTGATGACCCACGAAGAGCACCCGGGCCCTGATGTTCTGCTGATTGAACGGCTACGCGGTGTCTCGGTGGAAGCCCCAACCCGCACTCCGGAGCGCTGGGAACAGCTTAAAGATCAGATCGTTGAAGGCCTGCTGGCCTGGCACCGGCAGGATAGCGGCGGCCTGGTTGGCCCCGTCGACAGCACGCAGGATAACCTGTGGCCCCTCTGGTATCGCCAGCGGGTCGAAGTGCTGTGGGGCACCCTCAATCAGTTCAACAATACCGGATTAACCATGCAGGACAAACGCATCCTGTTCCGCACCCGCGAGTGCCTGCCGACGCTGTTTGAAGGATTCAACGACAACTGCGTGCTGGTTCACGGCAATTTTACCCTGCGCAGTATGCTCAAAGATCCCCGCAGCGATCAGCTGCTGGCGATGGTGGGGCCGGGGATTATGCTCTGGGCCCCGCGCGAGTACGAGCTGTTCAGACTATGCGACAGCGCCTCGGCGGAAGGATTGCTCTGGCACTACCTGCAACGCGCACCCGTCGCGGAAGCCTTCGTCTGGCGGCGCTGGCTCTATCTGCTGTGGGATGAAGTGGCGCAACTGGTGAACACCGGTCGGTTCAATCGCGCCAACTTCGATCTGGCAAGCAAATCACTCCTTCCCTGGCTCGCCTGACGCGCCTTTTAGCCACTGCCAGATCCGCCCGAGGGTTTCATAGCCCACGCGATCGCTGTGCATCAACCATACCGGGGACGGGATCGCCCGTTCCCACGGGTTGAGCGGCGCATTGATAGCCAGCTGGTTAGCGGGTGCGGGCAGCGGATGCAGCCCCTGTTTCTCGAAGAAAATCATCGCTCTTGGCAGATGCGACGCGGAGGTCACCAGCAGGAACGGGTCATCGCCAATGGCCTGTTTCACCGCGGCCGCTTCCTCTTCCGTGTCCTTCGGGCTATCGAGCGTGATAATCGATGCGCGCGGTACGCCCAGCGATTGCGCTACCCGGGCACCGGCCTCGGCCGTACTCACCGGATTGGTTTTAGCGGCAGCGCCGGTGAAAATCAGCTTCGCGCCAGGATTTGCCAGCCACAGACGGATGCCCTCGTTGAGCCTCGGCAGGCTGTTGTTGATCAGGTTCGAGCTGGGCGCCCAGTCTGGATCCCAGGTATATCCCCCGCCCAGCACCACAATGTACTGAACATTCTGATTTCCGCGCCAGGTCGGGTAGCGGTTTTCGATCGGGCGCAACAGGCTGTCGGCGACCGGTTGCAGGCTTAACAGCAGCAGCATCAGCCAGCCCAGCGTAATCAGCGTTTTGCCACTTTTCTGATAGCGGCTAAACCAGACCAGCACCAGGCCCAGCGCGATCAGCAGGAGCAGCAGCGGAAGGGGAAGCATCATGCCTCCAACGTATTTTTTCAGGGTAAAAAGCATCTTCCTGGTTCCTTTTTTAACCATACAGCAGGCGATAGCCAGTGATATTACACCAGAGAGGTTTATTCTCTGCCCGGGTGTGACAAAATAGCGGTTTTGCTGTTAGCGAGTGGAACTCTCCCAATGCGGGATCGCAATTTTGATGACATCGCGGAAAAGTTTTCGCGCAACATTTATGGCACCTCTAAAGGCCAGCTGCGCCAGACGATCCTCTGGCAGGATCTGGACCAGATTCTGGACGCCTTCGGTGACCGCAGGTTGCGCGTGCTGGATGCGGGCGGAGGCGAAGGCCAGACCGCCATTTTAATGGCTGAACGCGGCCATCATGTCACGCTCTGCGATCTTTCCGGGGAGATGGTCGCCCGCGCGAAACGGGCGGCGCAGGAGAAAGGTGTGAGCGACAACATGCATTTTATACAATGCGCCGCTCAGGATATTGCGCAGCATTTGGAAACGCAGGTTGATCTGATATTGTTTCATGCTGTGCTGGAGTGGGTCGCTGAACCGCAAGAGGTGTTACAAACCCTGTGGTCGGTATTGTGCCCTGGCGGTGCGCTCTCGCTGATGTTCTACAACGCTAACGGTCTGTTGATGCGTAACGTGCTGGTGGGTAACTTCGGTTACGTGCAGCAGGGTATGTACAAAAAGAAACGGCGTACGCTTTCGCCGGATTTCCCGCGCGATCCGCAGCAGGTCTATGGCTGGCTGGAGGCGATCGGATGGAAGATCACCGGCAAAACGGGCGTCAGGGTGTTTCATGATTATCTGCGCGACAAACAAAAGCAGGATGACTGCTTAGACGCATTAACTGAAATAGAAACGCGGTATTGCCGCCAGGAGCCGTATGTGAGCCTTGGCCGTTATATTCACGTCACTGCGTACAAACCCGCAGATGCAAGGATAACCTATGAGTGAATTTTCCCAGACAGTCCCCGAACTGGTTGCCTGGGCCAGGAAAAACGATTTCTCCATTACGCTGCCGGTTGACCGACTCTCTTTCCTGCTGGCGGTTGCCACGCTGAACGGCGAGCGTCTTGATGGGGAAATGAGCGAGGGTGAACTGGTGGACGCGTTCCGCCATGTCAGTGATGCGTTTGAGCAAACCAGCGAAACCATTAACGTGCGTGCCAACAACGCGATCAACGATATGGTGCGTCAACGTCTGCTGAACCGCTTTACCAGCGAGCAGGCGGAAGGAAACGCCATCTATCGTCTGACGCCACTGGGCATCGGCATTACCGACTACTACATCCGCCAGCGCGAGTTTTCCACTCTGCGCCTCTCTATGCAGCTGTCCATCGTGGCCGGTGAGCTCAAGCGTGCGGCGGATGCGGCGGATGAAAACGGCGACGAGTTCCACTGGCACCGCAACGTCTACGCGCCGCTGAAATACTCGGTGGCGGAAATCTTCGACAGTATCGACCTGACCCAGCGTCTGATGGACGAGCAGCAGCAGCAGGTTAAAGACGATATCGCGCAGCTGCTGAATAAAGACTGGCGCGCGGCGATCTCCAGCTGTGAACTCTTGCTGTCCGAAACCTCCGGTACGCTGCGTGAGTTGCAGGATACGCTGGAAGCGGCAGGCGATAAGCTACAGGCTAACCTGCTGCGTATTCAAGACGCGACGCTCGCGCATGACGATCTGCATTTTGTCGACCGTCTGGTGTTCGACCTGCAAAGCAAGCTCGACCGTATTATCAGCTGGGGTCAGCAGTCTATCGACCTGTGGATCGGCTATGACCGTCACGTGCATAAATTTATCCGTACCGCGATTGATATGGATAAAAACCGCGTCTTCGCCCAGCGTCTGCGTCAGTCGGTACAGACTTACTTCGACGCGCCGTGGGCGTTGACCTATGCGAACGCCGATCGCCTGCTCGATATGCGCGATGAAGAGATGACGCTGCGTGACGAAGAGGTGACGGGGGAGCTGCCGCCGGATCTTGAATTCGAAGAATTCAACGAAATTCGTGAGCAACTTGCGGCGATGATCGAAGAACAGCTCGCAATTTATAAAACCAGACAAGTGCCGCTGGATCTTGGACTCGTGGTGCGCGACTATCTGGCGCAATATCCGCGGGCGCGTCATTTCGATATTGCGCGCATCGTTGTCGATCAGGCGGTTCGCCTGGGCGTAGCACAAGCAGATTTCACCGGCCTGCCGCCGAAATGGCAGCCGATTAACGATTACGGAGCCAAGGTACAGGCGCATGTCATTGACAAATATTGAACAAGTGATGCCAGTTAAGCTGGCACAGGCGCTGGCGAATCCGTTGTTTCCGGCGCTGGACAGCCAGCTGCGTGCCGGTCGTCACATTGGCCTTGACGAGCTGGACAATCACGCCTTTTTGATGGACTTCCAGGAGTATCTGGAAGAGTTTTACGCTCGCTATAACGTTGAGCTGATCCGCGCCCCGGAAGGCTTCTTCTATCTGCGTCCGCGCTCCACCACGCTTATCCCGCGCTCGGTGCTCTCCGAGCTGGATATGATGGTCGGTAAAATCCTGTGTTACCTCTATCTCAGCCCGGAACGTCTGGCCAATGAAGGCATCTTCACCCAGCAGGAGCTTTACGACGAGCTGTTATCTCTGGCCGATGAAGGCAAGCTGCTGAAGCTGGTGAACAACCGCTCGACGGGCTCCGATCTCGATCGCCAGAAATTACAGGAAAAAGTGCGCTCTTCCCTGAACCGTCTGCGTCGTCTGGGCATGGTCTGGTTTATGGGCCATGACAGCAGCAAATTCCGCATCACCGAGTCCGTCTTCCGCTTTGGCGCCGACGTGCGCGCGGGCGATGACGCGCGTGAAGCGCAGCTGCGTATGATCCGCGACGGTGAAGCGATGCCGGTCGAAAACCATTTACAGCTCAATGACGAGCATGAAGACAATCAGCCGGATAGCGGGGAGGAAGAGTAATGATTGAACGCGGTAAATTTCGCTCACTAACGCTGATTAACTGGAACGGCTTCTTTGCCCGAACCTTCGATCTGGATGAGCTGGTTACGACGCTCTCCGGCGGTAACGGTGCGGGTAAATCCACCACCATGGCGGCCTTTGTCACGGCGCTGATCCCCGATTTAACGCTGCTGCACTTCCGTAACACCACCGAAGCGGGGGCCACAAGCGGCTCTCGTGATAAAGGCCTGCACGGTAAGCTGAAAGCGGGCGTCTGTTATTCCGTTCTGGACGTGATCAACTCCCGCCACCAGCGCGTGGTGGTGGGCGTACGTCTGCAACAGGTCGCGGGCCGCGATCGTAAAGTGGACATCAAACCGTTCGCGATCCAGGGGCTGCCAACCTCTGTGCAGCCGACCGCGCTGCTGACCGAAACCCTCAACGAACGCCAGGCGCGCGTCCTGACGTTGCAGGAGCTGAAAGACAAGCTCGAAACCATCGAAGGCGTGCAGTTCAAGCAGTTCAACTCTATTACCGACTACCACTCCCTGATGTTCGATCTGGGCGTGGTGGCGCGTCGTCTGCGCACGGCATCCGACCGTAGTAAATACTACCGTCTGATCGAAGCCTCGCTGTACGGCGGTATCTCCAGCGCCATCACCCGTTCCCTGCGCGACTACCTGCTGCCGGAAAACAGCGGCGTGCGCAAGGCCTTCCAGGATATGGAGGCGGCGCTGCGTGAAAACCGCATGACGCTGGAAGCCATTCGCGTTACCCAGTCTGACCGCGACCTGTTCAAACATCTGATCAGCGAAGCCACCAACTACGTGGCGGCGGACTACATGCGTCACGCCAACGAGCGTCGTATTCACCTCGATCAGGCGCTGGAGTATCGCCGTGAGCTGTTTACCTCACGTAAGCAGCTGGTGGCAGAGCAGTATAAGCATGTCGAAATGGCGCGCGAGCTGGGCGAGCATAACGGGGCAGAAGGGGATCTGGAGGCAGATTATCAGGCCGCCAGCGATCACCTGAACCTGGTGCAAACCGCGCTGCGTCAGCAGGAGAAAATCGAGCGCTATGAAGCCGATCTCGATGAGCTGCAAATTCGCCTCGAAGAGCAAAATGAAGTGGTGGCGGAAGCCGCCGACATGCAGGAAGAGAACGAAGCCCGCGCCGAAGCCGCCGAGCAGGAAGTGGACGAGCTGAAAAGCCAGCTTGCCGATTACCAGCAGGCGCTGGACGTACAGCAGACCCGCGCGATTCAGTACACCCAGGCGCTCCAGGCGCTGCAACGTGCGAAAGAGCTGTGTCACCTGCCTGATTTAACGCCGGAAAGCGCCGACGAATGGCTGGAGACCTTCCAGGCCAAAGAGCAGGAAGCGACCGAAAAACTGCTCTCTCTCGATCAGAAAATGAGCGTCGCGCAAACCGCGCACAGCCAGTTTGAACAGGCTTATCAGCTGGTCGTGGCCATCAACGGCCCGGTTGCCCGTAGTGACGCCTGGGAAACGGCCCGCGAGCTGCTGCGCGACGGCGTTAACCAGCGCCATCTGGCCGAGCAGGTTCAACCGCTGCGCATGCGTCTGAACGAGCTGGAGCAGCGTCTGCGTGAACAGCAGGAGGCCGAGCGTCTGCTGGCTGACTTCTGCAAGCGTCAGGGTAAACAGGTCGATATCGACGACTTAGAAAGCCTGCATCAGGAACTGGAAGCGCGCATTGCCGCTCTTTCTGATTCCGTTTCCAGCGCCAGCGAACAGCGTATGACGCTGCGCCAGGAGCTGGAACAACTCCAGTCCCGCTCGCAAACGCTGCTACAGCGCGCGCCGGTCTGGCTGGCCGCGCAAAGCAGCCTCAGCCAGCTCAGCGAACAGTGCGGTGAAGAGTTTACGTCCAGCCAGGACGTCACCGAATACCTGCAACAGCTGCTGGAGCGCGAGCGCGAGGCGATTGTAGAGCGTGACGAAGTGGGCGCGCGTAAACGCGAAGTCGACGAAGAGATCGAACGTTTAAGCCAGCCGGGCGGTGCGGAAGATGCGCGCCTGAACGCCCTGGCAGAACGTTTTGGCGGCGTGCTGCTGTCCGAGATTTATGACGATGTGGGTCTTGACGATGCGCCGTACTTCTCCGCGCTGTATGGCCCGTCGCGTAACGCCATCGTGGTGCCCGATCTGTCGCAGATTTCCGAGCAGCTAGCAGGGCTGGAAGATTGTCCGGAAGATCTCTATCTGATCGAAGGGGATCCGCAGTCCTTCGATGACAGCGTGTTTAGCGTTGATGAGCTGGAAAAAGCGGTCGTCGTGAAAATCGCCGATCGCCAGTGGCGTTATTCGCGCTTCCCGGAACTTCCGCTGTTCGGTCGTGCGGCGCGTGAAAACCGTATCGAGAGCCTGCACGCCGAGCGTGAAACGCTCTCTGAACGTTTTGCCACGCTGTCGTTTGACGTCCAGAAAACCCAGCGTCTGCATCAGGCCTTCAGCCGCTTTATTGGCAGCCATCTGGCCGTTGCGTTTGACGCGGATCCGGAAGCAGAAATCCGCAAGCTCAACACCCGTCGCGGTGAGCTGGAGCGGGCGATTTCGAATCATGAAAATGATAACCAGCAGAGCCGCGTTCAGTTTGAACAGGCGAAAGAGGGCGTTGCGGCCCTTAACCGCATACTGCCGCGCCTGAATCTGCTGGCGGACGACACGCTGGCCGACCGCGTGGATGAAATTCAGGAGCGCCTGGATGAAGCGCAGGAAGCCGCGCGTTTCGTTCAGCAGCACGGCAACCAGCTGGCGAAGCTGGAGCCCGTCCTGTCCGTATTGCAGAGCGATCCGGAGCAGTTTGAACAGTTAAAAGAAGATTACGCCTGGTCCCAGCAGGTGCAGCGCGAAGCGCGTCAGCAGGCGTTTGCCCTGACGGAAGTGGTTCAGCGCCGCGCGCACTTCGGCTACTCCGATTCCGCTGAAATGCTGAGCGGCAACAGCGATCTGAACGAAAAGCTGCGCCAGCGTCTTGAGCAGGCGGAAGCAGAACGTACCCGCGCCCGTGAAGCCATGCGTAGCCATGCCGCGCAGCTGAGCCAGTACAGCCAGGTCATGGCCTCGCTGAAAAGTTCGTTCGACACCAAGAAAGAGCTGTTAAACGATCTGCATAAAGAGCTTCAGGACATCGGCGTACGCGCCGACAGCGGTGCAGAAGAGCGCGCGCGCATTCGTCGCGACGAGCTGCACAGCCAGCTCAGCAACAACCGCGCTCGCCGCAATCAGCTGGAAAAAGCGCTGACCTTCTGCGAAGCGGAGATGGACAACCTGACCCGCCGCCTGCGCAAGCTGGAACGCGACTACCACGAGAAGCGCGAGCAGGTCGTTACCGCTAAAGCGGGCTGGTGCGCGGTGATGCGTATGGTGAAAGACAACGGCGTTGAACGCCGTCTGCACCGTCGCGAGCTGGCCTATCTCTCCGGCGATGAGCTGCGTTCAATGTCGGATAAGGCGCTCGGTGCGCTACGTCTGGCGGTGGCGGATAATGAACACCTGCGCGACGTGCTTCGCATGTCGGAAGATCCGAAACGTCCTGAGCGCAAAATTCAGTTCTTCGTGGCGGTTTATCAGCACCTGCGTGAACGTATTCGCCAGGACATCATCCGTACCGACGATCCGGTCGAAGCCATCGAACAGATGGAGATCGAACTGGGCCGTCTGACGGAAGAGCTGACCTCCCGTGAGCAGAAGCTGGCTATCAGCTCACGCAGCGTGGCAAATATTATTCGCAAAACGATCCAGCGCGAGCAGAACCGTATTCGTCAGCTCAACCAGGGGCTGCAAAGCGTATCGTTCGGCCAGGTCAACAGCGTGCGTCTGAACGTTAACGTCCGTGAAGCGCACTCCACGCTGCTGGACGTGCTCTCTGAGCAGCACGAACAGCATCAGGATCTGTTCAACAGCAACCGTCTGACCTTCTCGGAAGCGCTGGCGAAGCTGTATCAACGTCTGAATCCACAGATTGATATGGGGCAGCGTACGCCTCAGACTATCGGTGAAGAGCTGCTGGACTACCGAAACTATCTGGAAATGGAAGTGGAGGTTAACCGTGGCTCCGACGGCTGGCTGCGTGCCGAGTCCGGGGCGCTCTCTACCGGTGAAGCGATTGGTACCGGGATGTCGATTCTGGTGATGGTGGTTCAGAGCTGGGAAGATGAAGCGCGCCGTCTGCGCGGGAAAGATATCTCACCTTGCCGACTGCTGTTCCTTGATGAAGCGGCGCGTCTTGATGCCCGCTCTATCGCCACGCTGTTTGAGCTGTGCGACCGTCTTGATATGCAGCTGATTATCGCGGCGCCGGAAAACATCAGTCCGGAAAAAGGGACCACCTACAAGCTGGTGCGTAAGGTATTCCAGAACACCGAGCACGTTCATGTGGTCGGGCTGCGCGGTTTCGCACCGCAGCCGCCGGAGTCCTTACCGGGAACTGCTGACGCATCGTAACGCGTTTTGTTACCAAAAGCGGCGCAGAGGCGCCGCTTTTTTTATTCACTAAACTTGTACTTACGGCTGCGTTATCTTTAAACTTCTTTACATAAGGAGAGGCAACAGCGTTTATGCCTTCCTATACTGAAGAAAAGCCCCAATGTGATGGGCATGTCGTAAGAGAACAGGGGGCAAGGGATGTTGCTAAAGAAAAATCGTGGTCATCAGCTGTCTGCGCTGAGTTTGTGCCTGACGGTGATGTTTGCTCCACTGTTAAGCGCGCAGGCCAATGAGCCTGAAATCGTGCCGGTTGACAGTTCCGCGACCGTAGGAAGTCAACCGACGTCATTATCTGAACCGCTTGAGCAGTCGGCGGCGACGGCAATCATGGCGGGTATTAAACCGCTGCCGGAAGGGATTAATCTCGACACGCTGCAACAACAGCTTCTTGCCGGGCTGCCTTCGGGTTACAAACCTGCGTATATCAATCAGTTAACGCTTCTCTACGCTGCGCGAGATATGAAACCCATGTGGGACAATCGCGATGCGGTGCGTGCGTTCCAGCAACAGCTGGCTGAGGTGGCGATTGCCGGCTTCCAGCCGCAGTTCACCACCTGGGTTGAGCTGCTGACTGACCCGTCCGTTACCGGACAGGCGCGCGATGTGGTGCTTTCCGATGCCATGATGGGCTACCTGCAATTTGTGGCGGGGATCCCGGTCAACGGCAACCGCTGGCTCTATAGCGACAAGCCTTACAAGCTGGCAACCCCTGCGCTGTCGGTCATTAACCAGTGGCAGCTGTCGCTGGATAAAGGCGACCTGCCGCGCTTTATCGCCAGCCTGGCGCCGGCCCATCCGCAATACGCGACCATGCATCAGTCGCTGCTGACGCTGGTGGCGGATTCCCGCCCGTGGCCGCTGCTGCGCGGTACGGGCTCGTTGCGTCCGGGCCAGTGGAGCAGCGATGTGCCTGCGCTGCGAGAAATTCTTAGACGTTCCGGCGCGATGGAGAGCGGGCCGAAAATTGCCCTGCCGGGTGACGATCCGCAAAGCGTGGTGGTGAGTCCTTCTGCGCCGGTGAAACAGAAGAAACCGCAGGCGAGCGACAAACCCGCGGCGTACGATCGTGAACTGGTGGCGGCGGTTAAGCAGTTCCAGGCTGCGCAAGGTCTGGGGGCCGACGGCGTGATTGGTCAGTCCACGCGCGAGTGGTTAAACGTTTCTCCTGCGCAGCGCGCGGGCGTGTTAGCGTTAAACATTCAGCGTCTGCGTTTACTGCCGGGCACGTTATCAACCGGTATTATGGTGAACATCCCGGCCTACTCGCTGGTCTATTACCAGAACGGTAGTGAGGTGCTGGCCTCCCGCGTGATTGTCGGGCGTCCCGATCGTAAAACGCCGATGATGAGCAGCGCGTTGAATAACGTTGTGGTGAACCCGCCGTGGAACGTCCCGCCGACGCTGGCGCGCAAGGATATCCTGCCGAAGTTATGGAACGATCCGGGATACCTGGAGCGTCATAACTACACGGTCATGCGCGGCTGGAACAGCAAAGAGCCGATTGATCCTTATATGGTCGACTGGTCAACCATTACTGCCTCCAACCTGCCGTTCCGCTTCCAGCAGGCGCCGGGTGCGCATAACTCGCTGGGGCGTTACAAATTCAACATGCCAAGTTCGGATGCGATCTATCTGCACGATACGCCAAACCACAACCTGTTCCAGAAAGATACGCGCGCGCTTAGCTCCGGCTGCGTTCGCGTAAATAAAGCCTCTGAACTGGCGAATATGCTGTTACAGGATGCGGGCTGGAACGACACGCGAATTTCAGATGCCCTGAAGCAGGGGGATACGCGTTACGTGAATATTCGTCACAATATTCCGGTCAATCTTTATTATCTGACCGCGTTTGTTGGCGACGATGGGCGGACCCAATATCGTACAGATATTTACAATTATGATCTGATCTCGCGATCCAGCGCACAAATTTTGCCAAAAGCGGAACAATTAATCAGGTAAATGAAGCAGTTCTGGGGAAACGATTGTCGTAAGTTATGGTGAAAAGGCGGCTGTAGTGCTCCAGGCCGCATTTTTACTGGGGTTGGGTGCCTTGACGTAGGTTCTATTGCCAGTTAAGGTGCCCTTCGTGCGCTAAGCATATTTACGATTTCATTGACCTGTAGACCTGATTATCATGGACAAATTTGACGCTAATCGCCGCAAACTGCTGGCGTTAGGTGGTGTTGCGCTCGGCGCGGCGGCCATCTTGCCTACGCCAGCATTTGCCACCCTCTCGACACCTCGTCCGCGTATTTTAACGCTCAACAATCTGCATACCGGTGAGTCGCTTAAAGCGGAATTTTTCGATGGCAGAGGCTATATTCAGGATGAATTAGCAAAACTAAACCATTTTTTCCGTGATTTCCGCGCGAATAAAATAAAAGCCATCGATCCTGGATTATTCGATCAGCTTTTCCGCCTCCAGGGCCTGCTCGGAACCAGCAAGCCTGTGCAACTCATCTCCGGTTATCGCTCTCTTGATACCAATAATGAACTGCGCGCCCATAGCCGTGGGGTAGCGAAAAAAAGCTATCACACCAAAGGACAGGCGATGGATTTTCATATTGAAGGCGTTTCGTTAGCCAATATTCGCAAAGCTGCGTTATCTATGCGTGCAGGTGGTGTAGGATATTACCCCAGCAGCAACTTTGTACATATTGATACCGGGCCGGTTCGGCACTGGTAATAACGAAATACAGGAGCAGTATGAACTATCGTATTATTCCGGTTACCGCGTTCGCACAGAACTGTTCGCTTATCTGGTGTGAACAAACCAAACTGGCCGCGCTTGTCGATCCCGGTGGTGACGCCGAGACCATCAAGCAAGAAGTCGCCGCGTCGGGTGTGACGCTGATGCAGATTTTGCTGACCCATGGTCATCTCGATCATGTGGGGGCTGCGGCGGAGCTGGCGCGACATTACGGTGTGCCGGTGATTGGCCCGGAAAAAGAAGATGAGTTCTGGTTGCAAGGGTTACCCGCCCAAAGCCGCATGTTTGGTCTCGATGAGTGTCAACCGCTGACGCCCGATCGCTGGCTGAACGAAGGGGAGAGCGTTAACGTAGGGAATGTGACTTTACAGGTGTTGCATTGTCCTGGGCATACGCCAGGTCATATCGTCTTCTTTGATGATAAATCGCGGCTGCTGATTTCCGGCGATGTGATTTTCAAAGGCGGCGTAGGACGCAGCGATTTCCCGCGCGGCGATCACGGTCAGCTGATCCAGTCGATTAAACAGAAATTGTTGCCGCTGGGTGACGACGTGACGTTTATTCCGGGTCACGGCCCGATGTCGACGCTGGGTTATGAACGTTTGCACAACCCATTCCTGCAAGATGAAATGCCGGTCTGGTAATTCTCTTTAAATAAAAAAGCCTGCATATCGCAGGCTTTTTTGTTTGTCATGCTTTACAGCACGGCAACGATGGCTTCGCACAGCGGCGCCATGTTGTCCGGGGTCATGCCCGCAACGTTGACGCGGCCAGACGCGACGGCGTAGACGCCAAACTCTTCACGCAGACGCAGAACCTGTTCTTTGGTCAGGCCGCTAAAGGAGAACATGCCGTTCTGCTTGATGATGAAGCTAAAGTCGCGGTTCGCGCCTTTCTCTGCAAGCGTGTTCACGAACAGCTGACGCATGCGCTGAATACGCTGGCGCATATCGTTCAGCTCTTGTTCCCAGATAGCGCGCAGCGCGTCGTTACCCAGGATCGTCGCAACAACGGACGCACCATGAGCAGGTGGGTTGGAGTAGTTAGCGCGGATCACGGATTTCATCTGGCTGAAGGCGCGGTCAACGGTCTGATCGTCAGCCGCAACCAGCGTACAGGCGCCTACGCGCTCGTTGTACAGGCCAAAGTTCTTGGAATAGGAGCTGGCAACAATCAGTTCCTGATGCACGGCGGCGAAGGCGCGCAGGCCTTCTGCATCTTCTTCCAGACCACGGGCAAAGCCCTGATAGGCGAAGTCGAACAGCGGCAGCCAGCCTTTTTCTACCGACATTTTCGCCAGCTGTTCCCACTGCTCAAGCGTCGGATCGATACCCGTTGGGTTATGGCAGCAGCCGTGGAACAGCACCACGTCACCCGCCTGCGCGTTGTTCAGGCTGGAGAGCAGACCGTCGAAGTCGAGAGTGTGATTTGCCGCATCATAGTAGGCATATTCACACACTTCCAGACCCGCAGAGTTAAACACGCCTTTGTGGTTCGGCCAGCTTGGGTTGCTGACCCACACGCGTTTAGCGGAGGTGTTTTTAGCCAGGAAGTCCGCCGCAACGCGCAGCGCACCGGTACCGCCAGGGGTCTGTGCCGTGCGGGCGCGCTTATCGTTAACGATCGCGCTGCCTTTACCGAACAGCAGTTCCTGCGTGCAACGACCAAATTCAGGGATACCATCAATACCGAGGTAGTTCTTGGTGGTTTCATTTTCCAGCAGATACTGCTCAGCTTTCTTAACGCTGGTCAGTACCGGAGTTTTGCCGGTTTCATCTTTATATACACCAATACCCAGGTTGATTTTGCCAGGGCGGTCGTCGGCACGAAACAGATCGGCCAGGCCCAGAATAGGGTCGGCAGGAGCGGCGGTAATGTTCTCAAACATGACGAAGTTCCATTGTGATTACAGAAGTGAAATCCGCTATCAGGTTAACGGTAGATTTACAAAATGCCAACCGTTTGCGACGAAAAGCGTGCTGCTTTTCAAAAGTCGCCATTATTTTCTGTCGGGCATAAAAAAACAGGGCCGAAGCCCTGTTTCTCAAGCATATAACAAAGTGGTGTACTGATTAGAACTGGTAAACGATACCAACCGCTGCCTGATCGTCAGTCGCCAGACCAGCGGCTTCAGAGTAGGAGTTGTCGTCCAGCAGGTTGAATTTGTACGCAGCGTACACGTTCATGTTCTTGTTGAAGTAGTACCAGGTACCCACTTCGATGTATTTCACCAGGTCAGCATCGCCGCCGCCGAAGGTAGAGCCGTTAGCAGTACGACCTTTCAGGTCCTTACCTTTAGACTGCACGTAGCCCACGGATGGACGCAGACCGAAGTCGAACTGGTACTGAACAACCGCTTCGATGTTCTGAGTTTTGTTTGCGAAGTTGTTGTCAGCTTCACGGGTCATGTTAGTGGTTTCAGCGTACTGAACCGCTGCATAGATGTTGTTCGCATCGTATTTAGCTGCGGTAGACCATGCTTCTGCACGATCGCCGCCTGCGCTTGCCCAGTCAGCAGAGGTGCCAGCGGCAACCTGCTCGTTGGTACGGTCAGCAGTTTCATAACCCGCTGCCAGCGCGAAGCCTTCACCCAGTTCGTACTGAACAGAGGAGCTGAAGCCGTCGCCGTTACCTTTCGCGCCGTTACCGCCACGACCGATGCTGATCAGCTGGCCGTCGTCGGTGTAGGTTGGGGAAATCACGTTGCTGCGCTCGTTTTTGCCCTGATATTGCAGAGCAAAGCTCAGGCCATCAACCAGGCCGAAGAAGTTTTTGTTACGGTAGGTCAGCAGGCCGGAAGCACGACCGTTCATGAAGTTGTCAGTTGCAACCCATGAGTCGCCGCCCCACTCAACCAGCATATCGGTGTAAGCCGCTGCGTCGTAGATAGCACCGTAGTTACGACCGTAGTCCAGAGAACCTGCATCGCCGAAGTTCAGACCAGCAAATGCCAGACGGGTCTTAGTACCCTGAGAACCTTCCGCGTTGGACGCATCCATGTTGTATTCCCACTGACCGTAACCAGTGATCTGGTCATTGATCTGGGTTTCACCTTTGAAGCCGATACGGGCATAGGTGGTGTCTTCGTTGCTGGTGTCACCGTTGGTGGTCCAGATGTGCTCACCAACTGCTTTACCGTAGAAGTCCAGCTTGTTAGCGTTTTTGTTGTAGATTTCAGCAGCGTTTGCTGCACCAGCTACCAGCAGAGCAGGGATAACCACTGCCAGAATATTGCGCTTCATCATTATTTATTACCCTCATTGGTTTTTTTATGACACTCGCCACTGCCGTCAATAAATTCTGTCAATAAATATTTCCGGAACTATTGATGAGAGTTTGGTGTCTTTATGTGTCTGACAGGCATCTTTCCATTCATAGAACCGTTTCGCTAGCCTGAAAATGCTACAATTCTCAAGATTGAGTAACAAAAAGAAATAATGTGTAAGAGAATGTGTAAAATCAGGAACTTTGTGAAGCACCTCAAATTTCAGAACGACCTGGCGAAATATCAGCCTGGCTCAATCCTATATATATGAATTGCTTATATTTATTTTGGATAAAGGGATTTCATATAAACAGAAGTTAAACGACTCATTTTTTCTTATGAATAAAAACAGCCTTCCAGAAGGCCGTTAATCGTCTGAAAATTGTGCTAAAGCGTAAGAAAGGTATTAAGCGCAATAAGAATGCGGTTTATTTTTTGTTCGTAGATGTTTCTGGGAAACAAAAGGTAACAACCAGGGGTTTTGACGGGGTTGAGCTTTAAAGATGCTTACTTTTCGCTGACGAAAACTGACAGAGCAGAATAAAATAATGGCCAGCAATTGCTGGCCATTTTAAATACCGCGGAATTAGAAGCTTGCGTTACGCGGGGTACGTGGGAATGGGATCACGTCGCGAACGTTCTGAACGCCGGTCACGTAGGCGATCAGGCGCTCAAAGCCCAGACCGAAACCGGAGTGTGGCACGGTGCCGTAACGACGCAGGTCACGATACCAGCTGTAATCTGCCGGGTTCAGACCCATCTCTTCCATACGGGCATCCAGCACGTCCAGACGCTCTTCACGCTGAGAGCCACCGATGATTTCACCAATGCCCGGTGCCAGAACGTCCATCGCGGCAACGGTTTTACCGTCTTCGTTAAGGCGCATATAGAAGGCCTTAATGTCTTTCGGGTAGTTTTTCACCACAACCGGTGCTTTGAAGTGTTTCTCTGCCAGATAACGTTCATGCTCGGAGGAGAGATCCACGCCCCAGTAAACCGGGTTTTCGAACTTCTCACCGCATTTTTCGAGGATGGCGACCGCATCGGTATAGTCAACCTGCGCGAAGTCGGCGGACACGAAGCGTTCCAGACGGGCAATCGCATCGTTATCCACGCGCTCGGCGAAGAATTTCATGTCGTCAGCGCGTTCTTCAAGTACCGCTTTGAAGACGTATTTCAGCATCGCTTCTGCCAGGCCCGCCACATCGTTCAGATCGGCGAAGGCCACTTCCGGCTCCAGCATCCAGAATTCTGCCAGATGGCGGCTGGTGTTGGAGTTTTCCGCGCGGAAGGTTGGGCCGAAGGTGTAGATTTTAGACAGCGCACAGGCGTAGGTTTCGCCGTTGAGCTGGCCGGAAACGGTCAGGAAGGCCTCTTTACCAAAGAAGTCTTTGTCGTAATCTACTTTGCCTTCCGGCGTGCGCGGCAGGTTTTCCATATCCAGCGTGGAAACGCGGAACATCTCGCCAGCGCCTTCGGTGTCGGACGCGGTGATCAGCGGCGTCGACACCCAGAAGTAACCCTGCTCATCGAAGAAGCGATGCAGCGCCTGCGCCAGGGTGTGACGCACGCGGGCAACTGCACCGATCAGGTTGGTGCGCGGGCGCAGGTGAGCCACTTCACGCAGGTACTCGATGCTGTGGCGTTTTGCCGCCATCGGGTAGGTATCAGGATCTTCAACCCAGCCGGTCACTTCAATCGCTGAAGCCTGAATTTCAAAGCTCTGGCCCTGGCCCGGAGAAGCAACGACCACACCGGTGACGATCACGGAGCAGCCTGTCGTCAGGTGCAGGACGTCATCATTGTAATTGGGCAGAGAATTATTGATGACGGCCTGTACAGGATCAAAGCAGGAACCGTCATAGACGGCGAGGAAGGAGATGCCAGCTTTAGAATCTCGGCGAGTACGCACCCATCCGCGCACGGTGACTTCTTGGTCAACGGCGACGCGGCCCTGGAGTACGTCGGCTACAGGCACAACGCTCATAATAATCTCTCTGTTAATTGACGGAATAATATAACCTTGTCCGCCCTCATAGGGGGGATATCTATGTTACCTGGCATCCGCCATCAGACAAGCAGATTTCGCAGTCAAAAGAGAAGAAATCAGAAATAAATAAGAAGAAGGGAGCCTGAAGGCTCCCTGAAGCGGTTAACTGGCTTTTTTGACCTGAGGCAGATCGAAGGCTTTGCGCAAGGCACGAACAAAGGCTTTGTCGTGGCAGATGGTTTTGCCCGGGCTGTCGGAGAGTTTTGCCACCGGCTTACCGTTACATTCCACCAGCTTTATGACGATGTTCAGAGGTTTTACCTGGGGAAGATCGCAGCTCAGGCGGGTGCCGATACCGAAGCTCAGGTTCACTCGGGACGAGAAATGACGATACAGGTCGACTGCTTTCGGCAAATCGAGATTATCAGAGAAGACCAGCACCTTGCTCATCGGGTCGATACCCAGTTTTTCGTAGTGAGCAATGGCTTTTTCGCCCCATTCAACCGGATCCCCGGAGTCGTGGCGTAGCCCCTGGTAGCGCCCGGCAAACTCAGGGCCAAAGTCGCGCAGGAAGGCGTCCATGGTGATGCAGTCGGTCAGGGCGATACCCAGCTGGTCCGGGTATTCATCCAGCCATGCGGCCAACGCGGCGCGCTGGCTGTTGGCGAGGTCAGGGCTGATCTGCTGATGCGCCTGGAACCACTCGTGCGCCTGGGTGCCCATCGGGGTAAGATCGAGGCGGCGCGCCAGGTCGTAATTGCTGGTGCCCACAAACCACGGCTCCTGCTGCAAGCGCATGACGATGGCCTGCTGCACCTCGCGTGAGAAACGACGGCGCGTGCCGAAGTCCATCAGGCGGAAGCGGGACATATCCAGATCGTCGGTCAGCGCGGCGAACTCAATGAGTTTGTTTTCCAGCGTTGCCACGGCCTCCGTCACGCCCACCTCTGGCGAGCGGTAGCGGTGGGCGAGCTCGCTGATCACCGCCAGTAAAGGCACTTCCCACATGATCACTTCACGCCACGGCCCTTCAAGACGGATATTGAGCTTACCGTTATCGTTGGTGACGGTGACCTGCTGCGGGTTATAGCGGAAGTCGCGCAGCCAGTTAAGGTAGTCGGCTTTGAAGAAGGGGAGGCCTGAAAGCCACTGGTATTCGTCTTCCGACAGCGTCAGATGCTGCATAGCATCGACCTGTTCGCGAATAGAGTCTGCGTAGATACCCAGCAAGTCGTCGCCCCGGCAGCGAAACTCCGCCGCGACGTGGACGTCATAATAATGGTGGAAAACGGCTTGCTGCATATGCAGTTTATACGCATCGGTATCCAGCAACGTATGCAGAACAGGGGCAGCGAATTGAGTCATAGGTGCGCAGTAGCATCCTCTCACAGGAGCGTTTAGTACAATAAACAACTCCGGAGTATACCTTGTTTAGTGATTTATTGAACCCCGATCACAACATAAGCCGCATTTATGGTCGAGCGCATTTCGTGCCCCATGTTATATAAATGTAGCGAAAAAAGAATTTACACCTGAAAAGATGAACATTCTGCATAGCGCGTTTTACACAACAGGAATATATTGAAACGTTACACGACAAACGATGCATAAGGTTTTCTATGACACAACAGCCACAAGCCAAATACCGCCACGACTACCGTGCGCCGGATTACCTGATTAGCGATATCGATCTGACTTTTGACCTGGATGCTACTAAAACCGTTGTGACGGCGGTGAGCCAGGTGACGCGCCAGAGCGCCTCGGCTGTTCCGCTGCGTCTTGACGGTGAAGACCTGACCCTGGTCTCCCTGCATATAAATGAAGAAGCCTGGACGGACTATAAAGAAGAAGGCAACCAGCTGGTCATCGACAACCTGCCGGAACGCTTTACGCTGCGCATCGTAAACGAAATTAGCCCGGCGTCGAACACGGCGCTGGAAGGGCTTTACCAGTCTGGCGTGGCGCTCTGCACCCAGTGTGAAGCCGAAGGTTTCCGCCACATCACCTGGTATCTGGATCGCCCGGACGTGCTGGCCCGCTTCACCACCAAAATCATCGCCGACAAAACGCTCTATCCGTTCCTGCTCTCCAACGGTAACCGCATTGCGGAAGGCGAGCTGGACAACGGCCGTCACTGGGTACAGTGGCAGGATCCGTTCCCGAAACCGTGCTACCTGTTTGCGCTGGTGGCGGGGGACTTCGATGTCCTGCGCGATACCTTCAAAACCCGCTCTGGCCGCGACGTGGCGCTGGAGCTGTTCGTGGACCGTGGCAACCTTGACCGCGCGCCGTGGGCGATGACCTCGCTGATCAACTCAATGAAGTGGGACGAGGAGCGCTTTGGCCTCGAATACGATCTCGACATCTATATGATCGTTGCCGTCGACTTCTTCAACATGGGTGCGATGGAGAACAAAGGGCTAAATATCTTTAACTCCAAATACGTGCTGGCGCGTACCGACACCGCCACCGACAAAGATTACCTCGATATCGAACGCGTGATTGGTCACGAGTACTTCCACAACTGGACCGGCAACCGCGTCACCTGCCGCGACTGGTTCCAGCTGAGCCTGAAAGAGGGTCTGACCGTGTTCCGCGATCAGGAGTTCAGCTCCGATCTGGGTTCACGCGCGGTTAACCGCATCAATAACGTGCGCACCATGCGCGGGTTGCAGTTCGCGGAAGACGCCAGTCCGATGGCGCACCCGATCCGCCCGGACAAGGTGATTGAGATGAACAACTTCTACACCCTGACGGTGTATGAGAAGGGTTCTGAAATCATCCGTATGATCCACACCCTGCTGGGCGAAGAGAATTTCCAGAAAGGGATGCAGCTGTACTTCGAGCGTCACGACGGCAGCGCCGCCACCTGCGACGACTTTGTGCAGGCGATGGAAGATGCTTCTAACGTTGACCTCTCGCACTTCCGCCGCTGGTACAGCCAGGCCGGGACGCCGATTGTGTCCGTTAAAGATGACTACAACCCGGAAACAGAGCAGTACACGCTGACCATCAGCCAGCGCACGCCGCCAACCGCCGAGCAGGAAGAGAAGCACCCGCTGCACATTCCGTTCAGCATTGAGCTGTACGACAACGAAGGGAAAGTCATCCCGCTGCAAAAGGGCGGCCATCCGGTTCATTCCGTTCTGAACGTAACCCAGCCGGAGCAGACCTTTATCTTTGATAACGTCTACTTCCAGCCGGTTCCGGCGCTGCTGTGCGAGTTTTCTGCGCCGGTGAAGCTGGAATATAAGTGGAGCGATCAGCAGCTGACCTTCCTGATGCGTCACGCGCGTAACGACTTCTCCCGCTGGGATGCGGCGCAGAGCCTGCTTGCTACCTACATCAAGCTCAACGTGAACCGCCATCAGCAGGGCCAGCCGCTGTCGCTGCCTGTTCACGTCGCGGACGCGTTCCGCGCGGTGCTGCTGGACGAGCATATCGACCCGGCGCTGGCAGCCGAAATCCTGACCTTACCGTCAGCGACGGAAATTGCCGAGCTGTTTGAGATCATCGATCCGATTGCGATTGTGGCGGTGCGTGAAGCGCTGACCCGCACGCTGGCGACCGAGCTCGCGGACGAGTTCCTCGCGATTTACAACGCCAACAAGCTGGACGAATATCGCGTTGAACACGCGGATATCGGCAAGCGTTCCCTGCGCAACACCTGCCTGCGCTATCTGGCGTTTGGCGACGTTGAGCTGGCGAATACGCTGGTCAGCAAGCAGTATCACGACGCCGACAACATGACCGATGCGCTGGCTGCCCTGGCCGCAAGCGTTGCCGCCGAGCTGCCGTGCCGCGATGCGCTGATGCAGGAGTACGACGACAAGTGGCATCAGGATGGTCTGGTGATGGACAAATGGTTCATTCTGCAAGCCACCAGCCCGTCTGAAAATGTGGTCAGCACCGTGCGCGGTCTTCTCAAACACCGTTCGTTCACCATGAGCAACCCGAACCGCGTGCGTTCGCTGATTGGCGCCTTTGCCAGCAGCAATCCGGCCGCGTTCCATGCGGAAGACGGCAGCGGTTATCAGTTTATGGTGGAAATGCTGACCGAGCTGAACAGCCGTAACCCGCAGGTGGCGTCGCGTCTGATCGAGCCGCTGATCCGCCTGAAACGCTACGACGCCGAGCGCCAGGCGAAGATGCGTGCCGCGCTTGAGCAGCTGAAAGGGCTGGAGAATCTGTCCGGGGATCTGTACGAGAAGATTTCTAAGGCTTTGGCGTAATAGGTAAAAGCAAAACGGCAACTTCGGTTGCCGTTTTTAGTGTTTTCTCCCTCTCCCTGTGGGAGAGGGCCGGGGTGAGGGCATCAGGCATTCGCCGTCTTCAGCGTCCGCTCACCCGCACCGCGCTTCATCACCCGCTCCAGCACTTCCGCCTCCAGCTCCGCCAGCCTGACCGAGCCCAGCCGGCGAGGGCGAGGAATATCCACCGTCAAATCCAGTCCAATTTTTCCGTCTTCTATTAATAGCACCCGGTCAGCCATCGCCACCGCTTCGCTGACGTCATGCGTCACCAGCAGAACCGTAAACCCGTGCTCCTGCCAGAGCGATTCAATTAAATCCTGCATCTCGATCCGCGTCAGCGCGTCCAGCGCGCCCAGCGGTTCATCGAGCAGCAGCAGACCAGGGCGATGGATCAAGGCACGCGCCAGCGCCACGCGCTGCTTTTGCCCGCCGGACAGCGCCGCAGGCCACTCGCCCGCGCGAGTTTCCAGCCCGACGGCAGCCAGGGCCCGCTTTGCGCTCTCTTTCCAGTTTCCCTTCAGGCCCAGCCCGACGTTCTCAATCACCGTTTTCCACGGCAGCAGGCGCGCGTCCTGGAACATCATGCGGGTATCGTCCTGAATATCGGCAAGCGGCGTATTGCCAGCCAGAATTTCCCCGCCGTTAGGGGCTTCCAGCCCGGCCAGCAGCCGCAGCAGCGTACTCTTGCCGCCACCGCTGCGCCCGACCACTGCGACAAACTGCCCGGCGGGAATGTGCAGATCCAATGCGTTAAGAATGGTGTTTTCGCCGTAGCGTTTGGTGACGCCGTTAAGCAGCAGCGGCGTCCCCTGATTCAGTCGGGCGGTATTCATGCTTTTGCCTCCTGAGTTGAATAGGCCGGGTTCCAGCGCAGCCAGATGCGTTCGAGCCACTGGGCGCTGACGTCGGCGAGTTTGCCGAGCAGGGCATAAAGAATGATGGCAACCACCACCACGTCGGTTTGCAGGAATTCACGGGCGTTCATTGCCAGATAGCCAATGCCGGAGTTGGCGGAAATGGTTTCTGCCACAATCAGCGTCAGCCACATCAGGCCGAGGGCGAAACGCACGCCGACCATAATTGAGGGCAGGGCGCCCGGGAGGATCACGTGGATGAACAGCGCAAAGCCGGATAACCCGTAGCTGCGCGCCATCTCCACCAGCCCGCGATCGATATTGCGGATCCCGTGCCAGGTGTTGATATAAATCGGGAACAGCGTCCCCAGCGCGACGAGAAAGATTTTGGCGCTCTCATCAATGCCAAACCACAAAATGACCAGCGGGATCAGCGCCAGATGCGGCACGTTGCGCAGCATCTGAATCGAGGTGTCCAGCAGCCGCTCGCCCCAGCGGGACAGGCCGCTGATTAATCCCAGCACCAGACCAATGCTGCCGCCAATCGAGAAGCCAATCACCGCCCGCCAGGAGCTAATCGCCAGATGCTGCCACAGCTCACCGCTGACGCTCAGCGACCAGAACGCCTCCACGACGCCCTCCGGAGAGGGCAGAATGCGGCTCGACAGCCAGCCGGTTGACGACGCAAGCTGCCAGATAACCACAATGCCGACGGGCACAAACCAGGGGGCGGCACGCAGCAGCCATTTTTGGGAGGTGGCAGACATATCGGCTCCTTAGCTTTGCGCCGCTTTTCGCGGAATAAATTCGTTGGCGACCGCTTCACCCTGCAACTGTAGCGGGCGAGGCTGCGGGATCTCCGGGATGGCCACGTCGAGGTGCGGGAATAACAGCTCGCCCACCTTGTAGGCCTCTTCCAGATGCGGATAACCGGAGAGGATAAAGCTGTCGATCCCGAGATCGGCATATTCATTAATGCGTGCCGCCACGGTTGGCCCATCTCCGACCAGCGCCGTGCCTGCGCCGCCGCGCACCAGCCCCACGCCTGCCCACAGGTTCGGGCTGATCTCCAGCTGCTCGCGCTTGCCGTTGTGCAGCGAGGCCATGCGGTGCTGGCCGACGGAATCGGTTTTGGCGAAGGCCGCCTGCGCTTTGGCGATGGTCTCGTCGTCCAGATGCGAGATCAGGCGGTCGGCGGCCTGCCACGCCTCGGCGTTGGTCTCGCGCACAATGACGTGCAGGCGAATGCCGAATCGTACCGTGCGGCCCTGCGCCGCCGCTTTCGCGCGCACCTGGGCAATTTTCTCTTTTACCAGCTCCGGCGGCTCGCCCCAGGTCAGATAGAGATCAACCTGCTCCGCCGCCAGAGCCTGCGCCACGTCGGAAGAGCCGCCAAAATAGAGCGGTGGGCGCGGCTGCTGCACCGGCGGGAAGTAGAGTTTCGCGTCGCGCACGTGAATATGCTTGCCTTCGAAGGTGACGGTTTCCCCCTCCAGCAGGCGTCGCCAGACGCGGGTAAATTCCGCCGAGGCTTCATAACGTTCCGTATGATCCAGAAACACGCCATCGCCAGCCAGCTCCTGCGGATCGCTGCCGGTTACCAGGTTGAACAGCGCGCGCCCGTTCGACAGTCTGTCGAGCGTGGCGGCCTGACGCGCCGCAACGGTCGGGGAGACCACGCTCGGGCGCAGCGCAACCAGGAACTTCAGGCGCTGGGTCACCGGGATCATGGAGGCCGCGACCAGCCAGGCGTCTTCGCAGGAGCGTCCGGTAGGGATCAGCACGCCGGTAAAGCCGATGCGGTCGGCAGCCTGCGCAATCTGCTGAAGGTAGCCGTGGTCAACCGGGCGGGAGCCTTCTTCTGTGCCAAGATAGTGACCATCACCGTGGGTGGGTAAAAACCAGAATAGATTCAGACTCATGATTTCTTTCCTTCAATGCCAGTGGGTTGCCAGATGCGTTCGCGGATGTTCACCTGTTTTGGAACCAGGCGGTTCTGATAGAAGAGGTCAGCGGTTTGTTGCTGGAGCGCAGCGACGTGCGCATCCACCGGGGTAATGGTGGTAGGTGGACGGTGGTCGAGATAGCTGGCAATAACCGGCTCAGGCAGCCCCATCGTTTTCGCCAGCAGGGCGATGCTCTCGCTGCGCTTGCTCTGCGTCAGCGCATCGGCCTGGGTAAAGGTATCAAGCACGCCCTGAATAAAGGCGCCGTTTTTCTCGGCGTACGGACGCGCGGCGAGGTAGAACGAGCCGGTCTGCTTCAGGGTGGATCCATCTTTCAGCACCCGCACGCCGCCCTGGAGAAGCGCGGCGGAGTAGTACGGATCCCAGATGGCCCATGCATCCACGTTACCCTGCTGGAAGGCAGCGCGGGCGTCTGCGGGTGTCAGGTAGACGGGCTGGATATCGGTAAATTTCAGACCCGCCTCCTGCAAGGCGCGCAGCAGCAGGTTATGGGAGCTGGAACCTTTCTGGAACGCAACCTTTTTGCCTTTGAGCTCAGCGACGCTCTTAATGGCGCTGTTTTCAGGCACCAGGATCACTTCCGCTTTTGGCTTCGCGGGCTCCACGCCGACATACACCAGATCCGCGCCCGCGGCCTGGGCAAATATCGGCGGAATGTCCCCGGTACTGCCGAGATCGATACTGCCTACGTTAAGCGCCTCCAGCATCTGCGGCCCGGCCGGGAACTCAACCCAGGAGAATTTGGTGTCCGGGTAACGTTTTTCTAAAAGCTGATGGCTTTTGGCCAGCACCATGCTGACGCTGCCTTTCTGGTAGCCAATACGCAGGCTGTCCGGCGCGGGGTCTGCCGCGTACGCCAGGGAAGAGAGGGCGACCAGCCCGGCCAGCCCCACGCGGGCTAAGGTTTTAAACATGGGCAACTCCTTGCGGTTGGCTGAAGGCGGGCACCTGAACGTCGCGGCGGTGCAGCGCCTGCCAGAAGGTTTCCAGGGCGCCGTCGAGGCGGGTTTGCAGGTTCGGCGTAAAGTGCGGTTTGTGCTGATAGTCGATAACCTGGGAGTCATCGGCGAAGACGCCGTGCAGGATCTCCTGCGCTTTTAAGGCATTCAGCACCGGCTTCAGGGCGTAATCGACCGCTAACAGATGGGCAACCGTGCCGCCCGTCGCCAGGGGTAACACCACTTTTCCGTCCAGCGCGCGTTCCGGCAGCAGATCGAGTAGGGTTTTTAATGCGCCAGAAAACGAGGCTTTATAAATAGGGGTCGCCACGATTAATCCGTCTGCCTCTTTAAGCTGTTCCGTCAGGGCCTTAAGCGCCGGGCTGTCGAAACGGGCGTATAGCAGATCTTCCGGCTCAAAGTTGTGCAGGTTCCAGTGGCACACTTCAACGCCGATTGAGTTCAGCTTGTCGCGAGCATATTCCAGTAACGCGCTGGAACGGGAAGGGAAACGTGGACTTCCGGCCAGAGTAATGACGCGCATGTTTTCTCCTTATAACCAATTGTTTGCTTTTATCTAACATTCATAACAATTTTCTGGAGTGTGACACCGGGCGGTTATTCCACTAAATGATTTATCCGCAATTTAAAAGCCATAAACTGCATAAGAAGTCGCCTGAAAGGAAAACGATTGCGTTTTAAGCGGCTTTTTTGCCACAGGTCAATTCCCTTTCCGGACGGGATCGAAGATAATCCCCTCCCGGTTTGCACACCGGGAATCCAGGAGAGTTCATGTACTACCCCTTCGTTCGTAAAGCCCTTTTCCAGCTCGATCCAGAGCGCGCTCATGAATTGACATTCCAGCAGCTACGTCGCCTTACCGGCACGCCACTGGAAGCTCTGGTGCGCCAGAACGTTCCAGAAAAACCCGTGCAGTGCATGGGCCTGACCTTCAAGAATCCGCTGGGTCTGGCGGCCGGGCTGGACAAAAACGGCGAGTGTATTGACGCCCTCGGCGCGATGGGGTTTGGCTCCATCGAAATCGGCACGGTTACGCCGCGTCCGCAGCCGGGAAATGACAAACCGCGCCTGTTCCGTCTGGTCGAGGCTGAGGGGTTGATCAACCGCATGGGCTTTAATAACCACGGCGTTGATAACCTGGTAGAGAATGTGAAAAAAGCCCATTTTGACGGGGTTTTAGGCATTAATATCGGCAAGAATAAAGACACGCCGGTCGAGCAGGGTAAAGATGACTATCTGATTTGTATGGAAAAAGTCTATGCCTATGCCGGGTATATCGCGGTGAATATTTCCTCACCCAATACCCCGGGCCTGCGCTCGTTGCAATATGGTGAAGCGCTGGATGACTTGCTCAGCGCGATTAAAAATAAGCAAAATGCGCTTCAGGCGATCCACCACAAATATGTTCCGGTGGCGGTGAAGATCGCGCCCGATCTTTCTGTCGAAGAATTGATCCAGGTGGCCGACAGTTTAGTTCGCCATAATATTGATGGTGTTATTGCCACTAATACCACGCTCGATCGTTCTCTCGTTCAGGGAATGAAAAATTGTGACGAAGCGGGGGGCTTAAGCGGTCGTCCGGTACAATTAAAAAGCACCGAAATTATTCGCGCGTTGTCTGCCGAATTAAAAGGCCGCCTGCCCATTATTGGCGTCGGCGGTATCGACTCCGTCATTGCTGCGCGTGAGAAGGTCGCCGCAGGCGCAACGCTGGTGCAAATTTATTCCGGCTTTATTTTTAAAGGCCCGCCGTTGATTAAAGAAATCGTTACGCATATCTAATCTTTTAGGTGTTATCAGACAACCAGGGCTTTATTTCCAGCCCTGGTTGTTTTATATTCCGTCATTGTTGCTTATTTAGACATTATGGTCTTTTATTATTGGTGTTAAAAGCGAAGCGGCAATCAGGACATTTTTAGAACAGGATGTTTGGGGGACGGGAGAGAGAAATGCGAATTAAACCTGACGATAACTGGCGCTGGTATTTTTGCGATGAGCATGACCGCATGATGCTCGATTTAGCCAATGGTATGTTGTTTCGCTCTCGTTTTGCTCGCCGAATGCTGACCCCAGATGCTTTCGCCCCTTCCGGTTTTTGCGTTGATGACGCCGCCCTTTATTTCTCGTTTGAAGAGAAATGTCGCGATCTCGACCTCTCCAAAGAACAGCGTGCAGAACTGGTGCTTAATGCGCTGGTCGCTATTCGTTTCCTGAAACCGCAAATGCCAAAAAGCTGGCACTTTCAGGCGCACGGCATGAGCTGGACACCGGCTATCGGTGACGCAGCCAGCGTAAACCTCAGCGATACCGCCGAAGAAGTGAACCTGCTGGTGGTTGAGCCGGGCGAGAATGCGGCGCTCTGTTTGCTGGCGCAGCCCGGCGTGACGATTGCCGGGCGGATGTTGCAGCTAGGGGATGCCATCAAAGTGATGAACGACAGGCTGAAACCCCAACTGCGCGTTGACGCCTTCAGCCTGGAGCAGGCGGTTTAAACGTCCAGCTGTACCGATGTTTTCGGAATGCAGCTACAGCATAAAATGGTGCCGTCATTGCCGATGGCTGATTTTTTCAGCGCGCTCACTTCCCCTTCAACCAGCCTGATTCGACAGCATCCGCAGATACCCGCGCGACAGGAGTAGGGGACGCGAATTCCCGCCTGTTCCAGCTGCTCAAGTAACACCTGCTGATTGTTGCCGCGAATCACCTGACCCTGCCAGTGAATATCGACCACTGAAGTGGCGTCCATCTCGACGTCGACAAACTCCTCTTCCTGACCGGAGCCGTAGACTTTTGCCGGACCGCGCGCGAGGATTTCAACCTCGTCGCCGACGCGGATCACGCCGCTGGAGCGCGGGATCAGGTTCTGACCAAAGTCCACGTCGCCGTTGTCCTGCGCGGTGCGGAACGATTGCAGGGTTTTCAGCGGCTCGCCGGACGGGTGCTTCTGGCCTTTCTCCGGGCTGACGGTGGTAAAGATGCAGCGGCTGCACGGCTTCACCACGTCAAAAATCACGCTGCCGATGCGGATCACTTTCCAGGTATCTTCATCCCAGGCCTCTGTGCCGGTGACCACCAGGTTAGGGCGGAACTGCTCCATCTGTACGCTGGCCTTGCAGCGCTGTTGTAAATCACGCAGCGAGGCTTCGTTGGTCAGCAGGAAAGGGAAACCGTCGGCGAAGGAAAGCGGTACCGCGTCGTGGCGCTTCACGCGGCGCGTCAGCTCAGGCCCGACCCAGCGCAGCTGAACGTCGCGGGAAAAGAACGGGCTCAGCCAGCGGTTGATGTCATCAGGTGCGACCCGCGCGGTAAAATGGTTGCCCCACACTTCCGTTGGCGCATCCACAGGCGCAAAATCACTGAAGCGAACGACCGCGCTCGACCCATCCGGCGCGGTCAGGTGCAAGCCGTCATGCAGAGGGGAAGGGGTAAAGCGAACCATTTGCGGGAACTGGCGTGCTGTAATAAACGTACCGTCAGGCTCGGCGATCATAAATATACGATCGAAGGCAAATCCGCTCATGTCGGCCAGCGCGTGAGAAACGCCGATGCCGCGCATGGATTTCACCGGATGAATAAAAAGCCTGGATAAGGTCGCCACTGCACAGTCCCTCTTTTGAAAATAAGCCTTCAACTTTATGACATACACGCCATATTAGCTATAATGCGCGACAATTTTCTAAGTGTAAAAGTGATGATATGAATTCTCTGTTTGCCAGTACGGCCCGTGGGCTGGAAGAGCTGTTAAAAACTGAACTGGAAGCCCTGGGCGCGCAAGAGTGCCAGGTGGTTCAGGGTGGTGTCCATTTTGAGGGCGACACGCGGCTTATTTACCAGAGCCTGATGTGGAGCCGTCTGGCGTCGCGCATCATGCTGCCGATGAAAGAGTGCAAGGTCTACAGCGATCTTGATCTCTACACCGGCGTACAGATGATCGACTGGACAGAGATCTTCACGCCGGACGCCACCTTCGCCGTTCACTTCAACGGCGTCAACGATGAGATCCGCAATAGCCAGTACGGCGCGCTGCGCGTAAAAGACGCCATCGTTGACTGTTTCACGCGTAAAAATAAGGAACGTCCGAACGTCGATCGCGAAAACCCGGATCTGCGTATCAACGTCTGGCTGAACGGCGACACCGCCAGCATCTCTCTGGATCTGAGCGGCGCGGGTCTTCACCTGCGCGGCTACCGCGATCGTACCGGGATGGCGCCTATCAAAGAAAACCTGGCGGCGGCCATCGTGATGCGCTCCGGCTGGCAGCCGGGCACGCCAATGCTCGATCCGATGTGTGGTTCCGGTACGCTCCTGATTGAAGCGGCTATGCTGGCGACCGATCGCGCGCCTGGCCTGCATCGCGGGCAGTGGGGCTTTAGCGGTTGGGCGCAGCACGACGACGCCATCTGGAAAGAGGTGAAAGCCGAAGCCCAGACCCGCGCGCGCAAAGGCCTGGCAGAGTACACGTCCCACTTCTACGGTTCAGACAGCGACCCGCGCGTCATCGAACGCGCCCGCAGCAACGCCCGTCGCGCCGGGATCGGCGAGCTGATCGCCTTCGAAGTGAAAGACGTGGCGAACCTGACTAACCCACTGCCGAAAGGCCCTTACGGTACGGTTATCAGCAACCCGCCTTACGGCGAACGTCTGGACAGCGAACCGGCGCTGATTGCTCTGCACAGCCTGCTCGGTCGCAATATGAAAGATTATTTCGGCGGCTGGAATCTTTCGCTCTTTAGCGCCTCACCGGAGCTGCTGAGCTGCCTGCAACTGCGCGCCGACCGTCAGTTTAAGGCAAAGAACGGCCCGCTGGACTGCGTGCAGAAAAACTACCATCTGGCGGAGAAATCAGCCGACAGCAAGCCGTCAGGCGTGGCGGAAGATTACGCCAACCGTCTGCGTAAAAACCTGAAGAAATTTGAAAAATGGGCGAAACAGGAAGGCATCGAATGCTATCGCCTGTACGACGCCGACCTGCCGGAATATAACGTGGCGGTTGACCGCTACGCCGACTGGGTCGTGGTGCAGGAATATGCGCCACCGAAAACCGTGGATGCGCAGAAAGCGCGCCAGCGAATGCTGGACGTGATTGCCGCCACCATCGGCGTGCTGGGCATTTCGCCGAACAAGCTGGTGCTGAAAACCCGCGAACGCCAGAAGGGCAAAAACCAGTATCAGAAGATGAGCGAGAAGGGCGACTTCATTGAAGTGGGCGAATACAACGCGCGCCTGTGGGTCAACCTGACCGATTATCTGGATACCGGCCTGTTCCTCGATCACCGCATTGCCCGCCGCATGCTGGGCCAGATGAGCAAAGGCAAAGATTTCCTTAACCTCTTCTCCTACACCGGCAGCGCCAGCGTTCACGCCGGGCTGGGCGGCGCGCGCAGCACCACCACGGTGGATATGTCCCGCACCTATCTGGAGTGGGCGGAGCGCAACCTGCGTCTGAACGGCTTAACCGGACGTCAGCATCGCCTGATGCAGGCCGACGTGCTCGGCTGGCTGCGCGATACAAACGAGCAGTTCGACTTGATCTTTATCGATCCACCGACCTTCTCCAACTCCAAGCGTATGGAAGATAGCTTTGACGTTCAACGCGATCACCTGCGCCTGATGACCGACCTGAAACGCCTGCTGCGTAAAGGCGGCACCATTATGTTCTCGAACAACAAACGCGGCTTCCGTATGGATCATGACGGTTTAGCAGCCCTGGGCCTGAAAGCACAAGAAATCAGCCAAAAAACGCTGTCCCAGGACTTCGCCCGTAACCGCCAAATCCATAACTGCTGGTTGATCACCGCGGTCTGAAAGGAAAAATAAATGTCATTAATTAGTATGCACGGTGCCTGGCTGTCGTTCAGCGATTCACCGCTTCTCGATAACGCTGAACTGCACATCGAAGATAACGAGCGCGTCTGTCTGGTAGGCCGTAACGGCGCGGGCAAATCGACGCTGATGAAGATCCTCAACCGCGAGCAGGGCCTGGATGACGGGCGTATCGTGTATGAGCAGGATCTGATTGTCTCCCGTCTGCAACAGGATCCGCCGCGCAACGTCGCGGGGACGGTGTATGACTTTGTCGCCGAAGGAATTTCTGAACAGGCGGAATACCTGAAGAGCTACCACGAGATCTCGCATCTGGTGATGACCGACCCGAGCGATAAAAACCTCAATGAGATGGCGCGTCTTCAGGAGCTGCTGGATCACCACGGCCTGTGGCAGCTGGAAAACCGCATTACCGAGGTGCTCGACCAGCTCGGCCTTGATGCGGATACGGAACTGGCTGCCCTGTCCGGCGGCTGGCTGCGTAAAGCGGCGCTGGGCCGTGCGCTGGTCAGCGGCCCGAAAGTGCTGCTGCTGGATGAACCGACGAACCACCTGGATATCGAAGCCATCGACTGGCTGGAAGGTTTCCTGAAAACCTTCGGCGGGACCATTATCTTTATCTCCCACGACCGTTCGTTTATCCGCAATATGGCGACGCGCATTGTCGATCTCGATCGCGGCAAGCTGGTCACCTATCCGGGCGATTACGACACCTATCTGCTGGAAAAAGAAGAAAACCTGCGCGTGGAAGAGCTGCAAAACGCCGAGTTCGATCGCAAGCTGGCGCAGGAAGAGGTGTGGATCCGTCAGGGCATTAAGGCGCGTCGTACCCGTAACGAAGGGCGCGTGCGCGCGCTGAAAGCGATGCGTCGTGAACGCAGCGAGCGCCGTGAAGTGATGGGCAGCGCGAAAATGCAGGTCGAAGAGGCCTCCCGCTCCGGCAAAATCGTCTTTGAGATGGAAAACGTCAACTATCAGGTTGATGGCAAAGTGCTGGTGAATGACTTTTCCGCTCAGGTTCAGCGCGGTGACAAAATTGCCCTTATCGGCCCGAACGGCTGCGGTAAAACCACGCTGCTTAAGCTGATGCTGGGACAATTGCAGGCTGACAGCGGGCGTATCCACTGCGGTACCAAGCTGGAAGTGGCTTACTTCGACCAGCACCGCGCGGAGCTGGATCCGGACAGAACGGTGATGGATAACCTCGCCGAAGGCAAACAAGAGGTGATGGTTAACGGCAAGCCGCGCCATGTTTTAGGCTATTTGCAGGACTTCCTGTTCCACCCTAAACGCGCGATGACGCCGGTGCGCGCCCTGTCCGGCGGTGAGCGTAACCGTCTGCTGCTTGCTCGATTATTCTTAAAACCAAGCAACCTGCTGATCCTCGATGAACCGACGAACGATCTGGATGTCGAAACGCTCGAATTGCTTGAAGAGTTAATTGATGGCTACCAGGGGACGGTAATGCTCGTGAGCCACGATCGTCAGTTCGTGGATAACACGGTCACCGAGTGCTGGATTTTTGAAGGCGAAGGGCGAATTGGTCGTTATGTCGGCGGTTATCACGACGCTCGCGGCCAGCAGTCTCAGTCGCTGATGCAAAAACAGGCGAAGTCCAAAATAGTACCGGAAACTGTTGTCGCAAAAGCAGAAACAGTTAAAAAATCCCCTGCTAAAATGAGCTATAACCTGCAACGCGAACTGGAAGCGCTACCCCAGCGCCTCGAAGAGCTTGAAGCCTCGCTTGAAGCACTCCAGGTTCAGGTCGCCGATGCATCATTCTTTACGCAACCGCACGACTATACTCAGAAAGTATTGGCTGACCTCTCCCAGGCCGAGAAGGCACTGGAAGAAGCTTTTGAGCGCTGGGAGTACCTTGAGTCTCTGAAAAACGGCGCATAAACAGGGATAAACTATGTGTGACCAGCACCATGCCGACAGGCATATATTATGCTCTCAATGCGATATGCTCGTTGCGCTGCCAGTGTTGGGTCACGGACATAAGGCTACCTGTCCACGCTGCGGCGCAACCCTGACTACCCAGTGGGACGCGCCAAGACAGCGTCCTACTGCCTATGCTTTTGCTGCGCTGTTCATGCTGCTGCTCTCGAATCTCTTCCCCTTCATTTATATGAAGGTGGGAGGGATCACCAGTCAGGTCGATCTGCTCGAAATCCCTGGCGTGATGTTCTCGGAAGATTACGCCAGCCTCGGCACCTTTTTCCTTCTGTTTGTTCAGATAGTTCCGGCGTTTTGTCTGGTGGTGATCCTGCTGCTGGTCAACCGCGTGCGAATGCCCACCGCCCTGAAAATCAAGCTCGCGCGGATCCTGTTCCAGCTTAAAAGCTGGGGAATGGCGGAGATCTTCCTCGCGGGTATTTTGGTCAGCTTCGTAAAACTGATGGCCTACGGTGACGTGGGGATCGGCAGCAGCTTTATCCCCTGGTGCCTTTACTGCGTGCTGCAACTGCGCGCCTTCCAGTGCGTTGACCGACGCTGGGCGTGGGACGATATCGCCCCTGCGCCCGTGCTTTCGCAAAAGATAAAAGTGGGCGTGCCGGGCATCCGTCAGGGGCTGCGCTCCTGCTCATGCTGTACCGCGGTGCTACCCGCCGAGCAGGAAGTCTGTCCGCGCTGTGGAACCAAAGGCCACGTGCGGCGCAAAAACAGCCTCCAGTGGACCATGGCGCTGCTGGTCACCTCTATCATGCTGTATCTGCCCGCCAATATCTTGCCCATCATGATCACCGATCTGCTCGGCGATAAAATGCCGTCGACCATTCTGGCCGGGGTGATACTGCTGTGGGGAGAAGGTTCGTACCCGGTCGCGGGGGTGATTTTTATCGCCAGTATCATGGTGCCGACGTTGAAGATGATCGCGATTGCGTGGCTCTGCTGGGATGCCAAAGGCAACGGTAAACGCGACAGCGAGCGTATGCATTTGATTTATGAAGTTGTGGAGTTTGTTGGACGCTGGTCAATGATTGACGTGTTCGTCATTGCCGTTTTGTCTGCGCTGGTGAGGATAGGGGGATTGATGAATATCTACCCCGCTATGGGAGCGCTGATGTTTGCGTTGGTCGTTATTATGACCATGTTTGCGGCCATGACCTTCGACCCTCGTTTATCGTGGGATCGTGAGCCCGAGTCAAGCCATGAGGAAGAGTAAGAGCATGGAAAATAAGAGTGGAGAGGCCAAAGTGCAGAAGGTCAGGAACTGGTCGCCGGTGTGGATTTTCCCCATCGTGACCGCGCTGATCGGTGCATGGATACTGTTTTACCATTACAGCCATCAGGGGCCGGAAGTCACGCTGATCACCACCAACGCGGAGGGGATTGAAGGCGGGAAAACCACCATCAAGAGCCGCAGCGTGAATGTGGGGGTGGTTGAAAGCGCGACCCTGACGGACGATCTGACCCACGTTGAAATTAAGGCGCGCCTGAATGCCGGAATGGAAAAACTGTTGCAGGGTGACTCCGTCTTCTGGGTCGTCAAGCCGCAGGTCGGGCGTGAAGGGATCAGCGGGTTAGGCACGCTGTTATCAGGCGCGTATATCGAGCTGAAGCCGGGCAATAAAGGCGCCCAGCCAGCGCAGTATCAGCTTCTGGACTCGCCGCCTCTCGCGCCGCCGGACGCTAAAGGCATTCGCGTGATCCTCGACAGTAAAAAAGCGGGACAGCTCTCCGCGGGCGATCCGGTGCTTTTCCGTGGCTATCGCGTGGGATCGGTTGAAACCAGCACCTTCGATCCGCAAAAGCGCACCATCAGCTACCAGCTGTTTATCAACGCGCCAAACGATCGCCTGGTCACCAGCAACGTGCGTTTCTGGAAAGACAGCGGTATTGCCGTCGATCTGACCTCTGCGGGAATGCGTGTTGAAATGGGCTCACTGACCACGCTGTTTGGCGGCGGCGTCAGTTTTGATGTGCCTGAAGGACAGGATCTGGGTCAGCCGGTTGCCGAGAAAACCGCGTTCAGGCTGTTTGACGATCAAAAAAGTATTCAGGATGCGCTCTATACCGATCACATCGACTACCTGATGTTCTTTAAAGATTCCGTGCGTGGCCTCCAGCCGGGCGCGCCTGTGGAATTTAGAGGGATCCGTTTAGGTACGGTCGGACAGGTGCCGTTCTTCGTGCCGGGCCTTAAGCAGATGCTGGATGATGATTACCGTATTCCGGTGCTGATCCGTATCGAACCGGAGCGTCTGATCAACCAGATTGGTGAGAATCAGGATATCGGTGAACATATCTCCGATCTGATGAATCGCGGCCTGCGCGGCTCGCTGAAAACCGGCAACCTGGTGACCGGCGCGCTGTACGTGGATATGGACTTCTATCCGAAAGCGCCGGCGATCACCGGTATTCGCGAATTCGGCGGTTATAAGATTATCCCAACGGTGAGCAGCGGCCTGGCGCAGATCCAGCAGCGACTGATGGATACGCTGGATAAGATTAACAATCTGCCGCTCAATCCAATGCTTGAAGCCGCGACAGGTTCGTTACATCAGAGCCAGGCGACGATGCAGCGTCTGCAAAAAACGCTGGATAACATCAACAACATCACCGCAAGCCAGTCGATGCAGCAGCTGCCGCAGGATATGCAGAAAACGCTGCGCGAGCTGAACCGTAGTATGCAGGGCTTCCAGCCGGGCTCAGCGGCGTACAACAAGATGGTGGCGGATATGCAGCGTCTTGATCAGGTTCTGCGTGAGCTGCAACCGGTCCTGAAAACGCTCAATGAGAAGAGCAACGCGCTGGTGTTCGAAGCGAAAGATAAAAAGGATCCTGAGCCGAAGAGGGCAAAAGAATGAAAAAGTGGCTATTGAGTGCGGGCGTTCTGCTGTTAACGGCGTGCAGTTCGGGTGTCGATAACAAGAGCTACTACCAGCTGCCTGTGGCGACGCAAACCGGGGTGCAGAGTAGTACCGCCAGCCAGGGCAACCGGCTTTTGTGGGTTGAGCAGGTAAACGTGCCGGACTATCTCGCCGGTAACGGTGTGGTCTACCAGACCAGCGACGTGAAGTATGTTATCGCCGCGAATAACCTGTGGGCCAGCCCGCTGGATCAGCAGCTGCGCAACACGCTGGTGGCCAATCTGGGCAACCAGCTTCCTGGATGGGTTGTCGCTTCGCAGCCGCTGGGCTCCGATCAGGATACGCTTAACGTCACGGTGACGGGCTTCCATGGCCGTTACGACGGTAAAATTATCATCAGCGGTGAATGGCTGTTAAACCATCAGGGACAGCTGATAAAGCGTCCTTTCCATCTTGAGCTGAAGCAGCAGCAAGACGGTTATGATGAAATGGTCAAAGTGCTGGCTCAGGGATGGGCACAAGAGGCGGCCAGCATCGCCAGAGAGATTTCAACTCTGCCATAAGTAAAATTCATGATAAAAAACCGCTCTCAGTTTCTCGCTGACGGCGGTTTTTTTTTCGTTTTAGGTTCAGGTTGTTAGTTGTGCCGCATCACATTTTTTGTACAAATGATTTTCCGCATAGCTCACAAATATGACACCCGTATGAATTTTGAACGTTGACGCTGAGGCTGATTCGGGTTATTCGTTATCTGTGCTTGCACATTTTGCAACCACTGTTTTCTTTCCACCAGACAAAAGAATGAGGGAAACGAGGCATGAAGAGACAGAAACGAGATCGCCTGGAAAGGGCTCATCAACGTGGTTATCAGGCTGGCATCGCCGGACGTTCTAAAGAAATGTGTCCCTATCAAACCTTGAATCAAAGGTCGCAATGGTTAGGGGGCTGGCGAGAAGCCATCGGAGACAGGGCAGTACTTGCTTGATAGCGTCTCTTTAAAAAGAAACCTCCGCACTGCGGAGGTTTCGCCTTTCTGAAGCCGCTAAATGCGTGTCTTAGAACGCAGAGGTGTCCTGGAATAGACCGACTTTCAGGTCGTTCGCGGTATAGATCTGACGACCATCAACCAGCACTTCACCATCCGCCAGGCCCATAATCAGACGACGGTTAACGATGCGCTTGAAGTGAATGCGGTAGGTGACTTTCTTCGCGGTCGGCAGAACCTGACCGGTGAATTTCACTTCGCCAACGCCCAGCGCGCGGCCTTTGCCTTCGCCGCCGAGCCAGCCCAGATAGAAACCAACCAGCTGCCACATCGCATCGAGGCCCAGGCAGCCTGGCATTACCGGATCGCCAATAAAGTGGCAACCGAAGAACCACAGATCGGGGTTGATATCGAGTTCCGCTTCTACGTAGCCCTTATCATAGTTGCCGCCGGTTTCGGTCATTTTAACGACACGGTCCATCATTAGCATACTTGGTGCCGGTAACTGCGGGCCTTTCGCGCCAAACAGTTCACCGCGACCAGAGGCAAGAAGGTCTTCTTTTGTATAGGATTCGCGTTTATCTACCATGTTCTCAGTAAGCCTTATTTTAGTGAAGCACGCAGGATAGCTAACACGTGTACGCTGAACAAGTCCGATCAGTTCGGACTAAACCAGCCGAGCCAGCGTAACGGCCACGGATAACGATGACGCGCGTCCTGCTGCGTCGCCTGTGCAATACGTTCCTGAATTGTCTGCATCAGGGTTGTCTGGCCTTCGCCATCCCACACCAGATTTGTCAGTAAGGGTAGCGCATCCTCAATGCCTTCGATGGCCCAGATAGCAAATTGTTCCTGCTCTACGGCGTCCAGAAGCGCCTGGCTCAGGCTCAAATGACGCGCATTCGGTGCAGGAATGATAACGCCCTGTTTGCCGTTCAGACCGCGCTGCTGGCAGATAGAGAAGAACCCTTCGATTTTCTCATTCAGACCCCCTACTGGCTGCGCGCGACCAAACTGATCGACCGAGCCGGTGATGGCGATGTTCTGGTTGATCGGCACTTCTGCAAGGGCGCTGATTAACGCGCACAGCTCGGCCATAGAGGCGCTGTCGCCGTCGACTTCGCTGTAGGATTGCTCAAAGGTCAGCGAGGCGGAGAAGGGGATCTGCTGCTCAAGCTGCAATTCAGACATCAGGAACGCCTGCATGATCATCATGCCTTTGGCGTGAATGTTTCCGCCAAGTTCCGCCTTGCGCTCGATGTCGACAAATTCGCCGTCACCAATATGCACAACGCAGCTAATACGAGAAGGCTCACCAAAGGCGCGCGGATGACCCGGAAACTCGATAACCGACAGGGCGTTAATTTGCCCGATGCGCTCACCCTCGGTTTCCACCAGGATCTGTTCCAGCAGAATTTCATCCTGCATACGCTCAGCCAGATACCCTTCACGCCATTCGCGCTGCACCAGCATCTGCGTCAGCGCTTCAGCACTGAACGTTCCTTCACCGCTGATTACGCCCACTTCACGCAGCTGCCTGCTTATCCACAGAGGACACAGCGGCAGGGTTTCCTGATCGCCGGTATAGCGAACCGCTTCCCGGATCAGCCCGGCCCAGGCATCAGCAGCGGGCACAGGCAGTTCATAGCGCGCCGCGACCGCCAGTACCCACTGACACCACTGCGCCATGTCGTCGGCGTCGGCAATCTGAATGTTGTCTTCAAATTCGCTGTAAACGGCCTGGCTGGCGAGTTCCGGCTCCATCTCCTGGAGATCGGCCAGCGACTCACGATCGCCCGTCAGCACCACGGTCAAGGACATCGGCATGGACGGAACGGCAACCGGAAGAGGGCGGGATTCGTCGAAGCTCACCCAGTCAAAACGCTGCTCGGTGACGATGGTTTTAAGACGCATCCACAGCAGCGGCTGGGCCAGCAACGTTCTCAGGGAGATAATGAGCACCCCACCATTGGCGCGATGCACCAGCCCCGGCTGAAGCGACAGTTCGCCATTGAACTGGCGCAGGCAGCCAAAGAGCTGCTCCGCCTCGACCCAGTTAGCGGTGACGACTTCACCCTGCGCGGCAAAACGATTATCAGCCTGCGCGGCAGGTTCGAAGAGAATATGTTGACCTGCGATACGATACTGGCCGCCAAAAACGGTATCTGTTTCTGGCTGCAACTGGCGCACGGCATCGCCCAGAAGCGTCAAATACTCGGCTTCTTCCGGGGCCTTGAGCAGCATGAAGGGAGATGTGGCCCACGGGCTTAACACCTGCTCCAGCGCATAATGCAAACGCGGTTGTGTATCGCTAAGTATAAATTCGTGTTCTTTGGCGAGATCTGGCTGTGTAAATAGCGCCTGATAACTTTCGGTATCGGGAACCAGGTCACGCCATGCAAGTTTCGTAATGGTCAAAGTTGATGTTTTTTAGTCAGATGTAAAACCGTGGAGTATACCGTAAGGGGCAGTCTCTTCCCAAGCAGGATTGGGTATTTACGCGGGGGTTTCTCCTGTAATGATAAGCAGGATATGATTTCTTTTCAGCAGATTGGCAAAAAACTGATATTCTGAACAGAGTTACGAGGTAACACTGAGATCGCAATGAAATATCAACAACTGGAAAATCTCGAAAGCGGCTGGAAATGGAAGTACCTGGTCAAAAAACACCGTGAAGGCGAATTGATCACCTGCTACATCGAAGCCAGCGCTGCAAAAGAAGCAGTGGATATGTTGCTGACCCTCGAAAATGAACCGGTTCAGGTTAACGGCTGGATTGAGAAGCATATCAATCCGGCGCTGCTCAATCGGATGAAGCAAACTATCCGTGCGCGTCGCAAGCGGCATTTTAATGCTGAGCATCAGCACACCCGCAAGAAATCTATCGATCTTGAATTTATCGTCTGGCAAAGGCTGGCAGGGCTGGCACAACGGCGCGGTAAAACATTATCGGAGACTGTCGTTCAGCTGATTGAAGATGCAGAGCATAAAGAAAAGTATGCCAATCAGATGTCGACGCTGAAGACAGATTTGCAGGCGCTTCTGGGTAAAAAGTAAGTTTTTACGTTTCTTCAGACAATAAAAAACCCCGCAGTGCGGGGTTTTTTTTAAGACGATAACTTATGCCGCAGGCTGAGTTACAACGTCTTTGATACCTTTAACTTCGATCTCAACGCGACGATCTGGTGCCAGGCAGTCGATCAGTGCTGCGCGAGCTTTAACGTTGTCACAGGTAGAACCGGTAACTGGGTTAGCTTCGCCCATGCCACGTGGGGAGATCTTGTTAGCTGGGATACCTTTAGAGATCAGGTAATCAACAACAGACTGAGCACGTTTCTCAGACAGACCCTGGTTGTAAGCATCAGAACCGATACGGTCGGTGAAGCCCAGAACCACTACAGAACCATCTTTAGGATCCAGGTTGCTCAGCTGGGTGTACAGCTGATCCAGTGCCTGCTGACCTTCTGGTTTCAGGGTAGCTTTGTTGAAGTTGAACAGAACGTCAGACTTCAGAGTGAAGTGCTTGGTCTGTACTTCTGGAGCTGGAGCCGGAGCTGGAGCTACGACTGGCGCATCTTCCTGCTGACCGAAACGGTAGGAAACACCTACGCTCAGCATGCCGTTGTCTGGACGAACACCAACGGTGTTGCCGTCGCCGATGTTGTTAACCCACTGGTATTCCAGACGGGTAGCGATGTCACGGGTCATAGCCCACTCAACGCCACCAGCGAATACTGGGGAAACACCAGTGTCGTGGTCGTCGCCAGCGATGCTGTTGCTGGAGTCAGCGCGCCATACCATGCCGCCCAGACGGGTATACACGTCCAGATCGTCAGTTACTGGGTAACCCAGTTTAGCGGTCAGCTGAACGCCTTGTGCTTTGAAAGCGCCATTTACGTTGTTGCCTTTGTATGGCATACGACCTAACCAGTCGTAACCCATTTCAAAACCAACATACGGGTTAACCTGATAGCCACCGAACGCACCTGCACCAAGCTGGCTCTCGTGAGTCGGGCCATCGTTGTTCAGATCGCTGTTGTACCAGCCGGTGTCATGGAACTGAGACCAGCCCAGTTTACCACCTGCATACCAGGTATTATCTTTCGGAGCGGCCTGCGCTACGGTAGCGAAGCCAGCCAGTGCCACTGCAATCGCGATAGCTGTCTTTTTCATTTTTTGCGCCTCGTTATCATCCAAAATTTGCCATGAAAATCTTTAGCAAGAGATCACGGTTAAATCCTTCACCGGGGGGCGTGGTCAAATATAAATCTACCGATATCTTCGGCTTAGGCCGAGCACCCCTGGCGATGTAAAGTCTACAACGTAGCTAGAAACTTACAAGTGTGAACTCCGTCAGGCATATGAAAAAAAAAGTTCCGTATACCTAATATTTAACATTTTTTGTACGGAATTTGTGCAGTAAAATTAACGAGAACCGCACCAGACAAGCCTTGCCGAAGATTTCGCGATCTGAACTATTTCTCGATCTTATGGTCAAAAAAAATTCCAGGAATAGTCTTAATTTCGCTCAATGATACAAATTAGAGTGAATTTTTACCCCGGATAGTTGTCCTTTGCGATGAGGATCTGGGCGAACCGGACGCATAATGAACCCGATCGCGTTACCTTCTTCTGCCGCTTCGGTCAGCCGGAAATGCTCTTCTTCCGTCAATTCATCTGACAACCATCCAATCACGACGCTGTAGTTCCCCGTGCGTAAGGCGCGAATCATTGACTCGACCGTATCGCAGGGTGATAGCTGATTAATCTGCATCACCTTTGTCAGCGGAAGTCCAGCCGACTGCACCCACTCACGGCTTAATTTTTGTTGCGGCGTCAGCCAGAGCTGCCAGCGAGACTGCTGACCAAGCTGTTGTAATAATGGCAGTAAAAGGAGTTGCGTCAACAGAGGCTGGTCTTCGCGATAAACCACTTCACTGATAAGACCTGTCGACACACTCCCGACGGATTTCTTCGCGGTATTGCCCGCGGTAGAAGAGAGAGAGATTGAGCGATTTGCATAGCCTGAAGTGTACATATTCATTCCAGCCCTGTAGTTACTGTATGGATATACAGTAACCCCTGTATGTATAAAGATCAACTTCAATTTCTGAAAGCCCCTCGCAAATTTCGCTCATGAACTGCGCATAACTCAAATTGATCTTGCTCACAAACGATAAGTTGCCTATTTTCCTGATAACGGATCCGGTAGTCAGTAAACGCCCTTTTACCATTTGATTTTTATAGAGAAATATCATGAAAAAGATATCGTACGAGAGGATTTATAAATCTCAGGAATACCTTTCACCTTTGGGCAATATCCAGCATCGTGCGCTTTTTGGCGGTTATACCCTGGCGGTGGATGATGCGGTTTTTGCCATGGTGGCAGAGGGGGAACTTTACATCCGGGCCTGCGAAGAGAGCGCAACATACTGTGTGAAACACGCCTCGTCCTATTTAACGCTCATGAAGCGGGGCCGTCCGGTACCGCTGAACTATTTCCGCGTTGACGACGGCCTGTGGCAGGACAGGGATAAATTACTCCAGCTCTCTTCCTATGCGCTGGCGGCAGCGAGGCACGAGCGGGTTCAGCGCTATCAGCGAAACCGGCTAAAAGATCTGCCAAACCTGACGTTCCAGCTCGAAGTTCTGCTTTACGAAGCAGGCATCACTAATGAGAAAACGTTACGGGAGCTTGGGGCGAAGCGGAGCTGGCTGAAGGTGCGGGCCATCAATAAACAGCTGGGGATCAAAGTGCTGTTTGCGCTTAAAGGGGCTATTGAAGGGATGCATGAGGCGGCGCTCCCGGCTGACACTCGCCAGGAGCTAACCGACTGGTTTAACGCGTTACCGGATCCAATGAAGAATTACTCCGCCAGGTAGCAATGAGCTGCTGAAGGCGACAAATTTCCGGCAGCAGGGCAATGAGCAGGCCAATCTGTTGGAGAACCAGCGGTGCTTTGCTGTCGGAACCGGGATCGAGATGGGCGATACGCTGGGACAGCTCGTCCAGCGCCTGGCGAACGCGCGGTCCATCGGCTGGGCGATGGTGAAGGGCATCATCAACGTAACAGACGGCATCATCCAGCAGGGCAAGAATACCCGGGTTGCTCAGCTTTTCACGGTGGGCGCCCAGCGTAGAGATGTAGCTGGTAAAGGTATGGTTCAGGCAGAGCAGACGAAACGCGGTTTCCTTAATTTCAGGGGTGGCGCCGGGTTCCGTAGACATATTTGACACCACGGAAGCCAGCTCTGAATCGCTGTTGTGCGCGTCACGGCGGGCGATACGGTAGGCCAGCCGGTTGTCACGTCCCTGGTGATACTGCTCCAGAATGGCATCCAGATAGCGGCAGTTGGCGTTCATCGCTCTGTCCAGCACGCGCGGTAGATTGCGAAAACGCCAGTCCGGCCAGATAAAGCTCACGGCGGCCCACGCTATTGCACAGCCGATTAAGGTATCGATCACGCGGGGCAGGGCGACCTCAAAACCTTCACCGAGCAGATTAAAGCACAGCAGGACCAGCAGGGTGATGAACATCGTGGCGTGGGCGTACTGTACGTTACGAAACGCGAAGAACAGCACGCCGGTTATCACGATGAGGATCAGCTGCCCTTCTATAGAAGGCACGAAGTAGAGCACGGGCAGGCCAATTGCGACCCCGACCAGAGTACCGATAATTCGCAGCGCCAGGCGGTGGCGCGTGGCGTTGTAGTTCGGCTGGCAAACAAACAGGCTGGTCAGCAAGATCCAGTAGCCGTGATGCAGCCCGGTTATCTGTATAAAGGCATAGCCCACGCAGAGCACCAGCGACATTCGCACCGCGTGGCGGAACAGCGCGGATTCCGGCGTAAAGTTTCGGCTCAGGCGCAACCACATGTCGCTAAAGCTGTGAACGCCATCATCGGACAGCTGGCTGTTCGCATCATTACCCGGCATCGCCATCGCCTGCTCGGACTCAATGGTGGCAAGCTGGGCATCGATTGCCCGCAGGTTATTGAGTAAAAAGCCCAGCGCTTTAATCTGATCCGGCGACGTGCCGCTGGCCTGCACGCGATCGAGCGCCGCGTCCAGATGGCTGAAAGCGCGTTCGAAACGCGGATCGTGCTGGTAGGGCGTTCGCAGCAGAATTGAGCGCGCCAGCTGCTGGCAGGCCTGGGACTGCATCGAGAGCAGACGCTGGAAGCGGAACATCACGTCGCTATAGCGGAACTTCTCTCTGAGGGCGGCATATTGCACGTGGGACGAACTGGCGCGTTCGTGAATATCCTGCGCCGCAAAATAGTAGTGCAACGTTCTGCGGGTGCCGCGCTGACCGCGATCGCCACGCAGTCGGGTCAGAAGAGACGCTTTCGTCTGGTTCAGGGTCGCAACAAGCTGACCGTTTGCCAGCGCCAGATCGTAAAGCGGGGCCTGACTCTCCTCTTCAATATCCGGATCGAACAGCCGGGATTTGAGTTCCAGATAGTGCGCCAGCTGTTCGTAGCTGCGCGCGAGGTTATCCTGCAAGGCGCGAACCGGGAAGATCAGGTGCCCGGTCAGGGTAAGCAGGTTATACCAGATTGCCCCCAGCAGCAGCAGGACCGGCTGTTGATACCACTGGTCGTAAAGCGATACGCCGAGCATGGTGTAGACCGCGATCAGCAGCGCGCCAAAGGCGATGGTGGCGTAGCGTTGCCCCAGCCCGCCCAGCAGAATAAACCCGCTGGTGGAGAGTGTCAGGCCGATGGCAAAGAGCCACGGCCACGGGAACAGCAGCTCCACGGACGCCGAGGCGATAAAGAAGCAGATAAGCGTGATGACCAGGTTACGCAGCCGTCCGGCCAGGCGGTCGTCCAGATCCGCCAGCGCCCCGGCAACCACGCCGAGGGTTAGCGGAATGGTGAGCTTAACGTCGTCTATCCACCACGGCAGGGCAACCGTGCCGCACAGGGCGATAAAGATCCTGACGTTATAGAGCCAGTTACTGTTCCAGGTATAGCGGCGAAGCAGTGGGCTTAGCATGAGCGCGGCCTGTCCTTATTACTGAAAACGACGGCGGGCATTGGCTTCGCGCGCGGCCTGCGCCACTTCAACCGGAACGACTCTGCGCCCGACGGGCCACAGGGCGATTGCCGCGATTTTGAAATTCGCGATCCCAACCGGAATACCGATAATCGTAATGCACTGGGCGATACCGGCGAAAATGTGCATCACGCACAGCCACCAGCCAAAGAAAATCAGCCACAGAATGTTGAGCAAGGTTCCGCCGGTGTTCATCAGCGCGCTTTTCCCTTCCGGGTTCAGCTCGTCCACGTGAACGGCCTCGTTACCATAAGGAAGCAATGACAGTTTGGTGATTTCCCAGCAGGAGCGCGTCAGGGGAAGCGTGAAAATGAGCACGATGCTCACCAGGGTGGCAAAAAGCCATGAAAGGGTGGTGGCAAAACCGCCAAGGACAAAATTCAAAATATTCAGAACGGTACGCATAAACCCTCAGTTCCTTTCGATATGATTAACGCCCAATGATTGTAACGTTTTTTTAGGCTGGAGCACCTTAAAACTGGCAGTTAAACTATCTGACAAATTATCTCTTCGTGGATCCGGCCGGACATGGAACTGAAAGCAACTTCACTGGGCAAACGCCTGGCGCAACATCCTTATGACAAGGTTGTCCTTCTCAATGCAGGCGTCAAAGTCTCTGGCGAGCGTCACGAATACCTCATTCCGTTTAACCAGCTTTTAGCTATCCACTGCAAGCGCGGGCTGGTGTGGGGCGAGCTGGAGTTTGTTCTGCCTGCTGAAAAAGTGGTGCGCCTGCACGGCACCGAGTGGGCCGAAACCCAGCGTTTCCACCACCATCTGAATACCCGCTGGCGTCAGTGGAGCGAAGAGATGAGCAACGTCGCCGCGCAGGTTTTGCAGCAGGTCGTGGATGACATTGCGCAAAGCAGCGAGCAGAAAAAATGGCTCACGCGCCAGCAAACCGCAGGCCTACAGCAAAAAATTAAGCAGGCGCTTACCGCGCTGCCGCTGCCGGTGAGCCGTCTTGATGAATTTGAAAACTGCCGCGAAGCGTGGCGGCAGTGCCAGGCGTGGCTTACGGATATCGATCAAAGCCGTCTGGCCCACGACCAGGCGTGGACCGACGCCATGCTGACGCAATACGCTGATTTCTTCAGCCAGATTGAATCCTCACCGCTGAACCCTGCCCAGGCGCGGGCGGTGGTCAACGGCGAGCAGTCGCTTCTGGTGCTGGCGGGGGCGGGAAGCGGCAAAACCTCCGTGCTGGTTGCCCGCGCGGGCTGGCTTCTGACTACCGGTGCCGCCGCGCCGGATCAGATTTTACTCCTTGCGTTTGGCCGCAAGGCTGCGCAGGAGATGGACGAGCGAATTCAGGAGCGCCTGCATACCCAGGACATCACCGCCCGAACCTTCCACGCCCTTGCGCTGCACATCATTCAGCATGGGAGCAAAAAGGTCCCGGCTATCAGCAGGCTTGAAAATGACACTCAGGCGCGCCAGTCGCTGTTTATCAAAACCTGGCAGCAGCAGTGCAGCGAGAAAAAAGCGCAGGCGAAGGGCTGGCGCCAGTGGCTTGAAGAGGAGCTGAACTGGGAGGTGCCCGAGGGCAGCTTCTGGCAGGATGAAAAGCTCGCGCGCCGCCTCGGCTCACGCCTTGACCGCTGGGTTAGCCTGATGCGCATGCACGGCGGCACGCAGGCAGAGATGATTGAAAGCGCGCCGGAAGAGATCCAGGCTCTGTTTTCGAAGCGGGTCAAGCTGATGGCACCGATGCTGAAAGCCTGGAAAACGGCGTTGAAAGAAGAGACCGCGGTCGATTTTTCCGGGCTGATCCACCAGGCCATTATCATTCTCGAAAAAGGGCGGTTTGTCAGTCCGTGGAAGCATATCCTGGTGGATGAGTTTCAGGATATCTCGCCCCAGCGCGCCGCGCTGCTGTCGGCCCTGCGTGCGCAAAATAAACATACGTCGCTCTTTGCGGTGGGGGATGACTGGCAGGCAATCTACCGCTTCAGCGGGGCGCAGCTCTCATTGACCACCGCCTTCCACGAATATTTTGGCGAAGGCGATCGCAGCGATCTGGACACCACCTACCGCTTCAACTCGCGCATTGGGGAAATCGCCAACCGCTTTATTCAGCAGAACCCGCATCAGCTGGCCAAGCCGCTTAACAGCCTGACGACCGGGGATAAAAAAGCGGTGACGCTGATGGCGGAAGATCAGCTTGAGCCGCTGCTGGACAAGCTGAGCGGTTACGCGAAACCTGACGAGCGCATTCTGGTGCTGGCGCGATATCACCACCTCAAACCGGCGGCGCTGGAAAAAGCCGCGACCCGCTGGCCGAAGCTCCAGCTTGATTTTATGACTATCCACGCCAGTAAGGGCCAGCAGGCGGATTACGCGATCGTGGTGGGGCTCAAGGAGGGCAGCGATGGCTTCCCGGCGCCCGCGCGCGAGTCGGTGATGGAGCAGGCGTTACTGCCGGTACCGGAAGATTTCCCGGATGCTGAAGAGCGTCGTTTGCTGTACGTGGCGATCACCCGCGCGCGGCATCGCGTCTGGCTGCTGTTCAATAAAGAGGCGCCGTCCGTGTTTGTCGATATTCTGAAGAGTATGGATGTGCCGGTGGCGAGGAAGCCGTAGGGGAATGGCCGGGTGGCGGCGTCGCCTGACCCGGCCTTCAAAAAGCTACTTCAGCCGCTCAGCAAGATAGCGCTGATAGTCCGGGATCAAAATATCCACCGGGGCGCTGAACTGCGGGGAGGCAATAATAAAGTCGGCGGTGGACAGGTTAGTTGCTACCGGAATATTCCACACCGTTGCCAGACGCAGCAGCGCTTTTACATCCGGGTCGTGCGGTACGGCGTTCAGCGGATCCCAGAAGAAAATCAGCACATCAATTTTCCCTTCCGAAATCTGCGCCCCGACCTGCTGATCGCCACCCATCGGGCCGCTCAGCATGGCATTGACCTCTAAGCCGGTTTCGCGCTGGATCAGGTTGCCGGTCGTGCCCGTCGCAGAGAGCCTGTGCTGTTCCAGCACGGAACGATGATGACGAACCCAGTTCAGCAGCATCTGTTTACAGTGATCGTGCGCTACGAGAGCAATATGTTTGCGCGCAGGAAGCGTGCGTGTTGTCAGTTCCATAATCTTTCCCGTCAGGTTAACTGGCTACAAGATGACTGGAAGCGCCTGATGCTGCAAGAGAAAGGGCGTAAAAATGTGTATTACGACGAGGGCTGCTGCTTTGCCCATTGCAGGAACCGTGCGCGCGTATCCGGGTCTGCCTGCTGAAACCAGAATTTCAGCCGCTGCTCGGTGAGCGTCTGGGACTGCGGAGGAATGACGTCCAGCTCGGACACGCCCGACAGCAGCGTGCTGTCATCCGCCATCATGGTGGCGAACTGCGGCAGCGAGGCGCGTTTGCCCGCTTTGTTGTAGATTTCGGTATCCGCTTCATAATTAACGCCGTTCGGCGTGGTGGTGATGGCGAGGATATCCAGCTTCACCGGGATGCTCATGGCATCGCCGTCCAGCAGCTCCATGCGCGGGGCCGATTCAAACGCCTGCGCCTCTTTTTCCGTTTCCAGCCGGGGCAGGCTAAAATTTACCTGGCTAATCCGCTGCGTATTAAAGCTGACGACAAGCGGCGGCGAGATGTACATGCGCTGTTCGTGGTTGGCGACCCGGATTGTCTTTTCCACGCGAAACACCACCTGATGCGGCCCGTTGTCCAGCTCAATGCTGTCTGCACCCCGCAGCAGCGAACTGGAGACTTTTTTACCGTCCAGCACCAGCAGATCGATATCGGTGGAGAGCCGTAGCGTGGTCGCAAAGACGCAAACCGGCATAACGAGTGCGATGACAGCGGAGGCAAGGCCGGTTTTCATAGGGTGCTCCTGTCTAAAAGACGTTCCCAATAATGTATCTAAATTTTTCGATAATCACGTTTACTAACATATAGACATATTCTGCGATTTTGCCCTCATACATCTGTATGGGTTGGATGGTTGAGCGGGCGGCTTTGACGTACACTTTAAAAAAAGCCTGGAGGAAGATTATGAAAGAGAACGAGATTGCTGACATTCTGACATCGACCCGAACCATCGCGCTGGTGGGTGCGAGCGACAAGCCCGACCGCCCAAGCTATCGGGTGATGAAATATCTTCTCGATCAGGGCTATCACGTGATCCCCGTATCGCCAAAAGTGGCCGGGAAAACGCTGCTCGGGCAGCAGGGGTATGGAACCCTGGCCGAGGTGCCGGAAAGAGTGGATATGGTGGATGTGTTCCGTAATTCCGAAGCGGCCTGGGGCGTCGCCCAGGAAGCCATCGCGATTGGTGCGAAAACGCTGTGGTTGCAGCTTGGCGTGATCAACGAACAGGCCGCGGTGCTGGCGCGCGAGGCGGGGCTGAACGTGGTGATGGACCGATGCCCGGCGATTGATATTCCCCGACTGGGGCTGGCGAAATAATAAAAAAGCCCGGTTGCGATACCGGGCTTTTTTCATCTGCTAGTTCCGCAAGCGCGGAGCCTGGAGCTGTTTACGGATAGTCTGGGCAAGCTCATCCAGCGTGGGCTGTTCAGGATGCTCATCCTGAAGTTCTCCGCTAAGCTGCGCTTCGGCAAGATAGGTATGAACAGGCTGCCCATCATCATCTTCCATCACCACGTGATACCACGGGGTAGCGCGAAGCTCCGCATCAACCGCCAGTTCGTCTGCTGATGGCTCATCAAGCGAATATTCCGGGTCGATATCCACGACCACGCCCAGATACCCAAGTAAGGTGTGGCGGACCTGCTGGCCGATACCGAATTTGCTGGCAATCATAGTCACCTCCCGGGAAACATTACATACACCTTATGTGTGGGCAATATTTCTCATTTCAAGTTACATGACGCGACAGGCAAACCCTTTCAGATACAGCCCTTCCGGGTAGGTAGCGATCACCGGATGATCGGCGGCCTGACGGAACTGCTCTATAAATTGTACATCACGCCCGGCATCTATAGCGGCGTCGGCGATGATTTTCTGAAATAAATCTGTGGTCATCAGGCCGGAGCAGGAGAAGGTCAGCAGCACGCCGCCCGGGTTCAGCAGCTGGATCGCCAGCATGTTGATATCTTTATAGCCACGGCAGGCGCCCATCAGCTGGCTTTTGTTCTCCACGAACTTCGGTGGATCCATCACGATGACGTCGAACTTTTCGCCCTGGTCACGGTATTTGCGCAGCAGCTTGAACACGTCGTCGCGGATGAACTCCGCTTTGCTCAGATCCAGCTTGTTCAGCTCAACGTTCTGCTTCGCCACGTCCAGCGCTTCCTGAGAGGTATCAACGCTGACTACCTGAGCGCAGCCGCCCATCAGCGCGGACACCGCGAAGCCGCCGGTATAGGAGAAGCAGTTCAGCACGCGCTTGTCCGCCACGTACTGGCGGGTCGCCAGACGGCTGTCGCGCTGATCGAGGTAGTAACCCGTTTTGTGGCCGCCCTGAATATCCACCAGCAGCTTCATGCCGTGTTCTTCAATAGGCAGCAGGGCAGGCGGCAGCTCGCCGGTAACAGGACCTTGCGTCAGCTCCAACCCCTCTTTCTTACGTACCGCCACGTCGCTGCGATCGTAGATTGCGCATTCCGGGAAGCAGGTTTGCAGGGCGCTGATTAACGCCGCGCGCTGATATTCCGCCCCGGCGCTTAACAGCTGGAGCACCAGGAAGTTGCCGAAGCGATCGATCGTTACGCCCGGCATCCCGTCGGATTCACCGGCAATCAGTCGATAGCTGTCCAGCCCGTCGCGTTTTGCCAGCCACTCGCGCCACTGCTGCGCCTGGTGCAAACGGCGGGTAAAGAAGTCGATATCGACAGTCTCGTCTTTATCGAAGGTCCAGACGCGCGCGCGGATCTGGGAGGCCGGCGAGTATGCGCCGCGCGCTAACCATTTCCCCTGATGGTCAACGATATCGATGGTTTCACCGAGGCTGGCTTTGCCTTCCATACGGGCAACGGCGCCGGAAAAGACCCAGGGATGGCGGCGCAACAATGACTTCTCGCGCCCTTTGGCTAACACTAAACGTACACTCATAATTTGCTATTCTGTCGATTCCAATGAAATGGCCGCTATTTTCCCGAGTTCAGTGGGGAAATGCAACGCGCCAGACGGATAAGGAGAAGGAAGATGTCAAAAGTCTGCACTATCGCCTGGGTTCACGGCATCGTTCAGGGCGTGGGATTTCGCTACAGCACGCAGCGCGAAGCCCTTCAGCTTGGGCTGACGGGATATGCGAAGAATATGGACGACGGCAGCGTCGAGGTGGTGGCCTGCGGGGAGGCAGAAAAGGTTGATGCGCTGGTGGCGTGGCTGAAGGCGGGCGGACCGCGCAGCGCCCGGGTGGATAAGGTTTTAACGCAACCGCATCAACCCGGCCGGGAAATGACGAAATTCGATATTCGCTATTAAATGCATTTTACCGGTTTCGGCAGACCCGCGATTTTCGTCGCCTGTTTTGCCGGGCCTTTCGGGAACAGGCGATAGAGATAACGGCTGTTGCCTTTCTCTTCGCCGAACGTGTTCGCCATCGCCTTGACCAGCATGCGGATAGCCGGAGAGGTGTTAAATTCGAGGTAGAATTCGCGCACGAAACGCACCACTTCCCAGTGCTCGGGGGACAGGGTAATGCCTTCGTTTTCGGCAATTTTCTCCGCCAGCGGTTCGCTCCAGAGGGTGGTGTCTTTCAGATAGCCGTCGCTATCGGTCTCAATTTCCTGGCCTGCAAAAATGAACATAGTGCTCTGTCGATGAAGTAAAAACCGCCCCCAGTGTAGCAAATAAGGGGCGGCGTGAGAAACCTCGACCTACAGGAGCAGCTGTAGCAGGTTGCTGGCGTTGAGCTTCTTCAGCGCGTTGCATTTATGGGTGGAAACCTGTTTCTCAGACATCTGCGTGGCGAGGGCAATGTGGCGTACAGGCAGCCCGGTAAGCATGAGATCGAGCACGTTGAATTCATGATCGGTAAGGCAGCAGTCAAGGCTTCGAATGCGGCGGGGCTCTTTTATCAGCAGATAGGCCGCATCCGCCACGGCGATCCGGTCATCGAGGATATAAAGGGTTAACGCCCCGAAACGCTTGCGTAAATGGGTCGCCAGCGCCCACCCCTTTTCGTTGCACACCAGATAAAGGCTTCCATTCCAGCGGGCGGCCTCCAGCCTGAGCAAAATGGCGATCAGCGCCTGATGCGTGGCCGCCACGGAAAAGCGGCAGCGGACGACAATCACGCGGCGGGTAAGCAGCGAAGGCTGCCACCGTACGGTGTCGCTTTGCACCTCCAGCTGAACGCCCCGACGCAGCAGCGCATAGCGCAGCCCTTCGGCGTAAAATCGATTATTGTCGAGAATGGCGTAACTCACGGTAACCTCGTTATAACGTGCTGGGCGTATAGATAACGCGCAGCGTGCCGGTATAGTCGCCCGCGTTTTTGCTGCTGGCGGGAAACGCGGGGGTTTTCAGGATAATGGGCGCAGGAATGCACAGTACGCTCTCGCGTCCGCCGGGCAGCACAACCTGGCGCAGATACTGCGGATCGTTGGTGCCTTGCCAGACCAGGGTTTTGCCGTTCGCGACGGTCTCGGTTGCGCCCGTAACGGGATGGGTGACGAGCACCTGATAATCAAGACGATCCCGCGCGTCGGTCTGGCTACCCCCGCGTCGGCGGATTGAAAATGCGCCGTCGGCACGGTTCGCGGACGGGAGTCCGTCATCCTCAAATCGAAGATAGGCACGGGTGCTGGTGCTGTTTTTACCGTCGTACAGGCACATATCCAGCGTGTTTTCCCCCTGGATCTCGCTGCCACCGGGGCGTCCCGGGAAGTTGGTCAGGTTGAGGTTCACAATCGGCGTGGAGTGCGGAAAGGCCGGCAGATAAATCTGCTGGTTACCCGGATCGACCACCTCAATGCGAATATTTGCCTGCCAGCTGGCGATGGAGAGATAGCCGGGGCAGCCCACATTCACGTTATTGAAGTCCCCGCCGCAGTCGGCGCTTCCCCACTGACGCAGGTTTTGCTTGAGCGTGGCGGTCCAGATCCCCGGCAGGGTGAGCTTGTCCAGCTCGCTCTTCACGATGTAGTAATCGAAGTAGGGCTCTCTGTTCCAGGCGGCGATATCCCCCGTTCCCCCCGTCACGAAGCTGGCAAAGGTAAACACTTTGCCGTTGATAAACATGTAGTGGTCGCCATACACCTTGATATCCACCGTCCTGGCGGTGAGGGCGTGCGTAAAACGTAACGTGATGGCGTAGGGCGAAGCCGGATTCGCCGAGAACCAGACCGGCGCGGTCATGCAGGCCCCGTTAGCGGTGTCCGTGCGGGACAGACAGGTCAGGGTATTGCGTCCCCACTTTTGCGGATCGGCAAGGTCATAGCCGCTCGGTTCGTGAAACCAGATATCAAAACGCGCGGGCGGTGCCGTGCGATCGAAGCTGATCCCTGCGCTGGTGTTTCGTCCCGCAGGAGCGCCCGCCAGCGTCTGGCCTGCCCACAGGCTTAAGATCAGTAAAATAAAGAAGCTCGTCTTCACATCATTTCCCTTTCGTGAGGTTATCGGCGTTCATGGCGGTCGGGCCGGTCGGAACCGTTCGTCTGGCGAGCATCAGCTGCGCCTGCTGCTGGACGGCATCGGGCAGGGCGGAGAAGGTGAGTTCCCGGCACGGGATCGCGCCCACGTAACGCACGACGTCGCGCATGCTTTTCACGTTCAGCGCGCACTGATAAAACTGCTCCTGACGCACCATGTAGAGGTTATGCAGCAGGGCGTCGCTTTGGGCGCTAAAGCCGCCGTTGCCCAGATCGCTCCAGCCGTTCACGTTCAGCGGCACGCCGCCGATAAACGGTGAACGATCCTGGTCGGTTAACTGGCCGAGCCAGGTGTAGCTTGCGGTGGTTTGCACGTCCCGGCGCAGCAGTTTGCCCGGCACCATAAACAGCGTTCTGCTGCCCGAACCCTGCGTGATTTCACTGCTGGCCCCGCGCGATACGTCCAGCGATTCGTTTATCGTCAAGGTTGTCTGCTGGTAGCCCGGCACGGCGAAGAGGGCGCGGCTGTTCCCCGGAACGTTCGCGCTGCCGCCGTTATCCAGCGACACCGCGACGCCCGGATCCTGAGTCTCTTCCGGTGTAGCAACCTTTACCGCGACGGCTGAAGCCGGGCGGCCGTCGCTCCAGCGACCCAGCCACAGGCCAGAGCGCGACAGCGCAAGGGTCGAGCTGTAGTTGCCGCTGCTGCTCAGGGTGTGGCGGCTGTCCTGACGATCCCAGGCATCGCTCACGGTGAGGCTGCCGTTGCCATATCGTCCGCCCTGGCGCGTATAGGCGGAGGTATTCAGCGAATCGCTGTTGATGCCCGACGCGCTCAGGCCGTACTCATTTTCACCGCGCGCATCGGCGTACCAGTTGTGCGCCACGCTGTAGCTCATCTGATTCTTTTCACGCTGCTGGTGCTGCCAGGTTGCCCCCATCGAGGTGTAGCTGGACGCATCGCCCTGACGGTTATGCGCCATTGACAGGCTTACGCTGAGATATCCGCCTTTATCCTTGCCCGCGCGGGAGTCATCGTCGCGCATGAACAGGTTGATGCTGCTGTTAATGTTCAGGCTGCGGGTGCTAAACGCATTGCTCAGCCCACCCTGCCACGCACGCGTGCGGGAGCGGGTCACGTAGACCGACTCCCACGGCAGGCCCGCGTCGTGGCGATCGTCGCTGTCCGGGAGCGCCCGGCGAGAAACGTAACGCCCTTCGTTGCGGTTATCCGAATACCCCAGGCTCGCATACCATGAGCCGACGGGGACGGAGAACATCACCGAGAGGGTGCGATAGCAGCCGTTTACGGCGTCAAACCCCGCGCTTCGGGTATTGCAGTTTTCCGCTGAAAGCGTGTTGCGATAGATGCTCAGCGAGAAGCCGTCGTTGTAGCTGATTTGCTGAATATTGCCGCGCTGGCCTTCGCTGCCGTAGAGGTAGCTAAAGCGGGTGCTCAGCACGCCGTCGATCGGGCCCGCGTTAAAGCCCCGGCTCCAGTCGAGCGCATTTTCCAGGAAACGCTGGCTTTTCTTTATCGTTGCGCCGCTGGTCAGCGCCAGCGTTGGGGTGACGGGCAGGCGCACGCCCGCCTGCGCCACCGCGCTGCGCGCGTCGTTTTGATCGTTGTTGTCGGTTTCGCCAGCCTGGAGGAACCACTCCACGCGGTCGAAGGGGGTTATTCCGGTACGGGTAAACGGCACCTGCTCGGTGCGCGTCAGGCGGTTATTTTCATAGATGGAGAGCGTCACGGTGTAGCTCCCGTCCGGGAACGCGCGCGTGTCCAGGGTTTGCGCCCCGGCATTCAGGTAAAAGCTGGCAAGCAGCTGATTGCCGCGGCGGGCGTCGATACGCGCGTCGTGGGAAAGCAGCACGGTGATGGGCGTTCCCTTCGACTGCTGAACCGGGTTAATCCAGGCCCTTGTCGAACCGGTGCGCAGACCGCGAATTTTGCCCAGCGGCAGCTGGCTGAGGTTGATATTGCCCCCGGCGTTGCTGAACAGATCGCGGGTATCCATCTCACCAAGCTGAACGTAGTACTGACGCAGGATATCCTGTCGGAACCAGGCGTTGTTGACGGTGACTTCCTGCTGCTGCTGGTGTTTAGAACGCTGCCCCAGCCAGATCCAGTCGAGATTCAGATAGCCGTCCTGGGTCAGCGCCAGCGCGCCGTTGCCCTGCACGGTGGCTGACTGGTAATCCCTGTCGGCAACGAAATTGATATTCTGCTGATGGACGAGGGCATTTTCGGTGTCCTGCGTCGGCTGATACCACTGCTTTTCCTCAGTGGGTTTCGGCAGGAATTTCCTGTTCAAAAACAGGCTAATGCGGGCGTTATTTTCGTCATAAATAATGGCCGCGCGATCGGTATCAATGTAGTCGCATCCCGTGGCGGAGCCGTTGCTGCTACAGGCCAGGTTGCCGTTACGGGCAAGCGGAACGGCCAGCGCGGCAGACACGGTGGCAATCAGCGCGGGATCGTCATTAAACCGGCGCTTGATGGCCGCTATCACGGTTTCAGGTGCGACAAAGCTTACCGTTTCAAGGGTAATATCCGTTTCAAAAAGGCCAAGCGACTCGCCGTAGAGGTTCACCTCTGTCCAGAGGCGCTGCGTTTTCGCCAGATCTTCAAAACCCGGCGGGACGGCCATCCCGGCACAGGCGAGTTGGATGGATGCGGGTAGCAAAGCAACAAAGAGGAGAGTATTTCTGTGAAACGCCATGAACGAGCCTCGACATCATCCTGACGTCAGAGGGTGGGCACCCTCTGACGTTCTTCCTTAGGTGCTGGGGTGTTACGCACCGCCTTCCGTGGTAGTCGCCTGCGTCAGCATCAGGCTGACTACGCCGCTGTACTGACCGGTTTTCAGAATGCCTTTGGTGGTCTGGGAAATGGTCAGAGGCAGTACCGCTGAACCGTTTTCAATGCTTCCCGGGAACAGTTCGGTGCCGGTGTATTCAACATCGGCGGTGGACAGGGTTTTATCGCCCAGCTTCACCGTCATTGGGATGGTTTCAGCGCCGTCGGTGTTCGCCAGCTTAGCTGCGCTAACAAGACGGACCTTCACGTTGCTGGTGGCGGAGTTAGACCATACCTTGGTATTCAGACGGTAGCTTTCCAGACCGCGACCCGGCAGGTACTGCATATCGATGCTTGCCGGCAGCGGCGTGTTATCGGCCTGCGTCATATCCAGCTGTGAATCCACGCTGGCATTAACGGTAATATCTTTTTGAATCGCCAGCGCGCTAACGGACGTGGTCATCGCGGCAACAATCATCAGGGGTTTAAAATACTTACGCATTGATATCTCCATATTTACAAATGAGCGCCTTGGCTCTTTAAACAAACCCAGTGGGTTTTTAGTGACGCCGTGTTATTGCACGACGGGTAAATCAGCTTCTTCAGCGGTTTTATTCACCCAGTTGAAGTAGCGAAATTTATATTTCTGGCTATGTATATTTGTAAGCGTTTTTAATTTCCGTTCGGTATCCGGATAAATCGTCGCGTCTTCTTTAATCCATTTACACGACGCGTCGGCATTACACATTCCAATTTCCTTGAGCGGCACCCGCAGCGTGCCGCTGTTTTTTAGCGTCCCTTTGAGAGGATCTATTGACAGCGACACCACGCTTTTTTCCGGAGCGATGTGGACCAGCGCTCCCCAAATGACGTTGACGCCCAGCGTCGCCGTTGCAGCCTGCGTTTCCGCCCTGCCGGGAATAATGCTGTCAGGCTGCTTTACACCTTCAAAATAGACGCGCCAGGTGGTCTCTTTTTCCGGTGGCGTGAGCGAAACCAGCCGAACCACGCGCATTGCGCCTGCCGCAAGGGCAAATTTTTCGGGCGTGACGACGACGCCACCTTCTTTCCACGAGGCCACATCAATCTCTTTTTCCTGGGCCGTGCCGGGATTAAGAATTTTCTTTTGCCTCACCCGAATGAACTGAATATCATCGGTTTTTGAAGCCACCTTAATTTGCGCTGCACCGGTTCTGTCCACATTCAGCTCCATGGGGTACACGCTCATATTGGCCATTGTCATTTCTGAGAAAAATGGCAATGACAGCGCGGCAACATAAAAGGCGGTTTTCATGTTCACTCTATTTTTTTGTTTCACGTTAAGTCTGCCTGCTCTGAATTTATCGGCGGTGCGCTAACACCAGGATACCGTCTGCTTTCGTATCGCTTCAGGGCAGGGAAACTTTAACCAGAACAGCGGTTTGTGAAAATTTGTATTAATTAACTAGCAAGATACAGTTTTTTATCCTGCCTTTCTGGCTTTAAGGTTGTATAGTTAAGCGAAAATACCGCGACCAGGGATGGAAAGAAAATTCCTTCTGATGAAAAAATAAGCAGATCAGGGGGTGGTTTTCATGTCGATATACCAGGGATTAAAAAAACATGCGGTAACAGCCGAGAATAAAAGATGTTCTTTATATGCAATAATTCGTTGTTATTCGATCCTGAAGCACATGCAATAAGTCTTGTGGGGCAACCTGAATCTGTATTAACGCTTTCGGCGCCGGCCGTTCGGCTTTTGCAAGAATTTATTAAACACCGAGGACGCAACCTGAGCCGGGAGGAATTGATCACTCGCGTGTGGGAAGAATTCGGCTTTACGCCGTCGGGAAATAACCTCAATAAAGCGGGTAGCGAATTACGTAAACACTTCCAGGCGCTGGGAGAGGGGCACGAATTTATCGTGACCGTGCCCCGGTTTGGATTCCGCTTTGAAGCCGAGGTTATTTTCCAGCCCACGGAGAACGCTTCTCCTGCTGTTTCGACACCGACGCCAGAGCCAGCGATGGAACAGCCGACAGGCTATAAACGGTTATCCAAAAAGTGGTGGCTGGTTTTAGCGATATTCACCCTGTCGGCCATGCTGGTTAGCCTCTATTTTAGCCGACAGCTTGAAATAACCGTGCCCGCGAAGCTAAAGCCCGTTCAGGAAAAAATAGCCGGCTGCCGCTTCTGGTTGATTAACGATCATGGCCGACCGCTGGTGCTGTCGAAAATGGCCGAGCGGCTAAAGCAAAATGACGTGGCCTGCGATCGTGAGGAGTACAACGTTTATTATTTCAGCGCCCACTTTTCGCTGGCCGCGGCCGATGAGGTGTTTATCGGTGCCTGTCCGGTAAATGAAACCAGCCTGTGTAAAACCATTCGCTACAAAAGCGGGGCAGAAGAATGAAAATTAAGCTTCTGTTCGGTATGGCGGGTGCGATAGTCGGCGGAGCGCTTGTGCTCTTCATCTGTACTGGCGGAGTCTATAAACGCGATGCGCTGGCCTGTAGCACCGAGTTTAATTTTACCCGCAATGAAGGAAAGCAGAATGAAGTGAAGGTCAACGCCGTTGCCCAGTTCTATTTTCATCGCAACGGGACCGGCGTGACGACCTACAAGGGAGCGGCAAAGTATGAAGGCCGGAACCTCATCGTTGACAGGGATATCGATTTTACGTGGGCGCGACGGGACGATGATAAGGTGATCGTGTTGAGCTACACCAAAACCTGGCGTCGGCACAACGACAACACGCCTGATGCCCAGTGGGGAAGCTTTGCCTGGCCAACCGCCCGCTACTATCTGACAATAGCGGAACTCTCGCCTTCCGTGTGGCTGATTCAGGACCGGCATTATCCCACCTATATTTGCCGGGGTGAGTAGGGCATAAAAAAAGGAGAATGCCGGGGGCATTCTCCTTTTTATTTCAGCAGGGCTGCTTAGTCGCGGCTTGCGAAGCCCAGGATGCTCAGCAGGCTGACGAAGATGTTGTACAGCGACACGTACAGGCTCACGGTAGCGCGGATGTAGTTAGTCTCGCCGCCGCGAATGATGTTGCTGGTTTCAAACAGGATTGCGCCAGATGAAATCAGGATGAACACCGCGCTGATTGCCAGGTGCAGGGCAGGCAGCTGGAGGAAGATGTTCGCCACCATACCGACCAGCACCACCACGATACCCGCCATCAGCATGCCGCCGAGGAAGGACATGTCCTTACGCGTGGTCAGCACGTAGGCCGAGCAGCAGAAGAACACCAGCGCCGTACCGCCCAGCGCCATACCGATAAGGTCACCCATACCGGCAGACAGATAGGCGTTCAGGATTGGCCCCAGGATATAGCCCAGGAAGCCGGTGAAGGCGAACGCGGACAGAATACCGACCGGTTTATCCGCCGTTTTGTAGGTCAGGAACATCAGACCGTACATGCCCACCAGCGTCAGGATAAGGCCCGGGGAAGGCAGCATCAGAACGGTGCTGGCGGTTGCGGTAATAGCGGAAAACGCCAGCGTCAGGCTGAGCATGAAATAGGTATTGCGCAGCACCTTGTGGGTGCTGAGTAGCGATGTGCGGTCGCGTGAAGAACTAATAATACGATCCATGAGTCACTCTCTTATGACAGATGTAATTAGCGGCAAGCATAGGAAAAGGCGCGTCAGTTACAAAGTGGTTTTACCCATCTTTACTCATCCCCTTCGCGCTGAAGGTGGTTGTTTCTTCTGCATAAATCTCGTTGAGCAGAATGAACCTCGTTTTAACGGGTTTGTTCAGATCAACCTCTTATAGGTTACTGAAAAATATTGCGTTATTACAATCAGAACGCTAAGAGTAAACACGGATGGTCCTAAAACAAACTATAAGGCGAAGGAAATGACACCACAATCACGCACGCGCTTTACGCTTTCTTTGTTAACCGCAGGCATCCTGTGCGCAAGCACGACGGCCTGGGCTGCAACGGTGCCGGCAGGGACAGTGCTTGCAGAGAAACAGGAGCTGGTCAGGAACAACGGTAATGAACCCGCGTCGCTGGATCCGCATAAGGTGGAAAGCGATGTCGAATTCAATATTATCAGCGATTTATTCGAAGGGCTGGTGAATGTATCCCCGAAGGGCGACATCGAACCGCGCCTGGCAGAGAAGTGGGAAAACAAAGACAACACCGTCTGGACGTTCCATCTGCGCCCGGGCATTACCTGGAGCGACGGTACGGCGATAACCGCTCAGGACGTAGTCTGGAGCTGGCAGCGCCTGGTGGATCCTAAAACGGCATCCCCTTACGCCAGCTATCCGGGCAATATGCATATCGTCAATGCGGCCGATATCGCTCAGGGCAAGCAGGCGCCCGATACGCTGGGGGTAAAAGCCCTGAACGACACCACGCTTGAAGTGACGCTCACCCAGCCCAACGCCGCGTTCCTTGCCATGCTGGCGCACCCGTCGTTAGTGCCCGTCGATAAAGTGTTAATCGGCAAATTCGCTGAGAAGTGGACCAAGCCGGAGCATATCGTGACCAGCGGGGCCTACACGCTTTCGCAGTGGGTCGTCAACGAGCGTATCGTCGCCGAGCGCAATCCGCGCTACTGGGATAACGCGCATACGGTGATCAACAAGGTGACCTATCTGCCGATCACCTCCGAAGCGGCAGAGGTGAACCGCTACAAAGCGGGCGAGATCGATATCGTCTATACCGTGCCGATTAACCAGTTCGCCCAGTTGAAGAAAACCATGGGCAGCGAGCTGGATGTCTCCCCGCAGCTGGCGACCTACTATTACGAATTCAACACCACCCGCCCGCCGTTTAACGACGTGCGCGTGCGTAAGGCGCTCAACATGGCGCTTGATAAAGACATCATTGCCGAAAAAGTGCTGGGGCAGGGGCAGCGCCCGGCGTGGCTGATAAGTCAGCCGGAAATTGGCGGCGTGACGCTAAAAACGCCGGACTACGCCAGCTGGCCGATGGATAAACGCATTGCCGAAGCGAAAAAACTGCTGGAAGAGGCCGGGTTTAACGCCGGTCATCCGCTGAGCTTCAACCTGCTCTATAACACCTCCGAATCGCACCAGCGCATTGCGATTGCCGCCAGCTCCATGTGGAAGAAAAACCTCGGCGTGGAAGCGAAGCTGCAAAATCAGGAGTGGAAAACGATGCTGGACACCATGCACACCCATAACTTTGACGCGGTGCGCTATGCCTGGATCGCCGACTACGACGATGCGGCGACCTTCCTGAACAACTTCCGTACCGGCGACAGCGAAAACACCAGCCAGTACAGCAACCCGGAATACGACCAGGCGCTGGTGGATGCGGCCAAAGCGAAAACAACCGAGGAGCGCGGCAAGTCTTACCAGAAGGCCGAAGATCTACTGGGACGCGATGTACCGGCGATCCCGGTCTATCACTACGTCCGCACGCATCTGGTGAAGCCGTGGGTGGGCGGTTTTACGCCGGATAAGCTGGGGTACTACTACACCAAAGATATGTACATCAAAAAACACTGAGCCAGAGAGCAGCGTTTTGCGCTGGCAAAATAGCCAATCTGCTGTTGTTTCAACCGACTAACCGCATTTTGGCTGTTTTTCAGGCAAACAAATTATTTGCCTCTTTACAGGGCGCAAGGGGATGTTTATAGTGCGCCTCACTTAGGAAGCGTGGCCGAGCGGTTGAAGGCACCGGTCTTGAAAACCGGCGACCCGAAAGGGTTCTAGAGTTCGAATCTCTACGCTTCCGCCAAATTCGAAACCCTGCGATAGCAATATCGCAGGTTTTTTTGCTTTTATCGCGTCCAGAATGCGGCAGATGAAATTTAGAAAAATTCCTGCTTTACAAGGCGCTAATAGATGTTTATAGTGCGCCTCACTTTGGAAGCGTGGCCGAGCGGTTGAAGGCACCGGTCTTGAAAACCGGCGACCCGAAAGGGTTCTAGAGTTCGAATCTCTACGCTTCCGCCAAATTAGAAAACCCTGTGATAGCAATATCACAGGGTTTTTGCTTTTCTGGCTCCCGCGCGACCTTACTGGATCCCCAGCGTGTACTGCGCAATCTTGAAGTAAATAATCAGCCCGGTGCCGTCGATAAGCGTCGCGATAAACGGCGCGGAGACCACGGCAGGATCGATCCCGCAGCGCTTGAGCACCATCGGGATCACCGACGACACTATCGCGCTCCACAGCGTGATGCAGACCAGCGTCAGGCTGACGATAAACGTGATCTCAAGCCCAATCCCCATCATCCAGGCGCGGAAACAGCCCGCCAGCCCCAGCGTGACGGCAATCATCAGCGAGGTGGTCATCTCTTTGCGCAGCACGCGCCCGACGTCGCGCAGATGCACTTCGCCAAGCGCCATCGCGCGCACCAGTGTCGAGGTGATCTGCGTCCCGCTGTTCCCGCCCGTACCAATCAGCAGGGGAATAAAGAACGCCAGCGCGATGGCGGACTCCAGCGCCTCTTCGAAGTGCTGGATAACCGAGCTGGTATAGGCTTCGGCGACAAACAGCAGAAGCAGCCAGACGGAGCGCTTTTTCCACAGGCTTATGGGGCTGGTTTCCAGATACGGCTTCTCCAGCGGCAGCGTCGCACCCTGAAGCTGGGCATCTTCAGTCACGTCATCTTCCAGCAGGTGCGCAATTTCGCGTTCGATCAAACAGCCCACCACCTTGCCGTGGGTGACAACCGGAACAACGTCTGCCCCCCCGTGCGCCAGCAGCTGGGCGACGTCCGCGCGTTCATCCTCCGGTTTAACCTGTAAAAACTGCGACACCATCAGCGCCTTAACCGGCTGTAGCGTATCCGTTGCCTGCAATAATTTGCGAACCGCAATCAGACCCGCCAGACGCCCATTATCTTCAATGAAAATATGCGACGGAATATCGTCATCTTTTAATTTCTGGAAAAACTGTTCGCGTGCCAGCGCCACGCATAATGAAATATCGAGAACAATAAAATCGGTATTCATATATTGCGCGATAGCGCTGTCGTTGAATGCTGGATTAACGTTGTGAATAGCGTGAGACATAGTGAATTCCCTTTGAATAATAAAATCTCTCAGGGGCGAGCAAGACAGGGCATGTCGAAGAGGAGATCCCCACGTCCTGGGTTCAGCACTGTACACCGTATCCTTAAAAAGGAAGTTATACTGACAAAGCCTTGATTCGACAGTGCCTGTTTTACCCTGTGCCGGTTCTCTCGAACCCACCAGAGCGATAACGTGTATTTGTACAGGAGCCTCGCCATAACGAGATCGTTGTAAAACGTGGGGGATAATACACGGCTATTAAAATAGTGCATCGGAAATTAAAGCATGTTTAGAAAAGGTTTAGATAAGATTATTTATCTCTTTTGTTGAGCTGCGATTTAATTAATTCGCTGATAAAGATGTTTTATTAGGAGCGTTAATATTTCCATAGGCATTTCGGAGTGAGGTATGGCGTGGTTTGACAACATGCTGGAACATTTTGCGCTGCATCCGACGCAGCTGTTCGCATTGCTGTTTGCGATGGCGCTAAGCAAATCGACGGTGCTGCTCTCGTCTTTCCTGCCGCCCGCGTCGGTCATGCTGCTGGCGGGCATTACCGTGAGCCAGTCGAGCCTGCATCCGGGGCTGACCTGGCTGGCAGTAGTCTTGGGCGCAACGCTGGGATCGGTGCTGAACTATCACATCGGGCAGCTGATGGGGCACACCCCGTTCGTGACCCGCATCAGCGCGAAACACGCGGGCCGTTTTTTACAGGTGCAGCATCGATTACAGACCAACAGCATTGCCGTTCTGTTCACCTCGCGCTTTATCGCCGTGCTGCGCTACATCGTGCCGCTCGCCGCAGGAATGCTGCGGATAAACGGCAAAAAGGTCTATCTCGTGAGCCTGCTTTCCGCCGCAGCCTGGGCGGCGGTGTACGTCGGTGCCGTCAGCGGAATTAGCCCCTGGCCACTTATGTAATCATCAGTTTGAGAAATGCTTCCCGGAAAATTGTCATTAATCTGTCACACTTAACGCAACGTTAACAATAAGTGAGGAATTAGGGATGAGAAAAGCACTACTCGCGGTTGCAGTGGCAGGCACCCTGTCAATGACCTTTGGCGCCCAGGCGCAGGACGCACCGGAAGGCTATCAGTTAGAACAGGTTTTGATCATGAGCCGCCACAACCTGCGCGCGCCGCTCGCCAATAACGGCAGCGTGCTGGAACAGTCCACGCCAAACAAATGGCCTGAGTGGGACGTGCCGGGCGGGCAGCTCACCACCAAAGGCGGCGTGCTTGAGGTGTACATGGGACACTACATGCGGGAGTGGCTGGCAGAGCAGGGGATGGTGACCACCGGCGAGTGCCCGCCAGCTGACGCAGTTTACGCGTACGCCAACAGCCTGCAACGCACCGTTGCGACCGCGCAGTTCTTTATCACCGGGGCCTTCCCGGGCTGCGACGTTCCGGTACATCACCAGGAAAAAATGGGCACGATGGACCCGACCTTTAACCCGGTTATCACCGATAACAGCCCTGAGTTTAAAGACAAGGCGCTGAGCGCGATGACGGCAGAGCGCCAGAAGATGCAGCTGGATGAAAGCTACAAATTGCTGGAGCAAATGACGCACTATACCGACTCGCCGTCCTGCAAAGAGAAAAAGGTCTGCTCTCTGACCGAGGCGAAAGACACCTTTAGCGCGGATTATGAAAAAGAGCCGGGCGTGTCCGGGCCGCTTAAGGTGGGTAACTCGCTGGTGGATGCCTTTACCCTGCAATATTACGAGGGCTTCCCGACCGATCAGGTGGCGTGGGGCGAGATCAAAACCGATCAGCAGTGGCGGGTGCTGTCGAAGCTGAAAAACGGCTATCAGGATTCGCTGTTCACCTCCGGGGAGGTGGCGCGCAACGTGGCGAAACCGCTGGTGAAGTACATCGATAACACCCTGGTGACGGAGCAGGCGAAAGCCGCGAAGATCACCCTGCTGGTGGGGCACGACTCTAACATTGCCTCGCTGCTGACGGCGCTCGATTTCAAACCCTATCAGCTGCACGATCAGTACGAACGCACCCCGATTGGCGGCAAAATTGTCTTCCAGCGCTGGCATGACAAAACCGGCAATCGTGAGCTGATGAAGATTGAGTATGTCTATCAGAGCACTGAACAGCTGCGAAATGCGGATGTGCTGTCGCTGAAATCCCCGGCGCAGCGCGTGACGCTGGAGCTAAGCGGATGCCCGGTTGATGCAAACGGATTCTGTCCGGTGGAGAAATTTAATACGGTGCTGAACAGCGCGGCGAAATAGAAATAACCCCCCGCCCAGGCGGGGGGAAACGTTTAGACGTTTTTGCGTTCGATGGTTTGCTCACCCCAGAAGAGGGAGTCTTTGTCGGTTTTTTCGAAGGCGCGTACCAGTACCTCATCACTGCCTTCTTCCCAAATCTGCTCCGCCAGCTTTTCGTCATAGTTCGCGACTTCAAAAATGGCTTCGGCGATTTCCGGAGAGGTGTTGCGTAAGCTTGCCCATTCGCCTACATGATGAGCTTTAGATTCTTGAGTTGGCATGGTTGTCCTCCTGTTGGGTTAGCCTTTCAGTTTTTTGGCAAGACCCGCGACATATTCACCCTGATAGCGGGCGATTGAGAGTTCTTCATTGCTTGGCTGACGTGAACCGTCGCCTCCGGCAATGGTGGTGGCGCCGTACGGCGTGCCGCCACGAACCTGAGACACGTCAAACAATTCCTGTGCGGCATAGCCGATTGGCACAATCACCATCCCATGATGCGCAAGGGTTGTCCAGGTTGAGGTGATGGTTTGCTCCTGACCGCCGCCGGTGCCGGTAGAGCTAAACACGCTGGCGAGCTTGCCGTATAACGCGCCGGACGCCCACAGTCCCCCGGTCTGATCGAGGAAGGTGCGCATCTGGCCTGACATATTGCCGAAACGGGTTGGGGTACCGAAAATAATCGCGTCGTACTCGGCCAGCTCCTGCGGAGTCGCCTGCGGGGCATTTTGCGTTTTGCCCCCGGCCTTCATGAAGGCTTCGGCGTTCATGGTTTCAGGTACGCGTTTCACCACAACCTCTACGCCATCGACCCGGTTTGCACCTTCGGCAACGGCGTGCGCCATGGTTTCAATGTGTCCATACATGGAATAATAGAGCACTAAAATTCTCGCCGTACCACGTTCTGTATCTGACATGTAATACTCCTTTTAGCGATTGAAATTACTTTGAGTGTAGCAAAAGATAGTTCTCGCTTCGTATCTTGATAGGTCAATAAAGGCTCAACATGCTAAAGATACTGTCATCAGATCGAACGTATTACTGCCTGATACGTAAACAAAATCGCACGGCACGGCGGGGGCAGAGAACCCTACAGCGTGACGTCAAAGGCCTTGATGGCAACGTCTGGCGCGCTAGCAATGGCTTTGGACACGGCCTCATGGAATTTTTTCACGCCAATGTTCTTTACGGCTGAAAGACCTTCCTCTATCTGCCTGAAGTAGTTGTCATCACCCACGGAGCCCGGCCTTGCCGTGAGCGTGCGGCCCACCACGGCTTTGTAGTAGGTTCTGATACCAAACTTCTGCTCACGCGTAAGCTTGCCCGTGGTGACGGATTCAAAGAAGGGCAGGTCTGGCGTTTTTTTCTCCGCAACCGCTTTGTTCAGATATTCCAGCAGCCAGGTGAAATCTTCCAGACTGAGATTTTCAACGGTGAACGCGCTGCCCGCTTTGCCGGAAGGTGCCGGGGCAGGGATATCCGGCGCGGCGTCGTCCATGGAAAGCAAGAAGTCATCCGAGAGGATCTTCTTACGTTCTTTTATCGGTTTCGCCAGCGTATCGCGCACGTACTCTTCAAGAGACATGTTTTTGTTGCGGGATAACACGTCTTCGATATGCAGATCGGTGTCGGATTTCACCCAGGACGGTTTTTCGGTTGTTCGGGTGACGTGGCCTTTGGCATCCACTTCGTAGAACCGGGAGGTGTGGGGAACGGCAAAGCGCAGGTTTGCCAGCTTCGGTAATTCGCCGTCCAGCGCAAAGTCCAGGTAGGTGGCGAGCATTTTCGCCGCGTCTGTGCCGATTTTATGCACGCTCCCGGGTTCTGCGTCAGCAGCAAGTTTAAGGGCCGCATCAACGGGTGGCCTTTCCGGAGCGGACGTCGTCAGGCAATACAGTTCACGCCATGCTGACCCTTTTTTAATAGCGGCAGCCATATGTCAATCCTCTTAATCGGTAAATGACATGAACTCTACGCTTGAGGCACAAAAAAGGCCACTCCGGGGAGCGGCCTGAGGGCGATTATGATGCGGGCTTACCAGCCAATGGCCGCAGACGCAGAGAACATGGCGTCCCCGTTACTGGTCTCAGAGGCGGCAACCGTTGTGGCGACGTTATCCGAGAATTTGTGGCGATAGCCCAGGGCATAGCCCTGCTCATTTTTGAAGTCACCCGCGCCAATAGCAACAGAGTTGTCCATTTCGGTGTAGTGCAGGCCGGAGATAGCAACTGCACCTGCGATACCGGCGCGATACTCTTCACGATCGTTCGACTGCTGCTGCTCAAGAGACTTTTGATGAGACTCCACTGCGTTCAGACGCTGAGAGTTGCTTGCCGCCAGCGTCGCGGTGTGAGACACGGTCTGGTTCATATGCTGGACGTATTCACCCTGCGCTGTTTGCTCTTCCTGAACGTGGCGAAGCGTTGTCTGGTTCTGCGCTACCTGTGTTTGCGTGGCGGTGTCGGTCTGCACTTTAGTGATAGTGGTCGTCACGCCAGCGTCGCCTTTTTCACCCTGAGCGCCCGTTTTACCGTCGATGCCGTTGTGAGGTTCTTCGGTAACGTGCTGGCTTGCCGTGCGCTGCTGATTAGCCTGAACCAGTTGCAGGCCTTTTACTGCGTCAGCGTTAACCTGACTTTGTTCCATCACCGCATTCAGTTTTGCGGTCTGACGATCCTGCCCGGTGGCATTGCTGTCCAGGTGCTGGGTACGGTCAATGTCCGGTGTTGCGGTGGCCGTTGCGTGGGTCAGCGCTGACTGGGTTGTGTGTTGATCGGCAGTACGGGCGATATTGGCATTGGTCAGGAGCTTACCTTTTACCTTGGCTGCTTCAATATCATGCGCTGCAACTACCTGAGCATTGTAATCAATGTGCTGATTGACCGTACGCGCGATGTGTGCTGATGCCAGATCATCTTGGGTTGTTGTCATTGCGGGGCGATGCGACTCGCCTGAATAGACAGGTTTGACATCGCTCTGCGCCGCTTCGTGATAAGTGGCTGTTGCCTCACCACGAGCGTATTCCGTATGTTCCCCTTCACGGTAATCAGAAGTGAAATGCGTACCCTGAGCGTGGTCGTATTGATGAGCCTCACGCTGCGTTTCTGAATCCATGTTCTGCCATTCACTATGGCCTTCATCGAATGAAATGGACTTGTGCGTCAGGCCATCTACCAGATCAATAGCTTTGTTCAAATCCGCGTATGCAGCGGATGTGGTTGAGGCGATGATGACAGCCAGCAGCGTTTTGTTGAATTTCATATTACCATCCAGATTAATCGTTAACTTTATAAGACATGATGTCTAAGTTAAATGTCTTGTTAATGAGGCTGGCTCTATGTATTGAGTCTTTTCATTGCAAGACATTGTTCAGGGCTTAAGAGAGTGCACGTGACTTTGCATTCAATAAGGATTTATTTTACTCAGCGAAGGAATCGAAACTTTGATCGTGACGGGCATCACAGATTAGTAAAGTATTTGACTAAATGTGCGATTAATGATTGGTTGTATCGATCATTTTCATTCGAAAACATAGGTTAAAACTATTAAATGTTGACATTAATTTACGGTGATAAAAAAGGGGAAGGCCGGTTACAGCCTCAGCATTGACAAACTCAACCGCGTTTTTTTACGAGCAGGTCAACCGGAATGTCATATTCAAAAGGAGCAGTGGGAAAAGCGGATGGGTATAGTCATAAAGGGAACATTGATGAGTGAGTCGAATGCAGCAAAATCAAGTGTGGATTATTCACGTGCTACAGTCGGGCATCGGATGTAGCAAAATGAAACAACTTTCCGGCCTGTAATTTATAAAAAGATAAGAAAGGCTTATGAATTACCGCCGCGTTTTCTCATCCGAAAGGCTGAGATCATGTTGCAGAATATTACCTTTAGCTTGCCGGATAGCGGCATTTTACTAAGCTTAGTTTCACGCGACGCAGATAAAGGTACTAACCTTTCGTCGCCAGGTGAAAGAATCCTCTTTTACTGAATGCAGTATGATGACTAATGTTTCATATTCTGGAGGTTAGAGATGGCAAACCATCGTGGTGGTTCAGGTAATTTCGCAGAAGATCGTGACAGAGCATCAGAAGCAGGCCGTAAAGGTGGCCAGCACAGCGGGGGGAATTTCAAAAATGACCCACAGCGTGCATCTGAAGCTGGCAAGAAAGGGGGCAAAAACAGCCACGGCAGCAGTAACAGTAAGTAATACGCCGGGTTGAACCCTGCCGCCGGGACTCCCGGCGGTTTTTTTATGTCCGTAACGTTGAACTGTCATCAAAGGCAACGCACACTAGGGGATTGACCTTTGCTGCTGGTGCCCGATGTCCTCCTCTTGTTTCAAATTCTCCGTTAAACCTCAGGAAGCAATCCTGATTTTAATCACCATGTTCTGGGGCGGAACCTTCCTTGCCGTCCAGTATGCGGTGACGCTCAGCGATCCGTTCTTCTTTGTCGGGCTGCGCTTTGCGACGGCGGCCATTGCCGTGGCGCTAATCTCCCTCAAAACCCTGCGCGGACTCACGCTTAAAGAGCTGAAGGCCGGGGTCGCGATTGGCGTCGCAATTGCGATGGGCTACAGCCTGCAAACCTGGGGGCTACAGTCGATCTCCAGCAGTAAGTCTGCATTTATTACCGCGATGTATGTCCCGCTGGTGCCGCTTTTACAATGGCTGTGCCTGGGCAGAATGCCGGGGCTGATGTCCTGTATCGGCATTGTGCTGGCCTTTATCGGCCTGATCTTGCTCGCCGGGCCAGAAAACAACCTGCTGGCGCTCGGGCCGGGTGAAATCATTACCCTGGTAGGCGCGATCGCCATCGCGGCGGAAATTATCCTGATTAGCGCCTGGGCGGGCACTGTGGACGTTAAGCGCGTAACGGTCGTGCAGCTGGCCACCGCCTCGCTGGTGGCCTTCGCGGCAATGGTGCCTGCGGGCGAGTCCGTGCCGCCCATGTCAACCGGGCTGATTGTCGTCGCGCTGGGGCTGGGTATTTTTAGCGCCATTATTCAGGTCACCATGAACTGGGCGCAGCGCAGCGTGTCGCCAACCCGCGCCACGGTTATCTACACGGGTGAGCCGGTATGGGCTGGTATTTTCGGGCGACTGGCCGGGGAACGTCTGCCGCTGCTGGCGCTGGTCGGCGCGGCCTTTATTGTCGCCGGGGTGCTGGTGAGCGAGCTTAAGCTCAGAAGAAAGAAAAAAGCGCTGCCGGAAAATGACAGCGCTGTAACCGATCAGGGATCCTGACGTATCGCATCGCCCTGCGGCTGCATCGTTACCCGGCGGCTCAGCAGGGCGTTGAGTAAAATCGCGCCAAAGGTCGCTGTGCCGATCCCGCCAACCGTGAACCCGCCCAGCGTCAGGGCGAAATCTCCCGCTCCCAGTACCAGCGTTACCGCCACCATAATCAGGTTGCCGTTCTGGCTGAGATCGACATGGTGCTGCACCCAGATCCGCGCGCCCGCCACGGCAATCAGGCCAAACACCACGATCGAGGCACCCCCGATAACCGGGGCCGGAATGGTGTGGATCAGCGCGCCAAATTTCGGCGAGAAGCCGAGCAGAACCGCCATCAGCGCCGCCGCCACAAAGACCAGCGTGGAGTAGACTTTGGTCACCGCCATCACGCCGATGTTTTCAGCGTAGGTCGTTACGCCGCTCCCGCCGACGGAGCCAGAGAGCATCGTTGCCAGCCCGTCACCCACGAACGCCCGCCCCATATACGGGTCCATATTGCGCCCGGTCATGCCCGCTACCGCTTTCAGGTGGCCGAGGTTTTCCGCGACCAGAATTACGGCAACGGGCGCGATCAGCATCATCGCCTGGCCGTTGAAGGTGGGCGAGGTGAGCTGCGGAAGCCCGAACCAGGCGGCGCTTTGCACGAGTGAGAAATCAACCGGTTTTCCCAGCCCCATCACGTTCGCCAGCAGCGCATAGATCAGACAGGCCAGGATAAGCCCGACCAGGATCAGCAGGCGCTGGATCATCCCTCGCGTGAAGACCGCCACCAGGCCGATGCAGAGCACGGTCACCACCGCCATCCAGCTTTCAAACGGCGAGCCGGATACGCTGCGCACCGCAATGGGCGCAAGGTTCAGGCCGATCGCCATCACCACCGCGCCCGTCACGACGGGCGGCATCAGCCGCTCTATCCAGCGGGTCCCGACTTTCATCACCACCACGCCTACCAGGGTATAGACCAGCCCGCAGGCGATGATCCCGCCGAGCGCCACGCTCAGGTTCGGGTTGATCCCCTGGCCGGTAAACCCGGTTGCGGCGATCACCACGCCAACAAACGCCGCGCTGGAGCCAAGATAGCTGGGCACGCGTCCGCCGGTGACGAAAAAGAACAGCAGCGTACCGATACCCGACATCAAAATGGACAGGTTGGGATCAAGCCCCATCAGCATGGGCATCAGCACCGTCGCGCCAAACATCGCGACCGCGTGCTGCACGCCCATCACCAGGGTTTGCGCTACCGGGAGCCTTTCATCCGGCGCGACCACGCCGCCTGCTGTAGAGGTCGATTTCAACTGCCAGTGGGGAAATCCGAACAAAGCCATGAGCGATCTCCTTAAGGAGGTTAACAGGCGGGTCGCATAAGCGCGTGATAGCCGCGGTCAAACCACACCAGACCCTGCGGCGCGGGGTGGCGAACGATAGAAACGATGTCGCAAAACAGGATGTCGTGGGTGCCCACGCTCACCACCTGGCTGATGCGGCAGTCAAACGAGGCCAGCGCCTCTTCCAGACGCGGGCAGCCGGTTTCGCCCGTTTGCCAGGCGGCGGCGGCAAAGCGGTCGGCCATCGGCGTTTTGCCGCCGAACAGGTTTGAGAGCGGCTCTTGCCCCGCGCTCAGCGTGTTGACGCACAGGGTGCGGTTTTCGCTAAACGTCGGCCAGACGGAGGCGCCGCGGTTGAGGCACACCAGCAGGGTCGGCGGGGAGTCGGTCACGCTGCACACGGCGCTGGCGGTAAAGCCTGCCCGCCCGGCCGGCCCGTCGGTGGTAATAATGTTGACCGCTGCGCCCACGCAGGCCATCGCATCGCGAAAGGTTTGTTGATCGGGTGCGTTCATTTTCGCTCCTTATGCCAGCCCGCAGGCATCTTCAAAGGACAGACGCGGCAGGCGTCCGTAGAGTTTGCTGACGTCGCCATAGCCGATATTAATCAGCACATTACTTTTCAGCGGCGTGCCGGTAAAAAAGGCGTCATCGACTTTTTGCCGATCGAAGCCGGACATCGGGCCGGTATCCAGCCCCAGCGCGCGGCAGGCAAAAATGAGATAGGCCGCCTGCATGGAGCTGTTGCGAAAGGCCGTTTCCTCCGCGAGCGCCGGGCTTGAGGTAAACCAGCTCCGCGCATCCCCGTGGGGGAACAGTTCCGGCAGACGCTCGTAAAATTCGCTGTCCCAGGCAACGATCGCCGTCACCGGGGCGGCGAGCGTTTTGTCGAGATTGCCGCCGGAAAGCGCCGGACGAAGCTTCTCTTTTCCCTCAGCGCTGCGTACAAACACGATACGCGCGGGGGAGCAGTTGGCGGAGGTGGGCGCCCACTTCATCAGGTCGTAGATTTCACGCAGCGTTTCGTCACTGACCGGAATATCGCGCCAGCCGTTGTGGGTACGCGCCCCGGTGAACAGCGTCGTCAGGGCGCTGGGGGTAATGGCTTCGCTCATGGTGGCTCCTTATAGGGCGGCTTCGGGGCTGTGTAGCAGGCTGGCCAGCCCGTTCAGCAGCAGGGTGTTAAAGGTATCGGGATCCGTGACGTTACAGGCGTGCCCGCCCTGGCGCATGACCACCTTATGGCTGCCGGGGAGTGCCGTCTGTAGCTCAGACGAACAGACGGCGGGCACCAGCAGATCGTCAGCCGAGCAGACGATCTGCACCGGGCAGCGGATACGGACGGCGTGGCGGCGAAAGTCGGCCTGTTTCAGCGCCGCTAACCGGCGCAGCAGATTAGCTTTCCCCTGAAAATGCGCCAGGGCCAGCGCCTCTTCGGCCTCCAGACGCGGGGCGCGCGCCGCCATCCAGTCCGCCGGATAGAGAAACAGCGGCTGGGCCTCAACCCAGGCCTGTGCGCCGCCCGCGTGAAGCAGGCGTTCGCGAACCTGAAAACAGCGGCGGGTATGGGGATGCAGCGTCAGCCAGCCGTTAACGCACACCAGCGCGGTGACGGCGTCGGGGTTATCCAGCGCCAGCTGGAGCCCGACAAGCGCGCCCAGCGCGTGGCCGACGACGGCATACCGCGCAATGCCCGCGCCCGTCAGCGCCTGCGACAGCTCGACCGCCATCTGCGCCAGGCTGTAGTCGTCCGGCAGCGTATCCGGGTTATTGCCCGTTCCCCGCTGGTCGTAGCACACCACCTGGTACTCCTGTTCCAGCACGGCCAGCTGAGGCAGCCAGTAGCCGCCGTTTCCGCCCAGCCCGGCGATAAGCACCACAGCGGGCGCGCCCGCAAACGGCGGCGGTAAGACAGAGAGTTTCACGGCAACCTCACTTTGCAATGTGTGCGACGGTGGCGATTTCAACCAGCGCCTCGGGCTTTACCAGCCCGCACTGGATGCAAAAACGCGCCGGTTTATCCCCCGGGAAGAACTCGGCGTAGATTTCGTTAATCGCGGCGTAGTTTTTCCAGTCGGTGATAAAGATGCTGTTGAAGGTCACATCCTCCATCGTGCCACCCGCCGTTTCGATAACGCGTCTGATAGTTTCCAGAACGTGACGGGTTTGCGCCTTTGGGTCGTCGGGGTAGACCACGTTGTTATGCTCATCGAAGGGCAGGGTACCGGAGACATACACCACGCCATCGGCAAGCGTGCCGGGCACGAACGGAGCAATCGGCGTGCTGGTGCCGGGTGGAATAATCACGGATTTCGGCATGGTTTTCTCCTCAGGCGCTGCGGGCTAACGGGGGATTCAGAGCATCGCAAAACGCGTCAACGCTGCTGACCCAGCCAAAAAAGGTTTCGATATTGAACAGGGCGGCTTTCTGGGCAAATTCCGGCCCCGCCTGATGGGTGGCGTCCGCCAGCACCACGCCAAAGTATTCCAGGAAAAAGCCGTCGCGCAGGGTTGATTCGACGCAGACGTTGGTCGCAATCCCGGTAAAGACCAGATGGCGGATGCCCCGGCTGCGCAGCAGGCTGTCGAGCGGAGTGTTGAAAAAGCCGCTGTAGCGCGGTTTGGGCAGCACGATATCGCCCGCCTGCGGCACCAGTTCGTCAACCAGCTGGTAATCCCAGCCGCCTTTTGCCAGCAGCTTGCCCTGTAGCTCGGGCCGCTGACGCATGGTTTTCAGGGCGTTAGATTTATGAAAGTTGGGCGAGCCGGGGCCACCCGCTTCCACGTACTGCTCATCCCAGCCGTTCTGGAACCAGATAATCACCATGCCAGCGGCGCGCGCGGCGGCCACGGCGATTTTGATATTTTCGATGACGGGCCGGGTGGCGGAGACATCAAATCCCGCCAAATCCAGATAACCGCCCTGGCTGGCGTAGGCGTTTTGCATATCCACCACGATCAGCGCGCTATGCTCTGGCGCAAAGGTAATGGCTTCCGGGCGTGCGTTGAGCGTGGTCATTACGCAACCTCCTTCGTTACGGCTGGGATGTGGGCGCGGCACTGCATCAGCGGCTGAATACGTTCGCCGAAGGTTTCCACGCCTGTCAGGAAATCGTCAAAGGTCAGCAGTACGCCTTCCGCGCCCGGCACGGCGGCGACGTCATCCAGCATTCTGGCGACATTGGCGTATGAGCCGACCAGCGTACCCATGTTGATGTTGACTGCGGAGGTCGGGTCCGCCATCTGGCGCACGTTGGTATCTGACCCGGAGCGGGTATCTTTCTGGCTCTGTTCGGTAAGCCAGCTCAGCGCCTCTTCGTCGGCTCCGGCTTTATAAAGCTCCCATTTGGCGCGCGCGGCCTCGTCGGTTTCGTCAGCGATGACCATAAAGAGCACGTAGGAGCCCACGTCGCGCCCGGTTTTGTCGGCGGCCTCTTTCATGCGCGCGGCGGTGGGGGCAAAGGCGGCGGGGGTGTTAACGCCTTTTCCGAAGCAGAAGTTGAAGTCGGCGTATTTCGCCGAGAACGCCATCCCGGCATCGCTCTGGCCGGCGCAGATCACCTTCATCGGCACCGACGGCTGAGGGCTGACGCGACAGTCGTTCATGGTAAAGAAGTCGCCTTTAAAATCGCTCTTGCCCGTCCCCCACAGGTCGCGCAGCACCTGCACGTATTCGGTGAGGTAGTCGTAGCGGCGCGAGAAATAGTCATCCCCCGGCCAGATACCCATCTGGTCGTACTCCGGCTTTTGCCAGCCGGTGACCAGGTTGACCCCAAAACGCCCGCCGGAGATGGAGTCGATGGTCGAGGCCATGCGCGCAACGATAGCCGGGGGCAGGGTGAGCGTGGCGGCGGTGGCGTAGATCTGGATGCGTGACGTCACGGCCGCCAGCCCCGCCATCAGGGTGAAGGATTCAAGGTTGTGGTCCCAGAATTCGGTTTTGCCGCCAAAGCCGCGCAGCTTGATCATCGAGAGCGCAAAGTCGAAATGATAGTGCTCCGCTTTCTGCACGATGGCTTTGTTCAGCTCAAAGGTCGGCATGTACTGCGGTGCCGTGGTCGAAATAAGCCAGCCGTTGTTACCGATGGGGACAAATACGCCAATTTTCATCTCGAGCCTCTCTTCATCACAAATAGGTTGAAAGTCAGACGCGGCGCTGCATCCTGCATTTCCTGTTCAGCCTCGTAAGAAAGGTTTTGCAAAGGGAGTGCCAGTTTTGAAAATGGCTTTGTTATTAAGGCGTTAACGATTGGTTGGCGAAATGCGGCTTGATAAAGTGGACTGAATGGTCAAAAATATTGCACGCAAAACAGGCAGGGTTGCGCAATGGCGGTGCAGGGAGGGAAGGCGGGGATTAGCGATCCTGGAAAGATCTCCAGCCACTTATCCCAACGTTTGAACCTCCAGCTTTTAAGGGTTTTACCTCAGAGTCAGGGATATTGCTGAACGCTGGTAACGCCTGTCAGGTGCTCCCAGGTTAGAGGGGGAAGACCTTACCGTCGAAACGGCGCTCAATGCGGAGCTAACTGACCACGCAGGGTATGAGAAAATGCGCCGAAAACGAGGTAATCCTTCATTTTATGGTTAATCGTCGGAATGAGATCAGGTTTTTTCTCTACGTCGAGCTCGTAATCAGCGGCCAGCTGATAATCTTACGGGAACGGGTTAGACAGCATCACAACGATTTTACCCGTGTCGTAGTTTCTTTTTACAGACTCCTACCCAGGACTAAATTATTTGGTTTCCATCGAGCAGGTTGTAACATAGGGGCCATAAAGCTCTTGTCTGTGTGAGAAAATATGGCATGTGGTTTTGTATTCATCATCTTGGTAATGACTCCAACTTA
>NZ_JAKCMV010000023.1 GCF_021440515.1 Enterobacter asburiae | reverse complement strand
CTGTCACCACAATACGTGTGAACGTGTCAGGGAGGCTCACCGCCGCCTCCCTGACCACCCGGGCTCCCGGCAAGAAAATCGCCGCTTCGCGGTACCCTCAGCTTATTCCTTCATGCTATCGGGTCGGGCACTAGCCTGCATCCATGCAGGCTATGCCCTCTCGGCGCGTCCATGCGCCTCGCCCCGGCATTGCGGAAACGCTTCGGCGATTTACAGCCGGACAATGGCGTCGCTGTAACGCATTTATCTATATGAAATTATTCTCATCGCTTTATGAGAAAAATTACTGAGGAACCCTCTCCCACAGGGAGAGGGAAAACAACATTACCGGCTTACCACCTTCAATAAAATCTCCCCATATACCGGCATCAGCGGATGGCGAATCAACGCTACCAGCGCCACCACCGCGGCGCCCAGCGTCAGGGGCGCAAGCCACAGCAGACGCGCGCGCGGGAGAAAACGCGTCAGACGATCGACGGACGCTTTCGCGCTTCGCCATAGCCGCCAGCACAGCCATGCCGCTATCCACAGCAGCAGCGCGGTTGCCAGCAGCAGCCACTTAAACTCGCCGCTCTGCATTCCGGCAGGAATATCGATAGCCGCACCCGCGAGGATCCCCGGCAGGAAGTAAAACGGCGGCCAGAAGACGCAGCCGATGATATTGGGAACCACGAATTTCGCGACGGGCAGATCCAGCATTCCCGCCACCATCGGCACCAGCGGACGGGTCGGGCCGACGAAACGCCCCACGAGGATGGTGAACATGCTGTGCTGATGCAGCGCGTGCTCGGTTTTATCCAGCAGCGCTTTGTTCTTTTTCATGAACGACCAGCGGTGCAGCGGCTTTTTAAAGCGCCAGCCCAGCCAGAAGGAGATCCAGTCGCCCAGCAGACAGCCGACGATACCCGCGAGCCACGCCTGCCAGAAATTGACCTCGCCGCTGCCGATCAGCGCGCCAAGCCCCGCCATCATTACGGTGCCGGGTAAAATCAGCCCGACAAGCGCCAGCGATTCAAGAAACGCCACCAGCGCCACGGCGATGAGCGAGTACATAACGGACTGGGTAATAAAGTGTTCCAGCAATGCCTGCATAACTATTCCGGTCAGAAAACGAAGCTGGGATTCTGCTAACAGGCCCTCACCGCGTCAAGGCAACAATTGTCTGAATAGTTTACTGGCAGTTATACGACTTCACCTGCCGGATCGTCTGATTTTACGTTTATTCACACCCGGCGCGGAATTCGCTCGGGCTGGCACCGGTGCATTTCTTAAACACCCGCGAGAAATAGAGCTGATCTTCAAACCCCACGTTGCGCCCGACGGTGGCAATCGGCATTCGGGTGGTGCTGAGCAGCAGTTTTGCCTGGCTGATTCGTTGATCTTCGCGCCAGCTCAGCACGCTCACCCCCAGCTGCTGGCGGAACAGGTGCGACAGGCGGGACGGCGACAGGCACACGTGCTGGGCGACGCTGGCGATATCAAACTGGCTGTCCGCCAGATGATCGCTGATGTACTGGCAGGCGTCGCGCACGCGGTTGTCCAGCGGCGGGTTTAGCGATTCGTTGATCGCCTCCATGCGCCGCAGCAGCACCTGCTCGAGCAGGTTGATGGCCAGGTGCTCGGCGTAGCGCCCTCCCGCCTGCCCCGCCTCGATAATCTGCGCAAAAAGCTCGCGAAACAGCGCCTGATGCCCGTCGTCAGGACGATAAAAACCGGTATGGGCAAATATCGCGGGCCACGACAGCCACTCCTGCCAGTAGGCGCGCGGGCGGAAGTAGACCCACTGGTGATACCACTCTTTGGCATCCGGATGGCGGCCGTAGTGGTGAATTTCGCCCGGCGGGAACAGCAGCATGTCGCCGGGACGGCAGATAAACTGCTGGTCACCGTTCTTGATTACCCCCTCGCCCCGCACGGTGAGGTTGAGAATAAACCCTTTCATTCCCAGCGGTCGGTCAACGTAAAAATCGAGATACCCCTCCGCCTCGATAGGGGTCAATCCCGCCACCAGATGGGCGTTAAACGAGTAGCCCGGCAGCAGGGGATCGCTTTGCGTTTCGGCCATAGATTCAGTACTCCCGGCAGTCTTAAAGGAAACCAATTGTCCATATCGATAAAAGCAGTATAAAAACGGGCTGCGAGAAGATCTAAAAAGCATCACGCCGCTTTTATGTCCGCTCAATTTCTGCTTTTGCCCCTGATTTCTCCGTCGACGCGCGCGGATAAGCAGTAACAAAAGTGTCTATAAGTGCGGCAGAAATGTCCACATTGAATATTTGCACGGCGTCACACTTTCAATCGCAACAGCAATTTAGTCCATAAGATTAGCGGATCCTGCCTGACGATTTTTTCCCTCACTCTCTAATGTTCTTCCATACCTGTTTTTTTGATGGAGCAACACCATGGCAATTGCGATTGGCCTCGATTTTGGCAGCGACTCGGTTCGCGCGCTGGCAGTGGACTGTACGACCGGCCAGGAGATAGCGACCAGCGTGGAGTACTATCCGCGCTGGCAGGAGGGGCGCTACTGCGATGCGCCGAACAACCAGTTCCGTCACCACCCGCGTGACTACATCGAATCCATGGAAGCGGCGATCAAAACCGTGCTTGCCGATCTGAGCGACGCCCAGCGCGCGCAGGTGGTGGGCATTGGCGTAGACAGCACCGGCTCAACCCCTGCCCCGGTGGATGCCGAAGGCCGCGTGCTGGCGCTGCGTCCTGAGTTTGCCGACAACCCGAACGCCATGTTCGTGCTGTGGAAAGACCATACCGCCGTGGAAGAGGCCGAAGCCATCACCCGTTTGTGCCATGAGTCCGGCAAAACCGACTACTCGCGCTACATCGGCGGCATTTATTCCAGCGAATGGTTCTGGGCGAAAATTTTGCACGTCACCCGTGCCGATCGTGCCGTGGCGCAGGCGGCCGCTTCGTGGATTGAGCTGTGTGACTGGGTGCCCGCCCTGCTCTCCGGCACCACCCGTCCTCAGGATATCCGCCGTGGACGCTGTAGCGCCGGGCATAAATCCCTGTGGCATGAAAGCTGGGGCGGCCTGCCTCCGGCCGCGTTCTTTGAGGAACTCGATCCCATCATCAATAAGAGTCTGAAATACCCGCTGTTTACCGACACTTTCACCGCCGATATTCCGGTGGGTACGCTCTGCGACGAGTGGGCGAAACGCCTCGGCCTGCTGCACAACGTGGCGATCTCCGGCGGCGCGTTTGACTGCCATATGGGCGCGGTGGGGGCCGGGGCGCAGCCCAACACGCTGGTGAAAGTCATCGGCACCTCGACCTGCGACATCCTGACGGCGGATAAAGCCAGCGTGGGCGACCGTGCGGTGAAAGGTATCTGCGGCCAGGTTGACGGCAGCGTGGTGCCGGAGTTTATCGGGCTGGAGGCCGGGCAATCGGCATTCGGCGATATCTATGCCTGGTTTGGTCGCGTGCTCGGCTGGCCGCTGGACCAGCTGGCGGCGGCGCATCCTGAACTGAAAACCCAGGTTGCTGAGAGCAAAAAGCAGCTGCTGCCGCAGCTTACCAAGGCCTGGGCAAAAAATCCGTCTCTCGATCACCTGCCGGTGGTGCTCGACTGGTTTAACGGTCGCCGCACGCCGTTCGCCAACCAGCGCCTGAAAGGGGTAATCACCGACCTCAACCTGGCGACCGACGCGCCCGCGCTGTTCGGCGGCCTGATTGCCGCCACCGCCTTTGGTGCGCGCGCCATTATGGAGTGCTTCACCGAACAGGGCATCGACGTTAACAACGTGATGGCGCTGGGCGGTATCGCCCGTAAAAATCCGGTGATCATGCAGGCCTGCTGTGACGTGCTGAACCGTCCGCTTCAGATTGTGGCCTCCGATCAGTGCTGTGCCCTGGGCGCGGCCATTTTTGCCGCCGTCGCCGCAGGCGTTCACGCGGATATCCCGACCGCACAGCAGCATATGGCGAGCGCCGTCGAAAGCACCCTTCAGCCGCGCGCCCAGCAGGCGCAACGCTTTGAACAACTCTATCAGCGCTACCAGCAATGGGCGAAAAGCGCCGAACTTCACTATCTCCCTGTCGCAGCCCCGGCTAAACACACCGCGGACACCACGGCAACCCTGACACATTAAGGACACGATAATGACCATTTTTAATAATTATGAAGTGTGGTTTGTCATTGGCAGCCAGCATCTGTACGGGCCGGAAGCCCTGCAACAGGTGACGAAACATGCTGAACACGTTGTTAATGCGCTGAATGCGGAAGCCAAACTGCCGTGCAAGGTGGTGCTGAAACCGCTCGGCACGACGCCGGATGAAATCACCCATATCTGCCGCGACGCAAACTACGACGACAAATGCGCCGGGCTGGTGGTATGGCTGCATACCTTCTCGCCGGCCAAAATGTGGATCAACGGCCTGTCGATCCTCAACAAGCCGCTGCTCCAGTTCCACACCCAGTTCAACGCCTCCCTGCCGTGGGACAGCATCGATATGGACTTTATGAACCTGAACCAGACCGCGCACGGCGGCCGCGAGTTCGGCTTCATCGGCGCGCGTATGCGTCAGCAGCATGCGGTAGTGACCGGCCACTGGCAGGATCGACACGCGCAGGGCCGTATCGGCTCCTGGATGCGCCAGGCGGTCTCTAAACAGGATACCCGTCATCTGAAAGTGGTGCGTTTTGGCGACAACATGCGCGAAGTGGCGGTGACCGACGGCGATAAAGTCGCCGCGCAGATCAAGTTCGGCTTCTCGGTAAATACCTGGGCGGTGGGCGACCTGGTTCAGGTGGTCAACGAGATTAGCGACGGCGACGTGAGCGCGCTGGTAGATGAATACGAAAGCAGCTACCGCCTGACCGCAGCGGCGCAGATCCACGGCGATAAGCGCCAGAACGTGCTGGATGCCGCACGCATCGAGCTTGGCATGAAACGCTTCCTGGAACAGGGCGGCTTCCACGCCTTCACCACCACTTTTGAAGATCTGCACGGCCTGAAGCAGTTGCCTGGCCTGGCAGTACAACGTCTGATGCAGCAAGGCTACGGCTTTGCGGGCGAAGGCGACTGGAAAACTGCCGCTCTGCTTCGCATCATGAAGGTGATGTCGACCGGTCTACAGGGCGGCACCTCCTTTATGGAGGACTACACCTACCACTTCGAGAACGGCAACGATCTGGTGCTCGGCTCGCACATGCTGGAAGTGTGTCCTTCTATTGCGGTGGAAGAGAAACCGATCCTCGACGTGCAGCACCTCGGCATTGGCGGCAAAGCGGATCCGGCGCGTCTGATCTTCAACACCCGCACCGGTCCGGCGATTAACGCCAGCCTGATCGACCTGGGCGATCGTTTCCGCCTGCTGGTGAACTGCGTGGATGCGGTAGAAACCCCGCACGACCTGCCAAATCTCCCGGTGGCCAACGCCCTGTGGAAAGCCCAGCCGGATCTGCCAACCGCCTCCGAAGCCTGGATCGTGGCCGGCGGCGCGCACCACACCGTCTTCAGCCACGCGCTGGATCTGAACGACATGCGTCAGTTCGCCGAGCTGCACGACATTGAGCTGACCGTCATCGATAACGACACCCGCCTGCCAGCCTTCAAAGACGCGCTGCGCTGGAACGAAGTCTATTACGGTTCAAAACGCTAAAGCACGGAATGCCCGGTGGCGCTGCGTTTACCGGGCCTACGGGTCTGTAGGCCTGCTAAGCAAGGTGCCATCCGGCATGGAGAGAACAATGTTAGAAGATCTCAAACGTCAGGTACTTGAAGCGAACCTGGCGCTGCCGAAACACAATCTTGTGACCCTCACCTGGGGCAACGTCAGCGCCGTTGACCGCGAAAAAGGCGTGTTCGTGATTAAGCCTTCCGGCGTGGATTACACGGTAATGACCGCCGAAGATATGGTGGTGGTGAGCATCGAAACCGGCGACGTGGTGGAAGGCACCAAAAAGCCCTCCTCCGATACGCCGACCCATCGCCTGCTCTACCGGTCATTCCCGTCCATCGGCGGCATCGTCCACACCCATTCGCGCCACGCCACCATCTGGGCGCAGGCGGGCCAGTCTATACCGGCGACCGGCACCACCCATGCGGACTACTTTTACGGTACCATCCCCTGCACGCGCCTGATGACCGATGCGGAGATTAACGGCGAGTACGAATGGGAAACCGGAAACGTGATTGTCGAAACCTTCGAAAAACAGGGGATCGACGCGGCGCAAATGCCGGGCGTATTGGTTCACTCCCACGGCCCGTTTGCCTGGGGCAAAAACGCGGAAGACGCGGTGAATAACGCCATCGTGCTTGAGGAGGTCGCCTATATGGGGATCTTCTGCCGCCAGCTCGCGCCACAGCTGCCGGATATGCAGCAAACCCTGCTGGATAAGCATTATCTGCGCAAGCACGGGGCGAAGGCGTATTACGGGCAGTAAGATATCGCCCGGTGGCGCTACGCTTATGAGGCCTGCGAAACCTGTAGGCCGGATAAGCGCAGCGTCATCCGGCAAAAAAACACACCTGTATAAAAACCCAGCAAAATCCCTTTTGCCAGGCTATAATTACGCCTGGTTTTTTATGACAGGTACACAGCGTGACGCAGGCGCAAGAAGGCTTTTTACTGACCCGGCACTGGCGGGACACTCCTCAGGGGACAGAAGTTGAGTTCTGGCTGGCAACCGATAACGGCCCACTGAACGTCACGCTGCCGCCGCAGGAGTCCGTGGCCTTTATCCCGGAACCGCACGTCGAGAAGGTAAAACAGCTGCTGCGCGGCGAGAACGGCTGGCGCATTACGCCCCTTGAGCTGAAAGACTTCCACCGCCAGCCGGTTCACGGCCTGTACTGCCGCGCTCACCGCCAGCTGATGCGCTACGAAAAACTGCTGCGCGAAGCGGGCGTGACCTTATACGAAGCCGACGTTCGACCGCCCGAACGTTTTCTGATGGAGCGTTTTATCACCGCGCCGGTCTGGGTTGATGGTACCGCGCAGGGCGACAGGCTGGTGAACGCGCGACTGAAGCCCAATCCCCACTACCGTCCGCCGCTCAAATGGGTATCGCTGGATATCGAAACCACCCGCCACGGGGAGCTTTACTGCATCGGCCTTGAAGGCTGCGGGCAGCGGGTTGTCTATATGCTCGGGCCGCCAAACGGCGATGCGTCAACGCTCGATTTTCAGCTGGAGTACGTTAACAGCCGCCCGCAGCTGCTGGAAAAGCTCAATCAGTGGTTTGCTGAACACGATCCCGATGTGCTGATCGGCTGGAACGTGGTGCAGTTTGACCTGCGCGTGCTGCAAAAACATGCCGAACGCTACCGCATTCCGCTGGTGCTCGGGCGCGGTAACGCTGAACTCGAATGGCGCGAGCACGGTTTTAAAAATGGCGTCTTCTTCGCGCAGGCCAACGGGCGGTTGATTATCGACGGCATCGAGGCGCTGAAATCGGCGTTCTGGAACTTTTCGTCCTTCTCGCTGGAGGCGGTCTCGCGAGAGCTGCTCGGCGAGGGCAAATCCATCGACAATCCGTGGGACAGGATGGACGAAATTGACCGCCGCTTTAACGAAGACAAACCGGCGCTGGCGACCTATAACCTGAAAGATTGCGAGCTGGTGACGCAGATTTTCCACAAAACCGACATCATGCCGTTTTTGCTGGAGCGCGCCACGGTAAACGGCCTGGCGGTTGACCGTCACGGCGGTTCGGTGGCGGCATTTAGCCATCTTTATTTTCCGCGTATGCACCGGGCGGGATACGTGGCGCCAAACCTCGGCGAAGTCCCGCCGCAGGCCAGCCCCGGCGGGTACGTGATGGATTCTCGCCCCGGACTGTACGATTCCGTGCTGGTGCTGGACTACAAAAGCCTCTACCCGTCGATTATCCGCACCTTCCTGATTGACCCGGTGGGCCTGGTGGAAGGCATGGCGCAGCCGGAGGATGCCCACAGCACCGAAGGGTTTCTCGGGGCGCGTTTCTCGCGTGAAAAGCACTGCCTGCCTGACATCGTCGGGCAGATCTGGCACGGGCGCGACGAGGCCAAACGTCAGGGCAATAAGCCGCTCTCTCAGGCGCTGAAAATCATCATGAACGCCTTTTACGGCGTGCTCGGCACCAGCGCCTGCCGCTTCTTCGACCCGCGTCTGGCGTCGTCTATTACCATGCGCGGGCATGAGATCATGCGCCAGACCAAAGCGCTGATTGAGTCCCGGGGCTATGATGTCATTTATGGCGACACCGACTCCACCTTCGTGTGGCTCAAAGAGGCGCACAGCGAAGAGGACGCCGCCCGCATTGGCAGAGAGCTGGTTGTGTTTGTTAACGACTGGTGGCAAACCCATTTGCAAAATGAGCGCTTAACCAGCGCCCTGGAGCTGGAGTTTGAAACCCATTTTGCCCGCTTTTTGATGCCCACCATTCGCGGAACGGATCAGGGCAGCAAGAAGCGCTATGCAGGGTTGATTCAGGAAGGCGACGCCCAGCGCATGGTGTTCAAGGGCCTGGAAACGGTGCGCACCGACTGGACCCCGCTGGCGCAGCAGTTCCAGCAAACGCTTTATCTGCGGGTGTTTCGCAATGAGCCCTATCAGGACTACGTGCGCGAAACTATCGCGCAGCTGATGGCGGGCGAGCTGGACGATCAATTAGTCTACCGCAAGCGCCTCCGCCGTCCGCTGGCGGAGTATCAACGCAACGTCCCGCCCCACGTGCGGGCAGCGCGTCTGGCGGACGAAGAGAACGTGCGACGAGGCCGCGCGCCGCAGTATCAAAATCGGGGCACCATTAAATATCTCTGGACCACTAACGGCCCGGAACCGCTGGATTATCGGCAATCGCCCCTTGACTACGACCATTATCTTACGCGTCAGCTTCAGCCCGTCGCAGATGGAATTTTGCCTTTCATTGACGACGACTTTGCTACACTAGTGACAGGGCAACTGGGGCTATTTTGACGCGTGACGAAACCGTTGCCATCCAGTACCATAGCGCCCTTTCCATTCCCGGACCCATTTTTCGATGGCCGTCATTTCTGACGGCGGTCGAACTATTGCCTGCAATTAAAGATTAGAGCCGAACATATATGCCTTTTACACTTGGTCAACGCTGGATCAGCGATACAGAAAGCGAACTTGGATTAGGAACTGTTGTAGCGCTGGATCCGCGCATGGTGACTCTTCTGTTCCCTGCTACCGGTGAAAACCGCCTGTACGCTCGCAATGACTCCCCTGTTACCCGCGTCATGTTTAACCCGGGCGACACCGTTACCAGCCACGACGGCTGGCAGCTGAAGGTTGAAGACGTAAAAGAAGAGAATGGACTGCTCGCCTACATTGGTACCCGTCTGGATACGGAAGAAACCAACGTCATCCTGCGTGAGGTGTTGCTCGACAGCAAACTGGTCTTCAGCAAGCCGCAGGACCGCCTGTTCGCCGGGCAAATCGACCGCATGGACCGCTTTTCACTGCGCTATCGCGCGCGTAAGTTCCAGAGTGAACAGTACCGTATGCCGTGGAGCGGCCTGCGCGGTCAGCGTACCAGCCTTATCCCGCACCAGCTGAATATCGCCCATGACGTGGGCCGTCGCCACGCGCCGCGCGTGCTGCTGGCAGACGAAGTGGGCCTGGGTAAAACCATCGAAGCGGGCATGATCCTGCATCAACAGCTGCTCTCCGGCGCTGCCGAGCGCGTGCTGATCGTCGTGCCTGAAACGCTGCAACACCAGTGGCTGGTCGAAATGCTGCGCCGCTTCAACCTGCGCTTCTCCCTGTTTGATGACGAGCGCTACGCCGAAGCCCAGCACGACGCCGATAACCCGTTCGAAACCGAACAGCTGGTGATCTGCTCGCTGGACTTCGTGCGCCGCAGCAAGCAGCGTCTTGAGCACCTGTGCGAAGCCGAGTGGGATCTGATGGTGGTCGATGAAGCGCACCATCTGGTGTGGAGCCTTGATGCCCCAAGCCGTGAATACATGGCGATCGAACAGCTTGCCGAACACGTGCCGGGCGTCCTGCTGCTGACCGCAACGCCGGAACAGCTCGGTCTGGAGAGCCACTTTGCGCGTCTGCGACTGCTGGATCCAAACCGTTTCCACGACTTTGAACAGTTCGTGGAAGAGCAAAAAAATTACCGTCCGGTAGCGGACGCCGTGGCGCTGCTGCTTGCGGGTAAACACCTGTCTAACGACGAGCTCAATACCCTGAGCGAGCTGATTGGCGAGCAGGATATCGAGCCGCTGCTTCAGGCCGCTAACAGCGACAGCGATAACGCAGGCTCCGCGCGTCAGGAGCTGATCGACATGCTGATGGATCGCCACGGCACCAGCCGCGTGCTGTTCCGCAACACCCGTAACGGCGTGAAAGGCTTCCCGAAACGCGAACTGCACACCATCAAGCTGCCGCTGCCGACCCAGTATCAAACGGCGATTAAAGTTTCCGGCATTATGGGTGCGCGTAAAACGGCGGAAGAGCGCGCGCGCGACATGCTCTACCCGGAGCAGATTTATCAGGAATTCGAAGGCGATACCGGCACATGGTGGAACTTCGATCCGCGCGTTGAGTGGCTGATGGGCTACCTGACCGCGCACCGCTCCCAGAAAGTGCTGGTGATCTGCGCCAAGGCCGCCACCGCGCTCCAGCTGGAACAGGTGCTGCGCGAGCGTGAAGGTATTCGCGCGGCGGTGTTCCACGAAGGCATGTCCATCGTTGAGCGTGACCGCGCGGCGGCCTGGTTCGGCGAAGAGGACAGCGGTGCGCAGGTTCTGCTGTGCTCCGAAATCGGTTCCGAAGGCCGTAACTTCCAGTTCGCCAGCAACCTGGTGATGTTCGATCTGCCGTTTAACCCGGATCTGCTGGAGCAGCGTATCGGTCGTCTGGATCGTATCGGCCAGGCGCATGACATTCAGATCCACGTTCCGTTCCTGGAAAAAACCGCCCAGTCCGTGCTGGTTCGCTGGTATCACGAAGGTCTGGACGCGTTTGAACATACCTGCCCGACCGGTCGCACCATTTACGATCGGGTTCACGGCGAGCTGATTAACTATCTGGCGTCCCCGGAAGAGACCGACGGGTTTGACGATCTGATCAAAACCTGTCGCGAGCAGCACGACGCGCTGAAGGCACAGCTGGAGCAGGGCCGCGACCGACTGCTGGAGATCCACTCCAACGGCGGCGAAAAAGCGCAGGCGCTGGCTGAAAGTATTGAAGAGCAGGACGACGACACCAGCCTGATTAGCTTCTCCATGAACCTGTTCGATATCGTCGGGATCAACCAGGACGATCGCGGTGAAAACATGATCGTCCTGACCCCGTCCGATCATATGCTGGTGCCGGACTTCCCTGGCCTGCCGGAAGACGGCTGCACCATTACCTTTGAGCGTGATGTGGCGCTCTCCCGCGAAGATGCGCAGTTCATCACCTGGGAACACCCGCTGATCCGCAACGGTCTGGATCTGATCCTCTCCGGCGATACCGGCAGCAGCACCATCTCCCTGTTGAAAAACAAGGCGCTGCCGGTAGGTACACTGCTGGTTGAGCTGATCTACGTGGTGGAGGCTCAGGCACCGAAACAGCTTCAGCTGACCCGCTTCCTGCCGCCAACGCCCGTGCGTCTGCTGCTGGATAAAAACGGCACGAACCTTGCCGCACAGGTCGAGTTTGAAAGCTTTAACCGTCAGCTGAGCGCGGTGAACCGCCACACGGGAAGCAAGCTGGTCAACGCCGTGCAGCAGGACGTTCACGCCATTCTGCAACTGGGCGAAGGCCAGATTGAGAAAGCGGCGCGCGCGCTGATTGACGCGGCGCGCAGCGAAGCGGACGAGAAACTCTCTGCCGAGCTCTCCCGTCTGGAAGCGCTGAAGGCGGTGAACCCGAACATTCGTGACGATGAACTTGCGGCGATTGAAAGCAACCGCCAGCAGGTGCTGGAGAGCCTGGATCAGGCCGGCTGGCGTCTGGATGCGCTGCGTCTTATCGTTGTGACCCATCAGTAAGCGGAGCGCAAGATGGTAATGGAGCCCTACAATCCACCGACGGATCCCTGGCTGGTCATTCTGTATCAGGATGAGCACATTATGGTGGTCAATAAGCCCAGCGGTTTGTTGTCCGTGCCGGGGCGTCTGGACGAGCACAAAGACAGCGTGATGACGCGCATTCAGCGTGATTTTCCGCAGGCCGAGTCGGTGCATCGTCTGGACATGGCCACCAGCGGCGTGATTGTGGTGGCGCTGAATAAAGAGGCGGAGCGCGAGCTAAAGCGTCAGTTCCGCGAGCGCGAGCCGAAAAAGCAGTACGTGGCTCGCGTCTGGGGGCACCCGGCGCAGGAGGAAGGGCTGGTGGATTTACCGCTGATTTGCGACTGGCCGAACCGGCCTAAGCAGAAGGTGTGCTATGAAACCGGCAAATCCGCGCAGACCGAGTATGAGGTGCTGGAGTATGCGCCGGATAACACCGCGCGCGTCTTGCTTAAGCCGATTACCGGGCGCTCGCACCAGCTGCGCGTGCATATGCTTGCCCTGGGCCACCCGATTCTGGGGGACAGGTTCTACGCTCCGCCAGAGGCGCTGGCGTTAGCGTCGCGTCTGCAACTTCATGCCCAGACGCTCACCATTACCCATCCGGTTTTTGGCAATACCATGACGTTCAAAGCGCCGGTGGATTTCTGAAAAAAAAAGGCCCGACATGTCGGGCCTTTTCTTATTTAAAACCTTTCTGCTCTTTTATCAGCTCGTAGGCTTTCTGAATTTCCTGGGCTTTCTGCTTCGCCATCTCCATCATCTCTGGCGGTAACCCTTTCGCCACCAGCTTGTCCGGGTGATGCTCGCTCATCAGCTTACGGTAGGCACGCTTGATGGTCGTGGCGTCGTCCGTCGGCTTCACGCCAAGAACGTTACAGGCATCTTCCAGAGTCGGGCCGCGCTGCGCCTGCTGCCAGCCACCGCCGGAGGAGTGCTGTTGCTGATAGCCGCCGCCAAACTGCGCGCCGCCCTGCATCATGCGCAGGAACTGGTCGAACTGCATTCGGGAGATGCCCAGCTCTTCGGCAATCACGTACAGCACGTCGCGCTCGTTGGGGTGCAGCGAGCCGTCGGCGAACGCGGCCTGGATCTGGATTTCCAGAAACATCCGAATTAAATCAAAACGTCCGAAGCAAATGCTGCGGAACTGGCGCATTTTTTCGCGCAGCGGATAGTTATCGGCTTTACCGATACGAAACGCATTTTGCGCCGCCAGTCGCGATTCACCGTGCAGATTCATTCTATCCATGAATACGCTGGCGACCTGGATATCCGCTTCGGTCACACGTCCTTTTGACTTGGTTAAGTGCCCCATCACCTCAAACGTGGTGGAGAAAAAGAGTGACTGGCGCTCGCGCTGGTTGGCAAACCAGGCCATTTTACGGCTGCGCGCCTTATCAAACATGTGACCAATAATGAGGCCGAGAACGATCCCCCAGAACCCTGCGCCCATCATAATGGCGAACGCCACGCCGATTATTTTACCCCAATACTGCATATACTCCCCGAATGGTCATGTTCCTGGTTCGACGTAACGCCATCATTACAGTGGTCGAGCCACGGTCAATTGAGGGACATCGCCTATAATTTGCATTATCATACTCGTCATTCGATAGCGAGCCTAACACTCTGGCACGCAAACGGGCAGGATTAACGCTGGTACTGCGCTGATGAGTAAGTTAGTCTCTGAGCGTTTGTAAGCCGTAGCCACTGATGACGGAACAATAAATACAACGTATGAAAAAACGTATCCCCACCCTCCTGGCCACAATGATTGGCACCGCCCTGTATAGCCATCAGGGGCTGGCAGCCGATCTCGCCTCGCAGTGTATGCTTGGCGTCCCAAGCTACAATCGCCCGCTGGTAAAGGGTGATACAAATAGCTTGCCGGTAACCATTACCGCCGACAGTTCAAAAGGGACCTATCCAGAAAATGCCACCTTTACCGGCAATGTGGATATTAACCAGGGCAACAGCCGTTTGCAGGCCGACGAAGTGCAATTGCACCAGAAGCAGCCCGAAGGCGCGGCCGAGCCGGTACGAACGGTGGATGCACTGGGTAATGTGCACTACGACGACAATCAGGTCATCCTGAAAGGTCCGAAAGCCTGGTCAAACCTGAACACCAAAGATACGAACGTCTGGGAAGGTGATTACCAGATGGTCGGCCGACAGGGGCGCGGTGACGCAGATCTGATGAAGCAGCGCGGCGAAAACCGCTATACCATCCTGGAAAACGGCTCCTTCACCTCCTGTCTGCCGGGTTCAAACACCTGGAGCGTGGTGGGTAGCGAAGTTATCCACGACCGCGAAGAGCAGGTGGCGGAGATCTGGAACGCGCGTTTCAAACTCGGCCCGGTGCCCGTTTTCTATAGCCCATACCTGCAATTACCGGTTGGCGACAAACGCCGCTCCGGCTTCCTGATCCCCAATGCCAAATACAGCACCACGAACTATTTCGAGTTCTACCTGCCGTATTACTGGAACATTGCGCCCAACATGGACGCCACGATCACGCCGCACTATATCCACAAGCGCGGCAACATCATGTGGGAAAACGAATTCCGCTACCTGACGCAGGCAGGTTCGGGTTTGATGGAGTTCGACTATCTGCCATCGGATAAGGTCTATGCTGACGATACCACTAACAACCCGTCGGGCGACGACCGTCACCGCTGGCTGTTCTACTGGAATCATGCCGGGGTGATGGATCAGGTCTGGCGCTTCAATATTGACTACACCAAAGTCAGCGACTCGACCTACTTTAACGATTTCGATTCCAAATACGGTTCAAGTACCGACGGCTACGCCACGCAAATATTTAGCGCGGGCTACGGCATTGAGAACTTCAACGCCACGGTGTCGACCAAGCAGTTCCAGGTCTTCAGCAACCAGACCAACAGTACTTACGGTGCCGAGCCGCAGCTCGACGTGAACTGGTACCAGAACGACGTGGGTCCGTTTGATACCCGGGTTTACGCGCAGGCGGTCCATTTCGTGAACACCAATTCCGATATGCCGGAAGCCACGCGTCTTCACATTGAGCCGACCATCAACCTGCCGTGGTCCAACGACTGGGCAAGTCTGAATACCGAAGCCAAGCTGATGGCCACCCACTATCAGCAGAAAAACATTGAGAGCTATAACGCGAACCCGAACAATAAAACGGACCTGGAAGAGTCGGTAAGCCGCACGCTGCCACAGTTCAAAATGGACGGTAAGCTCATTTTCGAACGTGATATGGGCCTGCTGGCCGACGGCTATACCCAGACGCTCGAACCGCGTATGCAGTACCTGTACGTGCCGTATCGCGATCAAAGTAATATCCAGAACTATGACTCCTCGCTGCTGCAATCTGACTACAGCGGCCTGTTCCGCGACCGCACATACGGTGGTCTTGACCGTATTGCCTCAGCGAACCAGCTCACCACCGGTGTGACCACGCGTGTTTATGATGACGCCGCCGTTGAACGTTTTAACGTATCTGTTGGTCAAATCTACTATTTCACCGAATCACGCACGGGGGATGAGCAAAATATCCAATGGGAAGATAACGATAAGACAGGTTCAGTCGTCTGGGCCGGTGATACCTACTGGCGTATGACGGACCGCTGGGGTCTGCGCGGTGGCGTGCAGTACGATACCCGTCTGGACAACGTCGCGAACAGTAGCGCGACTATCGAATACCGTCGCGATGAAGACCGACTGCTTCAGCTGAACTATCGTTATGCCAGCCCGGAATACATTCAGGCGACGCTGCCTAAAAACAGCAGTGATACGACCTGGACCCAACCGCAGTATAAAGATGGCATCTCGCAGGTGGGTGCAGTCGCAAGCTGGCCGATCGCCGATCGCTGGTCGATCGTCGGAGCGTACTACTTCGATACCAATGCGAATAAAGCGGCAGACCAGATGTTAGGGCTGCAATACAACTCCTGCTGTTACGCGCTGCGCGTCGGATACGAACGCAAGCTTAACGGCTGGGATACCAAAAATAATCAAAGCGAATACGATAACGTGATTGGCTTTAATATCGAGTTGCGCGGCCTGAGTTCCAACTACGGTCTGGGCACGCAGCAGATGCTGCGCTCGAACATTCTGCCGTACCGTAGCTCCTTGTAATGTGCTTGATTTACAACGTAATCCGCTCTGCGGTTAATTGAAATGGAAAAAGTATGAAGAACTGGAAAACGCTGCTTCTGGGTGTCGCTATGGTTGCGAATACCAGCTTCGCGGCCCCCCAGGTTGTCGATAAAGTCGCCGCTGTGGTTAACAACGGCGTAGTGCTTGAAAGTGACGTTGACGGTTTGATGAAATCCGTGAAGCTCAATTCGGGCCAGGCAGGTCAGCAGCTTCCTGATGACAACACGCTGCGCCACCAGATCCTGGAGCGTCTGATCATGGATCAGATCGTTCTGCAAATGGGTCAGAAAATGGGCGTGAAGATCTCCGACGAGCAGCTCGATCAGGCCATTGCGAACATTGCGAAGCAGAACAACATGTCTCTGGATCAGATGCGCAGCCGTCTGGCCTATGACGGCATCAGCTATCCGACCTACCGCAACCAGATCCGCAAAGAGATGCTGATCTCGGAAGTGCGTAACAACGAAGTGCGTCGTCGCGTAACCATCCTGCCGCAGGAAGTGGATGCGCTCGCGAAGCAGGTGGGCAGTCAGAACGATGCCAGCACCGAGCTGAACCTGAGCCACATTCTGATCCCACTGCCGGAAAACCCAACGTCCGATCAGGCCGCGGAAGCGGAAAGCCAGGCGCGTTCTATCGTCGATCAGGCGCGTAACGGCGATGATTTCGGCAAGCTGGCGATCACCTACTCTGCTGATCAGCAGGCGCTGAAAGGCGGCCAGATGGGCTGGGGTCGTATCCAGGAGCTGCCGTCTATCTTTGCTCAGGCGCTGAGCACGGCGAAGAAAGGCGACATCATCGGGCCAATCCGTTCAGGCGTGGGCTTCCACATCCTGAAGGTGAACGATCTGCGTGGCCAGAGCCAGAACATCTCCGTGACGGAAGTTCATGCGCGCCACATTCTCCTGAAGCCGTCGCCAATCATGACCGACGATCAGGCTCGCGTGAAGCTGGAACAGATTGCGGCTGATATCAAGAGCGGTAAAACCACCTTCGATAAGGCGGCAAAAGAGTTCTCCCAGGATCCAGGCTCTGCTAACCAGGGTGGTGATTTGGGCTGGGCTGCGGCAGACATCTACGATCCTGCTTTCCGCGATGCGCTGATGCGTCTGAACAAAGGCCAGATGAGCGCGCCGGTACACTCTTCCTTCGGCTGGCACCTGATTCAGCTGATGGATACCCGCAACGTGGATAAAACCGACGCGGCCCAGAAAGACAGAGCCTACCGTATGCTGTTTAACCGTAAATTCTCTGAAGAAGCGGCAACCTGGATGCAGGAACAACGCGCCAGCGCTTACGTGAAAATACTGAGCAACTAATGAAACAACATCGTGTTGTTATCACTCCCGGCGAACCCGCCGGGATTGGTCCCGACCTCGTCGTCCAGCTCGCCCAGCGCAGCTGGCCGGTGGAGCTGGTCGTCTGCGCTGATGCAACACTGTTAACAGACCGGGCAAATTTGCTCGGTCTGCCTTTAACGCTAATCCCCTACGTTGAAGGCCAACAGCCCGCGCCGCAGCAGGCCGGTACGCTCACCCTTCTCTCTGTTCCCCTTCGTACGCCCGTTGTGCCGGGACAGCTCAGCACCGAAAACGGCCACTATGTTGTCGATACCCTTGCCCGCGCCTGTGACGGTTGTCTGAACGGCGAGTTCGCCGCGCTGATCACCGGACCAGTACACAAAGGCGTGATCAACGAAGCCGGTATTCCCTTTACCGGACATACCGAGTTCTTTGAAGAGCGTTCGCACAGCCCTAAAGTGGTGATGATGCTGGCAACCGAGGCGATGCGCGTTGCGCTGGTGACCACGCATCTGCCGATCAGGGCCATACCCGATGCCATCACGCCTGAGCTTCTTCGTGACATCATCGGGATTTTGCATCATGACCTGCAAACGAAGTTCGGCATTAAACAGCCGCACGTTCTGGTTTGCGGCCTGAATCCGCACGCGGGTGAAGGCGGGCATATGGGCACGGAAGAGATCGACACCATCATTCCGGTGCTCAACGACATGCGGGCAAAGGGGATGAACCTCAGCGGGCCGCTGCCTGCGGATACCCTTTTCCAGCCCAAATACCTGGATAATGCCGACGCCGTGCTCGCGATGTACCACGATCAGGGTCTGCCCGTGCTAAAATACCAGGGCTTTGGCCGAGGCGTGAACATCACGCTCGGTTTACCCTTTATTCGAACGTCCGTTGACCACGGTACTGCGCTGGATTTGGCAGGCCAGGGGAAAGCGGATGTCGGCAGTTTTATTACGGCGCTTAATCTCGCCATCAAAATGATTGTTAATACTCAATGACTAATCGAGTCCATCAGGGCCACTTAGCCCGTAAACGTTTCGGGCAAAACTTCCTCAACGATCGGTTTGTGATCGACAGTATCGTTGCTGCCATTAATCCGCAGAAAGGCCAGGCGATGGTCGAAATCGGCCCGGGTCTTGCCGCGCTGACCGAGCCGGTCGGCGAGCGTCTTGACGAACTGACGGTCATCGAACTGGACCGCGATCTGGCCGCGCGCCTGCAAACGCACCCGTTCCTGGGGCCAAAGCTGACTATTTATCAGCAGGATGCCATGACCATGAACTTTGGCGAGCTGTCAGAGAAAATGGGCCAGCCGCTGCGCGTATTCGGCAACCTGCCGTATAACATCTCCACGCCGCTGATGTTCCACCTGTTTAGCTATACTGATGCCATTGCCGACATGCACTTCATGCTGCAAAAAGAGGTGGTTAACCGTCTGGTTGCAGGGCCGAACAGTAAAGCGTATGGTCGTTTAAGCGTGATGGCGCAATATTATTGCAACGTGATCCCGGTCCTTGAAGTGCCACCGACCGCGTTCACGCCACCGCCGAAAGTCGACTCTGCGGTTGTGCGTCTGGTGCCGCATAAAACGATGCCGCACACGGTCAAAGACCTGCGCGTGCTGAGCCGCATCACCACAGAAGCCTTTAACCAGCGTCGTAAAACGATCCGCAACAGCCTCAGTAACTCGTTTACCGTTGACGTGTTGGCAGAGCTGGGCATCGACCCGGCAATGCGCGCAGAAAACATTTCCGTTGAGCAGTACTGCAAGCTGGCTAATTACATTAGCGACAATGCGCCGCCGAAGGAGAGCTAAGCCATGATTGATTCGCCCCGCGTATGTGTTCAGGTACAAAGCGTCTATATCGAGTCTCAATCCACACCGGACGAAGAGCGCTATGTTTTTGCTTACACCGTGACCATTCGCAATCTGGGGCGGATGCCCGTGCAGCTGCTCGGGCGCTACTGGCTTATCACTAACGGCAATGGCCGCGAAATCGAAGTTCAGGGTGAAGGTGTTGTCGGCGAACAGCCGCACATCGCCCCTGGCGAAGAGTATCAATACACCAGCGGCGCGGTTATCGAAACGCCGATGGGAACGATGCAAGGCCATTACGAAATGGTCGACGCCGACGGCAATGCTTTCCGCATTGCTATTCCTGTTTTCCGTCTTGCCGTAACCACACTCATTCACTAATCCAATGTCAACATATCTGATTGGCGACGTTCACGGTTGCTACGATGAACTGATCGCATTGTTAAAGCAGGTCGACTTCACGCCAGGCCAGGATACCCTCTGGCTAACGGGCGATTTAGTGGCGCGCGGTCCTGGCTCGCTTGACGTGCTGCGCTTCGTCAAATCGCTGGGCGACAGCGTGCGCATGGTGCTGGGCAATCACGATCTGCATCTGCTGGCGGTGTTCGCCGGGATCAGCCGTAATAAGCCAAAAGATCGCCTCTCACCTCTGCTGGAAGCGCCGGACGCCGACGATCTTCTCAACTGGCTGCGTCGCCAGCCGCTGCTCCAGGTGGACGAAGAGAAAAAGCTGGTCATGGCACACGCCGGGATCACCCCGCAGTGGGATCTCGACACGGCAAAAACCTGCGCGCGCGATGCAGAAGCGGTGCTGGCAAGCGACTCCTATCCCTTCTTCCTCGACGCGATGTACGGCGATATGCCGAACAACTGGAGTGAGGATCTCAGCGGTCTGGCGCGTCTGCGTTTTATCACGAACGCCTTTACGCGGATGCGCTACTGCTTCCCGAACGGGCAGCTCGATATGTACTGCAAAGACACGCCGGAAAATGCGCCCGCCCCGCTGAAACCCTGGTTTGCGCTCCCCGGGCCTGTCACCCGCGAATACAGCGTGGTGTTTGGACACTGGGCGTCGCTGGAGGGCAAAGGCACGCCGGAAGGCATTTACGGTCTGGATACGGGCTGCTGCTGGGGCGGGGATTTAACCTGCCTGCGCTGGGAAGATAAGACTTACTTTGTGCAGCCGTCTAATCGACAGCTTAACTTAGGGGGAGATGAGGCGGTCGCCTCCTGAATAATTTCCCCTCACCCTAACCCTCTCCCCAAAGGGGAGAGGGGACTTAATGCAGCCTGGGTGAGGGGTAAAACGTTTAACGACGTTCCAGAATTTCGAAGCAGTAGCTGTGCGAGTTTTGCTCGTCAGCATCGTGGAATTCGCTGAAAACGGATTCCCACTCGTCCGGATCGTAATCCGGGAAATGGGTATCCCCTTCCACTTCTGCATCAATGTGGGTCAGATACAGCTTCTGCGCTTTTGGCAGGAACTGCTCGTACACGCGGCCACCACCGATCACCATAATCTCTTCGGCATCACCGCAGGCGGCAATCGCCTCGTCCACCGACTTTACCCACTCGACGCGATCGTCAGTGCCCGGCTGGCTACTGATTACGATATTCTTACGGCCCGGCAATGGACGACCAATCGACTCCCAGGTCAGGCGGCCCATCACTACCGGCTTGTTTAACGTAGTACGTTTAAACCATGCGAGATCGGCAGGCAGGTTCCACGGCATGGCGTTTTCCATACCGATAACGCGATCTACCGCCAGCGCTGCAATCAGACTGATCATTGAAAAATTCCCGGATGCAAAAAATTGCCGCCACTATACGGAAAGCTTAATCTTTCGTCGACTGGCGGCAGGGTAAAGAAAGCGAAATTTTTTAATATTGCTGGCAACCCCACTTCACGCGGTGGGTTTACGCTCCGGCTCGTCCGCCGGGTCACCGGTATGCTTGCCCTCTTCCGTGCCTTGCCAGCCATGGCGCTGCACCAGCGACAGGTGGTTACGGTCTTCATTAATGATTTCCGTCAGCATGGTACTGGTCCGTTTAAAGACGGCGGCAAATTCTGAATCCGAGCTGCCCGCCATCTCCACCATCTCCTCCACCATATCGGTATTGAAGCGGCGGAACAGGTCAGCGCGCTCGCGAGCTTCATACGCACCCAGCCCCAGACTTTCCAGCGCCATTCGACCTGATTTAATCGCCCCTTCAAAGGTTTCACGCTCGGGCGCGACCACCCCGGCCTGACGCAGCAGGATGTAATGATCCACATCGCGCGCGCGGGAGATGATCGTCAGATGCGGGAAGTGCTCTTTTGCCAGCTCCACCAGCTGCATACTCGCCTGCGGATCGTCGATGGCGTTAATCAACACTTCCGCTTTCGCCGCACCGGCAGACTCCAGCAGATCGACGCGGGTCGCATCGCCGTAGAAGACCTTCATGTCGAATTTACGCAGGGTATCAACGTGGTCAGGATCGTGATCGAGAATGACCATCTTCACGCCGCTGGAGAGCAGTAAACGGCCGGCGATCTGCCCGAAACGGCCAAACCCGGCGATGATAACCCTCGGCTGCTCTTCGTCGATTTCATCCGCTTCACGCTCTTGTCCGCTGCTGGATTTTTCCAGACGCGTCAGCAGAACCAGCAGGATCGGCGTCGCGGCCATCGACAGCGCCACCGCCAGAGTCAGGGCTTTCGCCCACTCCGGATCGAGCACGTTCGCCATCTGCGCGGCCCCGAAGACCACGAAGGCAAACTCACTTCCCTGCCCCAGCAGCGCCGCAAACCAGAATCGCTGCTTGTTCGGCACCTTTAACGGACGCGCGATCAGCCACAGCATCGCCATTTTGATAACCAGGAAGCCCACCAGCAGAATGATGATGCGCAGCGGGTGCGTCACCAGCGTGCCGAAGTCGATAGACATCCCCACGCCGATGAAGAACAGCCCTAACAGCAGGCCTTTAAACGGCTCGATATCGCTTTCCAGGGCGTGGCGGTATTCGGAGCTTGCCAGCAGAACGCCCGCCAGGAATGCCCCCATCGCCATCGACAGCCCGGCCTCTTCCAGCAGCAGGCCGAAGCCAAACACCAGGAACAGGGCCACGGCGCTGAACACTTCGCGCAGCCCCGAGCGGGCAACAAAGCGCAGCAGCGGACGGGTAACGTAACGTCCCAGCAGGATCACCAGCGCCAGCGCGCCCGCCACCTTCAGCGCCGACAGGCCGAACGCGCCCAGCGTGGTTGAGGCACCGCTTGCCGCCAGCAGCGGGATCATCGCCACCAGCGGGATCGCCGCGATATCCTGGAACAATAGCACCGAGAAGGCGCTGCGCCCCATCTGGGAAACCGTCAGATTGCGTTCATTCATCGCCTGCATGGCGATGGCGGTTGAGGAGAGCGCCAGCGTCATGCCGATCAGCTCCGCCACCTTCCACTCCATGCCCAGCAGGATACAGAACCCGCCCAGCAGCAAACCGCAGGCCGCCATTTGCAGCGCGCCGCCGCCAAACACCGAGGCGCGCAGCTTCCATAAGCGCTGCGGATCCAGCTCCAGGCCAATCACAAACAGCATCAGCACCACGCCGATCTCCGCGAAGTGGAGGATAGACTCGGCGTCGGTCACCAGGCGGAAGCCCCACGGCCCGATCACGCACCCGGCAATCAGATAGCCAAGCACCGATCCCAGCCCGAGGCGAACCGCGACGGGAACGATCAGCGCCGCCGCGCCGAGGTAGATCAGCGCCTGTATCAGCGTATGGCTATCCATTGTGAGCCTCCTGCCACGCCAGCAGGCGTTGCTTATAGTGGCGCGCCTGCGCCTGTAAGGTTTCGTCGTCGCAGACAAAGGTGCAGTGCATCGCGAAAGGGGGAAGCCAGTTCAGCCCGCAGTAAATCGCGGTCGCCTGAAGCGGCTGGGCAAGCACGTCAAATCCGGGGAAGGCGCCGATATCAAAGTGGCTTTCACCGCCGCCGGTGGTCACGGCCCACATCAGGCTCTTGCCCTTCAGGGCGTTGCCGTTGTGACCGTAGGCCCAGCCGTGGGAAAAGACTTTGTCGATCCAGAGTTTGAGAAGCGGAGGCGTGCTGTACCACTGCATCGGATGTTGCCAGACGATCAGGTCGGCGCGCGAGATGGCCTCCTGCTCAGCGGCAATATCGATATTGAAATCGGGATAGAGTTGATAGAGGGAGCGAATCTCCACTCCGTCCAGCGTCCTTGCCTGTTCAAGCATCTGCTTATTCGCATGTGAGTGATGCGGATAAGGATGCGCGTAAATGATTAAAATCATGAATTAGCCTGATGTTTTTCTGTCTACTTTTCTCAAAAGAGTGTAGTCAGTTATTCATCAGGCTAATAGCGAATATTATTGACAAGGCGGTATGGAAATTCTGAATTAGTTATCCAGCTCGCCCATCGATTTAACCTCATTACGGTTAATCTGCTCGGTTTTGCCGGTTTCAGCGTTTTTGTATGACACCAGACCGGTATCGTCATCGACCTGCGGTTTGCCGTCGGTCACGATCGTTTTGCCATCGGTGGTTTTGACGGCCTGATTAGACGAACAGCCCGCCACGGTGAACATCGCTGTTGCAGCAAAAATGGAGGCGATCAGTAGTTTATTTTGCATGGTGTTTTCCCCTGCTCTCAGTTGAATTTGGTTAGTGACCTAACAATCTTAGGCTAACTCACTGAATGCGGTTGAAAAACCAGAAGGTTCCGAAGAGGGGAAGAATGCCCGGCAACCGAACGGCACCGGGCATACAAACTTACTTGCTAATCTGCGCGTGCATTTCCTGCACCGAAATCACCTTCTCGGTAGCATCCGCGTTCAGCGCCATCGCCGTGGCGAAACCGCCGTTCAGGGTGGTGTCGTAGTGGACTTTGTACTGAAGCGCGCTGCGGCGAATCAGCTTAGAGTCCTCAATCGCCTGACGCCCTTCGGTGGTGTTGATGATGTAGGTGTATTCGCCATTCTTGATACGGTCCTGAATGTGCGGACGACCTTCATGCACCTTGTTCACCAGACGTGGATTGATTCCCGCTTCGCCGAGCACAATCGCCGTGCCGTGGGTCGCATCCAGCTCAAAGCCCTGTTTCAGCAGCTTGGCGGCCAGGTCAACCACGCGCTCTTTGTCGCCTTCGCGAACGGAGAGCAGCGCACGGCCCGATTTCTTCATGGTGGAGCTGCTGCCCAGCTGCGCCTTGGCGAACGCTTCTGCGAAGGTGCGGCCCACGCCCATCACTTCCCCGGTAGAGCGCATCTCTGGCCCTAACAGCGGGTCAACGCCCGGGAATTTGTTGAACGGCAGCACCACTTCTTTCACCGAGTAGTACGGTGGGATGATCTCTTTGGTCACGCCCTGCTGTGCCAGCGTCTGGCCCGCCATCACGCGCGCCGCCACTTTCGCCAGCGGGATGCCGGTCGCTTTGGAGACAAACGGCACGGTACGCGCTGCACGCGGGTTGACTTCAATCAGGTAGACTTCGTTGTCTTTCACCGCAAACTGCACGTTCATCAGACCGCGAACCTGCAACTCGAAGGCCAGCTTCTGCACCTGCTGGCGCATCACGTCCTGGATCTCCTGGCTCAGGGTGTACGCTGGCAGAGAACAGGCGGAGTCGCCGGAGTGAACGCCCGCCTGCTCGATGTGCTCCATAATGCCGCCAATCAGCACCATTTCGCCGTCGCAGATAGCGTCAACGTCCACTTCTACCGCATCGTCGAGGAAGCGGTCGAGCAGCACTGGCGCATCGTTAGAAACGCTTACCGCCGTCTGGAAGTAGCGACGCAGGTCGGCTTCGTCGTAGACGATTTCCATCGCGCGGCCGCCCAGCACGTAAGAAGGACGCACCACCAGCGGGTAGCCAATCTCTTTTGCCTTCTCAACCGCCTGTTCAATCGCGGTCACGGTGGCGTTAGCGGGCTGTTTCAGCTTCAGACGGTCAACCGCCTGCTGGAAACGCTCGCGGTCTTCTGCACGGTCAATGGCATCCGGGCTGGTGCCGATAATCGGTACGCCTGCCGCTTCCAGCGCGCGCGCCAGCTTCAGGGGGGTCTGGCCGCCGTACTGCACGATAACGCCTTTCGGCTTCTCGATGCGCACGATTTCCAGCACGTCTTCCAGCGTAACCGGCTCGAAGTACAGACGGTCGGAGGTGTCGTAGTCGGTGGAGACGGTTTCCGGGTTGCAGTTCACCATGATGGTTTCGTAACCGTCTTCGCGCAGCGCCAGCGAGGCGTGTACGCAGCAGTAGTCAAACTCAATGCCCTGGCCGATACGGTTTGGCCCGCCGCCCAGCACCATCACCTTGTCGCGGTCGACGGACGGATTCGCTTCGCACTCGTCTTCATAGGTCGAGTACATGTAGGCGGTGTCGGTGGAGAATTCCGCCGCACAGGTGTCCACGCGCTTGTAAACCGGATGCAGGTTGTACTGGTCACGCAGCTTGCGGATTTCCGCTTCGCGCACGCCCGCCAGTTTTGCCAGACGCGCGTCGGCGAAGCCTTTACGCTTCAGCATACGCAGGAAGTCAGCGTCCAGACCGGTAATGCCCAGCTCGGCCACTTTCTCTTCCAGACGCACCAGCTCTTCAATCTGCACCAGGAACCAGCGGTCGATATTGGTCAGGTTGAACACGCCGTCCACGGACAGGCCCGCACGGAAGGCGTCAGCGATGTACCAGATGCGCTCTGCGCCCGCGTCTTTCAGCTCGCGGCGGATTTTAGTCAGCGCTTCCGGATCGTCCAGGCTCACTTTCGGGTCAAAGCCGGTCGCGCCCACTTCCAGACCGCGCAGGGCTTTCTGCAAGGATTCCTGCTGGGTGCGGCCAATCGCCATCACTTCGCCGACGGATTTCATCTGGGTCGTCAGACGGTCGTTCGCACCGGCGAACTTCTCGAAGTTGAAGCGTGGAATTTTGGTCACAACGTAGTCGATAGACGGCTCGAAGGAGGCCGGCGTACGACCGCCGGTGATGTCGTTCATCAGCTCGTCGAGGGTGTAGCCCACCGCCAGTTTCGCCGCCACTTTCGCAATCGGGAAGCCGGTGGCTTTCGAGGCCAGCGCGGAGGAGCGGGACACGCGCGGGTTCATTTCGATAACAATCAGACGGCCGGTTTTCGGGTTCACCGAGAACTGCACGTTAGAGCCGCCGGTTTCTACGCCGATTTCACGCAGTACCGCCATCGAGGCGTTACGCATGATTTGATACTCTTTGTCGGTCAGCGTCTGGGCTGGCGCCACGGTTATGGAGTCGCCGGTGTGAATACCCATCGCATCGAAGTTTTCGATGGAGCAGACGATGATGCAGTTGTCGTTTTTATCACGCACCACTTCCATCTCGTACTCTTTCCAGCCAATCAGCGACTCATCAATCAGCAGCTCTTTGGTTGGGGAGAGATCCAGACCGCGCTCGCAAATCTCTTCGAACTCTTCGCGGTTGTAGGCGATACCGCCGCCGGTGCCGCCCATGGTGAAGCTAGGACGGATGATGCACGGATAACCGACGTCAGCGGCAACCGCCAGCGCCTCTTCCATATTGTGTGCGATACCGGAACGCGCGGTGTCGAGGCCGATTTTCTTCATCGCCACGTCGAAACGGCGGCGGTCTTCAGCTTTATCAATGGCGTCGGCGGTCGCACCAATCATGGTCACGCCGAACTCTTCGAGCACGCCCTGACGCTCCAGCTCCAGCGCGCAGTTCAGCGCCGTCTGGCCGCCCATCGTTGGCAGCACCGCATCCGGACGCTCTTTTTCGATGATTTTACGTACCACTTCCCAGTGAATCGGCTCGATGTAGGTGGCATCAGCCATTTCCGGGTCGGTCATGATGGTGGCCGGGTTTGAGTTCACCAGAATGACGCGGTAGCCCTCTTCGCGCAGTGCTTTACACGCCTGCGCTCCGGAGTAGTCGAATTCGCAGGCCTGGCCGATAACGATTGGGCCAGCGCCAAGGATCAGGATGCTTTTTATGTCTGTACGTTTTGGCATTGTCTTCTCGGCTCCTGATTATTTAGCGGTCTTACGGTATTGCTCGATAAGTTCGATAAAGTGATCGAACAGCGGCGCGGCGTCGTGCGGGCCCGGGCTGGCTTCCGGGTGGCCCTGGAAGCTGAACGCTGGCTTATCGGTGCGATGGATGCCCTGGAGGGTGCCATCGAACAGGGATTTGTGCGTCACGCGCAGGTTAGCGGGCATGGAAGCCTCATCCACCGCAAAGCCGTGGTTCTGCGCGGTAATCATGACGGTGTTATTGTCGATATCTTTCACCGGGTGGTTGCCACCGTGGTGGCCGAACTTCATCTTGATTGTGTTCGCACCGCTCGCCAGCGCCAGCAGCTGATGGCCGAGGCAGATGCCGAAGACCGGAATGTCGGTTTCCAGGAAAGATTTAATGGCGTCGATAGCGTAGTCGCACGGCGCCGGGTCGCCAGGGCCGTTGGAGAGGAAGATCCCGTCCGGGTTCATCTTCAGCACCTCTTCAGCAGAGGTCTTCGCCGGAACGACCGTCAGGCGGCAGCCGCGGTCAACCAGCATGCGCAGGATGTTGCGCTTGGCACCAAAATCATATGCCACAACGTGGAACGGCAGCTCGCTTTCCGGTTTCGCTTCCGGCAGGTCGCCTTCCAGCGTCCAGCTCCCCTGCGTCCAGCTGTAGGCTTCGCTGGTGGTTACTTCTTTCGCCAGATCCATCCCGTTCAGACCCGGGAAGGCTTTCGCTTTTTCCAGCGCCAGCGCCGCATCCAGGTTATCGCCCGCGATGATGCAGCCGTTCTGAGCGCCCTTCTCGCGCAGCAGACGGGTTAACTTACGGGTATCGATATCGGCAATCGCCACAATGTTATGGCGTTTCAGGTAGGAAGAGAGGTCTTCGGTATTGCGGAAGTTGCTGGCAATCAGCGGCAGGTCGCGAATGACCAGGCCCTGCGCATGTACCTGAGAAGATTCTTCGTCAGCAGCATTGGTGCCGACATTGCCGATATGAGGATAAGTAAGAGTAACGATTTGGCGAGAATAGGAAGGATCAGTGAGGATTTCTTGATAACCGGTCATTGAAGTATTGAAAACGACTTCCCCAACCGCCGAACCCGTTGCCCCTATGGCCCGACCGATAAACTGGGTTCCGTCTTCCAGAACCAATAGCGCTGACTTAATCAAAACACCCTCCAGAGAATATTCACTCACTTTATTTGCATATTAATTCACAACCACGTTATGACGCAATGCAAATTTGTTGCCAGCGGATTTTTGGCAAACGGCGGCATTCTGGGTATTCAGAGGGTAAAAGTCAACTCAAAAGCGGATATTTTGTTTATTCTTTTGCGGGCCTGGCGGCGTGAAAGAGGTTTAAGCGACAAAATGATCGGGTAAATCACCGTGGAAATCGCTTGCGCAGCGAGTTTAATGAAAATTTATGTCGCCAGACAGTAAAAAGTAGACCAGATGGTCAAAATTTACATTACCGCAACAGAAAACGGGTGCATATGATCGATTTTTCGATGGTTTATATATAATTTGCGATGAAAACCTCAAAATAAAAGGGCAATAAAATATTGCCCTATGCAATCAAGGCATTACGACTGCAATAACCACATCACGATGGGTAATAACGTTTATAAATTGTTGAGATCGAGCACATCTCGCATATCAAAAAGACCATTATCCTTACTTTTCAGCCACAATGCGGAGCGTACGGCGCCGTTTGCAAAGGTCATGCGGCTCGACGCCTTATGCGTAATCTCCACGCGTTCGCCAATATCGGCGAACATCGCGGTATGTTCGCCGACGATGTCGCCCGCACGGACGGTGGCAAAGCCGATCGTGCCCGGAACGCGCTCGCCCGTATGCCCTTCGCGGGAGTAGACCGCGACGTCTTTTAAATCCTTATCCATTGCATAAGCAATCGCTTCCCCCATCGCCAGCGCCGTGCCCGACGGCGCATCAACTTTATAGCGGTGGTGCGCTTCGATAATCTCAATGTCGGTGTAGTCGCCCATCACCTTCGCCGCCTTCTCCAGCAGCTTGAGCATGACGTTCACGCCAACGCTAAAGTTTGCCGCGAAGACGATAGCAATCTCGTTTGCCGCATCCTGAATCGCCTGTTTACCAGCGTCGTCGAATCCGGTTGTGCCGATAACCATCCCTTTACCGTGCTGAAGGCAAAACGCCAGATGGTTCAGCGTCCCTTCCGGACGGGTAAAGTCGATAAAGACGTCGAAGTCATCTTTCACCGCGTCGAGACTGCTTTGTACGGTCACGCCGGTTTTTGCCGCGCCCGCCAGCTCGCCCGCGTCGGCGCCCAGAAGCGATGAACCTTCACGCTCCAGCGCCGCGCCAAGCGCCACGCCATCCATCTGTAGCGCCGCCTGAATCAGCTGGCGGCCCATACGTCCACCCGCGCCCGCAATGGCGACACGGATCTGTGCATCATGCATAGTTATTCTCTTACGTTAAAATGATGTAAACCGTTTTCAGATTAACCAGCCTTCGCAACGGCTGCCAACTGAAAACACCGATAATTAGAATTTAACGTGAAACAGACTTAAATATCAGTAAAAGACATGATTTCTTCAGCACGATAAATCATTGGCAAAAAAAAAAGGCCAGCACAGGAGGTGCTGGCCTTTCATCAGAAAAGGGATTATTCCACTTCGCGAGCGTCGATACGCAGCTCTTTTGGCACTTCAAAAACGATATTCTCTACGCGGCCTTCGAGCGGTATTGCGTCACCGCCGCCGAGCTCCTGCAAGCGAGCTATCACGTTTTGCACCAGAATATCCGGCGCGGAGGCGCCCGCCGTGACGCCAACACAGGCCGCGTTTTTCACCCACGCTTCCTGAATGTCGGTGGCATCGTCAATCAGAAACGCCGCTTTCCCCATACGCTGAGCCAGCTCGGCCAGACGGTTGGAGTTAGAGGAGTTTTTCGAGCCAACCACCAGCACCACGTCCGCCTGTTCAGCCAGCGCGCGCACCGCTTCCTGACGGTTGGTGGTGGCGTAGCAGATGTCATCTTTGCGGGGCCCGACGATTTTCGGGAAGCGCTGGCGCAGGGCGTCGATCACGTCTGAGGTGTCGTCCACGGAGAGCGTGGTCTGGGTCATAAACGACAGACGCGCTTCGTTTTTCACATCGAGCGTAAAGACGTCTTCCGGCGATTCGACCAGATACATTCCCCCTTCCGGGTTGCTGTACTGGCCCATAGTGCCTTCAACTTCCGGGTGGCCCGCATGGCCAATCAGGATAGACTCTTCACCACGGCGGCTGGCGCGCGCCACTTCCATATGCACCTTGGTCACCAGTGGACAGGTGGCATCAAACACCGTCAAATCGCGGCTTTTCGCTTCGTTACGCACCGCCTGAGAAACGCCGTGCGCGGAGAAAATCAGGATCGCGCCGTCCGGCACTTCGCTGATTTGCTCAATGAAGATAGCGCCGCGCTCGCGCAGGCTGTCGACCACGTAGCGGTTGTGCACCACTTCATGGCGAACATAAATGGGCGCGCCGTAAAGCTCCAGCGCGTTTTCAACAATGCTGATAGCGCGGTCTACACCGGCGCAGAAGCCGCGCGGGTTAGCCAACAGGATCTGCATTTCAGGCCTCCAGTGCCGGATCGATCTCCAGCACTTCAATATCAAAATGGACGGTACGCCCGGCAAGCGGATGGTTGAAATCGACGGTGATGGAGTCGCCGTTGATTTCGCGGATCACGCCAGGCATTTCGCTGCCATCCATAGCGGTAAAGAGCATAATCGCCCCAACTTCCGGTTCGCCTGCGTCCATAAACTCGCGGCGCGAGAAATACTGAACCAGATCCGGGCTTGGCACGCCAAACGCCGCATCAGGCTCCAGCGAGAACGCCTTTTTCTCGCCCTCTTTCAGACCCAGAAGCTGTTGTTCCAGACCTTCAGACAGAGAGGTATCACCAAGGCGAAACAGGGCGGGTTTACCGTTGTTGCGGGTGGATTCAGCCGTCGATCCATCATCCAGTTTCAGCGTGAAGTGAACGAGGATGGCGCTGTTGCTCTGTACGGATTTAGACATGCAGATTGCTCTTTAGTGTTGTCTCGCCTGTGTGCCGGGTTGCGCTTCGCTAACCCGGCCAACAAGCGTCGGCATATTCGGTAGGCCGGGTAAGCGTAACGCTACCCGGCATTGATGCTACGCCTGCTCTTTCGCGGCCGGTTTCGGCAGGAAGCCTTCCAGCACGATTAACGCCGCACCGACACAAATGAAGCTGTCGGCGAGGTTAAAGGTCGCGAAGTGCCAGTCGCCGACGTAGAAGTCGATCATATCGACCACGAAGCCGTGCCACAGGCGATCGAACAGGTTACCTAACGCGCCGCCAATGATCAGCGCGTAGGCAATGTTGTTCAGCTTTTGCGTCGCTTTCGAACGGTACATCAGCACCGCCAGTATGACGCAGATACCGATAGCGATACCCGCGAAGAACCAGCGCTGCCAGCCACCGCTGTCAGCCAGGAAACTAAACGCCGCGCCGTAGTTGCGCGCGTAGTGAAGATTAAGGGACGGGAACAGCGGCACCGTATCCCCCAGAGCGAAGTTCTGGAGGATCAGGAATTTGCTGCCCAGATCGATAATCAGCACTACCACAACCAGCCACAGCCAGCGCAGTCCTGTCGAAGAAAGAGTTTTACTCATCAGGCAAACTTACGTTTCTCGCCGTCACCGGCGACGTTGCTTACACAGCGTCCGCAGATGTCTGCGTGTTCCGCCACCTGACCGACATCGGTGGTGTAATGCCAGCAACGCGGGCATTTCTCACCGTCGGCTTTGCTCAGCGCGACTTTCAGTCCTTTGAGCAGTTCGCTCTGCTGAGCATCAGCAGGCGCGTCGGCATAATCCGCAACTTTCGCACCGGAGGTCAACAGGACAAATCGCAATTCATCGCCCAGCGCCGTCAGTTTAGCCGCCAGTTCAGGCTCTGCGTACAGGGTCACCGCCGCCTCCAGCGAGCCGCCGACTTTCTTGTCGGCACGCGCCTGCTCGATAACCTTGTTCACTTCGCCACGCACTTTCAGCAGCTCTTCCCAATAAGCGTCGTTCATCGCTTCGGTGCTGGAGAGGTCGAACAGACCTTCGTACCACTCGCCCGTAAACACATACTTCTCACGGTCGCCCGGCAGGTAGCCCCAGATTTCATCTGCGGTGAAGGACATGATCGGCGCCACCCAGCGAACCAGCGCTTCTGCAATGTGGTACAGCGCAGACTGGCAGCTACGACGCGCGACGCTGTCGGCTTTCGCGGTATACTGGCGGTCTTTGATGATGTCGAGGTAGAACGAGCCCATCTCGATGGAGCAGAAGCGCATCAGGCGCTGCACCACTTCGTGGAAATCGTAAGACTCATAGGCTTTCAGGATGTCGTCCTGCGCCGCTCTCGCGCAGCCCACGGCCCAGCGATCCAGCACCACCATGTCTTCCGGTTTCACCATGTCTTTTACCGGATTGAAACCGTTCAGGTTCGCCAGCAGGAAGCGCGCGGTGTTACGGATACGACGATAGCTGTCGGCAGCACGCTTCAGGATTTCGTCAGACACCGCCATTTCGCCGGTGTAGTCGGTGGATGCTACCCACAGACGCAGAATATCCGCGCCCAGCTTGTTCATCACGTCTTGCGGAGAAACGGTGTTACCGATGGATTTCGACATCTTACGGCCCTGACCATCCACGGTGAAGCCGTGGGTCAGAACCTGGCGGTAAGGCGCTTTGCCCTTCATGGCGGTGGAGATCATCAGGGATGACATGAACCAGCCGCGGTGTTGGTCAGAACCTTCCAGATACATGTCGGCTGCGTGACCTGCAAATTCAGGACGCACGTCGACAACGGAAGCGTGGGTCGAACCGGAGTCGAACCATACGTCCAGGGTATCTGGCACTTTCTCGTAGTTATCCGCATCAGCGCCCAGGATGTCGCGGGAGTCGAGATCCCACCACGCCTGAATGCCGTCAACTTCAACGCGCTTCGCCACCTCTTCCATCAGTTCCAGGGTATTTGGATGCAGTTCCTGCGTCTCTTTATGCACGAACAGAGACATCGGCACGCCCCAGGTACGCTGACGGGAGATACACCAGTCAGGGCGGTTAGCGACCATGGATTCGATACGCGCCTGGCCCCAGTCAGGGATCCACTGCACGCCTTTAATCTCTTTCAGAGACTGCGCGCGCAGGCCTTTCTGATCCATGCTCACGAACCACTGCGGGGTCGCACGGAAGATGATTGGCGTCTTGTGGCGCCAGCAGCACGGATAGCTGTGCTGCATTTTTTCAACGTGCAGCAGCGCGCCGCTGGTGCGCAGCATATCGACGATGATGTCGTTCGCTTTGAAGACGTTGATACCGTCCAGCGCCGGGTAGGTGCCAGGCAGGTAAGAACCGTCCGGGCCAACCGGGTTAGCGATTTCCAGACCGTATTTCAGGCTGATGTTGTAGTCGTCAGGACCGTGGCCGCCTGCGGTATGCACCGCACCGGTACCCGCGTCCAGCGTAACGTGGTCGCCCAGGATCGCCGGCACGTCGAAGTCCAGGAACGGGTGTTTGAAGCGCATCAGCTCCAGCGCGTCACCTTTCACAGTGCCCAGCACGGTGTAGTCGGTGATGTTCGCGCGTTTCAGCACGCTCTCAACCAGATCTTTCGCCAGGATAACCGCCTGACCTTCTACCTGAACCAGCGCGTATTCAAACTCACCGGACAGGGAGATCGCGCGGTTCGCTGGCAGGGTCCACGGGGTGGTGGTCCAGATAACCAGGGAGATCGGGCCGTTTACGGACGACACGCCAAATTTGGCCTTCACCGCATCCTGATCGACGGCCTGGAACGCCACGTCGATAGACGGGGAGGTTTTGTCGTAATACTCCACTTCCGCTTCCGCCAGCGCAGAGCGGCAGTCCACGCACCAGTGCACCGGCTTCGCGCCTTTGTGCAGGTGGCCGTTGCCGATGATTTTACCCAGCGCACGGATGATGTTGGCTTCGGTTTTGAAGTCCATGGTCAGGTACGGGTGCGACCAGTCGCCCAGCACGCCCAGACGGATGAAGTCAGCGCGCTGACCGTCAACCTGGGTGGCAGCGTATTCGCGGCACTTCGCACGGAATTCTGCGGCGGTGAACTTCTCACCCGGCTTGCCGTACTCTTGCTCCACTTTCAGCTCGATCGGCAGACCGTGGCAGTCCCAGCCCGGAACGTAAGGCGAGTCAAAGCCCGCGAGTCCTTTGGACTTCACGATAATGTCTTTCAGAATCTTGTTTACAGAGTGACCAATATGAATGCTGCCATTCGCATATGGAGGGCCATCATGCAGAATGAAGGTTTTTTTGCCTTTTTTGGCTGCACGAATGATGCCGTACAGGTCATCATCGGTCCAACGCGCCAGCATTCCCGGTTCACGCTTGGCGAGATCGCCGCGCATCGGGAACCCTGTTTCCGGCAAATTCAGGGTAGATTTATAGTCACTCATCAGATTCTCGGTTCCGTATTTATCACGTAGGCAGTTAAGCCGGTTCTAAAGCCCAAAAAACTCGCGGGCCGTTAATTCGTCGCGCGCGATTTGCGCTTTCAGTTCGTCCAGTGAAGCAAATCGCTGCTCATTGCGTATCTTTTTACGCAGTATTACATCTATATGGCGACCGTAGAGGTCCATTACAACGTCTAACAGATGCACTTCCAGCTGTTGTCGAACACCGGCAACCGTTGGACGCGTGCCAATATTGGCAACACCGAAATAGGGCTTGTCGCCCAGTCCGGCCACTTCCACCGCATATACCCCTTTAACCGGGGAAACCTGACGACGCAGCGGTATATTCGCCGTCGGGAAACCTATGGTGCGCCCCAGCGCATCGCCATGCACCACGCGGCCCGAGATGGTGAACGGATGACCGAGCAGGTTCTCTGCGGTATCGAGCTCATCATTGGCCAGCGCCTGGCGAACGGCGGTACTGCTGACGCGAACGCCACCTTCGCAGAAGGTCATCGCGCTGGTCACGTCAAAACCGTACTCCAGGCCAGCCTTCTGTAATAACAAGAAATCGCCCTGACGACCAGCGCCAAAGCGGAAATCATCGCCCACTGCGAGGAACTGCACGCCAAGCTGCTTCACCAGCAGGTCGCCGACAAAATTTTGTGCGGTCAGCGCCGCAAAACGGCGATCGAAACGCACGCAGAGCACGTAGTCCACGCCACACTGGGCCAGGTAGCGCAACTTCTCGCGCAGGCGAGTGAGGCGAGCGGGAGACTTCTCGCCCGCAAACAGCTCCAGCGGCTGTGGCTCAAAAATCATGACGACAACGGGCAGGCCACGGGCCTCGCCCTCTTTACGCAATCCTTGTAACAGCGCCTGATGCCCACGATGCACGCCGTCGAAATTACCAATGGTCAGCACGCACCCGTGTGGCGCCTTGTTGAGATTATGTATGCCGCGTATCAGCTTCATGACTGGCTCAAAACAGTGAAAATCGCCAAAGTATACCTTGTACAGCGATTAAGGTTAACCGGCGATTGTTCACGCAAAACAGAAAGCCGTAATGATTTCATCACGCTGACCTTTCTGAGTGAAAAAAACTGCCCGCGAACTGCGATTTTTATGCCGAAAAGCTGTATTCAGAGAACACAAGCTGGTAGAATCCTGCGCCATCACTACGTAACGTAGCGTCGCCACATTAACGGCGCTTATTTGCACAAATCCATTGACAAAAGAAGGTATAGAGGGCATATTCCTCGGCCTTTGAATTGTCCACATAGATCATATTTGGGAGTTGGACCTTGGCTAATATCAAATCAGCTAAGAAACGTGCCGTACAGTCTGAAAAGGCTCGTAAGCACAACGCAAGCCGTCGCTCTATGATGCGTACTTTCATCAAGAAAGTATACGCAGCAATCGAAGCTGGCGACAAAGCTGCTGCGCAGAACGCATTTAACGAAATGCAACCAATCGTGGATCGTCAGGCTGCTAAAGGTCTGATCCACAAAAACAAAGCAGCGCGTCATAAAGCAAACCTGACCGCGCAGATCAACAAACTGGCTTAATCGCCACTCGTTGTTGCTTGTTTTAAAGAACCCGCTTAACGCGGGTTTTTTTATGTCCTTAAATCGCGGGAGGCGTAAACAGCGCCGAGTAGTCGCGATTGCAAATTCGCTGCACCGCCGGGTGCTGAATCATCCTTTCGGCAAATATCGCGTGGTACTCCTCCATCACGTTATCCACCCTGCCAATCTCCGTAATTCTGTTATCTGAATAGAGATCGTGCGCGTACAGCGTTGGCGCGACAAAGATAGCGTTATGCGCTTCGCCAAAGGCTTTCATCAGCGCCGCATCGTCAAACTCACCCAGTATCTCCACTTTCAGACCCTGCGAGTTAAACCAGTTCAGCAGCTTGCGCCCCAGCATTGAACGCCTTCCGGGCACCAGCAGGCGGCGCTCCTCCAGACAGGCCGGGAAGGGTTTTTCCGGCGGTGGATTGATACACCAGAAGCTCACGCCACACTCGCCGATCTTCACCGAGAACAACCCCTCCTGCTGCGTGGAGTCGATGGGGCAATCGGAGATAATCATATCCAGCTTGTGCTGGCTCAGCTGCTCCAGCAGCATTTCGTGGGTGGATTCAAAGCAGCGCAGATGGATTTGTTCATCTTCCACCACCGCCGCATCCAGCACGCCGCTCACCAGCCGTTTTGACAGCGCGTCCGCCACCCCCACGTCAAAGAGCAGGTTCGACTCTTTGCGGTAGTTCACGATATCCAGCATCTCCTGGCTTAAAGTGAACATCTTGTCGGCGTAACGAAAGACCAGTTCGCCGAGCTCGCTCGGTTCAATACCGCGGCCTTTACGCTTGAAAAGCTTGCCCTGCAAACGCTGTTCCAGCGCTTTTATCTGCCCGGTGATGGTCTGGGGCGTCAGGTAAAGCGCCTCTGCCGCCCCGACTACCGAGCCTTCTTTGTAGACGTGCCAGAAATAGTACAGATGGTTGTAATTGATATGAGACATTGCTTCTTCTCTCCCTGAGGGTGTTCAGGGAGAGCCTGCTGCTCTCCCTGGGATCCTGTTATGCCTGGCCCACCTGGCCCGGCAATTTCATTTTTAACAGCGTGTAACCAACAACCGCAGCCAGCAATGAGCCGATTAAGATGCCAAGCTTCGCCCAGATAATGAGCTCTGGTGCCTTCGCGCCAAACGCCAGGGTCGAGATGAAGATAGACATCGTGAACCCGATACCGCACAGCACGCCTACCGCCATGATCTGCCTGAAGGTTGTCCCCTGCGGCAGTGAAGCAAGCTTGAGCTTCAGCGCCAGCCAGCAGAAGAGGCTGATGCCCAAAGGCTTACCGATAAACAGCCCGGCAATAATCCCCAGCGGCACGACAGAGGTCAGTCCGCCCAGCGTGACGCCTTCCAGAGAAACGCCCGCGTTGGCGAAGGCAAACAGCGGCAGGATCATAAAGGCGACCCACGGATGGAGAACATGCTCCAGCTGTTTTGCCGGTGACTTGCCGTCCTGCGGCTTAAGCGGCACGAAGAAGCCGACGATGACGCCCGCCAGGGTGGCGTGTACGCCGGATTTCAGCACCGCTGTCCACAGCACCATCCCCACCAGCACGTAGATGCCGATGCGGCGCACGTTGCAGATATTCAGCAGCGCCAGCACCGCAATCGCCCCTGCGGCCACGCTCAGCGACAGTATCGACAGCTCGCTGGTGTAGAACAGCGCGATAATCACGATTGCGCCCAGGTCGTCGATAATCGCCAGCGCCATCAGGAAGATTTTCAGCGCAACGGGTACGCGACTTCCCAGTAATGCCAGCACGCCGAGCGCAAAGGCGATATCCGTCGCAGCCGGGATCGCCCAGCCGTCGCGCGCTACCGGATCCTGCCAGGCAAAGGCCAGGAAGAGCAGCGCAGGCACCACCATCCCACCAAGTGCCGCAATCACGGGAAACGCGGCGCGCTGACGGCTCGCCAGCGATCCCATCACCAGCTCGCGCTTAACCTCTAACCCCACCAGCAGGAAGAAAACCGCCATCAGGGCGTCGTTGATCCACAGCAGCATGTTTTTATTAATTTCCAGGACGCCCACCCGTAGCTCAACGGGTGTTTCCAGAAATGCGTGATAGAGTTCGCGCGTTATGCCTAAGTTTGCCAGCACCATCGCGGCTATCGCGGCGACGATCAGAATCACGCCGCCGGACGCTTCACTGCTAAAGAAACGGTGTAATAATTTCACTTAAGCTCTCTCTTTTACCACAATACCTCGATAAAACCATCTTACCAAGCCAGATCATTCGGCAAAAACAGATTAATGTTGAGTATATATTCGCTTTTACCGAAATATACCCACAAATAGAAAAAGCCCGGAATCGCTTCCGGGCTTTTTAAGAAAGATGACCTGCTGTCGACTTAGCGGGTCAGATCGTCGAAGAACTTTTTGACGCCATCGAAGAAGCTTTTAGAGCGCGGGCTGTTTTTCTCGCCCGTTGGGCCGCCAAAGCTTTCCTGCAACTCTTTCAGCAGCTGTTTCTGCTTGTCGTTCAGGCCGACAGGGGTCTCCACCACCACGCGGCACAGCAGATCGCCCTGCGCACCGCCGCGAACGGATTTCACACCTTTGCCGCGCATACGGAACAGCTTGCCGGTCTGGGTTTCGCCAGGCACTTTCAGGTTCACACGACCGTCCAGCGTTGGCACTTCGATTTCACCGCCCAGCGCCGCCATCGCGAAGTTGATCGGTACTTCGCAGTACAGGTTGTTGCCTTCACGCTCAAAGATAGCGTGCTGCTTCACCTGAACCTGAACGTACAGATCGCCTGCCGGTGCGCCATGCTCGCCCGCTTCGCCTTCGCCGGACAGACGAATACGATCGCCGGTATCGACACCTGCCGGAATTTTGACCGACAGGGTTTTGGTTTTCTCAACGCGACCATGTCCGTGACATTTGTTGCACGGATCTTTGATCAGCGTACCGCGACCGTGACAGTGCGGACAGGCCTGCTGCACCGCAAAGAAGCCCTGACGCATCTGCACCTGGCCGGAGCCATGACAGGTTGGACAGGTCTGCGGTTTAGTCCCCGCTTTCGCACCGCTGCCGTGGCAAACGTCACACTCTTCCAGGGTCGGAATGCGGATCTCTTTCGTGACACCGCGAACCGCTTCTTCCAGCGTCAGATCCATGTTGTAACGCAGATCCGCGCCGCGCGCTGCACGTTGACGCCCGCGACCGCCGCCAAAGATATCGCCAAACACGTCGCCGAAGATATCGCTGAAATCAGCGCCGCCGCCAAAGCCGCCGCCACCAAATCCACCACCGCCCATGCCGCCCTGTTCAAAGGCCGCGTGACCGTACTGGTCATAGGCTGCACGCTTTTGCGCGTCGGTCAGGATTTCGTAGGCTTCTTTAATCTCTTTGAATTTGGCTTCAGCCTCTTTATCACCCTGGTTACGGTCCGGGTGATATTTCATGGCCAGGCGCTTGTACGCCTTTTTGATTTCACGCTCTTCCGCTGTTTTGGAAACGCCTAAAATCTCGTAATAGTCTTGCTTTGCCATTGGTTTTTTTCAGCCCCTTAACATGCGAGCACGGGCGTGGAGAATTCTCCTACGCCCGTGCCGGTTAATTACCCTGCATCAGGGCGATTATTTTTTGTCTTTAACTTCTTCGAACTCAGCGTCAACAACGTCGTCGTCTTTCGCGTTGTTCGCAGAAGCGTCAGCGCCACCAGCCTGCTGCTGTGCGTGCTGCTGCTGTGCGATTTCCATCAGCTTTTGAGAAACCTGCGCCAGCTCCTGCATCTTCGCTTCGATGTCCGCTTTGTCTTCACCTTTCAGTGAAGATTCCAGCGCGCTCAGCGCAGCTTCGATGGCCGTTTTGTCGTCGGCTGGCAGCTGGTCGCCTGCTTCTTCAACCTGCTTACGGGTGCTGTGCAGCAGGTGGTCACCCTGGTTACGGGTCTGAACCAGCTCTTCGAACTTACGGTCGGATTCAGCGTTAGCTTCTGCATCGCGAACCATTTTTTCGATTTCTGCTTCGTTCAGGCCAGAAGATGCCTTGATGGTGATCTTCTGCTCTTTACCGCTGTTTTTGTCTTTTGCAGACACGTGCAGAATACCGTCAGCATCGATATCGAAGGTTACTTCGATCTGCGGCATACCGCGTGGTGCCGGGTTGATACCGTCCAGGTTGAACTGACCCAGAGATTTGTTATCCGCCGCACGCTTACGCTCACCCTGAATCACATGGATGGTTACCGCAGACTGGTTGTCTTCAGCGGTAGAGAACACCTGGCTGTGTTTCGTTGGGATGGTGGTGTTTTTGTTGATGAGCGCAGTCATCACACCGCCCATGGTTTCAATACCCAGAGACAGCGGGGTAACGTCCAGAAGCAGTACGTCTTTCACTTCACCGGTCAGAACGCCGCCCTGAACCGCTGCACCGATAGCAACCGCTTCGTCCGGGTTAACGTCTTTACGTGGCTCTTTACCAAAGAATTCAGCCACTTTCTTCTGAACCATTGGCATACGGGTCTGACCACCCACCAGGATAACGTCCTGGATATCGGATACGGACAGGCCAGCATCTTGCAGAGCAACTTTCAGCGGCTCGATAGAACGGTTCACCAGGTCTTCTACCAGGCTTTCCAGTTTCGCACGGGTCACTTTGATGTTCATGTGTTTAGGACCGGTCGCGTCTGCGGTGATGTACGGCAGGTTCACGTCGGTCTGCTGAGCGGAAGAGAGTTCAATCTTCGCTTTCTCAGCGGCTTCTTTCAGGCGCTGCATAGCCAGCGGGTCGTTACGCAGGTCAATGCCCTGATCTTTCTTAAATTCGTCAACCAGGTAGTTGATCAGACGGGTATCGAAGTCTTCACCACCCAGGTGGGTATCACCGTTGGTTGCCAGAACTTCGAAGGTTTTTTCGCCGTCAACTTCGTCGATTTCGATAACGGAGATATCGAAAGTACCACCACCCAGGTCGTAAACCGCGATAGTACGGTTGCCAACTTCTTTATCCAGACCGTAAGCCAGTGCCGCTGCGGTTGGTTCGTTGATGATACGTTTTACTTCCAGACCCGCGATACGGCCAGCATCTTTGGTTGCCTGACGCTGAGCATCGTTAAAGTACGCAGGTACGGTGATAACAGCTTCAGTTACCGGCTCACCCAGGTAATCTTCAGCGGTTTTCTTCATTTTTTTCAGCACTTCAGCAGAGATCTGCGGTGGTGCAGTTTTGGTGCCTTTCACGTCAAGCCATGCATCGCCGTTATCTGCCGCGATGATTTTGTACGGCATGATGGAAACGTCACGCTGGACTTCTTCGTCCTGGAAGCGGCGGCCAATCAGGCGTTTGATCGCAAACAGGGTGTTTTGCGGGTTTGTCACTGCCTGACGTTTAGCCGGCTGACCAACCAGAGTTTCACCATCCTGGGTATAAGCAATGATAGAAGGCGTGGTGCGATCGCCCTCGGCGTTCTCCAGCACGCGAGCAGTAGTGCCGTCCATAATCGCTACACAAGAGTTGGTAGTACCCAGGTCGATACCAATAATTTTACCCATCTAAACGTCCTCACTAAAAATTCAGTCAACATGTGGTTGTGTACCTGTAATAAGGGCAGAAGGTGCTTTTTCAACTGCCCAGATTTGAATTTTTTCAGGTCCACACACTGCGGTTGACTACTAGATGGGGTCGCTGCGTCTTGCATCAAGGGGGAAGCATAAAAAAAATTTTAAATTCACCCGGATCAGATCATAGACGGCATCGATTGCGCCCATTATGATGCCGCGCCCCGTCAGGGAGAATTGACGAGGGTTTAACCATTTCACCATATTAATGATGATTTTTTTGAGGACTTATGGGCAACACTAAGTTGGCTAATCCGGCTCCGCTGGGCTTGATGGGTTTTGGCATGACCACTATCCTGCTGAACCTGCACAACATCGGGCTGTTCCCGATGGACGGCATCATCCTGGCGATGGGCATTTTCTACGGCGGTATCGCGCAAATCTTCGCGGGCCTGCTGGAATATAAGAAAGGCAACACCTTCGGCTTAACCGCCTTTACCTCCTACGGCTCGTTCTGGCTGACCCTGGTGGCGATTCTGCTGCTGCCTAAAATGGGCCTGGCGGATGCCTCCAACGCACACTTCCTGGGCGTCTACCTGGGCCTGTGGGGCGTCTTCACCCTGTTCATGTTCTTCGGCACCCTGAAAGGCAACCGCGCATTGCAGTTCGTCTTCCTGAGCCTGACCGTGCTGTTCGCCCTGCTGGCGATTGGTCATCTGGTGGATAACGAAGGCATCGTTCACGTTGCGGGCTGGATCGGCCTGGTGTGCGGCGCAAGCGCAATTTACCTGGCAATGGGTGAAGTGCTGAACGAACAGTTCGGTCGCACCGTACTGCCGATTGGTGAAAAACACTGATCCCCTTTCGTGCCCGCCTCGCGGGCACGAAACGTCCCCCTTGCCGATAGCTTCCCGTATAACAGTCTTTTACCGATGCCAGCGCCCGACGCGGTTTTTGGCTAACTCTGCGCCAAAACAGAAACGATGATTAAACGGAACTGGAATAATCATCTCATTCAATTGATAAGCATTATCATTGCGATTAATGTTGCCTGGCAAATCCCGGATATTGGATATCAGGCAGCACCCGAAATGGAACGTTAAGGGATAAAACGATTCTGTTGTGTTGCATAAGGTTATCTGATGAATTCCAGCCTTACCGCCGGCAATCAGTCTGGCGAAACCACCGTCGCGTTACGCTACCGTAAAATTCTCGTCAGACGCTTCGCGCTGGCGGGCGTACTTTTCGCCCTCATTATTTGCTCCCTGCTGCTGGACTTCACCATCGGGCCGTCCGGCATGTCCGTTTCGACGCTCTGGCACACGCTCATTAACGCTTCCGCTGCGGATGCGGGCACCCGGGTCATCGTCTGGGATATTCGCCTGCCGTTTGCCCTGATGGCGGTCGCCGTGGGGATCGCGCTCGGGCTTGCGGGGGCAGAGATGCAAACTATCCTGAACAACCCGCTCGCCAGCCCCTTTACCCTCGGCGTGTCTTCTGCCGCCTCCTTTGGTGCCGCGCTGGCAATCGTGCTGGGCCTGGGCATTCCCGGCATTGACGATAAATGGTTTATTCCGGCGAATGCCTTTGTCTTTGCGCTGCTCGCCTGCTTTATTCTGGACGGCATCAGCCGCTGGACGCGCGTGGCGACCTCAGGCGTAGTGCTGTTCGGGATTGCGCTGGTGTTCACCTTTAACGCCCTGATCTCAATCCTCCAGTTCGTTGCCAGCGAGGACACCCTGCAAGGGCTGGTCTTCTGGACGATGGGCAGCCTGGCGCGCGCCTCGTGGGATAAACTTGCGATCCTCGCCGTCGCGCTGCTGATTATCGTGCCGCTGTCGTTGAAAAACGCCTGGAAGCTCACCGCCCTGCGCCTCGGCGAAGATCGCGCCGTCAGCTTCGGCATCAACGTCAAACAGCTGCGCATGACCACCCTGCTGCGCATCAGCATTATCTCGGCGCTGACGGTTGCCTTCGTCGGCCCGGTCGGCTTTATCGGCCTGGTCGCGCCGCACATCTCACGCATGATGTTTGGCGAAGATCACCGCTTCTACCTGCCGGGCAGCATGCTGATCGGCGCGCTGGTGCTTTCGCTGGCCTCGGTATTCTCAAAAAATATCGTTCCCGGCGTCATCATTCCGGTGGGCATTGTCACCTCGCTGGTGGGCGTGCCGTTTTTCCTGAGTATCATTATTCGTAACCGGGGGAATGTATGACCGACGGCCTTCGCATAGACGACCTGCACACCGGCTATCGCAAGAGAGAAATCATTTCCGGGCTGAATACCCCGCGCCTCCCGCGCGGGCAGATCACCGCCCTGCTGGGGCCCAACGGCTCGGGCAAATCGACGCTGCTGCGCGCGCTCGCCGACCTCAATCCCGCGAAGGGAAAACTGCTGCTGAACGGCGAAGATCTGATGACGCTGCCGTCGGCGACGCGGGCGCAAAAGGTGGTTTATCTCCCGCAGTCGTTGCCGCAGGGCGTGCATTTACATGCCCTTGAATCGGTGATTGTGGCGCGTCGGGCAAGCGGCGGCGGCAACATGCATAACGTTGAGCAAAAGGCCTATGCCATTCTCGACAAGCTGGGCGTGGCGCATCTGGCGATGAGCTTCCTCGACCAGCTTTCCGGCGGGCAGAAGCAGCTGATTGGGCTGGCGCAGTCGCTTATCCGCGAGCCGGACCTGCTGCTGCTGGACGAGCCGCTCAGCGCCCTCGATCTTAACTACCAGTTTCACGTGATGGATATCGTCGCGCGCGAAACGCGACAGCGAAATATCGTCACGCTGGTCGTCATTCACGACATCAATATTGCGCTGCGCCACGCCGAGTACGCCCTGATGCTGAAAGGCGGTGAACTGATCGCCAGCGGCGTACCGGGCGAGGTGGTGACGCCAGCGAACCTGGCGACGGTGTACGGCGTGGATGGCCGGGTTGAATACTGTTCCCGTGGGCTACCGCACGTGGTGGTCGACGGTTTAACGCCATAAGAAGAAAGACGGGGAAAACATGACGCTGAAAAAAATCATCGCCGCCGCGGGTGGGCTGGCGCTTTTACTGTCGCCTTTTATCGCCCAGGCGCAGAGCTGGCCGGTCACGGTGACGGATCTCGATAACCGCACGGTCACCATTGAACACGCGCCGCAGCGCATCATATTGCAGGACGGTCGCGACATCTTCGCCCTCGCCCTGCTGGAGCGCGATAACCCGTTTGCGAAGGTGGTCGCCTGGAACAACCTGCCGAAAAAGCAGGACACCGAAACCTGGAACGTGCTGAAGCGCCAGTGGCCGGAAGCGGAAAAGATCCTCGACATGAAGTTTTCCGACCAGGGCAACGTGGATCTCGAAACGGTGATTTCCCGCCAGCCCGACCTGATGATTGCCCAGCTTCGCGCCAAACCCTCGCTGGTACAGACCGGCGTGCTGGCAAAGCTTGAGGCGCTGCATATCCCGGTGGTGTTCGTCGACTATGAGCTGCATCCGGTAGAAAACACCCTGCCGAGCATTGCCCTGCTGGGTAAAGTGATGGGTCAGAGCGACCGCGCGCAGGCGTATATCGATTTCTATCAGCAGCGTCTGGATACGATCCACAAGCGTCTGGCCGACGCTGGCAAAAAACCGCTGGTCTTTATCGAGCCTATCGCCGGGGTCGGCGGTCTGGATAACGGCTGCTGCTTCACCCACGCCCGAAACGGCTGGGGCGGGCTGGTGGAAGCCGCTGGCGGCACGAATATCGGCTCACAGCTGCTGCCGGGGGCCACGGGGACTGTCTCGGTAGAGAAAATTATCTCGATGAACCCGGATTATTACCTGATGACCGGCTCTAAGCGCCCGGGCAAGGGAACGGCGATTATCCCGTTTGGCTATAACGTTCCGGCAGGCGACGTGGCGACGGCTTTTAATGCCTTAACCGCGCGTCAGGGCGTGGCCAGCATTCCGGCCGTGGCGCAGGGCCATACCGGGGCGCTTTATCATCACTTCTACAACAACCCGTACAACATCGTTGCCATTGAAGCGCTGAGTAAAATCTTCTATCCGCAGCGGTTTAAGGATGTCGATCCGCTAGCGGACTATCACGCCATCATCACCCGCTTTACCCACATTCCGGATGACAACATCATCCTGAGCTATACCCCTTCGCATTAACATATCGGCCGGGCGGAAGCCCGGCCTGCCCGGTTAACTTACCATCACCGGGGATTCGACCGGCTTCTGACGCAGCCAAAGCCCTAACCCCAGCCCCATCACCGAGAGCGCCAGCACGTACCAGGCGGGTGCCATCGGCGATACGCCCATCAGCAGGGTGACGGCAATCGGGGTTAATCCGCCAAAGATGGCGTAGGACACGTTATACGAGAATGAAATGCCGGTGAATCGCACCTCCGGCGGGAAGGCGCGCACCATCACGTAAGGCACCGCCCCCACCACGCCCACGCACAGCCCCACCGCGCCGTAGAGCAGGAACAGCTGCTCCGGGTGGCTGCCCGCCAGGTGGTAGAAGGTCCAGCTTGAGGCGGCCAGCAGCAGGCTACCGACGATAAAGGTCAGGCTCGCACCCACGCGATCGACCACCAGCCCGGCAATCAGGCAGCCGAAGCAGAGCATAATGGTGGCGATGCTGTTGGCCTGTAGCGTCACCGCCGGGGCGAATCCGTACTGCTTTTGCAGCCAGACCGGGGACATCAAAATCACCACCACGATCCCCGCCGACAGCAGCCAGGTGAGGAGCATCGACACCACCACCGCGCGCCTGTGGCGCACCACCACCGCTTTCACCGGAAGCTCCTGCGCCAGCGCCTTACGCTGCTGCATTTCGAGGAAGATCGGCGTTTCCTGTAGCCAGCGGCGCAGGTACATCGCCACCAGGCCGAACGCGCCGCCCAGCAGGAACGGAATGCGCCAGCCCCAGTCGTGGACGTTTTGCTGCGTCATGCTGGTATTGATGATGGTCGCCACCACCGAGCCCAGCAGGATCCCCACCGTCAGCCCCGCCGTCAGAGTACCGCAGGCGATACCGATGCGGCGCGCCGGGACGTGCTCGGCGACAAACACCCATGCGCCCGGCACTTCACCGCCAATCGCGGCCCCCTGGAGAATGCGCATCAGCAGCAGCAGTAACGGCGCAACAATGCCCATGCTGGCGTAGGTGGGCAGCAGGCCGATGGCCAGCGTCGGCACCGCCATCAGCAGGATGCTAAGGGTAAACATCTTCTTACGCCCGACCAGATCGCCAAAGTGCGCCATCACAATGCCGCCCAGCGGGCGCGCCAGATAGCCCGCAGCGAAGATGCCGAAGGTTTGCACCTGGCGCAGCCACTCGGGGATATCCGCCGGGAAGAAGAGTTCGCCCACTACGGCCGCGAAGAAAACGAAGATGATGAAGTCATAAAACTCCAGCGCCCCGCCGAGTGCCGCGAGGGTGAGGGTTTTATAATCCTGTCGATTCAGAGGTCGGGAGGTATGTGACATAGCGAGCCATTTATCAGTGTTATGGATTTATTTTTACGGCATTCGTAAACAAAAAATTACTATACCGTAAAATATTCCGCTCGCGATATGAGCTGTAGCTTATGTCACATATGGGTTAATTTCAGGAGATTGTTTCGCGGCGCGCGCTCTTCGGACGAAATGCTGCTACGACCTTCGCATCCGTTTCCACATAAGGCCCGTCCAGCAGCTGTATACAATACGGTACACTTGCGAAAATCCCGTGAACCACCACGCTGCCGTCTTGGGCTTTAACCCCTTCCAGCGTCTCTTTAATCGACTTCGGCTGGCCCGGCAGATTGAGGATCAGCGCCTGCTTGCGGATCACCCCGACCTGACGGGAGAGGATCGCCGTCGGCACAAAGTGCAGGCTGATCTGGCGCATCTGTTCGCCAAAGCCCGGCATTTCACGGTCGGCAATCGCAAGGGTGGCATCCGGCGTGACGTCGCGGCGCGCTGGCCCCGTACCGCCGGTGGTCAGAACCAGGTGGCAGCTCATTTCGTCCACCAGCTCACACAGCGTCTGTTCAATGATGGCCTGTTCGTCAGGGATCAGGCGGGTCTGAATTTCAAACGGAGTCGTCAGCGCAGTGCCCAGCCACTCTTCCAGAGCGGGGATGCCCTTATCCTGATAAACACCGCTGGAGGCGCGGTCAGAAATCGACACCAGGCCGATGCGTAAGGTATTCATAGTCATTCCAGTCAAATAGTGCAGTCAGCAGGAATGATACACGCAGAGGGGAATTACAGACAGAGGATGAAGGAAGTTGCGTGACCGGGAGCCCGGCCACGCGTCATGATTACAGCAGATCGCCGATCATTTTTTCCAGTTTTTCCTGGTCAACAGCAAACTTACGGATACCGTCCGCCAGTTTGTCTACCGCCATTGGATCCTGGTTGTGCTGCCACAGGAACTCGGACTCAGTGATGCGCTCCGGGCGCGCTTTCACTTCACCGGTGTAGGACAGTTTACGCTCGATTGCGCCTTCGCTCTCTGCCAGCTCTTTCAGCAGTGCAGGTGCGATGGTCAGACGGTCACAGCCGGCCAGCTCGATGATTTCACCGACGTTACGGAAGCTTGCGCCCATCACTACGGTCTCATAGCCGTGCTGTTTGTAGTATTCGTAGATTTCAGTCACGGACACCACGCCTGGATCTTCAGAGGCCGCGTACTCTTTCTTGTCGGTGTTGGCTTTGTACCAGTCCAGAATACGGCCCACGAACGGAGAAATCAGGTATACGCCCGCTTCTGCGCACGCACGCGCCTGCGCGAAGGAGAACAACAGGGTCAGGTTACAGTTGATACCTTCTTTTTCCAGCTGCTCAGCAGCGCGGATGCCCTGCCAGGTAGACGCCAGTTTGATCAGGATACGGTCGTTGCTGATGCCAGCATCGTTGTACAGTTTGATCAGGCGTTTTGCTTTAGCGATTGACGCTTCAGTGTCGTAGGACAAACGCGCGTCTACTTCAGTAGAGATACGACCCGGAACCAGTTTCAGGATCTCCAGACCGATGTTTACAGCCAGTTTGTCAGTTGCATCCACAACCTGCTGTGCGCGATCGCTGCTCTGGCCTTTCGCCCAGGTCACTGCGTCGTCGATCAGTTTGCGATACTCAGGGATCTGCGCGGCGTTAAGGATCAGAGAAGGGTTAGTTGTGGCATCCTGCGGCTGGTACAACTTCATTGCCGCGATATCTCCGGTGTCAGCTACGACAGTGGTGAACTGACGAAGGGAGGTCAATTTATCCGTCATGATAGTGTTTCTCTTTTAACGTGCCCTGGATAATTCACGCAACCGACAGCTTGCCAGCAGCGGAAAAATGACAGGTTTACTTGTTAGGGGGATGTAACCGGTCTGCCTCTGATGATAACACGGTGGATAGGCAGCGCAACCGCAGACAGTGCGCTTAGGCAATGTATGGTAAACTCCGAATATTAACAGCCTGCTAAGTAACAGCATGGTCAATCAGTGGTAGCGCTTACATATGCATTTTGGCATCAACAAGAGGGACGTTAATGCCTGATTTCCTCTCATTTATCAATGACGTCCTGTGGGGCTCTATCATGATTTATCTGCTTCTCGGGGCAGGGATCTGGTTTACGCTACGCAGCGATTTCATTCAGTTTCGTTATGTGCGCAAGTTCGGCAGAAGCCTGAAAAATAGCGTGACGCCGCAGCCCGGTGGCCTGACCTCGTTTCAGGCGCTTTGCACCAGTCTGGCAGCGCGTATCGGCAGCGGTAATCTGGCGGGCGTGGCGCTTGCCATTGGCGCAGGCGGCCCCGGCGCGGTGTTCTGGATGTGGGTAACTGCCCTCATCGGCATGGCGACCTCGTTTGCCGAATGCTCTCTCGCCCAGCTCTACAAAGAGAAGGATAACCGCGGTCAGTTTCGCGGCGGCCCGGCGTGGTATATGGCGCGGGGTCTGGGTATGCGCTGGATGGGCGTGCTGTTTTCCCTTTTCCTGCTCGTCGCCTATGGCCTGATTTTCAATACCGTGCAGGCGAACTCTGTGGCGCATGCGCTGCGCTACGCCTTCTCGTGTCCCGAGTGGCTGAGCGGCGCCCTGCTCGCCCTCTTCACCCTGCTGACCATCGTCAAAGGCATCCGTGGCGTGGCGCGGCTGATGCAGTGGCTGGTCCCGTTGATGGCGCTGCTGTGGGTGTCGGCCAGCCTGTTCGTTACCGCCACGAACATCACGCTGGTGCCGGACGTGATTGCCACGATATTCCGCAGCGCCTTCGGCTGGCGGGAAGCGGCTTCCGGCGCGCTGGGCTATACCCTCAGCCAGGCGCTCACGGCGGGCTTTCAGCGCGGAATGTTCTCCAATGAAGCGGGAATGGGCTCAACGCCCAACGCCGCGGCGGCGGCCTCGTCATGGCCCCCGCACCCTGCCGCGCAGGGCATCGTGCAGATGATTGGCGTCTTTACGGACACCATTGTGATCTGCTCCGCCAGCGCCATGATTGTGCTGCTGGCAGGCCCCGTTGCCCACGCAGACGGGACGGCCGGGATTCAGATCGTCCAGCAGGCGCTGGTTCACCTTGCCGGAGGCTGGGGCGCGGGGTTTGTTTCCGTTATCGTTGCCCTTTTCGCCTTTAGTTCCATCGTGGTGAATTACCTCTACGCTGAAAATAACCTCATCTTCCTGCGGCTTGACTCTCCCCTTATGCGCTGGCTGCTGCGCACTGGCGTGGTGCTGATGGTGATGGCGGGTTCGTTGCTGAGCCTGCCGATGGTCTGGCAGCTGGCGGATGTGATTATGGCGCTGATGGCCATCACCAACCTGACGGCGATTTTGCTGCTCTCCCCCGTTGTGACGCTTATCGCCAGGGACTATCTTCGCCAGCGCAAGCTCGGCGTGCAGCCGATATTTGACGCTGCCCGCTATCCCGAAATCGAGGCTCAAATCGCCCGCGGCACGTGGGATGATTTGCCGCGTCAATAACAGGTATCGATCAATTCAGGGCGATTTTTTGCTAAAGTCGCTCTAAATTTCCTGCAAGGACTGGATATGCTGATTCTGATTTCACCTGCCAAAACGCTCGATTACCAAAGCCCGCTCGCCACCGAACGTTATACCCAGCCTGAACTGCTGGATTATTCGCAACAGCTCATCCACGAGGCGCGTAAACTCTCCGCCCCGCAGATTGCCTCGCTGATGGGCATCAGCGATAAGCTCGCCGATTTGAACGCCACCCGCTTCCACGACTGGCAGCCGGATTTCACGCCAGACAACGCGCGTCAGGCGCTGCTGGCGTTTAAGGGCGATGTGTATACCGGCTTGCAGGCAGAAACGTTCAGCGAAGACGATTTTGATTTTGCCCAGCAGCACCTGCGGATGCTGTCAGGGTTGTACGGCGTGCTGCGCCCGCTGGATCTGATGCAGCCGTATCGTCTGGAGATGGGGATCCGCCTGGAAAACCCGAAGGGCAAAGATCTGTACCATTTCTGGGGCGATATCATTACCGACAAACTGAACGCGGCGCTGCGTGCGCAGGGCGATAAGGTGGTGATTAACCTCGCTTCCGACGAGTACTACAAATCCGTGAAGCCGAAGCAGCTCGACGCGGAAATCATTAAGCCGGTGTTCCTCGACGAGAAGAACGGCAAATTCAAGGTGATCAGCTTCTACGCCAAGAAGGCGCGCGGGCTGATGAGCCGCTATATCATTCAAAACCGCCTGACGAAGCCGGAACAGCTGACCGGGTTTAACACCGACGGCTATTTCTTTGACGAAGAAGCGTCAGGGAAAGGCGAGCTGGTGTTTAAGCGCCACGAGCAGTAAAACGAAACCCCGCCAGATGGCGGGGTTTGCATTAGCGGTGCTTCCAGTCCGGTCCCGGACGATGATCGTCGTGACGATCGTGGTGAGGGTCAGGACGCTCGTCGCGATGGTGATGTTCGTCATGCGGACGCCAGTGGTTATCGCGCCAGTCGTAGTGTGCCTTCCACCAGTCATGGTCGCGCCAGCGGCCGCCATCCCAGTAGTGCCCGCTGTTATCCCGATCGCCGATTTGCAGTTTTACCGCAGGGACGAGGGTGATTTCCGATGCCTGTACCGCCATGGGAGCGACCAGCATCAGTGAAAGCGCGATGAGTGCAGGTTTGAGTGTAGACATGGATGACTCCTTATTATTCTTGCCCGCCGTGGGCCGATGTAAGGAGATTACGTGAGGGGAACCGGGGTTGTTATTCTCTGCAATCCTAATCTCTGAGCGACCGCATTTAGTGGGAATTCCTGCATTTTTACTGCTATTTCTCTCCTTAATTTCTCCATATAAAAGCCGGGTGGCGGCATCAGATCTGTGTTGCTGTTGCCGGGTGGCGCTGCGCTTACCCGGCCTACTTTCTGAAACGCTGTAGGCCCGGTAAGGCGTAGCCGCCACCGGGCAACACAATTACGCGCACGTCATCATCAGCTGTAGGTCGGGTAAGGCGTAGCCGCCACCCGACAAAAATCACGCGCGCGTCATCATCAGCTTACGCAGCGCGGCAAAGTCCGCTGGCAGCTCATGCGATAGCAGCGGCAGATCGGCACGTTCCGCCAGCTCTTTCGGCAGCGGCAGGGTTTCGCCCAGGATCTCTTCCACGCTCTCTTTAAACTTCGCCGGATGCGCCGTTCCCAGGAACAGGCCGTATTCACCCGGATTCAGCTGGTCGCGCAGCGCACGGTATGCGATAGCCGCATGCGGCTCAGAGGTATACCCCACCGCTTTCAGCTCGCGCATGGTCGCTTTGGTGGTTTCGTCGGTCACGGACGCGTAGCCCAGATCGCCCAGACGCCACACCTTACGGCGGAACAGCTCTTCCACGCGCGGCCAGTTATTCGGCTGGCTCACGTCCATCGCGTTCGACAGGGTGGCCTGCGTCGCGTTCGGCGCCCATTTCCCCTCTTTCAGGAAGCGCGGCACGGTGTCGTTCGCGTTGGTCGCCGCGATAAAGCGCTTCACCGGCAGGCCGAGGGATTTCGCCAGCAGGCCTGCGGTCAGGTCGCCAAAGTTACCGCTTGGCACGGAGATCACCAGCTGATTACGGGCTTCCTGCGGCAGCTGTGCCACCGCTTCGAAGTAGTAGCAAATCTGCGCCAGCAGGCGGCTGATGTTAATGGAGTTCGCCGAGTTCAGCCCCAGCGCCACCTTCAGCTCTTCGTCATCGAAGGCCTGTTTCACCAGCGCCTGACAGGCATCGAAATCGCCGTCAATGGCCACGGTTTCAATATTGCCGCCCAGCGTACAGAACAGTTTTTCCTGCAACGGGCTGATTTTCCCTTTCGGATAGAGAATAACGACGCGGACGTTTTTCAGGCCGTAGAACGCGTGAGCCACCGCCGCACCGGTATCGCCAGAGGTCGCGGTCAGAATGGTCACCGGCTTGTCGCCGCTGATATGGGTCAGCATCTGCGCCATAAAGCGGCCGCCGAAGTCTTTAAAGGCCAGCGTCGGGCCGTGGAACAGCTCAAGGCAGCCTACGTCCGGCTCAACCTGCTTCACCGGTGCCGGGAAGGCAAACGCCGCACGCACGCGCTCTTCCAGCAGCTCCTGCGGGATCTCGTCGCCGATAAACGCAGACAGGATTTTGGTGCTGCGGGTCACGAAGTCCTGCTTGAGCAGTTCGTCGATCTCGGTCAATTGGAATTCCGGCAGGTCGTGCGGGAAGAACAGCCCCTGATTTTTGCCCAGCCCCTGCGTCACCGCCTGCGCAAAGCTGACCTGCTCGTTATGATCTTTAAGGTTGTAGAGTTTCATTATTTATCCCAGTACTCGTGCGCCCGCCGTGTCCAGACGGCAAATATGAACAAAGCCTTCCTGATTTTGCAGGTAGTGTTTAGAGAGCCACTCCGCCACGCGCTGCGCGGTGTCGGGCTTGTCGCACAGGGCAAACAGCGTCGGGCCGGAGCCGGAGATGCCGCACGCCTGTGCGCCGATATCCATAGACGCCTGACGCGCCTCGTTAAAGCCTGGCAGCAGCTTCGTGCGGTACGGCTCGGCGATCACGTCTTTCATCAGCTTCGCCGCCAGCTGCGGCTGACGGGTGTAGCAGGCGTGAATAAAGCCCGCCAGATGACGCCCGTGAGCGATGCAGTCCTGACGACGATACTGCGCGGGCAGGATCGCACGCGCCTCGGCGGTCGACACCTTAATGCCCGGATAGGCCAGCACCCACAGCCACTCATCAAACCCTGGCACCTGCTGGCTGATGATGCCATTTTCTTCAATCATCAGCTGCATCCCGCCGAGGAAGCACGGCGCGACGTTATCGTAGTGAATGCTGCCGGAAATACGCCCTTCCAGCTCGCCCATCAGCGCGAGCAGGCGATTGTTGTTCAGCGGCTTGCCGCAGTGTTCGTTCATGGCAACCAGCGCGGCCACCACCGAGCAGGCGCTTGAGCCCAGCCCGGAGCCAATCGGCATACTTTTTTCCAGCGTCATGGTGACCGGCACGTTTTTGCCGATCTCCTGACAGAAGCGCTCCCAGCACTGATAAACAATATTCTCGCGCGGATCGGTGGGCAGCTTGCTGGCAAAGCGGCCCACGTTATTCAGGCTGAAACTGTCAGCCGCGTCCACCGTGACCGTATCGCCCAGCAGGGAACCGTCAACTGGCGTCACCGCCGCCCCCAGCACATCAAACCCAACGCTCATGTTGGCGCTGGAAGCCGGGGCATAAACTTTGACCATGTTAAACTCCTAACTTCCATGACAGGGTACGTAGCAGATCGGCGAAAACGCCCGCTGCCGTCACATCGTTCCCTGCGCCATAGCCGCGAAGCACCAGCGGCAGTGGCTGATAATAGTGGCTGTAAAACGCCAGGGCGTTCTCGCCGTTTTTAACTTTGAACAGCGGATCGTTGCCATCCACTTCGGCAATCTTCACGCGGCATACGCCATCTTCTTCAATGTTGCCAACATAGCGCAATACCTTGCCTTCATCACGGGCTTTCGCCACGCGGGCGGCAAATGCGTCGTCGAGCTGCGGCAGGCGGCTCATAAAGGTGCTGACATCACCGCTGGCATCGAACGCTTCCGGCAGTACCGGTTCGATCACGATATCGGACAGCTCCAGCTCGCGGCCGGTTTCACGCACCAGAATAAGCAGCTTTCGCGCCACGTCCATACCGGAAAGGTCGTCACGCGGATCGGGCTCCGTATAGCCCAGCTCGCGCGCCGCGCGGGTCGCTTCCGACAGGCTCATGCCCTCGTCCAGCTTGCCGAAGATAAACGACAGCGAGCCAGAAAGGATCCCGGAGAAACGTTGCAGTTCATCCCCGGCGTTCAGCAGGTTTTGCAGGTTTTCGATAACCGGCAGCCCGGCGCCCACGTTGGTGTCGTAGAGGAACTTACGGCGCGACTTGCTCGCCGCCAGGCGCAGCTGATGGTAGTAATCCATCGACGAGGTGTTGGCCTTTTTGTTCGGCGTCACCACGTGGAACCCTTCGCGCAGGAAATCGGCGTACTGATCGGCCACCGCCTGATTCGACGTACAGTCGACAATCACCGGGTTGAGCAGGTGATACTCTTTCACCAGACGGATCAAACGCCCCAGATTGAACGGCTCTTTGGCCTCAGCCATTTCCGCCTGCCAGTTTTCCAGATTCAGGCCGTGTACGTTGGTCAGCAGGGCCTTTGAGTTGGCAATACCGCAGACGCGCAGATCGATGTGCTTCTTCTTAAGCCAGGCCTGCTGGCGCTTCACCTGCTCCAGCAGCGCGCCGCCGACGCCGCCCACGCCAATCAGGAACAGCTCAATCACCTGGTCGGTGTTGAACAGCATCTGATGCACCACGCGCACGCCGGTGGTGGCATCGTCATTATCAACCACCACGGAAATAGAACGCTCTGAAGAACCCTGAGCGATCGCCACAATGTTGATATTGGCACGCGCCAGCGCGGCAAAGAATTTGGCAGAGATGCCGCGCAGGGTGCGCATCCCGTCGCCAACCACGGAGATCACCGCCAGACGCTCCTGAATGGAGAGCGGCTCCAGAAGCTCTTCTTTCAGCTCCAGATAAAACTCCTCTTCCAGCGCACGCCGCGCGCGCAGGCAGTCGGCCTGCGGCACGCAGAAGCTGATGCTGTATTCGGAAGAGGACTGGGTAATTAGCACAACGGAGATGCCGTTACGGGACATCGCCGCGAAGACGCGCGCCGCCATGCCCACCATCCCCTTCATGCCGGGGCCGGACACGCTAAACATCGCCATGTTATTCAGGTTGGAGATCCCTTTCACCGGCAGACCGTCTTCATCCGAGCTGGCACCAATCAGCGTGCCCGGCGCCTGCGGGTTACCGGTATTTTTAATCAGGCATGGGATCTGGAACTGGGCAATCGGGGAGATGGTACGAGGGTGAAGCACTTTGGCGCCGAAGTAGGAAAGCTCCATCGCTTCCTGATACGACATAGACTTCAGCAGCCTGGCGTCCGGGACCTGGCGCGGGTCGCAGGTATAGACGCCGTCAACGTCGGTCCAGATCTCGCAACAGTCTGCACGTAAACAGGCGGCCAGCACGGCGGCGGAGTAATCGGAGCCGTTACGGCCCAGCACTACCAGCTCGCCCTTCTCATTCCCGGCGGTAAAACCGGCCATCAGGATCATGTGGTCGTAAGGAATTTTGCTCGCGGCAATACGGCGAGTGGATTCGGCAATATCCACGGTGGATTCGAGGTAATGGCCCACCGCCAGCAGTTTTTCTACGGGATCGATGACCGTCACGCTGTGACCGCGCGCTTCCAGCAGGCCCGCCATGATGGCGATAGAGAGTTTTTCACCGCGGCAGATGAGCGCCGCGTTGATGCTGTCCGGGCACTGACCCAGCAGGCTGATGCCGTGCAGGACATGTTTGATTTGGGCAAATTCTTGCTCAACAAAGGCTTTCAGCTGCGCCTGCGGGAAACCCGGCTGGGCGTCTGCCAGGCCCTGAAGCAGCTCTGTAAAAATGCGCTCAGCGTCGCTGATGTTCGGGAGTGCATCCTGGCCACCGATGGTTTTTTCAATCATCGCCACCAGATGGTTAGTGATTTTCGCCGGGGCAGAAAGCACGGTCGCAACCTGCCCCTGCCTGGCATTGCTCTCCAGGATATCGGCAACACGCAGAAAACGTTCTGCATTTGCCACTGATGTACCGCCGAACTTCAACACTCGCATGGGATTACCTCGTTACCTTTAGCCGAAAAAAAAAGCCCGCACTGTTCGGTGCGGGCTTTTTTCTGTTTTTCCTGTACGCGTCAGCCCGCATCGCTACCTGTGGTAATGATGGTGGTTGTTGTAATGGTGGTGATGCTGATGCGTGTCATGGATGTTGTGTACTCTGTCATTATTATCTGTCTGTCCTGTATTCTTTTAGGGTTAAAGGATTGGGCCTGCTAAGTCAATGAATTTTTAATTTGATCACACTTCGGGACGCTCTGACGTCCCGCTGCTTGCGGATTTATTTTCATCCGATTACGCCAGTCCAACCCCAAGACATCAGTCTTTTTCGCCATAGTAAAAACTTATGACAGCACATTACTCGGCCAATTTTTTTTCGATGTCATGCAGCAATCGGTGCAGCATGGCGGTGTCTCGTTGCTCAAGACGACCCAAACGCTGATTCAGCCAGTCGACCATTTTTACGTCGTCGTCCACCCCAAGCCGGGATAACAATGCCTGACTCCGGGCACGCAGCGCAGAAAGCTGATTTTCATCGGTGGCGGCCGCCTCGGGTTGAGGGATTTGCATTAAGGATGCTAATTGATAACAGTAAACCATCACCGCCTGGCCTAAATTCAGCGACGGATAATCCGCTACCATCGGCACGCCCGTCAGCACGTCGGCAAGCTCCAGCTCCTCGTTCGTCAGGCCTGAATCTTCGCGGCCAAAAACCAGCGCGGCTTTATCCAGCCACTGGCTTTTCTCGCTCAACATCGGCAGCAGTTCGGCGGGCGTGGCGTAGTAATGAAACTTCGCCCGGCTGCGCGCGGTGGTCGCTACGGTAAAGGAAATATCGTGAAGCGCGTCGGCGAGCGTTGCGTAAGTCGTTATATTATCAACGATATCTCCCGACCCGTGCGCCACCCAGCGCGTGGCGGGCTCCAGGTGCGCCGCGCTGTCAACGATGCGCAAATCGGTGAAACCCATGGTCTTCATGGCGCGCGCTGCCGCGCCAATATTTTCTGCTCTTGCTGGCCCAACCAGCACAATCGACAGATGCATTTATGCTCTCTTTTTAATCAGTTAGCGCGAAAAAATGTGAGGTGCTTCAACATATTACGCAGCACGAATTTACAAAATTGCAACACAAATCACCGAAATAGCGTTTCATAACAAATTAAAGACGCTAAACTATTTTGAGACTGAACAATCAGTTAGAATGTTAATAAACGCACCATATCCTTATGTTTAATAATGATAATCGTTGCGTATATAGGTCTTTCTGATTGGATTCATAATGTTTATCAATCAATGTCCGCAACTAGTTGGTTTATTGAAAAATTGTGATAAAGGCTAGCATTCAGATACGATGATTTCATCAAACTGTTAACGTGCTACAATTGAACTTGATATATGTCAACGAAGCGTAGTTTTATTGGGTGTCCGGTGTCATCTAGCCTGTTATGTTGCTGTTAAAATGGTTAGGATGACAGCCGTTTTTGACACTGTCGGGTCCAAAGGGAAAGCACCCACGACCAAGCTAATGATGTTGTTGACGTTGATGGAAAGTGCATCAAGAACGCAATTACGTACTTTAGTCACGTTAGGCCGGTCATGTTAATTTGCGACATGCATCAGGCAGGTCAGGGACTTTTGTACTTCCTGTTTCGATTTAGTTGGCAATTTAGGTAGCAAACATGCAGACCCCGCACATTCTTATCGTTGAAGACGAGTTGGTAACACGCAACACGTTAAAGAGCATTTTCGAAGCAGAAGGCTACGATGTCTTTGAAGCGACCGATGGCGCAGAGATGCATCAAATCCTTTCTGAAAATGATATCAACCTGGTCATTATGGACATCAACCTGCCGGGCAAAAACGGCCTTCTTCTGGCGCGCGAACTGCGTGAACAGGCGAACGTGGCGTTAATGTTCCTGACGGGCCGTGACAACGAAGTTGATAAAATTCTTGGCCTGGAAATCGGCGCGGATGACTATATCACCAAACCGTTTAACCCTCGCGAGTTAACCATTCGTGCACGCAACCTGCTGTCCCGTACCATGAATCTGGGTACCATCAGCGAAGAGCGCCGTAGCGTAGACAGCTACAAATTCAACGGCTGGGAACTTGATATCAATAGCCGTTCGCTGATTAGCCCGAACGGTGAACAGTACAAGCTGCCGCGCAGTGAATTCCGCGCCATGCTGCACTTCTGCGAAAACCCGGGCAAGATCCAGTCCCGTGCAGAACTGCTGAAGAAAATGACCGGTCGCGAGCTGAAGCCGCATGACCGTACCGTAGACGTGACCATCCGTCGCATTCGTAAGCACTTCGAATCTACACCTGATACGCCGGAAATCATCGCCACCATTCATGGCGAAGGCTACCGTTTCTGCGGTGACCTGCAAGAGTAATCCTGCGCATCATGCATAACAAAACGGCGCTTTTGCGCCGTTTTTTATTTTCAGGCTCGCGGCAGCTTCAGCGTTGCCATGACTCCGCCCTCTTCCCGGTTGTGCAGCGTAATCTCCCCCTGATGCAGCCTCGCCACCTCCAGCACAAACGCCAGCCCAAGGCCGCTACTTTTGATGACATTCTCCCGAGGCAGTGAGTAAAAGCGCTCGAAGATCCGCGCCAGCGCGTATTCAGGGATCCCGCTTCCGCTGTCGGTCACGGTAATGACGACCTGATGCTTATCTTCACGCGCCGCCAGCACGATGGTTCCGCCTGGGGGAGTAAAGTCGATGGCGTTATCCAGCAGATTTCCCAGCGCCTGCTCCAGCAGATCGCTGTCGCCACGGATCTGAAGCGGTGGAGGTTCACCTCTGAGCGCAATCTGCCGGGACGCCAGTATGACGGCACGAGCATCCATCAGCCGCGTGAACAGCGCATCGACGCCGACCGCAGCGGGCGTAATGTCCACTCTGTTTTCAAGCCGCGCCTGGGCAAGTAGCTTCTCCACCAGCGACTGCATTCGGGCGTTTTGCACCAGAATATTATCGATAAACCGCCTCGCCACCTCCGGCGGGGGCTGCTCGGAGAGAATTTCCGCCGCGCCGCGAATGGCCGCCAGCGGGCTTTTCAGCTCGTGGGTAAGGGCGTGAACGTAATGTTCGATGTAATTCTTCCCCTCCAGCCGGATACGCATGTTTTCCAGCGCCTGCGCCAGCTTGCGCAGTTCGCTGCTCCCGGGATCGGGCAAGGGCAGCGGCGCGTCGTGGGTGACGGAATCGGCATAGCGCGACAGCGTGCTGATGGAGCGATTGATCCACCAGGCCACCGCCAGCCCAATCAGCAGGGCAATGCCGAGCAGCGCCGCGCCCGCCCACATGATGCGGCGTTCGCTGATGCGGATCACGGGCGCCATCGCCACGTTGGGTTTTCCGACGGAGAGCACGCCGATAATAGTGCCCCGATCGATAATCGGGGCGGCGACATACATCACCGTACTGTCCGGGCTGCGCGCGTCGACGGGCGTACTGCGGGCACCGTACTGCCCACGCAGGGTCAGATAAACATCGTTCCAGCGCGAGTAATCCTGGCCCACGGCACGGCCTGCGGAATCAAACACCACCCGGCCCTGCGCGTCGGTCATATAGACGTGATACTCGTTACGCACTTTCTGAATGCCGCCGATATCCGCGCGAAGCGTGCGCTGATGAAGTTCGGTAAAGGCATGCGCCAGCCTGCCCTGCTGCGCCTGTCCCGACAGCAAATCCTCGCGCCCGACCTCGGCCAGCAGCGTGGCGGTGTCGACCAGCGTCCCTTCCGTCGCCCTGCGCACGCCGGGCTTTACTTCCTGAACGAAGATCGACAGCACGAACCAGGCGGCAATGGCTACAATCAGGAAATACCCCAGCAGCAGCCGCATTCCTATGCGCATTAACAGTGACCCAGGCTGTAGCCCATACCGCGATGGGTGCTGATAGGGGAGAGTTGATCGTTGACTGCCCGCAGCTTGGCGCGCAGCGTTTTGATATGGGTGTCCACGGTGCGATCGAAGCTATCGCCTTCGTCGCCCCAGACCTTGTCCATCAGCTGCTGGCGAGAGAAGACGCGCCCCGGCGCAAGGAGGAACGTTTTGAGCAGCAGAAATTCGTAGCGGGTGAGCGTGAGCGGCTCGTCGCACCAGCAGATGCGGGCGGCAGGCTCGTTCAGCTCAAACTGCCCGACGCGAACGATGTCGGACGGGGCGCTGGATTTTTGCATCCGGCGCAAAATCGTCCGCACCCGGGCGCAAACCTCGCGCGGGGAAAAGGGCTTGGCGACGTAGTCATCCGCGCCCATTTCCAGACCAAGCAGCTTATCGACCTCATCACTGCGCGCCGTCAGGAACAGCACCGGCAGCGAGGGATGGCGGGCCAGCAGCTGACGGCAAAGCTCAAACCCGCTGATATCCGGCAGCCCGACGTCAAGAATGGCCAGCGCCGGAAGCTGGCGCTGCGCCTCATCAAGCGCGGGCAGGCCGCGCCCGAACGCCTTCACCGCAAATCCCTCCTGCTGGAGCATATAGATAAGCGTGTCGGCGATGCTGATTTCATCTTCCACCAGCCAGATCAGCGGTTGCTGCATGGTTCGCCCCTGACTTAACGCCACGGCATAATCGGCACGGCGCTGAGCGCGTTTTTCGGTGAGCCTTCTACCACTTTGTCAGAGTAGGCCAGATAGGCCAGCGTGTTACGTTTGGCGTCGTAGAAACGCACCACCTGCAATTTCTTGAACACTAGCGAGGTCCGTTTCTGGAATACCACATCACCCTGGGCTTTACCGTTTTTGATCTTATCGCTCAGCTCAACCGGGCCGACCTGCTGGCAGGAGATGGCGGCGTCGGAGGTATCTTCAGCCAGCCCTAACCCACCTTTGATCCCACCCGTTTTGGCGCGGCTGATATAGCAGGTCACGTTCTTCACGTCCGGATCGTCGAAGGCTTCCACCACAATCTTGTGGTCAGGCCCGAACACTTTAAAAACCGTATCGACGGAGCCAATTTCTTCTGCCACCGCCGCGCGCCCCACCGTCAACAACAGAGCAGTTAAGATCAAAGTCTTGTATTTCATATTGTTACCATTCTTTAAAATTGCATTGACCGATTATTCAACACCTTAGACAAAAATGTAGCAAGATCACAGGATTAGAATATATTTTCCTCCAGAGAGGCGAAAAAAGCATTTATGCGCAAAAAAAACACTGAATGCTAAAACATCAAAAAATGCTATTATCCGCTAACCTGTTATCAGGCACCTGCTGTTTTAAGGATGAGGATAGTATATGGATCAGGCTGGAATTATTCGCGATCTGCTTACCTGGCTGGAGGGTCATCTCGACCAGCCTTTGTCACTGGATAATGTGGCGGCAAAAGCAGGCTATTCCAAGTGGCATCTGCAAAGGATGTTCAAGGATGTCACCGGTCATGCTATCGGTGCCTATATTCGCGCACGTCGTTTATCAAAATCTGCTGTGGCCCTGCGCCTGACCGCGCGCCCGATCCTGGATATTGCCCTGCAATACCGTTTCGATTCACAGCAAACCTTTACCCGCGCCTTTAAGAAACAGTTCTCGTTGACGCCAGCGCTCTATCGCCGCTCGCCCGACTGGAGCTCGTTCGGGATGCGTCCGCCGCTGCGTCTGGGCGAGTTCGCGATGCCGAAGTATGAAATTATTACCCTGCCTGAAACCCATCTGATCGGCACCACGCAAAGCTACTCCTGTTCTCTGGAGCAGATTTCCGAGTTCCGCCACCAGATGCGCGTGCAGTTCTGGCGCGATTTCCTGAGCCATGCACCGGCAATTCCACCGCTGCTGTACGGCCTGAACGAAACACACCCGAGCCAGGAAAAAGACGACGAGCAGGAGGTGTTCTACACCACCGCGTTAACGCCGGATATGGCGAACGGCTATATTCAGGGCTCGAAACCCGTGGTGCTGGAAGGCGGTGAATACGTTATGTTCACCTACGAAGGGCTGGGGACGGGCGTACAGGAGTTTATCCTGACCATTTACGGCACCTGTATGCCGATGCTGAATCTTAATCGACGTAAAGGTCAGGATATTGAGCGTTACTATCCGGCCAGCGACGTGAAGCCAGACGAACGCCCAATCAATCTGCGGATGGAATTCTTGATTCCAATACGTCGTTAACGCTGTAGTTCATCCAGCGCAGGGGCATCGAGATGCGAAATGTCCCCTGCCATCTCCACCACCCATCCTGACGCCAGCCACTGGCTTTCCTGATAGTCGATGCGGGAAATTGAGCAGTTACGCAGACGCAAACGACGCTCCGCATACGCAGGTAGCCCCAGAATGGTGCTCACCAGACATCCCAGCGCAATACCGTGACTCACCAGCAGCGGACGGCTGCCCGCCGGAAGCTTCAGGCATTCGGCCAGTGCAGCGTGCATACGCACGCTCAGCTCCTGCATGGATTCACCGTCGGGAATGCGGCCATCTTCGGTGCCGTTCACCAGCGTGCGGCGCCAGCCCTCTTCGGTTTCGGTCAGCGAGTCGATATGGCGCTTTTCAAGAATCCCCATATCCAGCTCGCGCAGGCGCGGCTCCAGGGTTACGTCGCAGCCGCAGGCATCGGCAATAATGCGCGCCGTCTGCTGTGTACGCCCTAAATCGCTGGAGATAACGTGGGTGATGCCCAGCGTTTTCGCGCGATCGGCTACCTGCCGCGCTTGCTGAATACCCTTGTCGGTGAGAGGACTGTCTGACTGGCCTTGAATACGTCGCTCGGCGTTCCACTGCGTTTCACCGTGGCGAACAAGGTATACCTGTAACATGCTTTTTTTCCGTTATACTGCGATGAATTTTTTTAATCGAGCTTAATTATGCACCATGTTGTCTCTGCTACCACTAATCCTGCCAAAATTCAGGCAATTCTAAGGGCATTTGAAGAGATCTTCGGCGAAGGATCCTGCCATATCGACGCTATATCCGTCGATAGCGGCGTCCCTGAACAGCCGTTTGGCAGCGAGGAAACGCGCGCTGGCGCACGAAATCGCGTGGCTAACGCAAAGGCAGCACGCCCTGAGGCCGATTATTGGGTAGCAATCGAAGCGGGTATCGATGAAGGCGCAACCTTCAGCTGGGTGGTGATTGAAAATCGCGAGCAGATCGGTGAAGCCCGCTCTGCCACGCTGCCGTTACCGGCGATTATTCTGGAAAAAGTCCGCGAAGGTGAAGCGCTCGGCCCGGTGATGTCGCACTACACCGGCATTGATGAGATTGGTCGGAAAGAAGGCGCGATTGGCGTGTTCACCGCCGGTAAGCTGACGCGCTCAAGCGTCTATCACCAGGCGGTGATCCTGGCGTTAAGCCCGTTCCATAACGCGATTTACCGCTAGCCTTTTTGCCGGATAGCGCGTCAGGCGCTTTTCAACAGCACCGCTTCCAGCCAGTGACGCAGCTCAACCGGGGCGGATTTGAGGCTGTTTGAGCCGCGCGTGATGGTCGCAATGCCCGCGCCAAGCTCGTTTTTCAGCTCACGCTGGCTCATCTCGCCGCGCAGCAACTCTTCGATAATCCGCACGCGCGTGCCCAGCGCTTCGCGCTCGTCGGGCGTCAGCATCAGCTGTAACAGCGGAAGGTGCAGATCTTCTGCATAAGCCTGGCGGAGCAACTCCACGAAACGAAGCCACTCCTGATTGCGTTGTTCGGCCATCGCCGATGAATAAGGGGAATGCTGGGTCATGTTATGCCGCCTGTTGTACTCATTAGCGAGTACAGCATAACACAACCCGCACCGATCAGTAACGCCTCTGCCACTCGGCATCGCTCATCAGGGTATCTTTCTGCCCCATGAAGTAGCGATAGTACGCATCATACGCCAGCACGTTCTTCACGTATCCGCGCGTTTCGGAGAACGGAATGCTCTCGACAAACGCCACGGCGTCGATGCGCCCGGCGCTGTTACCGAGCCAGGTGCGCACGCGCCCCGGACCGGCGTTATAGGCCGCCGACGAGAAGATACGGTTGTTGCCAAACTGCTGATACACATACTGTAAATAGCTGGTGCCGATGTTGATGTTGGTATCCGGATCCAGCAGCTGAGAAGGACTGCTGTAGCCGGGGATATTAAACATCTTCACCGTATGCGTCGCGGTGCCAGGCATGATCTGCATCAGCCCGCTGGCCCCGACCGGGGAGCGCACTTTCGGGTTCCAGGCGCTCTCCTGACGGGCAATCGCCATCGCGTAGCTTTGCGGGATATCTTTGCCGCTGGTATAGCGATCGAACAGATCTTTGTAGGCCAGCGGGAAACGCTCTTCAAGATGATCCCACAGCTTCCCGGCGATCGTCGCCTGCACGCTCAGATCCCACCAGCGATTATCAAAGGCGTAGCGGGCGAGCTGCGCTTTCTCATCGGTAGTGCGGCTGGTCACCAGGTTCGCCCATTCGCTACGCGCGGTGTTGTCCATGTTCCAGTACATCAGCTCGCGAACGCGCGCCATCTCTGGCCCCTGGGTCAGCGCCGGGTTCGCGTTGGCAGGCGCTTTGTCGATTTTCAGCGTGTACTCTTCGCCCAGGCGCTGCGCTGCGGCCATCGGGTAGAACCCGCGCTGCTGCATCAGGGAGTGGAGGATCGCTTTGGCCTCGTCTTCACGACCGCGCTCAAGCAGCAGGTCGGCCTGCCAGTAGCGCCATTCGTCTTTCTCTTTGGCTTCCATCGGCAGACGCGCCAGCCAGGTGTTCAGCCCGCGGCGATCGCCCGTGCCCAGCGCCATGCGTACCCGGCGCTCCACCAGCGAGATGGAGTTCGAGCGCATAATCGCATCGTCACGCCAGCGGGCCTGTTCGTCGGTCACGTCGGTGCCCATCAGGCGCCACGCCACGGTGTCGCGCAGCTCCTGAGTTTGATCGTCGTTAAGCTGCTGCGCCTGCACCAGCTGCGGGATCATCAGCCGCGCGTTTTCCACGTCGTCACGCGCCACGCTGGTGAAGGCGACGGCAGCCATCTGGCGGGTGAAGTCCGTCGCGCCGGTGGTGCGGGCGAAGGTCATCACCGAGTTTGGGTTGTTTGCCAGAGCAATGACCGCGCTGGAGATAGTCTGGTAGTCCGACGGCATCTGCCCCGCCAGCGTCGTGACCAGACGGGTATTGCCGGCCTTCATCGCCAGGCGAATGCGCTCAAGGTAGGCCAGCGGATCTTGCTGACCAGACGCGCGCCAGGCGCCAAACAGCGAGTCGCAGGCGTTTGGCTGGCTTTTACCGGTTAGCCACAGCTCTTTTGCCCCCGCCCAGGCCTCTTCCTGCTGCCCGGTGGCCCACTTCGCGTAGTAGTAATTACACTGCGCCTCGGTGGTGCCCGGCTTTTCCGGGCTAAAGGCCAACAGCCCGCGCCAGTCTTCACGACGCGCCAGCTCGTTCACAAAGCGGGATTTCAGATTGCGGGCAGGCGGCAGGGTCGGGTTCGCCTGAATAAAGTTGTTCACCGTGACCGTGGGTTGATTCATCAGATCGTCCGTGATCTGGCGATACTCAAGATACGGATAGAGCGGATACTCTTTCAGCGTCGGCATCAGCGACTGCACGGTATCCATTTGCTTGTTGTCCCACGCCTGCTTGATTTGCGCATAGCGACTACGTTGTTCATCCAGTGAATCGGCGTGCGCCGCGTGGTGTAGGGTCATCACGCAGACGCTGGCAGCCAGCAGACGCCAGACCACCCGTTTGGCTTTTTCCACAAGCTCTTCCTCATTATGTGTTGAATGCAATTGCAGCGTCATGCCGCGTAAAAGTCTAATTAACTTATGCTAACCAGGCATCCTTCAACGCGCCACGTCATGAACACTTTTTTACCTTTCTTGCGCGTTTTAACACTCCCGGCGTTCCTGGCTGGGATTAGACAGTGAAAAAGGCTACACTTCGCAGCTAATACCCATTCTCATCACGATAAAAGAGGCGAAGTCCAACGTGGCTCAATTCGTTTATACCATGCATCGTGTCGGCAAAGTGGTTCCGCCGAAACGTCATATTCTTAAAAATATCTCGCTGAGCTTCTTCCCGGGCGCAAAAATCGGTGTTCTGGGTCTCAACGGTGCCGGTAAGTCCACCCTGCTGCGCATCATGGCCGGCATCGATACAGACATCGAAGGTGAAGCCCGCCCGCAGCCAGGCATCAAAATCGGCTACCTGCCGCAGGAGCCTCAGCTGAACCCGGAGCACACCGTTCGTGAATCCGTTGAAGAAGCGGTGTCCGAAGTGGTTAACGCGCTGAAAGGTCTGGATGAGGTGTATGCCAAATACGCCGAGCCGGACGCGGATTTCGACAAGCTGGCCGCTCAGCAGGGCAAGTATGAAGAGATCATCCAGGCGCACGACGGGCATAACCTGAACGTGCAGCTGGAGCGCGCGGCGGATGCCCTGCGCCTGCCGGACTGGGATGCCAAAATCGAGAAGCTCTCCGGTGGTGAACGCCGCCGCGTGGCGCTGTGCCGCCTGCTGCTGGAAAAACCAGACATGCTGCTGCTCGACGAACCAACGAACCACCTGGATGCGGAATCCGTCGCCTGGCTGGAACGCTTCCTGCACGACTTCGAAGGCACCGTGGTGGCGATTACCCACGACCGTTACTTCCTCGACAACGTGGCGGGCTGGATCCTGGAGCTGGACCGCGGTGAAGGTATTCCGTGGGAAGGTAACTACTCCTCCTGGCTGGAGCAGAAAGATCAGCGTCTGGCGCAGGAAGCTTCTCAGGAAGCGGCGCGTCGTAAGTCTATCGAGAAAGAGCTGGAGTGGGTTCGTCAGGGCGCGAAGGGCCGTCAGTCTAAGGGCAAAGCCCGTCTGGCACGCTTCGAAGAGCTGAACAACACCGAATACCAGAAACGTAACGAAACCAACGAACTGTTTATTCCACCTGGAGCACGTCTGGGGGATAAAGTGGTTGAAGTCAGCAACCTGCGTAAGTCTTACGGCGACCGCCTGCTGATCGACGACCTGAGCTTCTCCGTGCCGAAAGGCGCTATCGTCGGGATCATCGGTCCGAACGGCGCGGGTAAATCTACCCTGTTCCGTATGATGTCCGGTCAGGAGCAGCCAGACAGCGGCTCAATCACCCTGGGTGAGACCGTGAAGCTGGCCTCCGTTGACCAGTTCCGTGACGCGATGGATAACAGCAAAACCGTGTGGGAAGAAGTCTCCGGCGGTCTGGATATCATGCGTATCGGCAACACCGAGATGCCAAGCCGCGCCTACGTAGGCCGCTTTAACTTCAAAGGCACCGACCAGGGCAAACGCGTGGGCGAGCTGTCCGGCGGTGAGCGCGGTCGTCTGCACCTGGCGAAGCTGTTGCAGGTTGGCGGTAACGTTCTGCTGCTCGATGAACCAACAAACGACCTGGATATCGAAACCCTGCGCGCGCTGGAAAACGCCCTGCTGGAGTTCCCGGGCTGCGCAATGGTTATCTCGCACGACCGCTGGTTCCTTGACCGTATCGCGACCCATATTCTGGATTACCAGGACGAGGGTAAAGTGGAGTTCTTCGAAGGTAACTTCACCGAATACGAAGAGTACAAAAAACGCACGCTGGGCGCCGATGCGCTGGAGCCGAAGCGTATTAAGTACAAGCGTATTGCAAAGTAAGTGCCTGAGTGCCGGGTGGCGGCTTCGCCTTACCCGGCCTACGGTTACGTGCAGTTTGTAGGCCGGGTAAGCGTGAGCGCCACCCGGCTTTTTTCAACGCCCCACATAAAACCGCTTCACCTCATCAAACTGCATCGCAAAGTCGATATAGCTCATCAGCGCAGGCGAGTTCAGCTTGCGGCTCGGATAGGCCAGCCACAGATCGTTACCCTCCACGTTCCACTCAGACAGCACCTGCACCAGCGCCCCTTTCTCGACCTTATCTTCCAGCAAAAAGGCGGGCAGCAGCGTGATCCCGGCACCGGCAATCGCACACTCGCGCGCGTAAACCAGGTTATCCGTCAGATGGGCGTTATCCGGCAGATAGCGATAATCCTCACTGCCGCGCTGCAATACCCACTCCGACCAGGCTTTGTGGGTGATGCAGCGGTGCTCTACCAGCTGGCGGGGGTGTTCGAGCGGAGCAAAACGCGCGAGGTAGTCCGGCGACGCCAGCATGTAGCGCGGGCAGTGCCCAATCATCCGGCCAATCAGGGAAGAGTCCTGCGGCTTACCGGTGCGCAGCGCCACGTCAAAGCCAGACTCCACCAGATCCACCACGTCGTCCGAAATCGAGACGTCCAGGGACACGTCCGGGTAGCGGCGCTGGAACTCGGCGTTCATATGCGCCAGCAGCGTCGCCCCCAGCCCCGCCGGGCAGGTAATGCGAAGCCTCCCGCTCGGGTTATCCCGCAGGCGCTGAATGGCGTACTCCGCCCGCTCGCTGGCGGCCAGCATCTCCCGGCAGTGCACCAGATAGTGCTCCCCCGCAAAGGTCAGATTAAGCCTGCGCGTGGTGCGGTTCAGCAGCCGGATGCCCACCTGCTGTTCGAGCTGGCTGATGCGCTGGCTGACGCTGGACTTCGGCAGCCCGGCTTTTTGCGCGGCGGCGGTAAAACTGCCCATCTCGGCCACCAGCGCAAACAGCGCCATGTCATGTAGCTGTTTAAACATGATTGTTCACCCTGTGCGAACGCTGAGTTCTTGATTGTCCATCTTATCACGCAGCTGTCCACTTTATAGACTAGCCTCAACACAACGCATTCCATTGAGGAGCACACCATGTCAGTTAAAGCCGTCGCCGTTAACCCGGAAAATCCTTCCACGTTTATCGAAATCACCCTGCCCCTGCCCGAGCCGGGCGAGCGCGATCTGCTGGTCGAAGTAAAAGCCGTATCGGTAAACCCGGTGGATACCAAAGTTCACGTCGATATCGCCAAAAAAGGTCTGCAAACGCCGCGAGTTCTCGGCTGGGACGCCAGCGGGATCGTCACCGCCGTCGGCAGCGCAGTGACCGGATTCAAGCCGGGCGACGAAGTGTGGTACGCGGGGGACATCACCCGTCCCGGCAGTAACACCACCCACCAGCTTATCGACGCGCGCATTGTCGGACATAAGCCCGCCAGCCTTGACTGGGCGGCCTCTGCGGCGCTGCCCCTGACCGCGCTGACCGCCTGGGAAGGGCTGTTTGAACGCCTGAATATTCAGGATGCCGGATCGGAAAAAACGCTGCTGATCATCGGCGGCGCGGGCGGCGTCGGATCCCTGGCGATCCCGTTTGCGAAGCACAACAGCAGGGTGAAGATCATCGCGACGGCGTCACGAGAAGATTCCGCCCAGTGGTGTCGCGATCGCGGCGCGGATGTAGTGGTGAACTACCGGGATCTGAAGGGTGAGCTGGCAAAAGAGGGCATTACCTTTGTGGATTACATTTTTATTCTCAACGATACCGACGGGCACTGGAACGCGGTGAGCGAACTGATCGCCCCGCAGGGACATATCTGTTCCATCGTGGAGAATGAACATCCGCTGAACCAGGACAAGCTGAAATCCAAATCCGCCGCCCTGCACTGGGAGTTTATGTACACCCGCAGCATGTACCAGACCGCCGATATGGCGCGTCAGGGGGAGATCCTCAACGACGTGGCGAAGCTGGTGGATGACGGCGTGGTGGAAAGCTCGCTCAGCGAAACGCTGCACGGATTAAGCGTGGAAAGCATTACCGAGGCGCACCGCAAAGTGCTGGACGGGCATATGCGCGGGAAAGTGGTGGTTCAGTTCTGAGTGGTCTGATGCCCTCACCCCGACCCTCTCCCACAGGGAGAGGGAGGTTAACGCTTACCCCTGCTCGCCCATCATCTCCTTCACCAGCTCAACGCAGCGCAGGAAACGGGTGTCGTAATCTGACTCTTCGACGTGCACAAACTCAACGTTGTTCTCGTTGAGCATCTCCACCAGCATGGTCTGGAACACCTTGCGGTCCACGGAGCTGCCGAGGCTGCGCATTCCGTCGGCGACCCACGGCGTGTTGTTCTCCAGCAGGATCACCAGGTCGAAGCGGTATTCATCAATCAGCGCCTGCACGAACGGGTGCTCGCGCCCTTCATACTTTTTGCAGAACGCCTGCGTCGTCACAAAGTCGGTATCGATAAAGGCAACTTTGTTGGCGTATTTCACTGCGAAATCAATGTACTGGGCGTGTCCCAGCGCGATTTTGTCGTAGTCGGAATACTGGAGCGCCATCTCGTCGCCGCCGAGATGCGAGAAAACGTAATCCCGCCCGTATTCCCACGCGCTGGTGGTGTTGAAGATGTTTGCCAGCTTGTTGACCAGCGTTGATTTCCCGCTCGACTCCCCGCCCAGAATGGCGACGGTGCGCACGAAGAAGGGCTTCACTTCGGTCGGAATATAGTCCCAGTAGCGGAACGGGTTTTCGCGGATCTGCGCGCCGCTGATGTTCATAAAGGTACGCTTAGGATCGATCAGCACGGTTTCGATGCCCAGATGCTCGCGGAACTGCGGCGCGTCGGACTCTTCAGAGGTGTAGATCCAGTTCGGGGCAATGCCCTTCTCTTCCATAAACCCTTTGATGCCGTTGCTCCACACGTCCCAGCCGTGCGGATACGGCTCCATGCCCTCTTCGTTAAAGGCATGAATGCGGATATTTTTCTGGTATTTAAAGGTCTGGAGCAGCCAGCGCAGGCGATCCGGCACCGTCGGCTGTTGAGACATGGCGCTGTCTTCAAAAAGCTGGCGGTCGCGGGTTTCGTCATAGCCCATGATGATGTGCAGCTCGTCCACCTGGCTACAGGCGCGCTGGATCAGATAAATATGGCCGGTATGCAGCGGGTAAAACTTGCCGAACACCACGCCGATGTTCTTCTGCATCCGCGGGAACTCAAGGCCCAGAAAGCGGTGTAATGCTTCCAGCTTTTGCGCGCTGGGGCTTTTGATTTTGGCGTTCAGGAGCTGGCTCAGATAGCCTTTGGTCATGCCGCTGGCGTCCGCCACCTGCTGCAAGGTGCAGCCTTTCTGGCGGATTGCGGTCTTGAGATAGTCAAATGATGACATGAATTACGGTGCCTCCTGCAAAATCCAATTTACGTAATTATAAGTCGTCAAAGACATTTAACGCATCTGCGAGTTTTTTCACGCCGAAGACCTTCATCCCTTCCGGGATTTTTTTCGGCACGTTGGCGGCAGGCACAATCGCGCGGCGGAAGCCGTGTTTAGCCGCTTCGGAGATACGCTCCTGGCCGCTCGGCACCGGACGGATTTCCCCCGCCAGCCCGACTTCACCAAACACCACCAGATCCTGCGGCAGCGGCCTGTCGCGCAGGCTGGAGACCATCGCCAGCAGCAGCGCCAGGTCGGCGCTGGTTTCAGAGACTTTTACGCCGCCGACGACGTTCACGAAGACGTCCTGATCAGCCATTTGCAGCCCGCCGTGACGGTGCAGCACCGCCAGCAGGATAGCCAAACGGTTCTGTTCCAGACCGACCGCCACGCGTCGCGGATTGCCCATCATCGAGTGATCCACCAGCGCCTGAATCTCAACCAGCAGCGGGCGCGTGCCTTCCCACAGCACCATCACCGAGCTGCCGGAAGTGACTTCGTCGCCCCGGCTCAGGAAGATAGCCGACGGGTTGCTCACTTCGCGCAGCCCCTGTTCGGTCATGGCGAAGACGCCCAGCTCGTTCACGGCACCAAAGCGGTTTTTGTGGCTGCGCAGGGTGCGGAAGCGGGAATCGGCATCGCCGTCGAGCATCACCGAGCAGTCGATACAGTGTTCAAGCACTTTAGGGCCCGCCAGCGAGCCGTCTTTGGTGACGTGGCCAACCATCACAATCGCCACGCCGCGCGTCTTGGCGAAGCGCGTCAGGTAGGCAGCGGTTTCGCGCACCTGCGCCACGCTGCCCGGCGACGACTGGATATCCGCCATGTGCATCACCTGAATGGAGTCGATCACCATCAGCTTCGGCTGCTCTTCTTCGGCAATCATGCAGATCTGTTCGATGCTGGTTTCCGAAAGCATGTTCAGGTTGCCGGTCGGCAGCCCCAGACGGTGGGCGCGCATCGCCACCTGCTGTAAGGACTCTTCCCCGGTGACGTACAGGGTTTTCATCTGTTCGGCGAGCTTGCACAGCGTTTGCAGCAGCAGCGTTGATTTACCCGCACCCGGGTTACCGCCAATCAGGATCGCGCTGCCCGGCACCACGCCGCCGCCCAGCACGCGGTCGAACTCTTTGAATCCGGTCGAGAAACGCGGCAGCTCTTCCAGGCTGATGTCCGAGAGCTTCTGGACCTTCGCCACGCCCGCATTACCCGCGTAACCGCTCAGGCGTTCGTTGCGGGCCACGCTCGGCGAAGCGGCCACGCCGCGCACTTCGGTAATGGTGTTCCAGGCGTGACAGGCGCTGCATTGCCCCTGCCAGCGCGGATAATCGGCACCACATTCGTTACAGACAAATGCGCGTTTTGGAGCTTTCGCCACGGTTTACCTCGTTATTTCTCTGCCGCCTGCACGCCGGGTGGCGCTAACGCTGACCCGACCTGCAAACGCAAAACTATTTCTGATTAACGCTGCCGGAGAGAATGCAGAACACCCCCATCAGGTCAGCATGACGGATAGTGACCTCCGTCTTTTCATTCACTTTTGGCTTGGCGTGATAGGCAATGCCAAGACCCGCCACTTTGATCATCGGCAGGTCGTTTGCGCCGTCGCCAATCGCCACCGTCTGCTCGACCGGGATGTCGTACTTCTCGGCCAGGCGGGTCAGCGTGTTGGCCTTGTACTGCGCATCCACGATATCGCCAATCACGTGGCCGGTGAGTTTACCGTCCATGATCTCCAGCTCGTTCGCCACCACGGTGGTGAGGCGCAGCTTGTCGCGCAGGTAGTCGGCGAAGAAGGTGAAGCCGCCGGAGGCGATAGCCACTTTCCAGCCGAGGGTTTCAAGCTTTAACACCAGCTGCGTCAGCCCCGGCATTAGCGGCAGCTCGTCACGCACCTGGCGCAGGATATTGGCATCAGCCCCTTTCAGGGTCGCCACGCGCTGGCGCAGGCTGGCGGTGAAATCCAGCTCGCCGCGCATCGCACGCTCGGTCACTTCCGCCACCAGCTCGCCGCTGCCCGCCAGCTTCGCCAGCTCATCGATGCACTCGATCTGGATGGCGGTAGAGTCCATATCCATGACCAGCAGGCCAGGGGTTTTCAGATGCGGGATTTTGCCCAGCGGCGCGACGTCCAGCCCGGCGTCGTGCGCCAGACGGGTAGCGCGCTGCGTCAGGGAGCCTGCCAGGCGGATCACCTGATAATCTTCAACGCACCAGGCGGCGACAATCACCATCGCTGCACCGAGTTTAGTTTGATACTGCGTCAGGCGCTGCTTGTCCAGGCCGCGTCCGTACAGCAGCCAGCCGCTACGACCGGCATGGTAGTCCAGAGGCATTACCTCATCACCACTTAAAGAGAGCGGCAATCCTGGCCATAAAGAGACATCTGTTGGCAGATCGCACCAGGTAATGTTCGGCATTGAAGCTCCTGTAATTTCGTTCGCGCCTGAGGGTACCAGAGGGAAAATAACGCATGAGGCTACCTTGTAACCATCACTTCTGGCAACATTAAGCCGTAAATTTTCAGCAGGTGGAATATGGCTCGCGCAAAACTGAAATTCCGGCTTCATCGCGCCGTGATCGTCCTTATCTGTCTCGCACTATTAGTGGCGCTGATGCAAGGGGCATCGTGGTTTAGCCAGAACCATCAACGGCAACGTAACCCGCAGCTTGAAGAGCTGGCCCGCACCCTCGCCCGCCAGGTGACGCTTAACGTCGCCCCATCAATGCGTAACGAAACCCCGGACGATAAGCGAATAAGCCAGGTATTACGCCAGCTTACCGAGAACAGCCGTATTCTGGATGCCGGCGTATACGACGAACAGGGCGATCTGATTGCCCGCGCCGGTGAGCACGTTGACGTGCGCGACAGGCTGGCGCTGGACGGCAAAAAAGCCGGTGGCTACTTTAACCAGCAAATCGTCGAACCTATTCAGGGGAAAAATGGCCCGCTCGGCTATTTGCGCCTGACGCTCGACACCCATACCCTCGCCACCGAAGCCAAACAGGTGGATAACACCACCAATATTTTACGCCTGATGCTGCTGCTTTCCCTGGCGATTGGCGTAGTTCTGGCCCGAACCCTGTTGCAGGGCAAGCGCACCCGCTGGCAGCAGTCGCCGTTCCTGCTCACCGCCAGCCGCTCGGTTCCCGAAGAGGAAGAGGGCGAGAAGAAAGATCAGTGATAAAGTAGGCAGATGATTCGGAAAAGGACTCTGCCATGACGACGTTACGCCTGCTTATCTCTGACTCTTACGATCCCTGGTTTAATCTCGCAGTGGAAGAGTGCATCTTCCGCCAGATGCCCGCCACCCAGCGGGTGCTGTTCCTGTGGCGTAACGCCGATACGGTGGTTATCGGCCGCGCGCAAAACCCGTGGAAAGAGTGCAACACCCGGCGCATGGAAGAGGACAACGTGCGTCTGGCGCGCCGCAGCAGCGGCGGCGGCGCGGTGTTTCACGACCTCGGCAATACCTGCTTTACCTTTATGGCGGGCAAACCGGAATACGATAAAACCATCTCCACCTCCATCGTGCTCAACGCGCTCAATTCACTGGGCGTGACGGCAGAAGCCTCCGGGCGTAACGATCTGGTGGTTAAAACGCCCGACGGGGATCGCAAAGTTTCCGGCTCGGCCTATCGGGAAACGATGGATCGCGGGTTCCACCACGGCACCCTTCTGCTTAACGCCGACCTCAGCCGTCTGGCGAATTACCTGAATCCCGACAAGAAAAAGCTCCAGGCGAAAGGCATTACCTCCGTGCGCGGTCGCGTGGCGAATCTGGTGGAGCTTCTGCCGGGCATTACGCACGAGCAAATCTGCGAGGCGGTGCGCGAGGCGTTCTTTGCCCACTACGGCGAGCGCGTGGAAGCCGAGGTGATTTCACCGGACAAGACGCCAGACCTGCCGAACTTCGCGGAAACCTTCGCCCGGCAGAGCAGCTGGGAGTGGAACTTCGGTCAGGCCCCGGCCTTTTCCCATCTTCTTGACGAGCGCTTTACCTGGGGCGGCGTGGAGCTGCACTTTGACGTCGAAAAAGGCCATATCACCCGCACGCAGGTGTTTACGGACAGCCTGAACCCGGCACCGCTGGAAGCGCTGGCGGCACGTTTGCAGGGCTGTTTGTATCGGGCTGATGTGCTGCAACAGGAGTGCGACGTGCTGATTGGAGATTTCCCGGAGCAGGAAAAAGAGTTGCGGGAGTTGTCTGAGTGGATTGCGCAGGCGGTGCGCTAGTGCGGTCTGGTGCCCTCACCCCGGCCCTCTCCCACAGGGAGAGGGAGGGAAAGAAACTTACTCTTTATCGCCCAGCAGAACGGATTCCAGCGCGATTTTGATCATGTCGTTGAAGGTGGTCTGACGCTCGGCGGCAGTGGTCTGCTCGTGGGTACGGATGTGGTCAGACACGGTGCAGATGGTCAGCGCTTTCGCACCGAACTCAGCCGCGACGCCGTAGATACCTGCCGCTTCCATTTCCACGCCCAGGATGCCGTATTTTTCCATCACGTCGAACATCTCGCCGCCGTCTGGTGCATAGAACAGATCGGCAGAGAAGATGTTGCCCACGCGCGCGTCAACGCCCAGCGCTTTCGCCGCGTCAACCGCATTACGCACCATGCCGAAGTCTGCGATGGCCGCGAAGTCGTGATCTTTAAAGCGCATACGGTTCACTTTGGAATCGGTGCAGGCACCCATACCGATAACCACGTCACGCAGCTTAACGTCCATACGCACCGCGCCGCAGGAGCCCACGCGGATGATTTTCTTCACGCCGAAATCGGTGATCAGCTCTTTGGTATAGATAGAGCAGGACGGGATACCCATGCCGTGACCCATAACGGAGATCTTGCGGCCTTTATAGGTACCGGTGAAGCCCAGCATACCGCGCACGTTGTTCACTTCACGCACGTCTTCCAGGAAGGTTTCTGCAATGTGCTTCGCACGCAGCGGGTCGCCCGGCATCAATACGACGTCAGCGAAATCACCCATTTCTGCATTAATGTGAGGAGTTGCCATCTTCAGTTCCTTTTCATTTTAAATTTTTTTGCCCGGTGGCGCTTCGCTTACCGGGCCTACGGTTTTGTAGGCCGGGTAAGGCGCAGCCGCCACCCGGCAATGACCTCAGAACATGGCCTTGCCATATTCCATGTCGGACGTACCAAAGTATTTCGCAATCGTCTGGCCGATATCCGCGAAGGTTTCACGGTGACCGAGCGAGCCAGGTTTCACTTTCGGGCCATACACCAGCACCGGAATGTGCTCACGGGTATGGTCAGTGCCGGTCCAGCTTGGGTCACAGCCGTGGTCTGCGGTCAGGATCAGAATGTCATCTTCACCCACCAGCTCCATCAGCTCAGGCAGACGGCGGTCGAACAGCTCCAGACCGGCAGCGTAGCCCGCGATGTCGCGGCGGTGGCCCCAGGAGGAGTCGAAGTCCACGAAGTTGGTGAAGACGATAGTCTTATCACCCGCCTCTTTCATCTCTTTGATGGTGGCGTCGAACAGCGCATCCAGACCGGTGGCTTTCACTTTTTTGGTGATACCGCAGTTGGCGTAGATGTCCGCGATTTTACCGACAGAAACCACCTGGCCGTCTTTCTCTTCGACCAGTTTTTGCAGCACGGTAGGTGCCGGTGGCTCAACGGCCAGATCGTGACGGTTGCCGGTACGCTGGAAGTTACCCGCCTTGTCGCCGATGAACGGACGCGCGATCACGCGGCCAATGTTGTAGCCGCCTTCGGTCAGCTCTTCACGGGCGATTTCGCACAGCTCGTAGAGTTTATCCAGGCCGTAGGTCTCTTCGTGGCAGGCAATCTGGAACACGGAGTCAGCGGAGGTATAGAAAATCGGCTTGCCGGTTTTCATGTGCTCTTCGCCAAGCTCGTCCAGAATCACCGTACCGGAAGAGTGGCAGTTGCCGAGGTAGCCCGGCAGGTTGGCGCGCTTAACCAGTTTATCCAGCAGCTCCTGCGGGAAGCTGTTCTCATGATCGGAGAAGTATCCCCAGTCGAACAGAACCGGCACGCCGGCGATTTCCCAGTGGCCAGACGGCGTATCTTTACCGGAAGAGAGTTCATGCGCCCAGGCGTAGGCACCCACCACTTCCGCGTTAGCGTCCATACCGGCTGCGATTTTGCCGGTAGAACCTTCGTGTGCTTTCACCAGACCGAGGCGGGTCAGGTTTGGCAGGGTCAGAGGGCCTTTACGACCGTTGTCGGCTTCGCCTTTGGCACAAGCTTCTGCGATGTGGCCCATGGTATCGGAACCCACGTCACCAAAACGTTCTGCATCTTCGGTAGCGCCGATGCCGAATGAGTCCAGCACCATAATAAATGCACGTTTCATAATTGTTCTCCGTACGTAGTGCTTCAAAAAATAGCGATCAGATCAGTATACAATCAATTGGTAATGCGACGATAGACGGTCGGTGTGGTTTCCGGTGCTTTAGCGTCAAGCGTAATGGCCGCTTTCACCGCCTTCGCCGCCTCCTGCCAGGCGTTTTCATCCTTAGCATGAATTACTGCCAGCGGACGCTGTCCGTCAACGCTGTCGCCGAGGCGCGTCATGTCGGTAAAGCCAACGCTGTAATCAATGGTGTCCGACGCCTGACGACGACCGCCGCCCATCGACACCACCGCCATCCCGAGCGCGCGGGTATCCATAGCGGAAACAAATCCTTCGGTGTCGGCATACACCGCTTTGCTGAGCGTGGCGCTCGGCAAATATTTCGCATAATTTTCGACGAAATCGGTCGGCCCTTTCTGCGCGGCAACCATGCGGCCAAAAATTTCTGCCGCTTTGCCGTTGTCCAGCACGGCCTGCAATTTCGCGCGCGCCTCGGCGTCGTCTTTAGCAAGCTTGCCGGAGATCAGCATCTCAACGCACAGCGCCATCGTGACGTCGAACAGACGCGGGTTGCGATATTCACCCGTCAGGAACTGCACCGCTTCGCGCACTTCGACGGCGTTACCGGCGCTGGAGGCCAGCACCTGATTCATGTCCGTCAGCAGGGCGGTGGTACGCACGCCGGCACCGTTGGACACGCCCACGATGGCTTCTGCCAGCGCGGCGGAAAGTTCATAGGTTGGCATAAAGGCGCCGCTGCCCACCTTCACGTCCATCACCAGCGCGTCCAGCCCTTCGGCCAGTTTCTTCGCCAGGATAGAAGCAGTGATCAGCGGGATGGAGTCGACGGTCGCGGTAATGTCGCGGGTAGCGTAGAAACGCTTGTCCGCCGGGGCAAGAGAGCTGGTCTGGCCGATAATTGCCACGCCAACGTCTTTAATAATATCGCGGAAGCGATGGTCATCCGGGAAGATATCGAAGCCCGGAATGGCTTCCAGTTTGTCGAGCGTACCGCCCGTGTGTCCCAGGCCGCGCCCGGAAATCATTGGAATGTACCCGCCGCAGCCCGCCACCATTGGGCCAAGCATCAGGGAGGTCACATCACCCACGCCGCCGGTGGAGTGTTTGTCCACAATTGGGCCGTTGAGGTTGAGACTTTTCCAGTCCAGCACCGTGCCTGAATCCCGCATTGCCATGGTCAGCGAAACGCGCTCCGGCATCGACATATCATGGAAGAAAATGGTCATCGCCAGCGCAGCAATTTGCCCTTCGGAAATGGTGTTGTCGCGGATGCCGTTGATAAAGAAGCGGATCTCTTCGTCGCTTAATGCATGACCATCACGTTTTTTACGAATAATTTCTTGTGCGAGAAACACGGTAACCCCCATGCGGAATCGGGTGAATGGTGGCGGGTACGGTGTACCCGACCACGATGCTGTAGGCCGGGTAAGCGTCGCGCCACCCGGCAATTCAAACTTAGTAGCTGCTTGCGCTCTTACCGTCGCCGTGACCCAGCGCCTTCAGCAGGCTTGCCAGCAGGCTGGATGCGCCGAAGCGATAGTGGCGGGAATCGGCCCAGTCGGCACCGAACAGCTCGTCGGCAATCGCCAGGAACTGCTGCGCGTCTTCTGCGGTACGCACGCCGCCTGCCGGTTTGAAGCCCACGGTTTTGGACACGCCCATGTCGCGGATCACTTCCATCATGATGCGCGCGCTTTCCGGGGTGGCGTTAACCGGCACTTTACCGGTAGAGGTTTTGATGAAGTCCGCACCGGCTTTGATGGAAATTTCAGACGCTTTACGAATCAGCGCTTCTTCTTTCAGCTCGCCGGTTTCGATGATCACTTTAAGCAGCACGTTTGCCGCCGCGCAGGCCTCTTTACAGGCTTTCACCAGGTCAAAACCAACCTGCTCGTTACCGGCGATCAGCGCGCGGTACGGGAAGACCACGTCCACTTCATCAGCACCGTAGGCAATCGCCGCGCGGGTTTCTGCCAGCGCAATCTCGATGTCGTCGTTGCCGTGCGGGAAGTTGGTCACGGTCGCGATACGCACATCCGGCGTGCCCTGCTCTTTCAGCGTTTTACGGGCAATCGGGATGAAGCGTGGATAGATACAGACGGCAGCGGTGTTACCCACCGGCGTTTTCGCCTGATGGCACAGGGCGATGACTTTCTCATTGGTGTCGTCATCGTTCAGGGTGGTCAGGTCCATCAGTTTCAACGCACGCAGGCTGCTTGCAGTTAAATCGGTCATAACATTCTCCAACGGCATCGCCGTATAAAATTTCACCTTGCGGGTCTGTGAGTATTCTAACATCCACCCGCATTCACACTTCGACATTCATCACAGTTAATGAAAACTGCATACAAATTTGCATTACTGTAATGAGATCAACTTCAAATTTTATTGCTGAAACCGCCGACTAAAGCAGCGATTACCCCTGTCGGATCAAAAGTCCCAGCAGGCTGACTTCCTACAATCCGCGCATCAATTGCGGAACTATAAAGGAAATGAATATGTCCGACGCCCTGCAACAACGCTGCCAGCATATTGTGACAAGCGAGGTGCTCACGCCCGAGCAGAAACGTCATTTTCTGGCGCTGGAAGCGGAAAACAACCTGCCCTATCCTGACCTGCCGCAGGCGGCCAGAGCGGCGCTGGACGAAGGGTTGATCTGCGACATGTTCGAAGGCCATGCGCCTTACAAACCGCGCTACGTGCTGCCGGACTACGCTAAATTCCTGGCAAACGGTTCAGAGTGGCTGGAGCTGGAAGGGGCGCAGGATCTGGACGATGCCCTCTCGCTGCTGACCATTCTGTACCACCATGTTCCGTCCGTCACATCCATGCCCGTCTATCTCGGCCATCTCGACGCTATCCTGCAACCGTATGTTAGAATTCTAACACAAGACGAAATCGATGTTCGAATAAAACGTTTCTGGCGCTACCTCGACAGAACGCTGCCGGACGCCTTTATGCACGCCAATATCGGCCCGGCAGATACCCCCGTTACGCGCGCCATTTTACGCGCCGATGCCGAGCTGAAGCAGGTTGCGCCGAATCTCACCTTTATTTACGACCCCGATATCACCCCAGACGATCTGCTGCTTGAGGTTGCGAAAAACATCTGCGAGTGCAGCAAACCGCATATTTCTAACGGCCCTGTGAATGATAAAATTTTCACAAAAGGCGGTTACGGCGTGGTGAGCTGTTACAACTCGCTGCCGCTGGCGGGCGGGGGCAGCACGCTGGTGCGCCTGAATCTGAAAGCCATTGCCGAACAGAGCGACTCTCTCGACGACTTCTTCACCCGCACGCTGCCGCACTACTGCGAACAGCAAATCGCCATCATCGACGCCCGCTGCGACTTCCTTTATGAGCAATCGGGCTTCTTTGAGAATAGCTTCCTGGTGAAAGAGGGGCTGATCGACGCCGGGCGTTTTGTGCCCATGTTCGGCATGTACGGCCTGGCCGAAGCGGTGAACGTCCTGTGTGAAAAAGCAGGGATCGCAGGCCGTTACGGCAGCGACGCGCAGGCCAACGCGGTGGGTTATCGCATCAGCGAACAGCTCGCGGCCTTCGTTGAGAACACGCCGGTGAAGCACGGCTGGAAGCAGCGGGCGATGCTTCACGCCCAGTCCGGGATCAGCTCGGATATCGGCACCACGCCGGGCGCGCGCCTGCCTTACGGCGACGAGCCAGACCCGATCGGCCATCTGCTGGCGGTTGCGCCGCATCATCAGCATTACCACTCCGGCATCAGCGATATTCTCACCCTGGACGAAACCGTGAAGCGCAATCCGCAGGCGGTGGTGACGCTGTGCCTCGGCGCATTTAAGGCCGGGATGCGGGAATTTACCGCCAACGTGGCGGGTAACGCTCTGGTACGCGTGACCGGCTACATGGTGCGGATGTCGGATCTGGAAAAATATCGTGAGGAGGGGTCGCGCATTAATACGACCTGGCTCGGGGAAGAAGCGACGCGCAACACGCGTATCCTGGCGCGCCAGTCGCGGGTGATAAGCCATGAACAGCAGATGCGCTTTAGTTAGTCAGGTCATCCCCTTCTCCTGCGTGGACGGGCCGGGCAGCCGCCTGGCGCTGTTCCTTCAGGGCTGCAACCTGCGCTGCAAAACCTGCCACAACCCGTGGACGATAGGCCGCTGCAACGACTGCGGGGACTGCGTGCCGCACTGTCCGCACGGGGCGCTGAACATTCAGGCCGGGCGCGTCTGGTGGCAGGAGAGCGACTGCCGGCAGTGCGACACCTGCCTGCACCTGTGCCAGCAGCAGGCAACGCCGATGGCGCAGCGCCTGAGCGTAGAAGAGATCCTCGAACAGGTTCGCAAGGTCGCGCCGTTTATCGACGGTATCACCGTAAGCGGCGGCGAGGCGACCACGCAGCTGCCGTTTCTGGTCGCCCTGTTCACGGCGCTGAAGGCCGAGCCTGGGCTTCACCATTTGACCCGTCTGGTTGACAGTAACGGCATGTTGGGGGAAACCGGCTGGCAGAAGCTGTTGCCGGCGCTGGATGGCGCGATGCTCGATCTCAAAGCCTGGGATAATGCGCATCACCGCTTCCTGACCGGGCGGGATAACCCGCAAATCAAGCACAGCATCCGCTGGCTGGCGCAGCACAACAGGCTGACCGAACTGCGGCTGCTGGTGATACCTGACCAGAGCGATTATCTGGAACATCTGCCCGCCCTGTGCGACTTTATTCGCTCCCTGGGCAATGTTCCGGTGCGGATTAACGCCTTTCACGCGCACGGCGTTTACGGCGAGGCGGCGAGCTGGCGCAGCGCAACGCCGGACGACATCGAGCCGCTGGCGCAGGCGCTGGAAAAGCGGCAGATCGCGGTCATCCGCCCGGCGCTGTATCTATAGCGTAATGCCAAACAGATCGCGGGTGTTGCCGAGCAGCGCATCCGCAATCTCATCCGCAGGCTCCTGACGCAATTCACACAGGCTGGTAAACACCCGCGCCGCCTGCTCCGGGCGATTCGGCTGGCCCTGAAAGCCGTTCAGCGGCATGTCCGGGGCATCGGTTTCCAGCAGCAGCGCCGAGAGCGGCAGCTGCGCCATCACGTCCCGGGTCTTGCTGGCGCGCGGATAGGTAATGGTCCCGCCCACGCCGATTTTATAGCCGAGATCGATAAAACGCTGCGCCTGTTGCAGGCTGCCGGAAAAACCGTGGACCACGCCCGTACGGGGCAGATCCATGCGCTTTAAATGCATCGCCAGCTTGTCGTGGGTGCGGCGCGAATGGAGGATCACCGGCAGATCGTGATGCTTCGCCAGCCGGAGCTGCGCGTCAAGGATCGCCTGCTGGCGCTCAAACTGCGGATCCTCACGGTAGAGATCGAGGCCGATCTCGCCGATGGCCACCAGCTTCTGCGCCCTGTGCAGCGCCTCGTCCAGCCGGTCGATATGCTCATCCCGGTGATGCTCAATAACGATCGGATGCAGGCCAAGCGCGGCGTACAGCGCATTATGCTGGCGGGCGAGATCCCTAACCCGATCAAAACGGGACGCTTCAATGGCGGGCACGATAATCGCCTCGACCCCCGCCCGCGCGGCGCGATCGATGCTCTGCGCTTCATCCCCGGTAAACGGCGGAAAATCAAAGTGGCAATGGGTGTCGATAAAGCGGTAAGTCACGCCAGATCCTCGTTATCAAACGTCATGTCGTTCGCGTGCGGGAGATCCACCAGCGGCGTCGCCAGCGCGTCGTTCGCGACAATCGCGGGCGGCGTGATGATGCGTTGATGCCGGTGAAGCGGCGGCTTCTCTGCCAGCATCTTTCCTACCGTGGCGAGGAAATAACGTCCGCACAGCCGCCCGGTTTTGTAATCCATGCGCAGCGCGGGCAGACGGCTGCCCAGCGCCATGCTCATCAGCGGTTTGGGTGGATAAATTTCAAAGATCCGCAGCTTGCCCGGCGGCTTTTCGATAAAGCGCTGCATCGCGCCGTAGGTCGATTCATGCTGCTTCGCAATGTTCACCAGCGGTTGCAGGCTGCTGTCGCCGAGCCAGCGCTCCATCCGCTTGAACCACTGCGGGGTGTAGTACATCTGCGAAGGGACGGTGCGGATCACCACGATGGTTTTTGCGCCCCTGCGCGCCGCCTCCTGCACCGGCACCGCGTCGCTGATGCCGCCGTCGAGATAGCTAATCCCGTCCAGCAGCGCCCCGGTGCGGTAAAAGCCGGGAATGGCGCTGGAGGCGCGAATAATATCCAGCCAGTTCTCTTTCTGCGGCGAGAAGTAGCCCGGCGAGTAGTCATCGCCCCGGCTGGCGCACATCCAGAACTCTTTTCCGCTGTCGAACAGCCGCGAGGCGGTGTCCATCGCCAGCGGCATCTGGCTTGAAGTGGAATCGAGCAGCCAGTCGAGATCGATAAGGTTTCCACCGCGCACAAAGCGCACCGGGTTAAAGAAGTCTCGCGAGGTGGTGTAACGCATGATCACTTTGCGGGCATAGCCCGGCTGGTTACAGACGAAGGCAGAGAGATTTTGCGCCCCCGCAGAGGTGCCAAAAAAGAGATCGAAGGGATTGAAGCCTGCGCGCATAAATTCGTCCAGCACGCCTGCTGTGAAAATACCGCGCTGTCCGCCCCCTTCACACACCAGTGCAAGCCGGCCCGGACGATAAGGTTTCAACGCTAGCGGCGCAATGTTGCCGAGCGTGACGGGAATTCGTTGTCCCACCTCTGCTTTCCTGTGTTATTTGTTTTATGAATACACAGTAACCTACACCTTAGGCGGCCCTTAAACCAGAAAAAGCCAGTCACAAGGACTGGCTTTGTTTGTAGATGCAAGCGTGTTTACGGCTAAGGACGGCGACGTCCAGTAAACAGGCTGACCAGGAACAGGATGATACCGACAACGAAGACAATTTTCGCTGCCCATGCCGCTGTACCTGCCAGACCACCAAAGCCCAGGGCGGCGGCAATTAACGCGATAACCAGAAATATAATGCCCCAACGAAACATAAGCCTCTCCTTTACCATAGTTAATGTCGGCCGCTAAATGTGAGTGCTCAGGCGACTCACCGGCGTTTTTCCAGGTGTAGTTCTTATTTCGCCCACAGGCCTCAGCCAGATGGGCGAATTGTGTGGATTTATTTCACTTTCAGATCGTTTTTAACGCTTTTCACGCCATCAATGGCTTTGGCAATGGATTCCGCACGTTCCACTTGCGCCTGAGAATCAACCGTACCGGAGAGCTGTACTACACCGTCGGTGGTTTCAACTTTTACTTTGCGCGATGGCACAACGTCATCTGCTAACAGTTTAGCTTTGATTTCGCTGGTGGTTGCTGCATCACCGGCATAACCTTTCACCGACGCGTTTTTACCGTCACGTACGTGCAGTTTATCGCTAACGGAGGCTACGCCTTCCACACCTTTGGCCACTTTCACGGCCTGCTCTGCCTGGGCCTGGCTTTCAACGAAGCCGCTCAGGGTGACCACTTTCTTGTCAGTTTTTACAGAGATGTCGGTGCTCTTGATGTTTTCGTCATCCACCAGGGCGGCTTTCACTTTTGCTGTGATAGAGCTGTCGTCCATGAAATTACCGACTTTATTCATAGAGCTATCGATTTTATCCCCTGCGGTGTTTGCCGTGGATTGCGCTTTGTCCGTGGTGGTGGTTTCTGCGAACGCAGAACCGCTTACCAGAACACTGCCCAGGGTTACAGCCAGCAAGGTTTTAGAAATCTTCAGTCTTGTCATATTCATCGATGTATTCCTGTGTTTTGCCCGGCATTGGGGCGACAAACTTCCTTAATAACTAGTTTTTTATGTTGCGAATAAACACACGGGCAAAGTGGAGAATCTAAATCCATGCATTGAACAGTTAATTCGTCCACGCCCGGTGCTAAACACTGAGTTAAATATAGATCACTCTCACGGTGCCGCTTTCAGAATCGGGCAAAAAACGAGCAAATGACGCGAAAAAGCGTTGAATTAAGAACATTCCGCAAGGGATTAATAAGACAGGAATAAAAGAAGAGCACGGCAGGAGCCGTGCTCTGAGAAGGGATTAGTGTTCGCGGGTTTTGCGGAACTGCACGTCAGGATAGCGTTCCTGCGTCAGGTTCAGGTTAACCATGGTTGGGGCGATGTAGGTCAGGTTGTCGCCGCCGTCCAGCGCCAGCTGGATTTCGTTCTTACGCTTAAACTCTTCGAATTTCTTCACGTCTGAACATTCAACCCAGCGCGCGGTCGCGACGTTTACCGATTCGTAAATCGCTTCCACGTTGTATTCGCTCTTAAGGCGGGCAACCACCACGTCGAACTGCAACACACCCACCGCGCCAACGATAAGATCGTTGTTGGCGATTGGGCGGAACACCTGCACAGCGCCCTCTTCGGAAAGCTGGACCAGCCCTTTCAGCAGCTGCTTCTGCTTGAGCGGATCGCGCAGACGAATACGACGGAACAGCTCCGGTGCGAAGTTCGGGATACCGGTGAACTTCATCATCTCGCCCTGAGTGAAGGTGTCGCCAATCTGGATGGTGCCGTGGTTGTGCAGCCCGATGATGTCGCCCGGATAGGCCTCTTCAACGTGCGAACGGTCACCCGCCATAAAGGTCAGCGCGTCGGAGATCACCACGTCTTTACCGATACGCACCTGGCGCAGCTTCATGCCCTTTTCGTATTTGCCGGATACCACGCGCATAAAGGCTACGCGGTCGCGGTGTTTCGGGTCCATGTTGGCCTGAATTTTGAAGACGAAGCCGGTGAATTTCTCTTCCTGCGCGTCAACTTCACGGGTATCGGTTTTACGCGGCATTGGGCGTGGCGCCCACTCCACCAGACCGTCGAGCATATGGTCAACGCCAAAGTTACCCAGCGCCGTCCCGAAGAAGACCGGGGTAATTTCGCCCGCCAGGAACAGTTCCTTGTCGAACTCGTGGGACGCGCCTTTTACCAGCTCCAGCTCGTCACGCAGCTGCGCGGCCAGCTCTTCGCCTACGGCAACGTCCAGATCCGGGTTATCCAGACCTTTAACGATACGCACTTCCTGAATGGTGTGGCCTTTACCGGTCTGGTACAGGTAGGTTTCGTCTTTATAGAGGTGGTACACGCCCTTGAACAGCTTACCGCAGCCGATTGGCCAGGTAATTGGCGCACAGGCGATCTTCAGCTCGTTTTCCACTTCATCCATCAGCTCCATCGGATCGCGGATGTCACGGTCGAGTTTGTTCATAAAGGTGAGGATCGGCGTGTCGCGCAGACGGGTCACTTCCATCAGCTTACGGGTACGATCTTCAACCCCTTTCGCGGCGTCGATCACCATCAGACAGCAGTCCACCGCCGTCAGGGTGCGGTAGGTATCTTCGGAGAAGTCTTCGTGGCCCGGGGTGTCCAGCAGGTTCACCAGGCAGTCGTGATACGGGAACTGCATCACGGAGGTGGTGATCGAGATCCCACGCTGCTTTTCCATCTCCATCCAGTCGGATTTCGCGTGCTGGCTGGAGCCACGGCCCTTCACGGTACCGGCGGTCTGGATCGCCTGTCCGAACAGTAACACCTTCTCGGTGATGGTCGTTTTACCGGCATCCGGGTGAGAGATAATGGCAAAAGTACGGCGCTTGGCCACCTCTTGCAGATAAGGAGACAACGTCATAATTAAATCTTCTTTTATAAGCGCGGCAGCACGCCACGCATCATGGAATACAAAATTGCGGCTATTTTACCCATCAATAGGGGGCAGGCAATCATTGTTTACACAGGAGCTGCTCCAGTTCGTTCAATGACGTGACGGTCCAGGTCGGCTCAATGCCTTCCGGCTTCACGCGACCGTGCGCGTTTAGCCAGACGGTCGACAGGCCGGATTTCATGCCGCCAAGAATATCGGACTCGGCGGTGTCCCCGACCATCAGCACGCGGTCGCGGTCAGGGTTTCCGGCCTGTTCAAGCGCATAGTCAAAAATGCGCGGATCCGGCTTCGGCACGCCGACCTCTTCAGAAATAATCAGCGCGTCAAAGTGATCGCGCAGACCGGTGCGTTCAAGGCGGATCTGCTGTAAGGCGGTAAAGCCGTTGGTGATGATCCCAAGCTTCGCCTTGCCTTTCAGGGCGTTTAGCAGCGATACCGCGCCCGGCAGCGGGGCACAGATCTCGGCCATCGCGTTCAGGAAGGCATCGTTTAGCGCGCCCGGCGACACCTTCAGGCGGTCCGCCCAGAGGTCAAAACGCTGATGCTGAAGCTGTAACGCGGAAATGGCACCGTTCTGGTAATCCACCCACAGCGGTTTGTTAACCGCCTGATAGTCCTGAAAATCTTCAGCGGTGAAGGTCACGCTATAATCCATAAACATCCGCTGTAGGCCACCGAACGAGTCAAACGTAAACAGCGTTTCGTCGGCATCAAAGAAAATCCAGTCCCATTTCATCGTTACAACCTTATTTTAGTTATCCAAGCGGCAGAGCCATGATAATGGCGTCTTCACGCCCCTCTGCGGTGGGATAGTAGTTACGGCGAATGGTCGCCTCGTTGAAGCCTAAGCTTTCATAGAGTGCGATGGCGGCGACATTCGACGCGCGGACTTCCAGCCACAGGGTGAAAACGTCACGGGTTTCAAGCTCCCGAATTAAATACTCCAGAAGCGCCCTTCCCAGGCCACGACGCTGGTACGCGGAATCAACCGCGATGTTAAACAGCGTTGCCTCGTCCAGCACGACCTGCGTGATAGCAAACGCGGCCATGGTGTCGTCCACGTCCAGGCGGTAGTTCAGATAACGGTCGCCCTGGTTGCTGGCAAAGGTCTTTTCGCTCCACGGAAAGGCGTGGGCGCGCGTTTCGATGGCGAACGCTGTCGTGAGATCACTCGTCGTGAGGGAAGAAATCGTGTTCATATTTGCAGATTTGTTGCCACAGCGCGCGACGCGCATTTGGGTTAGCTTTTAGCTCTTCAAGGCCGGGCGAGCCGATCTGGCTTCCCGTAAGGGCAACCTCGTCCACCTCTCCCAGTAGCCAGCTGTTGCAGCGGCTGTCAGAGGGCAGCATCGCGACGCGGTCTGGCGTCAGCTGTAATACCTGATCGGGCGTCAGCTTCAGGCTGCGAAGCACATCGCCTACCAGGGCTTCATTCAGGGCAGGCAGCTCCTGCGCCACCATCACCAGGCGAACGTGCGCGGGGATAGCAATGGCGATTTCACCCTGCAACGCCGTCGGGCGACGCAAGGCCCACTGGGTAATGCCCAGCTGCTGCAACTGCCAGTCTCGTCGGGTTGTCATAGGGAAAGCTCCTGTCTCTCAGGCGCGCAAATATAGCAAATGTGTCGAAAGTGCGCCATCTACCTACTATAATCCCCGCCTGAGTTTATTGAGGAACAATTCATGTCTGCATTTACCCCGGCAAGTGAAGTCTTGCTGCGTCACAGTGATGATTTCGAAGAAAGCCGTATTCTGTTTGCCGGAGATATGCAGGATGACCTGCCCGCGCGTTTCGAGTGCGCACAAAGCCGTGCCCATACCCAGTATTTCCACCACTGGCAGGTCTTAAGCCGCCAGATGGGCGAGCGCGCCCGCTTTAGCCTGGTGGCAGAGCAAAGCGACGTGGCAGACTGCGACACGCTGATCTACTACTGGCCGAAGAACAAGCCGGAAGCCCAGTTCCAGCTGATGAACCTGCTCTCCCTACTGCCCGTCGGCTGCGAAATCTTCGTGGTCGGTGAGAACCGCAGCGGCGTGCGCAGCGCCGAGCAGATCCTGGAGCAGTACGCGCCGCTGAACAAAGTCGACAGCGCCCGCCGCTGCGGCCTTTACCACGGACGTCTGGAAAAGCAGGCGCAGTTCAACGCCGAGGCGTACTGGGGCGAATATCAGCTCGACGGCCTGACCATCAAAACCCTGCCGGGCGTGTTCAGCCGCGACGATCTGGACGTGGGCAGCAAGCTGCTGCTCTCCACCCTGACGCCGCACACCAAAGGCAAGGTGCTGGACGTCGGCTGTGGCGCAGGCGTGCTGGCAACGGTACTGGCGAGCCATTCACCGAAGGTGCGTCTGACCCTGAGCGACGTGAGCGCCCCGGCGGTCGAAGCCAGCCGCGCGACCCTTGCGGCGAACGGTGTTGAAGGCGAGGTGATCGCCAGCAACGTCTTCTCTGACATCACCGGTCGCTTTGACATGATTATCTCCAACCCGCCGTTCCACGACGGAATGGAGACCAGCCTCGAAGCGGCGCAAACCCTGATCCGTGGCGCGGTGCGTCATCTGAACAGCGGCGGCGAGCTGCGTATCGTTGCCAACGCCTTCCTGCCGTACCCGAAAGTGCTGGACGAAACCTTCGGCTTCCACGAGGTGATCGCCCAGACCGGACGCTTCAAGGTGTACCGCACCGTAATGACCCGTCAGGCTAAGAAGTAATCTGCAATCCTCCAGGCCGGATACGCGCAAGCGCCATCCGGCTTCGCCTGGCGCATCCATAGGCCATTTTTGCAGCAATCAAGGCGTCGTGCTCACTTTTCAGTTGACGTAAAGCTGAAAACATCTAGAATGCGCCTCCGTGGTTACGATACTTTTAGTATCGATGATGCGAAGGTGGCGGAATTGGTAGACGCGCTAGCTTCAGGTGTTAGTGTCCTTAGGATGTGGGGGTTCGAGTCCCCCCCCTCGCACCATAACAACCATAAAGATATTGCTCGCACTGGGCGAAGGTGGCGGAATTGGTAGACGCGCTAGCTTCAGGTGTTAGTGTCCTTACGGATGTGGGGGTTCGAGTCCCCCCCCTCGCACCAACGAGGCGATATCGAAAAATAAGATGACTGTGCGAAGGTGGCGGAATTGGTAGACGCGCTAGCTTCAGGTGTTAGTGTCCTTACGGATGTGGGGGTTCGAGTCCCCCCCCTCGCACCAATTATCTTATTACTCTCCCCGTAGTCCCTTCCCGTTTATTTCAAACTCATCAGTATCACCAGCATTCCGCTGACCAACGCAACGCATGATGGCAACAGCACAAAGTGCCGCAACTGCTTGTGCCAGATCATGACTGACGTCATCAGCAGCCCTGCCACGATAATCAGTTTCCAGACGACAACAGAGATATCGGCAAACATTAGACCGGCAACGATCGTTCCGGGCAGCAACACCCCCCAACCACTTCCCAGCGCCTTGCTCAACATGGTTTTCTCTCTCGCATCGATAATGATAACCAATATCATATGATAGAGATTATCATTTGTCAGCACTACGCCATCAAAATTGCCCCGCTTTACCTTTCCTGTAATGACAGAAAATTCTTAAGGTGATAAATTGCACACCTGTTAACTGCTTTAACGCTTTTCAAAAAATTATTATTAGATACGCAGCGGTAACTATTTCAAACCAACACCTATTTGTCTGTTTTAATTAGAAATATTAAAAACGCACTACTATGACATCACAATCCTGGCGGTCTTTGGTCGACAAGAAATATCAGCTATCGTTACGTTTATTCTTGTTTCTGAATGCAGCATCATCACTGTTCTCGGTAACCAACCCGCTCTATTCCGTGCGTCTGTTATCGATCCCTTTATTCGCCATTTTGACGCTCAGCCTTGGCCTGCTGGCCTGGCACTGGAATAATAAAACCCGCAAAATCAATATTCCGGTCGTTTCTACGATCTTCGGCCTGCTGTGGGCGTGGCAAATCGGCTCCAAGTTTTCATTAATTACCCACGATCCCTCCACCTATCTGGTCATGGCGTTGTTAACGGTGCTGTTTATCGGCTCGCTGTCGTTCGTCAGCAATATCAAAGCCTTTACGCTGCATTCGCTGCCCGCGTTTGCGGTCTGCCTGACGCTGAGCCAGCATGACAGCTGGCTGAGGATGGCCTATTCCTTCGCGCTGCCGATGGTGGCGATTGGGATCAACACCCTATTGCAAAGGCGAAACGACAACTTCGCGCTGGATCTGCTCACCCGCCTGCTTGAAGAGCGCGAAACCCTGACCGATCTCAGCATGATGGATCCGCTCACCGGCCTGTATAACCGCCGGGGGCTGCAAAGCCGCCTGGAAAATCTCCCCCCGGTGGATAACGGCGAACACTTTGTGATGCTGCTGGATATCGACCACTTTAAGGCCTACAACGACCACTACGGCCACATGATGGGCGACCAGGCGCTGATCCGCGTGTCGGCGGCGATCCGCGACGCGGTGCGCTCGCGCGATATCGTTGCCCGCTTCGGGGGCGAAGAGTTTATGGTGCTGCTGACTAATATCTCCCTCGACCATGCCCGTCAGACGGCCGAGCGCATTCGCCAGAAAGTGTACGATTTAAAGATCCCGCACATGTTTAACGAAAGCGTGGCCACCAACGTCACCATCAGTATCGGCATTGCCATTTTCGAGGGTGACGAGCTGGAGGGGGCGCTGGAAAAAGCGGATAAGGCGCTGTACGAAGCCAAACATATGGGGCGCAACAACATCCTGCTGAGCGAAGAGCTGCACACGGCGTAGCGGCGCGCTCGCACTTCCCCGACAAAAGGCTTGCGATCGGTTTTATCTATAGTTAGGATTGGCAATCATTATCATTTAGATTTGCTATCCGATTCTATGGCTACTCAAACCGCACAGGCAACTGACGCAATTCTCTGGCGAGCCAGTCTCTCCACGGGGAGCGTGACGCTTGCGGACGCCATTCGGGAAAAAATTGCCGAAACCCGCGCGCACCTGCTGGATTTCATCAAGCTCGATGAGCCGCATCCGCACCAGGCGATGACGCTGGCGCAATGGTGCCAGCCTGCCGAACAGCAGTCGCTCTTCGCCGCCTATTCCGACCATATCTATCGCAATCAACCCACAATGGCGCGCGAGAACAAGCCGCTGCTCTCCCTGTGGGCGCAGTGGTATGTCGGCCTGATGGTCCCCCCGATGATGGTGGCCCTGCTGACGCAGGAGGCGATGCTGGATCTTTCTGCGGAGCATTTCCACGTTGAGTTCCACGAAACCGGGCGTGCCGCCTGCTTCTGGATCGACGTGCAGGAAGATAAGAACGGAAAGCACCTGACCGCGCAGGAGCGTATGGAGCGCCTTGTGACGCAGGCGCTGGTCCCGGTGGTTGAGGCGCTTGAAAAGACCGGTGAGATTAACGGAAAGCTTATCTGGAGCAATACCGGCTACCTGATTCACTGGTATTTGACCGAAATGAAACCGCTGCTCGGCGACGAGATGGTCGATTCGCTGCGCCAGTCCTGCTTCTTCGCTAAACAGCTATCAGACGGCCGCGATAACCCGCTGTTCCGCACCGTCGTACCGCGCGACGGGCTGCTGGTTCGCCGCACCTGCTGTCAGCGCTACCGCCTGCCGGACGTTCAGCAGTGCGGGGATTGCACGCTAAAATAGCGCGGGAAATTGCCCGGTGGCGCGATGCTTACCGGGCCTACAACACCCTCAGAACGTAGGCCGGGTAAGGCGAAGCCGCCACCCGGCACACACCACTCACGCGACCTGCTGATTTTCCTCTTCCGCGTTACGCTGTGCTTCTTCCGCTTCCTGCTCCAGCAGCTGCTTCTCGTACACCTTGAAGAACGGATAGTAGATGATGGCAGACACCAGCGCCAGCAGGATCACCAGCACTGCGGCGCGGAAGTCCCAGCCGAGCGCCCAGGCGGCTCCGACCGGGGCAGGCGCAGTCCACGGCACCACGGAGATCACGCGCCCAATCAGATCCAGCTTCATCGCCGCCCACGCCAGCACGGCGTTCACCATCGGCGCCAGCAGGAACGGAATAAAGAACACCGGGTTCATCACGATTGGCGTACCGAAAATCACCGGCTCGTTGATGTTGAAAATGCTCGGCACCACGCTCAAACGCCCGATGGAACGCAGGTGCGCGGAGCGGCTGCGCAGATAGCAGAACACCAGCCCCATCGTGGCGCCCGACCCGCCGATCACAATGAAGAACGTCCAGAACGCCTCCATGAAGATGTGCGGCAGCGGCTGGCTGGCGGCCAGCGCGGTCTGGTTCATGCCCAGGTTGGTCAGCCAGAACATTTGCAGCATCCCGGAGACAATCGCCGCGCCGTGAATGCCGGCAAACCACAGCAGGTGACCAATCAGCACCGCCAGCAGGATCGCAGGCAGGGAATCCGCCGCAGAGACCAGCGGCTTAAAGATGGACATGATCGCCTGCGGGATCAGCATGCCGAACTGAGACTGGATCAGCAGGCTCAGCGGATAGAGCGTCAGCACCACCACCAGCACAGGGATCAGCAGGTCGAAGGAGTTTTTGATCATCGGCGGCACCTGGTCAGGCAGGCGAATACCGATATTGTGCGCCTTCAGGAAACGCATCATCTCAACGCAGTAAATCGCCACCAGGATCGCGGTAAAGATCCCCGTTCCGCCCAGGCTATCGACCGGCAGCGTACCTTTTGTTTTGGGCGCTGCCACCAGCAAAAACGCCATCAGCGACAGCATTGCGCACATGAAGGGGTCGAGCTGGTGCGATTTAACGTAATGTTTGCCGAGGTTATAGGCAATGGCCGCACAGATATAGATGGACATGATGCCCATGGTCATATCGAACGGCGTCAGGATTTGGCCCTCAAACTGCTTCGCCATATCCAGCCAGGCGCGGGCGAAGCCCCAGGTGGTGTCCGGCGAGAATGGAGGGTAAGCAAACACTAACAGGAAGGAGCCGACAATCATGAACGGCATGGCGGAAATAAATCCGTCGCGAATAGCCATGACGTGACGCTGGGAAGAGATGCGCCCGGCTATGGGGCTGACGTAATTCTCAACAAAACGGAAAATTAAATTAAACGCAGCATGGTTGGCAGACATAGCGGATCTCCTGTCAGACGTTTATGTCAGGCGTTTTCGCGCCGTACGTTATTCCAAAAATCAGCTTCACAACCTTGCCAGGACGTGTACCAGCGGTACTGCTCAGACGAAATGGTTTCATAATTTGCTCTTATTATTGGATACAGGGGACGTTACGTACTCAGTATTAATCTCTCCACCACGCTCTGCAACCGGTTACTGTAACCGGTTTCTGTGAATGTGAAGGCGATCCAGAAATCGGCCGTGCGGGATATTTGTTACTTAAGAGATATTTACAGAGCATAATTTCTTATGACAGATTACGCAGGATATTTGTCAGGAGGAAACAATGAGTTTGCAGTCTGTACAGCAGTTTTTTGCCGACAACGCGCCAGAAATTGAAGTGATTGAGCTTAACCAAAGCACCGCGACCGTAGCGCTGGCAGCTGCCGCTCACCGGGTCGAACCGGGACAAATTGCGAAAACCCTATCGCTTAAGGTCAAAAACGAAGTAATTCTGGTGGTGGCCAAAGGCGATGCGCGTCTGGATAACAAAAAGCTGAAAGAGACATTCGGCGCGAAAGCGCGGATGCTGAGCAGTGATGAAGTGGTGACAATAACGGGCCATCCTGTCGGCGGCGTCTGCCCTTTCGGACTGGAAAATCCTCTTTCCGTCTATTGTGATATCTCGTTGAAACAGTACCCGGAAGTGCTGCCCGCGGCGGGCGCTATCCACAGCGCAGTGCGGATTTCACCAGAAAGAATGGCTGAGCTTACGTCAGCAAAATGGGTGGATGTCTGCATTTAATCGCGGCGCCAGAATGACTCTGGCGCGCGAAAAGGGATTACGAGAACGCCGAAACCGTTAGTGCACTTCGGCGGGCTTCCCCAACGGGGAGATGAGTCAGAAGATCCGCCGCGTCCAGCAGCCCCACGTCCGAATTCACCCCCAGCTTCACCATGGCGTTAAACTTATGCGCACGGATGGTTTTAATATTACGTTCAAGCTGCGTCGCGATTTCAGGGATGGAGTACCCGAACGACATATAGCGCAAAATCGCCCGTTCGGTTGGACTCAGCATCCGGTTCTGGCTCACATACCAGTGGTTCAGCATGTTGTCATTCACGCGGCGGGTTTCACTCAGCAAGGCCGAAAGCTCATCACGAAGATGAGTAAGCGAAACGGCTTTGTTCATGATGCCGTGCAGACGCGATGGTGAGAGATGGCTCACCAGCTTTGCTTCCATTTCATCCGCCGCTAACACTATGCGCTGAATATCGTTATGCGTATGCGCAAGCTCGCGCATACAGGATAAACAGCTGCGGCGCTCTTCACGTGCATCTGAAAGTGAATAGATCACTGCGAAAAAAGATGTGTGAGGCAGCGCGGCTTTCAGGCTGTCGAACTGACTAAACAGGTGCAGCTTGTACTGGTTGAGCGGCGACATGGCGAAAAGATGTGCCAGCCCAACCGCACTCATTGAGCAATTTTCAATGACGGCGATATGTCTTGTTGCAGTGGTCTTTTCCATTCTTCAAACTCTCCATACGCTGACATTAAGCTCAGCTCTCTCATTCCCTGCGCACTGCTGATCCATGCGTACATATCGGCATTGCTGCGTAGCGATAACCGGCGCATCGCACTGTTTTTCTGGGCGCTGATGGTTTTATTGCTCTTCTTAAGCAGAGTCGCAATTTGGTTTATTCCCCAACCTTTACCCAGCAGTCTCAGTACCTTACGTTCAGAATGGGTCAGTACGATAAAGGGTTCGCTCTTTTCGCCAAATTCCGCTGCATCCGGAGTTAATAATGTCTGACTGATTCGTTCAGCACGTTCACTTCCGGCACGAATCGCACTTACCACACCTTCAATCGGTTCCATATCCGACAGTAAAGTTGTTTCGGGGCGCATAAGAAGTTCAACGGCGCTCGAATATAACGGTCGAGAAACGAGAAATATCCAGTGAATACTGCGATACTGATTTAATAACCCATAATATTGTTCGAGGGTTCCTCGCGGGTTTCGATAATCACCTGAAATATCAGCAATAATAACGTCAGCTCTGCGCAGTTGCAGCAGAGTAAGTTCTTGCAGGGAGCGGCAAAATGTCAGCTCATAATCCGGGAAATTCCGCGCCATGACGCTACCCAGACCAGACTGCATTACAGGTATTTTACTGATCACAACTCCGTGTTTACCATTTGCTGGCAACATAGGTCCTCCGAATCCTTTCTTTTGTACTCAAAAATGTCAAATGCATTCAGGCAGGTTTTAATTACCCACTGAATGAAAGCAGAAAATTAATTACAGAAACTAAGATAAAGTTTGAAGAATTAAGAATTACCCCAAACAAGGCTAATATCTCATAAATGACAATAAATTTTAATTACGTTAACATTAAAATAATGAAAATTTAAAGTTAGAAATACTAAATATATATATCGAATAGTTTAAAATTTATTATTCATCAAATTAATTATTAACGCAGCTTAACCGCGTCATTTACTCTGACGCTGATTGCAAAATCCTTGATCTGACCCAGAGCAAACGGACCTGCACTTCGTGCTAAAAGTAAACATTTCGGGCCGTTATCTCTCATCTTTTCAGGGCGAACATGCAGGCAGATCAGTCAACGCAACGAGCCGTAACGCGGCTGTGTATCCAGTGCGGGCTCTTCCTTTTACAGCACGGGGCGGAAAGCGCGCTCGTAGAAGAGCTCTCGACCCGCCTGGGGCTGGCGCTGGGGATGGACAGCGTCGAGAGCGCCATCTCGTCAAACGCCATTGTGCTCACCACCATTAAAGACGGGTGCTGCCTGACCTCGACGCGTAAAAACCACGATCGCGGCATCAATATGCACGTCGTTACCGAAGTGCAGCATATCGTGATTCTGGCGGAACATAAGCTTCTGGATCTAAAGGATATCGAAAAGCGCTTCAGCCAAATCAAACCGCTCCGCTACCCGCGCTGGCTGGTGGTGGTGATGGTCGGGCTGTCCTGCGCCTGTTTTTGCAAGCTCAACAGCGGCGGCTGGGACGGCGCGCTGATCACCTTTTTCGCCGCCAGTCTCGCCATGTATGTTCGCCAGCTGCTGACCCACCGCCAGCTGCATCCGCAAATCAATTTCTGTATTACCGCCTTTGTGGCGACCACGGTATCGGGCCTGCTGCTGCGCCTGCCCGCGTTCGCCGCGACGCCGAGCGTCGCCATGGCCGCCAGCGTGCTGCTGCTGGTGCCGGGCTTCCCGCTGATTAACGCCGTGGCCGACATGTTCAAAGGCCACATCAACACCGGCCTGGCGCGATGGGCCATCGCCAGCCTGCTGACGCTGGCGACCTGTATCGGCGTGGTGATGGCGATGACGCTATGGGGGTTACGCGGATGGGCGTGATTGAGTTCCTGCTGGCGCTGGCCCAGGACATGATGCTGGCGGCGATCCCGGCCGTGGGGTTTGCGATGGTGTTTAACGTTCCACAGCGCGCGCTGCCGTGGTGCGCGCTGCTGGGCGCCGTCGGCCACGGCTCGCGGATGGTGATGATGACCGCAGGGTTTAACATCGAATGGTCGACCTTCATGGCCTCCATGCTGGTTGGCAGCATCGGCATCCAGTGGTCACGCTGGTATCTGGCGCACCCGAAAGTGTTCACCGTGGCGGCGGTGATCCCGATGTTCCCCGGCATTTCGGCCTACACCGCGATGATTTCCGCCGTCAAAATCAGCCACTTCGGCTACAGCGAGCCGCAGATGATCCTTCTGCTGAGCAATTTCCTTAAAGCCTCGTCCATCGTGGGGGCGCTTTCCATCGGCCTCTCAATCCCCGGATTATGGCTGTACCGCAAGCGCCCGCGCGTTTGAGATTTGTGTTCTCCCGCTGCCATGGTGATAATCGCTGAATTCCGTTTGGTGAAGATAAGGACGTGAAGTGGCTAACCCTGGCAGCGAAACCCCCGATCACAATGAAGAGTCCAGCCTGAAGGATAAGATTTTCCAGAGCGCTATCGCCCTGTTTGCCGAATACGGGCTGAACGGCGCGCGCATGGAGCAGATTGCCGAAAAAGCCGGGACCACCAAGCGGATGGTGGTGTACCACTTCAAGAATAAAGAAAACCTGTACCTCCTGGCGCTTGAGTATGTGTATACCCAAATCCGCGCCAGCGAAAAGCAGTTAAGCCTGGCCGGAATGCCGCCGGTGGAAGCCCTGGTGGAGCTGGTCGAAGCCACCTTTGACTATCACGCCGACCACCCGGACTACATCCGCATCATCTGCATGGAGAACATGCAGCGCGGCCGCTTTATGCAGCAGTCGAGCTACCTGCGTCAGGTTAACCGCAGCGCGCTTGAGCTGCTCGAAGGCATCCTCCAGCGCGGCAAAGAGAAGCAGCTGTTCAACCAGACGGTGGACGCGCGCGATCTCCATCGCCTGATCAGCAGCTTCAGCTTCCACTACGTCGCCAACAGCTACACCTTTACGCTGCTGTTCGAAGACGGTGCGGATGAACAGGCCCAGCGCCAGCACTACCGTAAAATGGCGGTACAGGTCGCGCTTCGCTACACCTGCCCATAAAATCGCTTGCAATTAAATCGCGCACTATCTATATTCAACCCATGAACGCAAAAACGAACGACGCCACCGCCGCGCTGCTGCTGGATAACCAGCTTTGCTTTGCCCTGTACTCGGCAAACCTGGCGCTTAACAAGCTGTACCGGCAGCTGCTGGCACCGCTGAACCTGACCTATCCGCAATACCTGGTGATGCTGGTGCTGTGGGAGCAGGACGACGTAACGGTGTCGGAGATCGGCGAACGTCTGTTTCTGGACTCGGCAACGCTGACGCCGCTGCTGAAACGTCTGGAGAGCGCGGGTCTGATTAACCGCCATCGCTCCCGCAAGGATGAACGTCAGGTGGTAGTCACCCTGAGCGACGCGGGCCGCAGTCTGCAACAGCAGGCGGTCGGTATTCCGCAGGCCGTAGGATGTGCGGCGCAGTGCGATACCGCCACCATGACCGCGCTCAAACAGCAGCTCGACCTGTTGCGACAACAGCTTCAACGCGCGTAACGCTATACTTTACGCGTTCTTTTATACCTATATAAATCGCGCGCTATTTAATAGCGCACATAAACGTAAGATGAGGAACCTGCCATGTCTTTAGAAAAAGTTGTTTATACCGCCAAAGCCAAAGCCACCGGAGGCCGTGACGGCCGCGCTACCTCTTCCGACGGCGTTCTTGACGTCAAACTCGGTGTTCCAAAAGAGATGGGCGGCATGGGTGGCGAAGTGACCAACCCGGAACAGCTGTTCGCGGCGGGCTACTCTGCCTGCTTCCTGGGCGCGATGAAATTTGTCGCCGCGCGTGACAAATTCACTCTGCCAAAAGACGCGTTTATCGAAGGCGAAGTGGGTATCGGCCCGCTGCCGACCGGTTTTGGCATCGAAGCGAAGCTGAACATTCACGTTGAAGGGATGGATCCGGCTGAAGCCAAAAAGCTGGTGGATGCGGGGCACATCGTGTGCCCTTACTCTAACGCCACACGCGGCAATATCGACGTCACGCTGAACATTATCGCCTGATAACAGCGCCCCCGGCAGGCATCGCGCTGCCGGGGAAATCCCCCTCCTTCCCCTCCCCCTCTCTGTGCTACCATAAGCCCATATCACGCCCGTAGTAACCCAGTAGAGAAAGCGTTATGTCCTCCAGAATTTTGACCACCAGCATTGCTGGCATTGATGCCTTTATGCGCGATCCCCGCGGCGTGCTCGACAGCGCCGAAAGCGGTACCGTCGCGGTATTTGCGGATAACGCTCCGGCGTTTTATGCCATCACGCCTGAACGTCTTGCCCGGCTTCTGGAGATCGAAGCGCGACTTTCGCGCCCGGTAAACGACGTCACGCTCGATAGCCAGTTCTTTGACGAACCCGACAACGCCCCGATTGCCGTGCCGATGGGCAAATTTCCCATGTACGCGGGCTGGCAGCCGGATGCGGATTTCCAGCGTCAGGCCGCCCTGTGGGGCGTTGCGCTGTCGCAGCCGGTCACGCCCGAAGAGTTGGCCGCGTTTACCGCCTACTGGCAGGCGGAAGGTAAAGTGTTCCACCATATTCAGTGGCAGCAAAAGCTCGCACGCAGCATCCAGATCGGCCGCGCCAGCAACGGCGGCCAGCCAAAACGCGATATCAATGCGTTTTCAGAACCAGACAAACAGATCCCTAACGGATTCCGAGGTGTGAAATGAAAAACGTCGGCGACCTGATGAAACGTCTGCAAAAAATGATGCCAGCCAACGTCAAGCCGGCCTTTACGACCGGGGAAGAGCTGCTGGCCTGGCAAAAGGAGCAGGGGGAGATCCGCGCCGCCGCCCTCGCCCGCGAAAACCGCGCCATGAAGATGCAGCGCACCTTCAACCGCTCGGGCATTCGCCCGCTGCACCAGAACTGCTCGTTTGATAACTACAAGGTTGAAACCCAGGGGCAGATGAACGCCCTGGCCGCCGCGCGTCAGTACGTCGATGAGTTCGATAACAACATCGCCAGCTTTATCTTCAGCGGCAAGCCCGGCACCGGGAAGAACCACCTCGCCGCCGCCATCTGCAACGAGCTGCTGCTGCGCGGGAAATCGGTGCTGATCATTACTGTTGCCGACATTATGTCGGCGATGAAAGACACCTTCAGCAACCGCGAAACCAGCGAAGAGCAGCTGCTGAACGATCTGAGCAACGTCGATTTGCTGGTCATTGACGAGATTGGCGTGCAGACCGAGTCGCGCTACGAAAAAGTCATCATCAACCAGATCGTCGATCGCCGCTCCTCGTCAAAGCGCCCCACCGGGATGCTGACCAACCACAATATCGACGAGATGACCCGCCTGCTGGGCGAGCGCGTGATGGATCGCATGAAGCTCGGCAACAGCCTGTACGTCATTTTTGACTGGGAAAGCTACCGCAGCCGCGTGACCGGCAAAGAGTATTAGGAAAGTTCCACGGCTTGCGGGGCGCGCCAGAGGTATATACTGGTGCCACTTTCAGCCCGATTACGGGCGTTGTTTGAGTAGGCTACGATGAAAAAACAGTTGATTTTCAGCACGGTATTAGGCGCAATGCTGGTTTGCGGCGTTGCACAGGCGGCCTCCTGGCAGGAGTCTCTGTCCAGCGCGGCGAATGAACTCACGAAAGAGAGCAGCGGCACGCAGGGCGGGTTGTCGGCCTCTTCCCTTACCGGCCTGCTGGGCAACAGCTCCCAGAGCCTGAGCGCGGGCACCATGAATAACGCGGCGGGGATCCTGGAATATTGCGCGAAGCAAAAACTGGCCTCGGTGACGGACACGCAAAACATCAAAAATCAGGTGCTGGGCAAGCTGGGTCTGGATACCCAGGAGCAGAAGCAGGACACCAACTACATGGACGGGATCCAGGGTCTGCTTAACGCGCAAAACGGCCAGCAGCTTAACCTGAGCACCCTCGGCAACTCCTCACTGGCTAAACAGGTGAAAACCAAAGCCTGCGATCTGGTGCTAAAACAAGGCGTTAATTTCCTCTCCTGATCGGTCCCTTTTTTTGCCACAACACGCCGCGTTTTCCAGGCTACTTTAGCCGCGCGGCGTCAAACGACTGTTTTCCCTTTTAAGCCCTCTCTCAGCGCCCGCATAGCGGAATGCGAACCCGATCAAAATTCCGATTTTATAAACCAAATCCTAACCACAGCACATTTTCATGACACTAAAATTGCAGCCAGCCGACATCGCCATTACATTGTATGACCCAAAAAATAATCAATTAAACTGACCTCATGAGGATTTGCTGTTGTCAGAGTTAATGTCCCTCTTCCTCTTCCTGGCCTCTGTCGGCGTTTACGCCACGAAAGCCGGGCGTAACACCTGGTGGTTTGTCGCCACCCTGGTGGTGCTTGGTATTTTTATTGTTTTAAACATTACCCTCTATGCCAGCGATTATTTTACCGGTGACGGTATTAACGACGCGGTGCTCTACACCCTCACCAACAGCCTGACGGGCGCGGGGGTGGGCAAATACATTCTGCCTGGCCTCGGCATTGTGGTCGCGCTGGTGGTGATTTTCTGCTCCCTGGCCTGGGTGCTGCGCCGTCGTCGCCATCATCCTCACCACGTCGGCTACAGCCTGCTGGCGCTGTGTCTCGCGCTGGCCTCCGTGGACGCCAGCCCGGCGTTTCAACAGGTCACCGAGCTGGTGAAATCCCAGTCGCGCGATGGCGATCCGGATTTCGCCGCCTGGTACAAAGAGCCCGCGAAGAAGATAGACAATCCAAAGCTCAACCTGGTCTACATCTACGGCGAAAGCCTGGAGCGCACCTATTTTAATAACGATGCCTTCCCGAACCTCACCCCCGAGCTGGGCGCGCTGAAGGATCAGGGCCTCGATTTCAGCCACACCGTGCAGCTGCCGGGCACCGATTACACCATCGCCGGGATGGTCGCCTCCCAGTGCGGTATACCGCTGTTTGCGCCGTTTGAGGGCAACGCGTCGGCCTCTATGTCGAGCTTCTTCCCGCAGAATATCTGTCTGGGCGATATCCTGAAAAATTCCGGTTACGAGAACTATTTTGTGCAGGGCGCAAACCTGCGCTTTGCCGGGAAAGACGTGTTCCTGAAATCGCACGGTTTTGAGCACCTGTACGGCTCGGAAGAGTTAAAAACCACGGTTGCCGATCCCGCCTATCGCAACGACTGGGGCTTCTACGACGACACCGTGCTGGAAGAAACCTGGAAAAAATTCGAAGAACTGTCTCAGTCGGGCAAGCGGTTCTCGCTGTTCGCCCTGACGGTGGATACGCACCACCCTGACGGCTTTGTCTCGCGCACCTGCAAGCGCAAAAACTACGATATCGACGGCAAGAGCAATAAGTCGTTCAGCGCGGTGACCTGTAGCCAGGAGCACATCGCGGCGCTTATCGAGAAAATCAAAGCCTCGCCGTACTTCAAAAATACGGTGATTGTGGTGTCGTCTGACCATCTGGCAATGAAAAACAGCGCCTGGGACGAGCTGAACAAGCAGGATCGCAGCAACCTGTTCTTCGTGCTGCGCGGCGACCGGCCGCAGCAGGAGGTGATTGCCACCAGGCGTAACTCGATGGATAACGGCGCGACGGTGCTGGATATTCTGGGCGGCGATAACTTCATCGGGCTGGGGCGCAGCACCCTGTCCGGGCAGTCGCTGTCGGAGGTCTTCCTCAACATGAAGGAAAAAATCCTCGCCTGGAAGCCGGACATCATCCGTCTGTGGAACTTCCCGAAAGAGATGAAGGATTTCACCATCGACCAGCAGAAAGGGATGATTGCCTTCTCCGGCAGCCATTTCCGCCTGCCGCTGCTGGTGCGGGTGTCCGACAAGCGCGTTGAACCGCTGCCGGAAAGTGAATACTCCGCGCCGCTGCGCTATCAGCTGGCGGATTTTGCCCCGCGCGATAACTTCGTCTGGATCGACCGCTGCTACAAGATGGGCCAGCTCTGGTCTCAGCCGCTGTCGCTCTCAACCGACTGGTGCGTGTCTCAGGGGCAGCTGGGCGGCGAGCAGAGCGTGCAGCACGTCGACAACGCGCAGTGGAAGGGGAAAACCGCGTTTAAGGACACGGTGATCGACACCGCGCGCTACCAGCGTAACGTCGACATGCTGAAAATCAGCGACAACGATATCCGCTACAAGGCCGACAGCTTTATCTTTAACGTGGCCGGCGCGCCGGAAGAGGTGAAGCAGTTTAGCGGCATCTCGCGCCCGGAATCATGGGGACGCTGGTCGAACGCGCAGCTGGGCGACGAGGTGAAAATCGAGTACGCACATCCGCTGCCGGAGAAATTTGACCTGGTGATCACCGCCAAAGCGTTCGGCCCTAACGCCAACCACCCGATCCCGGTGCGCGTGGGCGATAAAGAGCAGGCGCTGACGCTCGGCAATGAGGTGACCACCACCACCCTGCACTTCGACAACCCGTCGCGCAGCAACACGGTCGTCATCGTTCCGCCTGAACCGCAGTCCACCAACGAGGGCAATATTCTCGGCCACTCCCCGCGCAGGCTGGGTATCGGCATGGTCGAGATTAAGATCGTCAGCAGCGAAGGCTAAAACATTTCGCGCCCGGTATTCTGCCGGGCGCGCGATTTGTAAATCAAAATCCTATAAATCTCTTATAAACTGAATTAAAGCTCTTAATTTAAGGTAAATTTATTTATAAATATCCTGTCAAAGAGCAACTACTTACACTGCGAACGTATACATTATCGGCAGGCTTCCAGCAGAAGTAAGTAAACAACATGTCTACCCCCTCACACCCCAACTATCAAATCTTTATCCTGAGCGACAACTACTTTCTCTGGCTCGGCCTGAAAACGGCGATCGACACCATGATGACGCCGCGTCCGGATATTTTCTGGATCAACGAGGTCAGCCCGGAGAGCATTTTCCTGATGCGCGAGCAGGTGATGATGAGTCATCCGGACCGTCACTGGCTGGTCTTTACCGATGCCTCGCGCATCAGCGATATCCAGATTTATCTCCCGGCCGATCGGGTGAAGGTGATGGCCGACGACCTGAGCGTTTCCCGGCTGATGCTGAGCCTGCGAAGCGGCGACTTCACGAGCGCCAGCGTGCCTGACGCGACCCTTACCCGCTCCGAACTGCGGGTCTGCACGCTGATCAGCAAAGGGATCAGCCTGGTGCGCATCGCCCAGCTGCTGAACAAATCGCCCAAAACGATCTACACCCACAAGCGCAACGCGATGAGTAAATTCCACTGCCATAACCTGGCGGAATTTCACCGCAAAATCTGCCTGCTGGAGCAGAAGTCGCTCTACCTGTGACGACAATTTCACCGCTACGCCGCGCGTTTGTGCTCATTTAGTAATCCGGGCAAAAACCAGCATGGATCAATGTTATCGGTAACATTTTGGCTAAAATAGTGATCTGACCAGATGAACAGTGCGTTCAACGCTCACCATTTGTATTCCGTTCTCTCTGCTTTTTTTAGCCAAAACCTATGAAATTTCTGCTTGCTGATACCCTTGTCTATAACGACGAAGACGGCTCTTTTGCTCTTGTCGACACGCCAGAAGAGGCGCCGCAGATGCTCACCGGCATCGCCAACGCCATCATGAAACTGCTGGTGAATCAACACGGTAACGTGGTGGAGCGTGAGGCTTTTCTGCGCCAGGTCTGGGACGAGCGCGGGCTGCAAGGCTCCAATAACTCGCTCAATCAGTACATCAGCATTCTGCGTAAAATTCTGGCGGGGCTGGTTCCCGACGCGCTGTTTATCGTCACCGTGCCAAAGGTGGGATTTATGCTGAGCGCCGAGCTGCCGGTGCTCCCGCTTCGCAACGCCTCCGGCGAGCGCGAGCCGGCGGACAGGCAAGGCGGCTTTCGCTTTGAGCTGCTGTTTTGCTGCCTGCTGACGCTGGTGGTGGTCGCGCTAAGCCTCTGGTCCGTGGTGATGAAAGGGGAAGAGGATCGGACGGAAATGCATCTGCTGACCCACATTGGCACGTGTCCGGTTTACACGTTTTCGCCGCTCGCCGACGTGTTTCACGATAAGGCCATCAGTCTTACGCAGACGATTCAGCGCGACGGCAATTTTGCGTGTCAGCAAAACGCCATCTTCTATCTGCACGTGCAAAACGGGCTGCTCTACGGTCATGAGGGGCGGCTGGTGCTGTCGCAATGTTTCCTGAACCAGGATAAAGCCAGCGCCTGCCGCACGCTTTATCACTACGAGTGGTGATCATGGCACGTCAAAAAATAGCGCTGATTGTCGCCTTCAACCTGATTCTGGCCGCTGCGGCCCTGTTCTGGTATTTCCACACCCCGCCGCTCTCTCTGGTCTGCCAGGGCAATCTCGACTTCTCCGATCGCCGTGCCGCCAGCCTGTTTAACTTCGAAGGCAGTGTGACCCTGCGCTTCCATCCCGACGGCAGCGGGTATATCACCCTCAACGGCGACGTCAGCAAAGATGCGCACCGGTGGCAGGTGTCCCGTCAGGAAACCTTCCGCTGGCAGCACATGCAGGATTCGCTGTATGAGATAACCATCCGCAAGATAGAGCGCTACGCCCACGACGAGCTGCCGGACGGAATATTAGAAAAGTACGTGGCAGGGTTAACGCTGGGGAACAAGCGGCTGTTGACGCTGGAGCGCACGCCGGAAGAGGCGGTGGTGGTCAGTAATTTTTACTCGCCGCTGCTGATTTGTACGGACTGAGCGACGGCGTTTTGCGCCGACAAAAAAGCCGGGCAGGCGTCACCGCCGCCCGGCTTAATCACGTTACTTAGAAGGTTTCCCAGTTGTCGCCCGCATCGGCGGTCGCGGTTTTACGCGCCATCACCGGGGTTGCAACAGGCTTCGCGGAGGCGAACTCGCGCGCCTTCATCTGCTCCTGCTGGATGCGGAATACCGCCACCGCCTGAGTCAGACGGCTCGCCTGCTCTTCCAGCGCTGCCGCTGCCGCGGCGGACTCTTCCACCAGCGAGGCGTTCTGCTGGGTCACGCGATCCATCTCGGCTACCGCCAGACCCACCTGGTCGATACCGCGGCTCTGCTCGTCGGACGCGGAAGCGATTTCACCCATGATGTCGGTTACGCGGGTGACCGCATTCACGATCTCACCCATGGTCTCCCCGGCGCTTTCCACCAGCGTTGAGCCGATTTCCACGCGGCCTACTGAGTCCTCAATCAGGCTCTTGATCTCGCGCGCCGCCTGGGCGCTGCGCTGCGCCAGGTTACGCACTTCACCGGCGACCACCGCAAAGCCACGCCCCTGCTCGCCCGCACGCGCCGCTTCTACCGCCGCGTTCAGCGCCAGGATGTTGGTCTGGAAGGCAATGCCGTCGATCACGCTAATAATATCGGCAATCTTCTGCGAACTTCCCGCGATATCGCGCATGGTTTGCACCACGTTATCCACCACTTTACCGCCCTTCTGCGCGGTTTCAGAGGCGCTCAGCGCGAGGTTACTCGCCTGACGGGCGTTCTCGGCGTTCTGCTTCACGGTCGCGGTCAGCTGTTCCATGCTGGCAGCGGTCTCTTCCAGGGAAGCGGCCTGCTGCTCGGTACGGGACGACAGATCGTTGTTGCCCATCGAGATTTCGCTCGCGCCGCTGTAGATGGCGTTGGCACCGTTACGCACGTCACCGACGGTACGCATCAGCTCACCCTGCATATGGCGCAGCGTGTCGGCCAGTTCGCCCATTTCGTTGGTGCCTTCCACGTCGATGCGCTTCACGAGATCGCCGCTGGCGATATGGCGGATGCTGTCGATAAGACGGTTCAGCGGCGAAATCAGCGCCTGCTTAATGCCCAGCCAGACGGCAACAATCACCACCAGCACCGCCACCAGCACGCTGATCAGGATCCAGATCGCCTGCGTGTAGGAGCTGTTGCTGTCCTTCACCGCGGTTTCATAGAGCTTGTCGTTCTGTTGCAGGTAGTTAACGTACTGCTTCTCAAAACCGTCCTGATAGCTCTGGGTCGGCTGGTCGAAGAAGGCGTTGATTTTACCTGCGCCCAGCAGCTGAATCAGCTCCGCCAGCGCGCCGTGGTAGATATCGTAGTTACGCTTGATTTCCTGCGCGGCGGCGTCGCTCTGACGCGGGTCGCGCGGCTGGGCTTCATAGTCGGCCCAGTTTTTTTCCGCCTGCTTCAGAGAAGCGGACGCAATCTGCATCAGATCGGACACGGTCGCGCCGCTGCCGATGTTGTTCTGATCCATCATGTAGCGGATACCCGCGCGGTTCAGGGTATTACGGGTTTGCAGCAACGCCACCCAGCTGCCGTTCAGCGTGGATTGTTGCTGGCGAATGGTTTGCAGGACGGTGAAGTTCTCTTTGTCATGCTTGAGCGCATTAAAGAAAAGACCACCGGAGGTGAGTTGTAAAAGGCCAAATATAGCTAAGACCAGCAGCAGGCTGGTGACAATCTTGATACGGTTTAACATGTTTTCTCTTTCCATCAGACAGATAACAGAATTTTCGGCCTGGAAAGGGAAAACTTTACGAAAAACGTACTGGTAAGAGGGGTTTAGCGCCCCGCGTTATGTTGATGATGCCCGTGCTAAACGCCCTTTTTAGGATATATCCCTTAAAACTTAGTGGGTTATCTCGCTACTCGTCGCGCGCCGCGATATGCCGATTTCCTAAATCAATAAACTCCTCCAGCAGCGCGGTCAGCTGCTTCATCTTCTCCGGCGTGAATTCCGCTTCGATTTGCTGGTAGGCCTCTTCCACCTGCGCCTGGGCGTGCTGATAGAGCGCGTTGCCCTCTTTGGTGAGCGACACGTACAGCTTGCGCTGGTCGTTAACCGGCTTTAAGCGCAGCACCAGCCCGTCGCGCTCCATGCGGGTGAGGATGCCCGTCAGGCTGGGGCGCAGGATGCAGGTGCGAAACGCCAGATCGTGAAAATCCATCGACGGATGCTCGGCCAGCACGCGCACGATCCGCCACTGCTGCTCCGTCAGGTTGTGCCGCTTCACAATCGGGCGGAAATAGCCCATCGCCGCTTCCCGCGCCTGCAAAAGTGCAATTGTTAATGAGTCATGCATAACCGCCCCCGAAAATCGTTAACAAGTAAATGATTGTGATTCGATGATTTTATAAACACCCGTTTTCCCTCGAAAAAGTCTAACAGAAATCACACAAGATAATTAAGTAACTGATATAGATAATTAATATCTGCAATATGTAAATTTATTGTTACTCAAATCACAAATAATTCACTTCTGGTTGCGAAACGTCCAGCGAAAGCATAAAAACAGATCATTAACATATTAATGAAATTGCGATCGGACGATCGGCCTGAGGAGTTTATGCATGAAAGGTACAGTTTTTGCCGTAGCGCTTAACCATCGAAGCCAGATTGAGGCCTGGGGCGAGGCGTTCAGTTCCGCGCCCTACGTCACCCCGCCGAAAACCGCCGTCTGGTTTATCAAACCGGACAACACCGTCATCCGCGCGGGCGAACCTATCCCCTTCCCGCAGGGGGAAACGGTGCTCAGCGGCGCCACCGTGGCGCTGGTGGTGGGCAAAAAGGCCAGCCGGGTGCGCGTGGAAGAGGCCGCAGACTACATTGCCGGGTACGCGCTCGCCAACGAGGTAAGCCTGCCGGAAGAGAGCTTCTACCGCCCGGCGATCAAGGCCAAATGCCGGGACGGATTTTGCCCGCTGGGGGAGCTTGTCCCGCGCGAAAACGTCGATAACCTGACCATCATCACCGAAATCAACGGTCGCGAAGCCGACCACTGGAATACCGCCGACTTACAGCGCAGCGCCGCCGAGCTGCTCAGCGCGTTGAGCGAGTTCGCCACCCTGAACCCCGGCGACGCCATTCTGCTCGGTACCCCGCACGACCGCGTGGCGCTCCACCCCGGCGATCGGGTGCGTATTCTGGCCGAGGGTTTCCCGGCGCTGGAGAACCCGGTGGTCAATGAAGAGGATGTCGCCCCGGCGCGCCCTCACCCGCACGCCACGCTGTTTGCGCTGGGGCTGAACTACGCGGATCACGCCAGCGAGCTGGACTTCAAGCCGCCCACCGAGCCGCTGGTCTTCATCAAAGCGCCGAACACCTTCAACGGCGAAAACCAGACCTCGGTGCGCCCGAACAACGTCGACTATATGCACTACGAAGCGGAGCTGGTGGTGGTGATCGGCAAAACCGCGCGCAGGGTCAGCGAGGCCGAGGCGATGGACTATGTGGCGGGCTACAGGGTCTGCAACGACTACGCCATTCGCGACTATCTCGAAAACTACTACCGCCCGAACCTGCGGGTGAAAAGCCGCGACGGGCTGACGCCCATCTCCTCCACCCTGGTGCCGAAAGCGGCCATCCCCGACCCGCACAACCTGGCCCTGCGCACTTACGTGAACGGCGAACTGCGCCAGGAAGGGACAACGGCAGATCTGATCTTCAGCATTCCGTTTCTGGTGGCGTACTTAAGCGAATTCATGACCCTGCAACCGGGCGACATGATCGCCACCGGCACGCCAAAAGGGCTGTCCGACGTGCGCCCGGGGGATGAAGTGGTGGTGGAAGTGGAGGGCGTGGGTCGCCTGGTCAACCGGATTGTGAGTGAGGAAACGGCAAAATGAAAAAGATAAACCACTGGATCAACGGTAAAAACGTCGCGGGAAGCGAGTACTTCCACACCACCAACCCGGCCTCCGGCGAGGTGCTGGCAGAGGTCGCCTCCGGCGGTGAAGCGGAGGTGCATCAGGCCGTGGCGGCCGCCAAAGAGGCGTTCCCGAAATGGGCCAACCTGCCGATGAAGGAGCGCGCACGCCTGATGCGCCGTCTGGGGGATCTGATCGACCAGAACGTGCCGGAGATCGCCGCGATGGAAACCGCCGACACCGGCCTGCCGATCCACCAGACCAAAAACGTGCTGATCCCCCGCGCCTCGCACAACTTCGAGTTTTTCGCCGAGGTGTGCCAGCAGATGAACGGCAAAACCTACCCGGTCGACGACAAGATGCTCAACTACACGCTGGTGCAGCCGGTGGGCGTCTGCGCGCTGGTGTCGCCGTGGAACGTGCCCTTTATGACCGCCACCTGGAAGGTCGCGCCCTGCCTGGCGCTGGGCAACACGGCGGTGCTGAAGATGTCTGAGCTCTCGCCGCTCACCGCCGATCGTCTGGGCGAGCTGGCGCTGGAGGCGGGCATTCCGGCGGGCGTGCTGAACGTGGTGCAGGGCTACGGCGCGACGGCGGGCGATGCGCTGGTGCGCCATCACGACGTGCGGGCCGTGTCGTTCACCGGCGGCACCGCCACCGGGCGCAACATCATGAAAAACGCCGGGCTGAAGAAGTACTCCATGGAGCTGGGCGGCAAATCCCCGGTGCTGGTTTTTGAAGATGCCGACATCGAGCGCGCGCTGGACGCCGCCCTGTTCACCATCTTCTCCATCAACGGCGAGCGCTGCACGGCCGGCTCGCGCATCTTTATTCAGCAGAGCATCTACCCGGAGTTTGTTAAACGCTTCGCCGAGCGCGCCAGCCGCCTGCGCGTGGGCGATCCGACCGATCCCAACACCCAGATTGGCGCGCTCATCAGCCAACAGCACTGGGAAAAAGTCTCTGGCTACATTCGCCTCGGCATTGAAGAAGGGGCAACCCTGCTGGCGGGCGGGCCGGACAAACCGACCGATCTGCCCGCGCACCTGAAGGGCGGCAACTTCCTGCGCCCGACCGTGCTGGCGGACGTCGATAACCGGATGCGCGTGGCGCAGGAGGAGATCTTCGGGCCGGTGGCCTGCCTGCTGCCGTTTAAGGACGAAGCGGAAGGGCTGCGTCTGGCAAATGACGTGGAATACGGGCTGGCGTCCTACATCTGGACGCAGGACGTCAGCAAGGTGCTGCGCCTGGCGCGCAGCATCGAAGCGGGCATGGTGTTTGTGAATACCCAGAACGTGCGCGACTTACGCCAGCCGTTTGGCGGCGTGAAGGCCTCCGGCACCGGGCGCGAAGGGGGTGAATACAGCTTTGAGGTGTTCGCCGAGATGAAAAACGTCTGTATCTCAATGGGCGACCACCCAATTCCGAAATGGGGAGTCTGATATGGGTAAGTTAGCGTTAGCGGCCAAAATCACCCACGTTCCGTCGATGTATCTCTCTGAGATCCCGGGCAAAAACTTCGGCTGTCGCCAGTCGGCCATCGACGGGCATAAAGAGATCGGCAAGCGCTGCCGCGAGATGGGCGTGGACACCATTATCGTGTTCGACACCCACTGGCTGGTGAACAGCGCGTACCACATCAACTGCGCGGACCATTTTGCGGGCGTCTACACCAGCAACGAGCTGCCGCACTTTATCCGCGACATGCCCTACGACTACAACGGCAACCCGGAGCTGGGCCAGCTGATTGCCGACGAGGCGGTGAAGCTCGGCGTGCGCGCCAAAGCGCACAACATTCCGAGCCTGAAGCTGGAGTACGGCACGCTGGTGCCGATGCGCTACATGAACGCGGATAAGCACTTCAACGTGGTTTCCATTTCGGCGTTTTGCACAGTTCACGACTTCGCCGACAGCCGCAGGCTCGGCGAGGCCATCGTCAGCGCCATCGAGAAATATGACGGCACCGTGGCGGTGCTCGCCAGCGGCTCGCTCTCGCATCGCTTTATCGACGACCAGCGCGCGGAAGAAGGGATGAACAGCTACACCCGCGAGTTTGACCGCCAGATGGACGAGCGGGTGGTGAAGCTGTGGCGCGAGGGCCAGTTCAAAGAGTTTTGCAGCATGCTGCCGGAGTACGCGGACTACTGCTACGGCGAGGGGAACATGCACGACACGGTGATGCTGCTGGGGATGCTCGGCTGGGACAAATACGAGGGCAAGGTGGAGTTTCTCACCGAGCTGTTCGCCAGTTCCGGCACCGGGCAGGTTAATGCCGTTTTCCCGCTGCCCGCCGCCTAAGGAGCAATCATGCCGCATTTTATTGCTGAATGTACCGACAATATCCGCGAGCAGGCCGACCTGCCGGGGCTGTTCGCCAGGGTGAACGAGGCGCTGGCCGCCACGGGGATTTTTCCGCTCGGCGGGATCCGCAGCCGCGCCCACTGGCTGGATACCTGGCGGATGGCCGACGGGAAACAGGATTACGCCTTTGTGCATATGACGCTGAAGATTGGCGCCGGGCGCAGCCTGGAGAGCCGGGAGGCGGTGGGGGAAATGCTGTTTGGGCTGATTAAGGAGCATTTCGCCGGGCTGATGGAGGCGCGCTATCTGGCGCTGTCGTTTGAGCTGGACGAGCTGCATCCGACGCTGAATTACAAGCAGAACAACGTGCACGGGTTGTTTACGTAGCGGTCTGATGCCCTCACCCCGGCCCTCTCCCACGGGGAGAGGGAGAAAACAAATATACAACAGGAAACCGCCATGCTCGACAAACACACCCATACCCTGATCGCCCATCGTCTGCATCAGGCGGAACAATCCCGGGAGCAGATCCGCGCGATCTCCCTCGATTATCCGGACATCACGATTGAGGACGCCTACGCCGTTCAGCGCGAGTGGGTCAGCCTGAAAATCGCCGAAGGACGCGTGCTGAAGGGCCACAAAATCGGCCTCACCTCCAAAGCGATGCAGGCCAGTTCTCAAATCAGCGAACCGGACTACGGCGCGCTGCTCGACGACATGTTTTTCCACGACGGCAGCGATATCCCCGTCGATCGCTTTATCGTTCCGCGCATCGAAGTGGAGCTGGCCTTCGTGCTGGCAAAACCCCTGCGCGGCCCGAACTGCACCCTTTTCGACGTCTACAACGCCACGGATTATGTGATCCCCGCTCTGGAGCTGATCGACGCCCGCTGCCACAACGTCGATCCTGAAACCCAGCGCCCGCGCAAGGTGTTCGACACCATCTCCGATAACGCCGCCAACGCAGGCGTGATCCTCGGCGGTCGCCCGATCAAGCCCGACGAGTTGGATCTGCGCTGGATCTCCGCCCTGCTCTATCGCAACGGCGTAATCGAGGAAACCGGCGTCGCCGCCGGGGTGCTGAACCACCCGGCCAACGGCGTGGCGTGGCTGGCAAACAAACTCGCGCCCTACGACGTGCAGCTTGAGCCGGGGCAGATCGTTCTGGGCGGTTCGTTTACCCGTCCGGTGACCGCCAGCAGGGGCGACACCTTCCACGTCGACTACGGCAACATGGGCTCTATCAGCTGCCGCTTTGTGTAGGAGAAGGTCATGGAAAACGCATTCAAAACCGCACTCAAGTCAGGCAAACCGCAGATCGGCCTATGGCTCGGGCTGACCAGCAGCTACAGCGCCGAACTGCTGGCGGGAGCGGGCTTCGACTGGCTGCTGATCGACGCCGAGCACGCGCCGAATAACGTCCAGACCGTGCTCACCCAGCTTCAGGCTATCGCCCCCTACCCCAGCCAGCCGGTGGTGCGCCCGTCGTGGAACGATCCGGTGCAGATCAAACAGCTGCTGGACGTGGGGGCGCAGACCCTGCTCCTGCCGATGGTGCAAAACGCCGACGAAGCGCGTCTGGCGGTAAGTGCCACCCGCTATCCGCCTGCGGGCATTCGCGGCGTGGGCAGCGCGCTGGCGCGGGCGTCGCGCTGGAACCGCATCCCGGATTATCTGCAACGGGCAAACGACGCCATGTGCGTGCTGGTGCAAATTGAAACCCTAAGAGCGCTGAAAAACCTGCCGCAGATCCTGGACGTCGACGGCGTCGACGGGGTGTTTATCGGCCCGGCGGATCTGAGCGCCGACATGGGCTTTGCCGGAAACCCGCAGCACCCGGAGGTGCAGGCGGCTATCGAACAGGCCATCGCGCAGATCCGCGCCGCCGGAAAAGCCGCCGGCATTCTGATGGCTAACGAAGCGCTGGCGAAACGCTATCTGGAACTCGGCGCGCTGTTTGTCGCCGTCGGCGTCGACACCACCCTACTTGCCCGCAGCGCTGAAGCGCTGGCGGCACGCTTTATCGACAACCCGGCAACGCCGGTGAATAACAATAAATCCGTCTACTGAACGGACGATATGGAGCGCAGCATGACGACCTCAAAAGCCATAGAACATCGCGTGATTAATAAGCTGTTCCGTCGTTTGATCGTGTTTCTCTTTATCCTGTTTGTCTTCTCGTTTCTCGATCGCATCAACATTGGCTTTGCCGGGCTGACGATGGGCAAAGATCTGGGCCTCACCTCGACGATGTTCGGCCTGGCGGCAACGCTTTTTTACGTCACCTACGTGCTGTGCGGGATCCCAAGCAACATCATGCTGGCGAAGATCGGCGCGCGCCGCTGGATCGCCGGGATCATGGTGGTGTGGGGCATCGCCTCCACCTGCACCATGTTCGCCACCAGCCCACAAACGCTCTACGTGCTGCGCATGCTGGTGGGCATTGCCGAAGCCGGATTCCTGCCGGGCATTCTGGTCTATCTCACCTGGTGGTTCCCCGCCTATCACCGCGCGCGCGCCAACGCGCTGTTTATGATTGCGATGCCAGTGACGATGATGCTCGGCTCGATCCTCTCGGGCTACATTCTGGCGCTGGACGGGCTGTGGAACCTGAAGGGGTGGCAGTGGCTGTTCCTGCTGGAAGGGCTGCCGTCGGTGGTGCTCGGGGTGGTAACCTGGTTTTACCTTAACGACACGCCGGACCAGGCCACCTGGCTGGACGACGAAGAGAAGCAGGCCCTGAAAACGATGATCGCCCGCGAGCAGGAAAACGCCATCGCGCACGCCGCCACGCCGCGATCGACGCTTCGCGAGGTATTAACCCCGGCGGTGCTGCTCTATACCCTGGCCTACTTCTGCCTGACCAACACCCTCAGTGCGATCAACATCTGGACGCCGCAGATCCTGCAAAGCTTTAACGCCGGCAGCAGCAATATCGTGATTGGCCTGCTGGCGGCGATCCCGCAGTTTTGCACCATCCTCGGGATGATCTGGTGGAGCCGCCGCTCGGACAGGCTGAAAGAGCGAAAAAAGCACACCATCCTGCCGTACCTGTTCGCGGCGGCGGGATGGATGCTGGCCTCGGCGACCGACCACAGCCTGATCCAGCTGCTGGGCATTATCATGGCCTCAACCGGATCCTTTACCGCTATGGCGATATTCTGGACCACGCCGGACCAGGTCATTAGCCTGCAATCCCGGGCGGTGGCGCTGGCGGTGATCAACGCGATCGGTAACGTCGGATCCGCCGTTAGCCCGCTGCTGATCGGCATTCTGCGCGACGCGACCGGGAGCTTTAGCTCCGGACTGTGGTTCGTCGCCGGGCTGCTGGTGGTGGGCGCGCTGGTGCTGACGCGTATCCCGATGACCCGGCAGGAAAGCCTGGCGCGCGAGCCGGACATCGCGGCGCAGAAGATCCACTGAGGAGCGGTTATGTGCCAAAGCCCGATCGCCAATATCGACATCAGCAAAGAGTACGACGAGAGTCTGGGCACCGATGACGTGCATTATCAGTCGTTTGCCCGCATGGCGGCCTTTTTTGGCCGCGACATGCAGGCGCATCGTCACGACCAGTATTTTCAGATGCACTTTCTTGATACCGGGCAGATTGAGCTTCAGCTCGACGATCACCGCTACTCGGTGCAGGCCCCGCTGTTTGTCCTCACGCCGCCGTCGGTGCCGCACGCGTTTATCACCCAGTCCGACAGCGACGGGCACGTGCTGACGGTGCGCGAAGACCTGATCTGGCCGCTGCTGGAGGTGCTCTACCCCGGCACGCGGGAGGCTTTCGGCCTGCCGGGCATGTGCCTGTCGCTGGCGGATAAACCGGACGAGCTGGCGGCGCTGAAGCATTACTGGCAGCTGATCGAGCGGGAATCCACCGCCCAGCTGCCCGGCCGCGAGCATACGCTGGTACTGCTGGCGCAGGCGGTCTTTACCCTGCTGCTGCGCAACGCGAAGCTCGACGACCACGCCGCAGGCGGGATGCGCGGCGAGCTGAAGCTGTTCCAGCGCTTTAACCAGATGATCGACGTCCACTTTCACCAGCACTGGACGGTGCCGGACTTTGCCCGCGAGCTGCACATTACCGAGTCTCGTCTGACCGATATCTGCCGCCGCTTCGCCAACCGCCCGCCGAAGCGGCTGATCTTTGACCGCCAGCTGCGCGAGGCGCGGCGGCTGCTACTGTTTTCCGACAGCAGCGTGAGCGAGATAGCCTGGCAGCTGGGGTTTAAAGATCCCGCCTATTTTGCCCGCTTTTTTAACCGCCTGACGGGCTGCTCGCCAAGCGCCTATCGGGCGCAGAAGGTGCCTGTTTCCCCTGTTCCCCTCACCCCTGCCCTCTCCCAAAGGGAGAGGGAGTAACCGTCCCCTCTCCCTTTGGGAGAGGGTTAGGGTGAGGGAAATCACACTCTGCGATCTCTCGCGAAAAGTACCCGCCGTTGTCCCATTCGTCCCTTCACGTTACGCCCCTCCCAGGCTTCAATTGAACAACAAAAAGAAAACATAAATTTAACAACACATTTCCGATACGAGGTCCCTATGAAACCTGAAGAGTTCCGCGCTGATGCCAAACGTCCGCTGACCGGCGAAGAGTATTTAAAAAGCCTCCAGGACGGGCGTGAGATTTATATCTACGGCGAGCGTGTCAAAGACGTCACCACGCACCCGGCATTTCGCAACGCGGCGGCCTCCGTCGCCCAGATGTACGACGCGCTGCACAAGCCGGAGATGCAGGATACGCTGTGCTGGGGTACCGATACGGGCAGCGGCGGCTACACCCATAAGTTCTTCCGCGTGGCGAAAAGTGCCGACGACCTGCGCCAGCAGCGCGACGCCATCGCCGAGTGGTCGCGCCTGAGCTACGGCTGGATGGGCCGCACGCCGGACTACAAAGCGGCCTTCGGCTGCGCGCTCGGCGCTAACCCGGCGTTTTACGGCCAGTTCGAGCAGAACGCCCGCAGCTGGTACACCCGCATCCAGGAAACCGGCCTGTACTTTAACCACGCCATCGTGAACCCGCCCATCGACCGCCATAAGCCGGCCGACGAGGTGAAAGACGTTTACATCAAGCTGGAAAAAGAGACCGACGCCGGGATCGTCGTCAGCGGCGCGAAGGTGGTTGCCACCAACTCGGCGCTGACCCACTACAACATGATTGGCTTCGGCTCCGCGCAGGTGATGGGCGAAAACCCGGACTTCGCGCTGATGTTCGTCGCGCCGATGGATGCCGAGGGCGTGAAGCTTATCTCCCGCGCCTCTTACGAGATGGTAGCAGGCGCAACCGGCTCCCCGTTCGACTATCCGCTCTCCAGCCGCTTTGACGAAAACGATGCGATTCTGGTGATGGATCACGTGCTGATCCCCTGGGAAAACGTGCTGATCTACCGCGATTTCGACCGCTGCCGTCGCTGGACAATGGAGGGCGGCTTCGCCCGCATGTACCCGCTACAGGCCTGCGTGCGTCTGGCGGTGAAGCTCGACTTCATCACCGCGCTGCTGAAAAAGTCGCTGGAGTGTACCGGGACACTGGAGTTCCGCGGCGTGCAGGCCGATCTCGGCGAAGTGGTGGCGTGGCGCAATATGTTCTGGGCGCTGAGCGACTCCATGTGCTCGGAAGCCACCCCGTGGGTCAACGGCGCGTATCTGCCGGATCACGCGGCGCTGCAAACCTACCGCGTCATGGCCCCGATGGCCTACGCGAAGATTAAGAACATCATCGAGCGTAACGTCACCTCCGGGCTGATCTACCTGCCGTCCAGCGCCCGCGACCTGAACAACCCGCAGATCGACCAGTACCTGGCCAAGTACGTGCGCGGCTCCAACGGCATGGATCACGTCGAACGTATCAAGATTTTGAAACTGATGTGGGATGCCATCGGCAGCGAGTTTGGCGGTCGCCACGAGCTATACGAGATTAACTACTCCGGTAGCCAGGACGAGATCCGCCTGCAATGTCTGCGTCAGGCGCAAAGCTCCGGCAACATGGACAAGATGATGGCGATGGTCGACCGCTGCATGTCCGAATACGACCAGCACGGCTGGACCGTACCGCACCTGCACAACAACGACGATATCAACATGCTGGATAAGCTGCTGAAATAACGCAGCGGGAGGTTTCAATGCACACTGATGAACAACGCCTGCGCTTTCGCGATGCCATGGCCAGCCTGTCGGCGGCGGTTAACGTCGTCACCACCGACGGGGAAGCGGGCTGCTGCGGGATTACCGCCACGGCGGTCTGCTCGGTGACGGATACCCCGCCGTCGCTGATGGTCTGCATTAACGCCAACAGCGCCATGAACCCGGTGTTTCAGGGCAACGGCAGGCTGTGCGTGAACGTGCTTAACCACGAGCAGGAGATCATGGCCCGCCACTTCGCCGGGATGACCGGAATGACGATGGAGGAGCGCTTTAGCCTCTCCTGCTGGCAAAAAGGGCCGCTGGCGCAGCCTGTTCTGAAAGGAGCGCTGGCAAGCCTGGAGGGTGAAATCAGCCAGGTGCAGACCATCGGCACGCATCTGGTCTATCTGGTGGAAATCAAAAATATCATCCTCAGCAGCGACGGCCACGGCCTGATCTACTTCAAGCGCCGCTTCCACCCGGTAATGATGGAGATGGACGCCGTCCTCTGATCCCCCCGCGCTGGCTCCCCGCCAGCGCGACTTTTCGCAAATAACATTAATGTTTCCGCCCCGCCACGCCGTTAACTATCCATAAGATAAATTTTTCCGGGCCCACATGCTGGCGCTTTTCGCCTGCGGCCCGCCCAACGCTGGATGGTCTTATGGCCCCTTCAATCCGCAGCCGCTCGGCTGAACGCCTGGTTGACATTATTATCACCCTGCACCAGCACGGCAGCGTGAACCGCAACGATCTGATGCGCAAATTTGGCATTACCGAGCGCACGGTGTACCGGGATTTGCAGGCCCTCTCGCCCATCATCGAACACGACGGCGAAGGGCAGTATCGGCTGACCGCTCCTTTCCAGCATCGCGAGTGTGAACGTTGCGCAAAGAGCACACCCGAACCCGCGCAGGATTAGGAAATTCTTAGTGATCACAATCACATATTTTCCCCCGCCGTCGGCGAGCCTGAACCACTCGCCCCCACCTTTGACCGCTTACCGCTCGCTTACAACCACTCACTGATTTACCGTGCTTTACACGCGCGGCTCTCTGGCACGATCGCACCAGCAGTAATCAATACCTCCCCACAACAATCTCTGACCCATTTTTCTTTACATAAAAAACCAGGTCTTACTATGGATACGAAAAAACTACTGAAGCACGTGCCCTGGGCCATACTCGGGATCCTCGGCGCTTTCTGTCTGGCGGTCGTCGCACTACGCCGGGGCGAGCACATCAGCGCCCTGTGGATCGTGGTCGCCTCTGTCTCCGTCTACCTTGTGGCGTATCGCTACTACAGTCTGTACATCGCGCAGAAGGTCATGAAGCTTGACCCGACGCGCGCCACGCCGGCGGTCATTAATAATGACGGCCTGAACTACGTGCCAACCAACCGCTACGTGCTGTTCGGCCACCACTTTGCCGCTATCGCAGGCGCTGGCCCGCTGGTCGGCCCGGTGCTGGCCGCGCAGATGGGCTACCTGCCGGGTACCCTGTGGCTGCTGGCGGGCGTGGTGCTGGCGGGGGCGGTGCAGGACTTTATGGTGCTGTTTATCTCCTCTCGCCGTAACGGCTCCTCGCTGGGTGAGATGATCAAAGAAGAGATGGGCCGCGTGCCGGGGACTATCGCCCTGTTCGGCTGCTTCCTGATTATGATCATCATCCTCGCGGTGCTGGCCCTGATCGTGGTGAAAGCGCTGGCGGAAAGCCCGTGGGGCGTGTTCACCGTCTGCTCTACCGTGCCGATTGCGCTATTCATGGGGATCTACATGCGCTTCCTGCGCCCGGGTCGCGTGGGCGAAGTGTCAGTCATTGGTATTGTTCTGCTGGTCGCCTCCATTTACTTCGGCGGCGTGATTGCGCACGACCCGTACTGGGGCCCGGCGCTGACCTTCAAAGACACCACCATTACCTTCGTGCTGATTGGCTACGCGTTTGTCTCTGCCCTTCTGCCGGTATGGCTGATTCTGGCACCCCGTGACTACCTGGCGACCTTCCTGAAAATCGGCGTTATCGTCGGCCTGGCGATCGGTATTGTGATCATCAACCCAGAGCTGAAAATGCCTGCGGTAACGCAGTACGTCGACGGTACCGGTCCGCTGTGGAAAGGGGCGCTGTTCCCGTTCCTGTTCATTACCATTGCCTGTGGTGCGGTCTCCGGCTTCCACGCGCTGATCTCTTCCGGCACCACGCCGAAGCTGATGGCCAACGAAACCGACGCGCGCTTTATCGGTTATGGCGCAATGCTGATGGAGTCCTTCGTGGCGATCATGGCGCTGGTGGCAGCGTCCATCATCGAGCCGGGTCTGTACTTTGCGATGAACACCCCGCCGGCGGGCCTGGGCATTACCATGCCAAACCTGCATGAGATGGGCGGTGACAACGCGGCGCTGATCATGGCGCAGCTGAAAGACGCCAGCGCACACGCGGCGGCGACCGTCAGCTCCTGGGGCTTTGTGATTTCCCCTGAGCAGATCATGCAGACCGCGAAAGACATCGGCGAACCGTCCGTGCTGAACCGTGCAGGTGGCGCACCGACGCTGGCCGTGGGTATCGCACACGTGTTCCACAAAGTGCTGCCGTGGGCCGACATGGGCTTCTGGTACCACTTCGGTATTCTGTTCGAAGCGCTGTTCATCCTGACCGCGCTGGATGCGGGTACCCGTGCGGGCCGCTTTATGCTGCAAGACCTGCTCGGCAACTTCGTGCCGTTCCTGAAGAAAACCGACTCTCTGGCGGCGGGTATTCTGGGTACGGCGGGCTGCGTAGGCCTGTGGGGTTATCTGCTGTATCAGGGCGTTGTCGACCCGCTGGGCGGCGTGAAGAGCCTGTGGCCGCTGTTCGGTATCTCTAACCAGATGCTCGCAGCCGTCGCGCTGGTGCTCGGCACCGTGGTACTGGTGAAGATGAAACGCACCAAATACATCTGGGTCACCGTTGTGCCAGCCCTGTGGCTGCTGCTCTGCACCACCTGGGCGCTGGGTCTGAAACTGTTCAGCACCAACCCGCAGCTGGAAGGCTTCTTCTTTATGGCGAACCAGTACAAAGAGAAGATTGCGGCGGGCGGCGGTGAGCTGACGGCGCAGCAGATCGCTAACATGAACCATATCGTCGTCAACAACTACACCAACGCAGGGCTGAGTATTCTGTTCCTGGTGGTGGTATACAGCATCATCTTCTACGGTATTAAAACCTGGATGAAGGTGCGTAACACCGACGGTCGTACGGATAAAGAAACCCCGTACGTGCCGGTTCCTGAAGGCGGCGTGAAGACCTCTTCACACCATTAATCCACAATCCTCCCCCCTCTCCCTTTGGGAGAGGGCTGGGGTGAGGGGAACACAAGCCCAGCGGACTCACATCGCCGGGCTTTTTCTTATCAGGACCCGTTATGTTTGGTAACTTAGGCGAAGCGAAAAAATACCTCGGTCAGGCGGCGAAAATGCTGATTGGCATCCCGGACTATGACAACTACGTTGAGCATATGAAGACCAACCATCCGGATAAGCCGTATATGACCTACACCGAGTTCTTCCGCGAGCGTCAGGAAGCGCGCTACGGCGGAAGCGGAGAAGGCGGCGTACGCTGCTGCTAAAGGAGAGACCATGACCCCGATTGCCGTCACCCTGCTGACCGGTTTTCTCGGCGCAGGCAAAACCACCCTGCTGCGCCACATCCTCAATGAACAGCACGGCTTCAAAATCGCCGTTATCGAAAACGAGTTCGGTGAAGTCTCGGTAGACGACCAGCTGGTTGGCGATCGCGCCACGCAGATCAAAACCCTGACCAACGGCTGCATCTGCTGCACCCGCTCCAATGAATTAGAAGACGCCCTGCTCGACCTGCTCGACAGCCGCGATCGCGGGGAAATCGCCTTCGACCGCCTGGTGATTGAATGCACCGGCATGGCCGACCCCGGCCCGATTATTCAGACCTTTTTCTCCCACGATATCCTCTGCCAGCGCTACCTGCTGGACGGCGTGATTGCGCTGGTCGACGCGGTTCACGCGAACGAGCAGATGAACCAGTTCACCATCGCCCAGTCGCAGATTGGCTACGCCGATCGCATTCTGCTGACCAAAACCGACGTGGCGGGTGAGAGCGAAAAACTGCGCGAGCGCCTGGCCCGCATCAACGCCCGCGCGCCGATTTACACCGTGACGCACGGCGATATCGACCTCTCACAGCTGTTCAACACCAACGGCTTTATGCTGGAAGAGAAAGTCACCTCAGCGCCGCGTTTCCACTTTATCGCCGACAAGCAGAACGACGTGTCGTCGATTGTGGTGGCGCTGGACTACCCGGTGGATATCAGCGAAGTCTCCCGCGTGATGGAAAACCTGCTGCTGTCGTTTGCCGACAGGCTGCTGCGCTACAAAGGGATGCTGTGGATCGACGGCGAGCCTAACCGCCTGCTGTTCCAGGGCGTGCAGCGTCTGTACAGCGCCGACTGGGACAGGCCCTGGGGCGATGAGCCGCCGCACAGCGTGATGGTGTTTATCGGCCTGGAGCTGCCGGAAGAAGAGATCCGGGCGGCGTTTGCAGGGCTGCGTAAATAACAGCGTATCCCGTTAACCCACACGCTTGGAAAAGGGTTAACGGGAATGTCTTTTCCACTCAGACTGGGTATAAATTAAGCGCTAAAATGTAAAAATACGTATTTAAACATTACAATAGAAATACTTTTGGAAATTATTAGAACCATAATTAATGCGCTTAAAATCAATATCCTCGCCCCGTTCAGCGTACGTTTAGCGAAAAAACTAAACTCAGTCTAAACACAAAAGCATTACCCATTGACCTCGCCACCTTCCAACCTGGCGATAACTTTCTCAAGCATAATCATTAACAATATCAGCATAAAAACGCGAACTACCTCACATTTGCAGTCATAAACATCGCTTGTTAAGGTGCCCTCAGATTAATTTGATGACGAGGACATACTTATGAAAAAGCTTAACGTGCTTATCCTTTCCGCACTGACCGCCGTTTCCGGCTCCGCGCTGGCGATGGGCGGCAGCATCGAGCAGGGCAAAAACTTCACCAACCTGAACGTGGAGATGGGCAAATCGACTTCCGGCCTGTACACCGAAGGTAACTGGCTCAAAAACACCGATGACGGCACCCAGACCGGTGGCGTAGGCGCAGGTTACAACCTGGAAGTGGGCCCGGTAATGCTTAATGCAGGCGCCAAAGCGATCTACATCGGCCCGAAAAAAGGCGATAACGGCGTGGCCTTCCCAATCGGTGGCGGCGTAAACGTGGCCCTGACCGACAGCATTCACGTGTTCGGCGAAGGGTACGTTGCACCAGACGGCCTGAACAACAGCGTGAAAAACTACGTTGAAGCTAACGGCGGCGTAAGCTGGACCCCGATTAAACCTGTGACGCTGAAAGTGGGCTACCGCCACGTGAGCGTTGACGGTAAAGACGGTCGTCCAAACCACACCCTGATTGACGGTGCATACGTGGGCGGCGGAGTAAGCTTCTGATGAAATCTCGCATCGCCGCGCTTTGTATTTTGAGTATCACCGTACTCCTTTCAGGGTGCGTACAGTACAAATGGGTTAAGCCGGGCGTCAGTGATACTGAGATGAATAAAAAGCTCACGGAATGCGAGGCGCAGGCGCTGATCGACCTGCCGCCGGATAACGTGGTGACAGGTTCAAGCTCGGAAAAAACGGACAAATCGAAAAAGAAAAAGGATATTTCCACGAGCTACACGGTTGAGGACGCCAACGAAGACCGAAGAGATACCCTCGTTGACAGCTGCATGTTCAAAAGCGGCTGGGACAAAATCGAAGTGCAATAATCAAAAAAAACCTGCCGTACGGCAGGTTTTTTATTGGGCTGCGGTTACTTACGCACCACCACCAGCTTCTGGTTCACAAACTCTTTGATCCCCAGATCCGACAGCTCGCGGCCGTAGCCGGAGCGCTTCACCCCGCCGAACGGCAGCTCGGCGGCGGTATCGGTGAGCCAGTTGATATACACCATCCCGGTCTCGATACGGGACGCCATTTTCTTCGCCCGCTCGATATCCTGGCTGAACACCGCCCCGCCAAGACCGTAGTGGGAGTCGTTCGCCAGCGCGACCGCCTCGTCATCGCTTTTCACCACGTAAATCTGCGCCACCGGACCGAAGAACTCTTCGAAATAGGCCGGGTTGTCGCGCGAAATATTCGTCAGGATCGTCGGCTCGAAGAAGCTGCCGTCGCGCTGCGCGGGCTTGCCGCCGTAGTGCAGCGTCGCGCCGTTTTTCACCGCCTCGTCGACCTGCTTAGTCAGGGTTTCAAGCGCGTCTTTCGAAGACAGCGGCCCCAGCGTGGTGCTTTCGTCCAGCGGATCGCCAATTTTCACCTGCTTAAAGGCCTCGGTGAATTTGTTCAGGAACGCGTCAGCAATTTTTTCGTGCAGGATAAACCGCTTCGCGGCCGTACAGACCTGTCCGGCGTTCGCCAGACGGGCGTTGACGCCAATTTTCACCGCTTTCTCCAGATCCGCATCGTCGAGCACCACAAACACGTCGTTACCGCCCAGTTCGAGGGTCGATTTTTTGATGTGCTTCGCGGCCTGCGCCGCCACCGCGCTGCCCGCTTTTTCGGAACCGGTTAGCGCTGCACCCTGCACGCGATCGTCAGCGATGATGTTCGCCACCTGATCGGACGAGATAAACAGGTTAGTCCACGCCCCTTCCGGCGCGCCCGCTTCACGCACCAGATGGGCGAAGGTCTCGGCGCAGTGCGGCACAATGCTGGCGTGTTTCGCAATCACCGGGTTGCCCGCCGCCAGGTTAGGGGCCAGCACGCGCATCAGCTGATAGTACGGGAAGTTCCACGGCTCCACCGCCATCAGCACGCCGATGGGATGATGCTCAACCCACGCGTCGCCGAAGTCGGTTTTGTACTCTACCGGGGCGAGGAACTGCTTCGCGTTGTCGGCATAGTAGCGGGCGATCTGCGCACAGAGCTTCACCTCTGCACGGCTCTGTTCGATGAGCTTACCCATCTCCTGGCTGGCGATTTTCGCCAGATCCTCCACCCGCTCGTCGATAAGATCGGCAAGCTTATGCAGCACAGGCAAGCGCTGTTCAATATCGCCCTTCGCCCAGTCCGAGTGGTAGAGCGCGTCGGCCGCCTTCAGCGCCGCTTCGATGTCGGCATCAGTGTGGGAGGGATATTCTTTGATGAGCTGGTTGGTGGCAGGATTTACTGTCTGGTAAGCCATATCGAATCTCCTTTAATTACCGCTTAGGGTATTAAGCGTAGTCAATACGACTGGCTATGGACGTAAAGTTGGGTATATCCGGAGGTTTCCGAAACGCAACATTCCCCCGTCTGCGGAATAGGCGATTTGTACCGTTCCATACGGTCAGCGCCGCCACCAGCTGATAAACATGTGATGAGGAGAGGTTGCCATTTCTGAAGCAGCATTCCAGAATTTAAGCGGCAATGCCTTCGCCCCTTTGCACTTTCCCCGCGCTTCCCTCTATCCTTAACCCATGGAAAAACTTGCTGAACTCAAACGCGCCAAGCTTCTGGCGCTGTCGCTGCTGCTGATTGCCGTGGCGACATTTATCACTACCCTCTTTCTGCCGCAAACCTTCTGGGTGCGCGGCGTAAAGGCCATTGCCGAGGCGGCGATGGTCGGTGCGCTGGCGGACTGGTTTGCGGTGGTCGCGCTGTTTCGTCGGGTGCCGATCCCGTTTATCTCACGGCATACGGCGATTATTCCGCGCAATAAGGACAGGATCGGCGACAATCTCGGCCAGTTCGTGCAGGAGAAGTTTCTTGATACCCAGTCGCTGGTGGCGCTGATCCGCCGCTATGAACCAGCGCAGATGATTGGCACCTGGTGCAGCCAGCCGGATAACGCGCAGCGCGTCGGGCAACATCTGATTCAGGTCATGAGCGGATTCCTGGAGCTGACCGACGACGGGCGTATTCAGCGCCTGCTTAAACGGGCGGTGCATAAGGCCATCGACAAGGTCGATTTCACCGAAACCAGCGCGGTGATGCTGGAGAGCATGACCAAAAACAACCGCCATCAGGTGCTGCTGGACGCCATCATTACCCGCCTGATAACGCTAATTCAGCGCGATAGCTCGCGGGAATTTATCGCCGCGCAGGTGGTTCACTGGTTCGAAACTGAACATCCGCGCAAGGCGATGCTGCTGCCGACCGAATGGCTGGGCGACCAGAGCGCGGAGATGATCTCCAACGCGGTTAACGCTCTGCTGGACGATATCAGCCACGACCGCACGCACCAGATCCGTCAGGCGTTCGACAGGGCGACGCTGAAGCTTATCGATAACCTGAAAAATGACCCGGAGATGGCGGCCAAAGCCGAAAACATCAAGCACTACCTGAAAAACGATGAAGCCTTTAACCGCTATCTTGGGGAAATGTGGGCCGACCTGCGCCAGTGGCTAAAGGCCGACATGCAGAGCGAGGATTCCCGCGTCAGGCAGCGCATCGCCAACGCCGGACTGTGGTTTGGCGAAACGCTGACCGCCGACGCCAGCCTTCAGGCCTCGCTTAACGAGCATCTTGAGCAGGCGGCGCATCGCGTGGCACCGGACTTCGCCGCCTTCCTCACCCGCCACATCAGCGACACGGTGAAAAGCTGGGATGCGAAAGACATGTCGCGCCAGATCGAGCTGAACATCGGCAAAGATTTACAGTTTATCCGCGTCAACGGCACGCTGGTGGGCGGGACGATTGGCCTGATCCTGTTTCTGCTCTCCCAGCTGCCCGCCCTGCTGGCGCATTAATCCTCTTTTGGCGGCGCGACAATGTAACGCGTTGGGGCAAAGCAGTTGAGGATCCGGTGGACCAGGAACACCAGCGTCAGCGTCGCCACCAGCGCAAAGGTGACCGAGGTGATGCGATAGAGATCGCTAAATACCAGGTCGCTGTCCGGGTGCATGTTTTGCCCGAACATAATGCCGATGGTGGTGATGCTGGCAAACCCCACGCCTGCTCCCACCTTCTCCATGACGTGCAGCCGCGCGCCAAACGCCAGCCCGAGGCCGATCAGCGGCATCATCAATAGCATGTGGCTGCTGTGATCGTAGAGAATCAATTGCACGATAAGGATGTACAGACAGCCCAGCACCACGCCGACCACGCGCCAGATTGAGCTCATCACCGACCCGCGATAGTGCATCGGGAACAGAATCAGGATGCCCGCCATTAGCGCCGACAGGGAGTCGCTGAGATCGCTTATCTGGAACACCACAAAAATCAGGGTCGCCACGGTGCCGGAGAGCAGCGATTCGTGGCGCACCCGGGCGTCGTCTTTCTCAATCAGCGGCGGCGGCCTGCGCGGTTCGACGTCCGGCAGCAGGTAGTTCATCAGCGCGCTCAGGCAGACCGCCATCACGCTCGCTTCGATGTTGGAGAACAGCAGCGTGTGCCAGTTCGTCGTCGGGTAGCTCATAAAGTTGAGCATCACGCTCTGGCACACCACGCCCATCGAGCCGAACAGGAACAGCGGCCCTTTGCTCATAAAGCGAAATCGCATCACGTACAGGGCGAAGACCACCAGCGTCATGATCGGCGGCCACTGGGATAAATAGCCGATGATCAGCACCATTTCGACGCAGTTCAGCGACGCGCTGAAGATAAACTGTTTGGCGACGTGGCGGTTAAAGACCGGCACCAGCGACAGGAGCATGATCGGATAGACCACAAAAAAGACGCCGTAGCTGGTGTTGTAAAAGCTCGACACGCTGAGCGCAATCATCCCCGCGAAGACGATGCGCAGGGTCTGGCGAAAGTCGTTCGCGGTATAGACGATGTTGCCGTGCGGGGTAAAGACCCGCGCCAGAGTGCTAATAGACATAATGAAGCAGGCTGACCAGGTGGATCTGCATCCCGGAGAAGAAGCGCGCGAACGGCCCTTCGCTGTTATACAGCTGCACGGTGGCGCGCGCGCCCGTCGGCAGATGCTTCGGCAGCGCCTCGTCCAGCGTCACGTGAATACGCATACGCTGGGCATCACGCACCCAGCGGTTAGAGGTTTCCGGCTGCGAAAGCTCGCCGTTCACCGCCTCCTGCCCCGCCAGAATACCCGCATCGCTGCTGGCGACGTGCGCCCGGAAAACCCGTCCGGGGAAGGCGTCAAACACCACCGCCGCGTCCGTTCCCTGATGGGTATGGCGCAGGCTTTTTTCACGGAAATCGGCCACGATATCGGTCTGGTTGTTTACCAGCGCCAGCGAAGCAGAGCCGGACGACGCGTAAAAGCCGGGGCTGAGTTGCAGGTTGCTCACCGTCCCGTCCGCTTCGGCGTATACCTTCGTCCAGCCGAGGTTCAGCTCCGCCTCGTCCAGCGCGTTGCGGTATTTTTGCAGCGTAACGTTGCGATGCTCATCCCGCTCCCCGCGCTGAATGCGCAGGTTGCGGATATTGGCGCTGAGCGAGCTCACCGACTGCTCGCTGCTCTGCCAGGTGGTGCGCACCTTATCCAGATCCGACTGTGAGACATTTTGCAGGGTGCTGAGTTTCTGATAGCGCTCGTAAGTCACTTTGTCGTTGCGGGCGGTCAGCACCGCCGTTTTGAGGCTAGCCTGCGCCGCCGCGATTTGCGCGTCCAGCCGATCGTTAGACAGGCGCGCCTGTTGCAGGGCGATTTGCGCCGCCTCGACCTTGTTACGAAACGGCGTATCGTCCAGCTCGAAGAGTAAATCGCCCTTCTTCACCTGGCTGTTGTTGTGGACATGTACCGCCGCCACGTAGCCGGACACCCGCGCGGACACCGGCGTGACCACGCGCATCACGGTGGAGTCTGGCGTCAGCGGGATCCAGATATCGGCGACGATAAAATAGACAAACATCAGCAGGAAAGAGGCAATACTCACCCTTACCCAGCGGGCAAATTTTTGTTCAGGAGTCATGGTTTATTCAGTCTTGTTATCTTCTTCGCGGATTGTCCGCAAATTGCAGGCGATTTGATTCAACGTGTCGCTAAAAATCGCGATATGTTCAGGCGGTATATTGTGCGATACCCGCGTCTGAAAGGTCTCGATGACCCGCGTGAGGGTGTTGAGTATAGCTTTGCCCTCAGGCGTGAGCGTTAACAGCCGGATGCGCTTGTCATAAGGCGATGTGGTGCGCAGCAGATAGCCCTGCTTTTCCAACTGTGTCAGCGTACGCATCAGCGGCGGCAGTTCAATACCCTGCACCTCCGCCAGCTCGCTTACCGAGACATTATCCCCCAGCTGCTGAAGCTGCATCATCACCGTCCAGCTCGACTGGGTTAACCCGGTATCGATAATGGCGTCATCAATCACCGCGCGCCACTGGCGCACGATCATCGCCATCCGCATACCCATCGGCCTGCGGCAGAACAGATCGTCTTCACTCATGGGGGAACCCTCTTATAACACCAAAGCAGGGTAATAGTTATCAGGGTAAGTATCAAGAAACGAGAGGCGAAAGAGCAGGAATTGCGAAAGGCGTTCCCCCTCACCCTAACCCTCTCCCACAGGGAGAGGGGATTGTTCCGGGCCCTCCTCGCTCTCCCTGTGTGCTGAAAAATCTCCTGTAATTTTTTCTCATAAAGCGATAGGAATAATTTCATATAGATAACTGCGTTACAGCGATACTCTGGTCCGGCTGTAAATCGNNGCCTGCATGGATGCAGGCTGGTGCCCGACCCGATAGCCTGAAGGAATAAGCTGAGGGTCACCGCGAAGCGGCGATTTTCTTGCCGGGAGCCCGGGCGGTGAGCCCCCATGGCACGTTCACAAGTCGTGTGCTGACATAGAAGCAAGTAACCTAAGGTGAACGGAATGACCACCAGAGCCGTATGTTCCCCCTCACCCTAACCCTCTCCCACAGGGAGAGGGGATTGTTCCGGGCCCTCCTCCCTCTTCCTGTGGGAGAGGGCCGGGGTGAGGGCATCAAACCGCAGGGGAAAAATATCTGGCAATGGCCTCCTTCCCTGAAGCCGTCACCACCACCTCCCTGTACCCCTCTACCCGCTTAATCCACCCTTTATTCTCCAGATGTATCAGCAGCGCCGCGCCGGCCTCACCGCCCAGATGAAACCGCCGCTCGCTCCAGTCGAGGCAGGCGCAGCAGGCCCTGCGGCGGGGATGAGCACGTAACGGGATGCTGAGCTTCAGGAACTGTTCCCGGCCATACGGCGTCAGCGCAGAACCGTCTGCCTCAAGCCAGCCTTCGGCCTGCATAAAGTCATAGATCTGCACCGCGACCCTGCCCGCCAGATGGTCATAGCAGGTGCGTGTCTCGCGCATGGACGGAGGAGCCGTGGTCTCCGGCGGCGCTACCCGGCTCCACGACAGCCCCATCATCTGCTCGACAAGCTCTGCCACCTCGTGCCCGGCCAGGCGGTAATAGCGATGCCTTCCCTGCGAGAGACAGCCGATCAGCCTGCCCTCCACCAGCCGGGCGAGATGCCCGCTGGCGGTTGAAGGAGCGACATCCGCCACCGCGCTCAGCTCGGTGGCGGTCCACGCCCGCCCGTCCATCAGCGCGCAGAGCATTTTCACCCGCGACGGATCGGCCATCGCGGCGGCTATCGCGGCCACGGCCTGCTCCAGCGCGGCGTGATTATCGGGGGTGGTGCGGGTCTTTAGCATGTGCAGCCCAGGGTTCGGTGATCTCGGCAGCCAGCTTATCATCATCGGTCAGCAGAATAAGGTGATTCGCGTGGTCGCTGTATTGGGTAAGAACAGACACGCCCGCAGCGGCCAGCGCGGCGGCAATTTCCCCCAGCTCGCCAGGGCGCTCCTGCCTGAGTTTTCTGACGATGGGCTTACGTACGGCCTGCACGTTAAAGCCGCCATCCGTCAGCACCTGCCGGGCCTTCTCGCCCTCTTCAACCAGAAAATGCGCCGCCCGGCCAAACACGCCACCGCCCTCCAGCCCCACGCCATGTTGCCCAAGAAGTTGTCCAAAGCGCGCCAGTTCGCCGGGAAGATCGTTAAAAATCACATGAACGTCATACATCGGCACGCCCTCCGGTTTCAGAAGCATATTCCCTCACTACCTGCGCCACGCGAATGCGGTAACAGGCAAAAATCGACTCCCGCCCCTCGGCCTGCGCGGCCTGGTGAAACAGGTTCTGCTTCCAGCGACGAATAGCCTCTTCGTCCCGCCACCAGGAGAGCGACAGGATTTTGCCGTCAGTGGTCAGGCTCTGAAAACGTTCAATATCAATAAAGCCGTCGATGTCCGCCAGCAGCGGTTTCAGCTCGGCGGCCAGTTGCAGATAGCGCGCCTGATGCGCGGGCTCGGCGTTGGCTTCGAAAATGACTGCGATCATGGGTGTATCTCCATTGTGAGGATGAGGAGAGAATGCAGGAGGGAAAAGCGCAATGCTTCGGCAAACAGCGAAGCGTTGTCCCGGATGGCGCCGGGCTCAACTTCTCGTTGAATTCCGGTATAGACCCACCTATGATAAATGTACGGATAAATACCGTACATTAAGCCTGTAAAACGAGGCATAAAGCCCAAGAGAAGATTGAGAATGAAACCATGTCAGCACTGAAGAAACAGCGCATCGATCTCCGGTTAACCGAAGATGACAAAAACATGATTGAAGAAGCGGCGGCAATGACAAACCAGTCGATTTCACAATTCATGGTCAGCACGGCCTCTGAACGCGCAGCTGAGGTAATCGAACAGCACCGCCGCCTGCTTCTTAACGAGGCGTCATGGGATCGGGTAATGGACGCCCTCAGCAATCCGCCGTCAGCGAATGAGCGACTGAAGCGCGCGGCTAAGCGCCTCCAGGGAATGGAGTAATACGTGAACGAGTTAAAGATAGAGATTTTTTCCGGGGACGCTGAGTATGATTTGAGCCATTTTGACTGCGGAGAAGAGAGCCTTAACGCTTTTCTCTCTGCCCATCTGGAACGCCAGCATCGCGGCAAATACCTGCGCGGTTATCTGCTGGTGACGCGCGAGCAGAAACCGCGCGTTATGGGCTATTACACGCTTTCTGGCAGCTGTTTTGAAAAGTCCTCCCTTCCCTCTAAAAATCAGCAAAAGCACGTTCCTTACAAAAACGAGCCGAGCGTCACCTTAGGTCGGCTGGCCATCGACAAGCGTATTCAGGGTCAAGGCTATGGGGAGCTGCTCGTCACTCATGCGATGAGGACCGTTTATCACGCCTCGCTGGCGGTGGGTATCCATGCGATTTTTGTAGAGGCGCTCCATAACAGCGCGAAGAACTTCTACTTAACGCTGGGATTTATTCCCCTTACAGGTGAGAACGAAAACACGCTTTTCTTACCCATTAAGACCTTTGAACCCTTATTTGTAGACTAACGCGACGTGAAAAAGCCCCGTCACCGGGGCCGTCATGAGTTGCTCACTGGCTATCCCATCGGGCAGGCACTTGCGAGCAGTGAGGCGCTGACGTTACGCCAGATTAGCCTTGTTCAGGCCGTAGGCCACGTCAAGCGAGCCGGGCTCCATGCGGGAGGTGATCCCCAGACGGTTCCAGGCGTTGATGGCGACAATCGCGAAGTTCAGCTCTGAAATCTCTACGTCCGAGAAATGTTCCGCCACGCTGCGATACAGCGCGTCGCTCACGCCGTGAACGCCGATTTGGGTCAGCGCTTCGGTGAAGGCCAGCGCCGCTTTTTCGCGGGCGCTGAACAGCTGTGATTCACGCCACGCCGCCAGATGGTACAGGCGCAGCTCGCGCTCGCCCGCAATTTTGGCCTCTTTCGAGTGCATATCCAGACAGAAGGTACAGCCGTTCAGCTGGGACACGCGGATGTCGATGAGGTGTTTCAGGGCCGGATCGAGAGAGGTTTTTGCCACCTCCATGCTCAGGTCGGACAGCGCTTTAGCGAGGGCAGGTGTAGCTTTATGGTGGTTAACGCGAGTGCTCATTGTCTTTCCTCTTTTGGGTTCGGCATACGAAATGCGATGAGGCAAATCTACGCCGTTCATGACATAGTAAAAAGATACAAAATGCGTAAAAAGAGGTAGGACATGAAGCCGGGCTATCACGATATCTATACCCGCTATCGCGACAATATTACGCGCGGCGTGCTGAAGCCCGGCGACAAAGTGCCTGCCATCCGGGTGCTGGCGGAGGAGCTTAAGGTCGCGCGCAAAACGGTGGAGACCGCCTACGCCATTCTGACGGGCGAAGGGTATCTGGTGAGCCAGGGGGCGCGGGGAACGCGGGTGAATCCCGATTTATCGCTGCCCGCCGTCAAGCCACCCGCGGATGAACAGGTCACCGGCACGCTGCCGGCCTCGCTCATCAGCCAGCGTGAACGCGCCGGGTATTTACGTCCGGGCATTCCGGCGCTCGACGGTTTTCCCTACAAAAAATGGCTCCTGCTCGCCGGTCAGGCAACGCGTTCAATGCGTCAGGAGGAGATGCTTAACCCGCCGGTTCTGGGCTGGTATCCGCTGCGTCAGGCCATCGCCCGCTACCTGAATATCTCGCGCGGTTTGTCCTGTAGCGCCGAACAGGTGCTGATCACCAGCGGCTACAGCGGCAGCCTGCGCCTGATCCTCGACACCCTCGCCAGCCGCAGCGATAAAGTGGTGTTTGAGGATCCGGGCTATTTTATGGGCCAGCAGCTGCTCAAGCGGATCGTCCCGCGCCTGCATACCGTCCCGGTCGATCGTGCCGGGTTTGATACGGACTATCTGCTGCGTAACCACCACGAAGCCCGCTTTGCCATCGTCACCCCGTCGCATCAGAGCCCGCTGGCGGTCACGCTCTCGCTGCCGCGCAAGCAGCAGCTGCTCGACTGGGCGACGCAAAACGAGGCGTGGATCGTTGAGGATGATTACGACGGCGAGTTTCATTACACCCGCAAGGTGCTGCCGTCGCTGAAAAGCCTCGATCGGCACGATCGGGTGATTTTTATGGGCACCTTCAGCAAAACCATCATGCCGTCGCTGCGTCTGGGGTACGTGGTGATGCCCGCCAGCACCGTGGAAGCGTTTACCGACTGCGCGGATATCACCACCAGCGGCCAGCCGGTGCTGACGCAGAAGATCCTCACCCGCTTTCTCGACGAGGGCCATTTCTTCCGCCATCTCAAGAAGATGCGCGCGCTGTACCAGCGCCGCCGCGACTGGATGATTGCCGCCCTGCGGGAGGTGTACGGCGATCTGTTTTTCACCGAGCAGAACGACGGCGGGATGCATATCGTGGCGTTTCTCACCAAAGGCAGCCGTGACCGCGAGGTCGCGCAGTGCTGGCAGCAGCAGGAGTTGCAGGTGAACGCCCTGTCCGAGTGGTATCGCGGGTCGGGCAAGCGCTACGGGCTGGTGATGGGCTATAACAACGTGCGGACCTATCAGGAGGCGCTGGATCTGCTGGAAAGGCCGAAGCGGCAGACGCTTGCGCTGTTGAGCTGAGATTGAGCCGGGTGGCGGCTACGCCTTACCCGGCCTACAGGCTCGGCATTGAACATTTAAATATCATTCCGCGACAACCCCACATCCTTGAGCTGCTCGTCGCTCATCTGACTCAGAATGCGGCGGGTGCGGTTGATGCGATACCAGCTGCCTAGCGTTTTCGCGATCCAGACAAACGCAATAAACGGACGTTTTGAACGATTTTCGTGAAATTCCATGATGCTCTCCTCACTGTGCCAGTGGGGATATCATCGTGGAAATCGCCACGTGCAATACAGACGCAAAAACAACTTTTGTTTAACATACAGATCCGCTACAACAGGATCTGAATGCCGATTTTTACCGCCATCTGTACTGGTTTTACGATCTGTATGGTGCAAACAGAGGATACAGCATGACGCGCTACCAACATCTGGCCAATATTCTGGCGGAACGTATCGAACAGGGGCTGTACCGCAGCGGCGAGCGTTTGCCGTCGGTGCGCGCGCTGAGCCAGGAGCACGGCGTGAGCATCAGCACCATACAGCAGGCCTACCACATTCTTGAAAACCTCAACCTGATCGTCCCGCAGCCCCGCTCCGGCTATTTTGTCTCCCGGCGCAAGGCCCAGCCGCCGGTGCCGGAGATGACGCGCCCGGTGCAGCGCCCCGTCGACGTGACCCAGTGGGATGAGGTGATGATGCTGCTCGACGCGCGCGCCGACAAAGAGATGATCTCCTTCGGCGGCGGCTCGCCCAATCTCGACCAGCCCAGCCTGAAGCCCCTGTGGCGGGAGATGAGCCGCATCGCCCAGCACAATACCGGGGATATGCTCGGCTACGACGTATTGGACGGGCGGCTTGAGCTGCGCGAGCAGATCGCGCGCCTGATGCTGGACGGCGGATCGACGGTGACGCCCGGCGAGATCGTGATCACCAACGGCTGCCACGGCGCGCTGTCGATTGCGCTGCTGTCGATCTGCAAGCCGGGGGATATCGTGGCGGTGGAATCGCCGTCGTTTCACGGCACCATGCAGATGCTGCGCGGGTTTGATATCAAGGCGATTGAGATCCCCACCGATCCGCAGACCGGGATCAGCGTGGAGGCCTTAGAGCTGGCGCTGGAGCAGTGGCCGATCAAGGCGGTGATCCTGGTGCCGAACTGCAATAACCCGCTCGGGTTTATCATGCCGGAGGCGCGCAAGAAGCAGGCGCTGGCGCTGGCCCAGCGCCACGATATCGTCATCGTTGAGGATGATATTTACGGCGAGCTGGCCACGGAATATCCCCGCCCGCGCACCATTCACTCCTTTGATATCGACGGTCGCGTGATCTTATGCAGCTCGTTTACCAAGACCGTCGCGCCGGGGCTGCGCGTGGGCTGGATCGTGCCGGGGCGCTATTACGACCGGGTGATGCACATGAAATACGCCGCGGGCGGGTTTAACGTGCCGGGCACGCAGATGGCGGTGGCGGCGTTTATCCGCGACGGTCATTACCATCGCCACGTGCGCAAGATGCGCCAGATTTATCAGCAGAATATGGAAACCTACACCTGCTGGGTGCGGCAGTTTTTCCCGACGGAGATTTGCGTGACGCGCCCGCAGGGGAGCTTCCTGCTGTGGGTGGAGCTGCCGGAAAGCGTGGACATGGTGTGCGTCAGCAAACAGCTGTGTCGTCTGAAAATTCAGGCGGCGGCCGGGTCGCTGTTTTCGGCCTCCGGGAAGTACCGCAACTGCCTGCGCATCAACGTCGCGCTGCCCCCGACGGATAAAAACCGCGAGGCGCTGAAGAAGATGGGCGAGGCGATTATGATTGCGATGGAGGAGTAGTGCGGCCTGATGCCCTCGCCCCAACCCTCTCCCACAGGGAGAGGGGGAAAACACATCGGGCACAATCAACGACTCAAAACGCCCATGACACGCTGCCCACGATGCTGCGTTCTGCACCGAAGTAGCAGTATGACAGCGAGTTACAGGCCGCCACGTAGCGCTTGTCGGTCAGGTTATTCACGTTAAGCTGCGCGCTCACCCCCTTCAGCCCCACGTTCGTCAGGTCATAGCCCACCACCATATCCACCAGCGTATACGACGGCAGCGTATGGGTGTTCTGACGGTCGCTGGTCACGCCGTTCACGTAACGCACGCCTGACCCCAGCAGCAGGCCGTCCAGCGGGCCGGATTTAACGTCGTAGCTCAGCCAGGCGCTGGCCATGTTGCGCGGGGCATACACGGCGCGCTTGCCCTCCTCTTCCGGGCTGCTCTTCTTGTAGCGGATATCCGTGTAGGTATACGCCGCCTGGACCCGCAGGCTGTCGGTCAACTGCCCGATGGCCTCCAGCTCTACGCCCTCAGATTCGATTTCACCGATGGAACGATACGGGTCGGTCGGCTCCTCTTTGGTGGCGATATTTTTCTGATTGATGCGGAACACAGAGGCGCTGAACTGGCTGTTCATCCCTTCCGGCTCGTACTTCACGCCCGCTTCCCACTGTTTACCCTTCATCGGATCGAGGATATTGCCCTGCTCGTCGGCGAAGCTGGTCGGGGTAAAGGCGGTGGAGTAGCTGACGTACGGCGCGACGCCGTTATCAAACAGGTACATCAGCGCCGCGCGGCTGCTGAAGTTGTTCTTATCCAGATCGCTGCGGGTATTGTTCAGCTTGTCGATGTTCGACACGCTCACCTGGTCATAACGCCCGCCCAGCGTCAGGCGCCAGCGGTCAAGCGACATCTGGTCCTGCACGTAATAGCCCGTCTGGCGCAGCTTGTGCTTTTCCTGGCTGTACATGGTGATGTAGTCAGGCTTCGCGCCGTACACCGGATGGAACGCGTCGATTGGCGGGAAGCCGCCGTAGTACCCGGTGGTATTGTTGCTGCGATCCTGATAGTCCATGCCGATCAGCACGCGGTGGTTCACCGCCCAGGTATCGAAGCTGCCGTCGACCTGGTTATCCAGCGTCACCGCGTTCATCTTCTCATCCGAGCCGGAATAGCCGCGGTTAAGTTCGGTTTCGTTGAGCCAGCCCGCCGCATAGACCTGATTCAGCTCCACTTTGGTGTGCAGATAGCGCAGCTTCTGGCGCACCGACCAGCCGTTATCAAACAGATGCTCTATGTTGTAGCCGACCATGTTCTCGCGGCGATCGTACTTGTCGTAGTCATCTTCGCCTTCGAAGAAGGTATTGGCGATCTTCTTGCCATAGTGCGGATCGACCGTGCCGTCATACGGCAGCCCCGAGTGGCTGCCGCCTTCCGGATCCCGGTGCAGATAGGCCATCAGATCCAGGCGGGTGTTATCGGTGATGCGCCAGGTGAGACTCGGCATCAGCGCGTAACGCTCCTCTTTCAGCGGATCGAACTGGGAGTCGGCGTAGCGGGTCATGCCGCTTAAGCGCACCGCCACGCGATCGTTATCATCCAGCGGGCCGGTCACGTCGAACATCGCGCCGCGCTGATCGTTATTCCCCGCGAACAGCTTGATCTCGCCGCCCGGATCGAACGACGGCTTGCGTGAGGTCAGCGCGACGATGCCGCCCGGCGAGGAACGCCCGTACAGCACCGAGGCCGGGCCGCGCACCACTTCGATATTTTCCAGGAACCACGGATCGACCACCAGCGAGCTGTGCGAGTTGGTGTCACCCATCATCTTCAGGCCGTCGAGATACACGTTATCCAGGCTGCCGTCCGAGAAGCCGCGCAGCACCATGTAATCGAAGCGGTTCGATGCGCCAATCTGGTTGCTATAAACCCCCGGCGTATAGCTTACCGCCTGGCGCACGCTGGTTGCGCCCTGCTCTTCGAACTGCTCGCGGGTGACGATAGAGACCGCCTGTGGAGTTTCGATATCCGGCGTTTCCAGCTTGGTGGCGCCACTCTGCATCTGCGACGTGACCACCACGGTTTCAGTTTTTTGGGCATCCTGCGCCAGCAAAGGAAAAGCGACGCCACCGGTAATCCATCCCACCAGCAGTGCCAGACGCGACTTAACAAACATGACCATCTCCAAAGGTATTTCTTATTGTTAATAAGAATTATTACCCTTTTGAGATGATAAACAGCTATGCGCGCCGCCAGGTTACGTATGCGCGATGACAAACCGCACGGATGGCGTTCGCATGTAGAGGAAAAGTAGGTTAGCGAGAATGGCGCAGGCTGCCGGGCGAGATACCGTAGCGGCGGCGAAACGCGGTGGCAAAGTTGGTGGCGTGCTGGTAGCCCGACATCCACGCCGCCTGCTGCACACTGTAGCCTTCCAGCAGGTAACGGCGCGCCAGCGCAAGGCGGCAGTCGCGCAGATACTCAAACAGCGTGCAGCCGTAGCGTTTACGGAATTTACCGCGCAGGCTGCTCTGGCTCATTGCCGCCAGCGTCGCCAGCTGCGCGAGCGTATGGTCCCGCTCCGGAGACTGCTCAAGCAGGCAGCGCACGCGCTCCAGACGCGCCTGTTCAGGGCGGCAGGGGCTGGTCTGCTGAAGCTGATACAGGCCGTGGCCCAGCAGCTGATACATCGGCCCCTTCAGCAGTAGCTTACGCGACAGCGCGCTTAGCCCCTGCTGCTGCGCCTGCTGAATACCGCTGAGCACAAAGCCCGGCACCTGCCAGAGGAAGGTCGGGGTGTTCAGCGCCCGCCACTCGGCCAGCAGAGAGTCCAGCAGGCTTTCGCGCTGCGCGTCGTCGGGATAGACGCCGAACGAGAGCGTTTTCAGAGTGCTGTTGGCGTCGTGGCGCGCGCTCATCGCCTGCTGTTCGCTCAGCTGTGAAATGAACGCCATGCCGGAGCGCACCGCGTATTCGGTGTCGCTGAGGCTAAGCGTGACGCAGCCTTCCAGCACCATCAGTATATAAAGCGGGCTGCTGTGGCGAGAGGTGGTTTCGTAGGGTTGAAGTACCCGCACGTCCGAGTGGGTAAGGGAAATGCCTGATGAGAGGGTCATCTCTTCCACGTCGCCCTGAAGCACCGGGCTGCCGATGGCCTGCGCGTCGCCAAGCAGCGGGAAGCGATAATCAATGCCGTAACGCTCGCCAAAAACCTGAAAATCCTCAACATAAAAGACACGTTTTTCTGAGGTGATTTCATTCTGGAGCATTATGCGTTGCCTGCGTCGGATAAAAATAATGTAAAACAGTAACATTCATTTATCGAGGCGGCAATGTGCAGATATTACTGTGCTCCAGCCGAAGCCGGAGCACAATATTACTATTCAGCGTGAAATATATTTACGCTTCCTGCCACTCAGCAAAAACCTCTTTATGGTTTTTGGTCAGGATAACTTTATTATCTTCCACTTTGTCGACCCAGCTCACTGGAATATAGTGGTGTTTTCCACCCGCTTCAGGGTCGCTTTTAGCAAGCTTGATACGATCGCCGTCCAGATGGTCCACAACGCCGACGTGCGTTCCGCAGCTGGCTACAACCTGGGTATGATCCTTAATTTCGCTTGTATTTACCATGTTATATCTCCTGTTTCGGTTATATGGCTGTTGCACGAAATTAACTGTAGCCCATAAATTCGGTTTGCAGGCGCTTATTAGCATTTTGAAACATCATTGACAGAATAATAAAGTGCGACTATCCGCGCGAAAACTTTTCGGCAAAAATAAGAATAAGATGAAATATTTTCGCCATGAAAAAATATCTCTCATAATTAAATTAACGCAACCAACCGAGGAGATATTTATGACGATACACAATAATCGTACAGAAATTTCACTGGCACTTGGGGAAGCGGTTCTCGACATCGTGCAAAAAGGGCATGAGGTATCGAGAGAAACTCTGGCGCAGACGATGAAAATCAAAGCGGAGAGAGAGCACGACGACGAGCGGCTGCTGAACTACTGGAAGGCCTGCAATATGCTCGTCTGACCGCAGCGGCGTTTAGCCAGGCTAAACGCCGCGCACGTTTTAGGTTTACTCTTCGAAGAACCAGTAGCCCTGGTTAATCAGCCCGGTCAGCTCGTCGATAAACGCCGGGTTGTCCAGCGCCCCACCAAGCTCGGCCTGGCCGAGTTCGGTGAAGCGGCACAGCGCGTCGGCGGCGTTCGCGTCTGCGGTTTCATACAGCTCGCTGTTGATAAAGAAGCGATTGCCGATGTTTAGCACGCGCAGTCCGCTCAGGCGGGTTAACGTTTCGCCGCCCTGAAACGCATCACGCACCTCTTCCGGTGTATACGGCGGCTCGGCGGCGGCGATATCCAGCTCGTGACGCGGCGTAGAGACAGAGCTGCCGAACCACTTCGTGAAATCATCCGGTTTGCTAATCAGGTCGATCATCATCTGACGAACGCGATCCAGCTCGTACTGCTCCACGCGGCCCGGGTGTTCGCGACAGGTCAGATCCGGATCGCTGTAGTGCTCGCCGCCCAGATCGTTTTCCAGCGCGTAGTCGGCAAAGCTGCTGATCAGATCGCGGCCGTTCGGGCCACGGAAGCCGACGGAGTAGTTCAGCGCGGTTTCGTGGGTGAAGCCGTCGTGCGGGAATCCAGGCGGAATGTAGAGGATATCGCCCGGCGCCAGATCTTCGTCGATGATCGGCTCAAACGGATCGACGTGCAGCAGCGCCGGATGCGGGCAGAACTGACGCATCGGCAGCTTGTCGCCCACGCGCCAGCGGCGGCTTCCCATACCCTGAATGATAAACACGTCGTACTGATCGATATGCGGGCCCACGCCGCCGCCCGGCACGGAGAAGGAGATCATCAGGTCGTCAAGACGCCAGTCCGGCAGGACGCGGAACGGACGCACCAGCTCGGCGGCAGGCATGTGCCAGTGGTTTACGGCCTGCGCCAGCAGCGACCAGCCGGTTTCGCCGAGATCGTCAAAGTGCTCGAACGGGCCGTTGCTGGCCTGCCATTTACCGTTGGTATAGCTCACCAGGCGGCTATCGACTTCCGGCTCCATCGCCAGGCCTGCCAGTTCGTCCGGGGTAATAGGATCGACAAAATTCGGGAAGGCATTTTTCAGCACAACGGGTTGTTTTTGCCAGTATTTCTCAAGAAATTCCGGCCAGTTCAGGTTCAGTTGATACGCCATGGGAAGCACCAGTAAAAGGGTAAACAGGCGCGATTATGGAAGAGAGCGTGCGGGGGCGTATTGTCATGGGTCAAGTTAGGGCGTGTAGGTCGGGTAGGCGCAGCCGCCACCCGACACACATACGGCCCGACGCTTAATCCAGCTTTAACTCATCAAAATGGGTAATCATTTTACCCACGATGCCGTAATCCAGCGCTTCTGCCGGCGACATCCAGAAGTTGCGGTCGGTATCTTTTTTCACTTTTTCCAGCGGCTGGCCGGTGGCGTCAGCGATAAGCTTATTCACGCGATCCAGCATACGGATAATTTCGCGGGCTTCGATTTCGATATCCGTCGCCTGACCGCGCACGCCGCCCAGCGGCTGGTGGATCATGAAACGGGTGTTCGGCAGGGAGTAGCGGTGCTCTTTTTTCGCAGCCAGGAAGATGGTGATCCCCGCGCTGGCCACCCAGCCGGTGCCGATGACGTGAACGTCCGGACGGATGAACTTGATGAAGTCGTGGATGGTGTCACCCGCTTCCACGTGGCCGCCCTGGCTGTTGATGTAGAGTTTGATCGGATCGTTGCTGACGCTTTGCAGCAGGATCATCTGGGTAATGACCTTCTCGGCCAGCTCCTGGTTGATCTCACCGGAGATCACAATCGAACGAGACTCCAGCAGCTTCTGTTGCAGAGCGCCCGCGCCGTGCGTCCCTTCTGCTTTCTCTTTGTCGCCATCTTTCAGTGTGTAGTGCATGTTATTTCCTCAGCATGTCGCGCTCAAAACCAGAGTGTAGCCTGTTTTGCCAGGCAAAGTCCTCAGGCGCATGTATTGCGAACGTCCTGGGCGATTTGCACTGTCCTATAACTCAAAAACATCCCGCCGCAGCCCTTTTTGCAGTACCTTCTGTGCTAAGCGCATGAAAATCACCCAGCATTACCCATGAGGATCGCTATGAACATTGCACACGTCGCGCTCTGGACGCGAGATCTGGACGCCCAGGCCGCCTTCTGGCAGCAGTTTTTTGGTGGGAAGCCTAACGAGAAGTACCGCAGCAAAAACCGCCCTGGGTTTGAATCGTATTTCATCACCCTCGACGACGGCCCCACGATTGAGCTGATGGCGCTTCCCACCCTCGCCGATGCCCCTGCCGATAAAGAGTTCCCCGGCTGGGCGCATATTGCCCTGAACGTGGGCGGCAAAGCTCAGGTTGACGAACTGGCAGAACGCGCGCGCCGGGCAGGGATATTAAAAAGCCCGCCGCGCATGACCGGGGATGGCTATTACGAAGCGGTGCTGACCGACCCGGACGGCAATCTGATTGAGATTGTGGGCGAGTGACGGTCGGCTAAACGTCGGGGGGTTGTTCGTCAGGCGCCGTCCTGCGGATAAAAAACCATTCCGGCGTAGGGTTTTTCCCGACACGCCGCCAGCCGCGCGGCGAGATTGCTCACGTGCAGCTCCAGCTTGTGCCCGTCCGGGTCGAGAAAATAGAACGACGCCCCTTCGCTTTTGTTCTGCTTCCAGACGGTGACGCCCGCCTGCTCGAGCCTTTGCGAGAAGGGTTTAAAATCCTCTTCCGCCACGGTAAACGCGTAGTGGGTGTAGTCGCTCTCCTGCGGCGGCACGTACTGGCGCGCCTCGTCGTACGACAGGCAGACCCACAGATCGCCGCAGGTGAGATAGGCCCCGGTATTCCAGCGGGCGTGGAGCGTCAGTCCCAGCAGCTCGTGCCAGAAGGTGACGCTTTTTTGCAGGTCGCTGACCGCGAGGGTCAGATGGTTGAGTGATTGCAGCATGACGTGCCCTTTGGTTTTTCGCTTCAGGCATGATACGGTATTTTGATGAATACTTACTCCGCCATAATCACCGCAAATCGTTGGTGGCAGCCTTTTTAAAGGCGGCCTGGAGTTGTTTATCCCATTTTCAGATAGCCGCCGAAAGGCGGCTTTCACATTTTTAAGACCCCTTTCGGCAATTGCATATTAAGGAGTCTTTATGAACGTTCAAACCATCCTCACCGGCGATCGCCCGACCGGCCCGCTGCATCTTGGCCACTACGTCGGATCGCTGCGCCAGCGCGTGTCCCTTCAGCAGACGCACAACCAGTATGTCTTGATCGCGGACCTGCAAGGGCTGACCGACAACGGCAGCAACCCGCAGAAGATCCGCGATAACATCCCCGAGGTGCTGGCGGATTACCTGGCCGCAGGCATCGACCCGACCCTGACCACCATCTGCCTGCAATCCGCCCTGCCCGCCCTTGCCGAACTGACGATGCTGTATATGAACATCGTCACCGTCGCCCGCGTGGAGCGTAACCCGACGGTGAAAAACGAGATTGCGCAGAAGGGCTTTGCCCGCTCGCTGCCGGTCGGGTTTATGGCCTACCCCATCAGCCAGGCGGCGGACATCACCGCGTTTAAGGCCGGGTGCGTGCCCGTCGGCGACGACCAGCTGCCGATGATTGAGCAGACCAACGAGATTGTCCACAAGATGAACAGCCTGCTGCCCGCCCCGGTGCTGCGCCACTGCAAGGCGATGCTGAGCAACACCAGCCGCCTGCCCGGCATCGACGGCGGCGCCAAGATGTCGAAATCGCTCGGCAACACGCTGCACCTCTCCGCCAGCGAAGAGACTATTCACCGTGCTGTCAGCGCGATGTACACCGATCCGAACCACCTGAAGGTGAGCGATCCGGGGCAGATTGAGGGCAACGTGGTGTTTACTTACCTCGACGCGTTTCATCCGGACAAAGACAAGGTGGCGGCGATGAAGGCGCACTATCAGGCGGGCGGGCTTGGGGACAGAACGTGCAAGAACGAGCTGGAAACCTGTTTGCAGGAGCTGATCGCGCCGATGCGGGAGCGCCGGGCGATGTATATCCGTGACAAAGGGGAGCTGATGGCGATGCTGAAGCGCGGGACCGAACGGGCGCAGGGGGTGACGCAGGCGACGTTGAAAGAGGTGAAGGTGGGGATGGGGGTGGCGGTATTTTGAAATAACAATCGGCAGCCTGAATTCGAATTACAGGCTGCCGAAACCACCTTTTCCAACATCCATTAAAACGAACGTTTATTATCACGCTAATTAAAGATGACCTTAGTCAAATCAGACAGTTAATTAAGATTTTAGCCCGGTCTATTTATCGCGCCGTGTCTCATTATTCATCCTCTAAAACCTTACAGTGCTGCACTTCCTTTTCTTCTTTGCAGGAATCTGAATGCAGCCTTATATCCATGAACTTATCGTTTACCTGACGACCCGAGAAGGCATTTTTCCCCATGCGGGTTTCTTAACCTGGCCCGGAGAATAGGCCATGGGCTACCGTTCCACGAACTTCGGTCGCGGTCAGGCGCTGCACGGAGACAGAACAACCACGGGCGCGATTTGCTGCACCACGTTGCCCAACTGCACCGAATACGGACGCGGCGTGATCCGCGTCGGCGATAAAACCACGCCCTGCCCAAAATGCGGTAAAGCGGGCGTTATTGCCAGCGGCGAACCGCGCGTGAGCTGGATGGGGCAAGCCGCCGCCGTTGATGGTTCGATCGTCATCTGCGGTTGCCCGGCGGGCACCCACCGCGTGATCGCTCCGGCGGGCGTATGGCTCGGCTCCGGCCCTTCACCCGAACAGCAGGCGAAGGTGAAACATCAGGCCATGCTGGCAGCCCGTCAAAAAGAGCAAGAAGCCGAAGCACGGCGACAGGCGGAAGAACGCGATCGCAACCGGGTGTTTGCAAAATCGTGCCTGCGCGGCGAGGGCTGCAACGATGCGGGCACGGAACCCGAGCCCCACACCCACTTCGCCGAGATGGCGTTTTACCAGACGTTGCCCGATGAGGTGCCGCAGCGCGCGCAGTCGGCGAAGCGCAAGATAATTCCCGAACCGAAGCAGCGGAGCGCGCTTTATACGTGGTGGAACGGTCACCACGAGATGATGGATTATCAGGCCGCGGTTGCAGCCGAAGAGCGCGCGTGGATCGCCAGGACGGCCATCGCCGATGCCAGCGAACTTATCCGGATCGGCGGGCGCGCTATCACCTCCGGCACCTGGGCCGTGCGCGGCGTTACCTCGCTGGGTGGGATTGCGGCTGGCGGCCCCGGCGCGCCCGTTGCCGCGCTGCTGGTCGGCATGCTCCCGGGCAGGCTGAACGACGGGGAGCAGGACTTTATCGACCGGATGCGCGCCGAGCAGATGCGCAACGCCCCTACCCGCGTTCGCTTTACCTGGGAGAACGACGCCAGCGGTGATCCGATCCCGCGCGGCTGGCATACGCCGCCGGGCACGGACAGCGTGCGCGTGCGCCGGATGGAGTGGGACAGCCGCCGCAACGCGTACACCTTCACCACCGAGGAAGACCCGCTTATCACCCTCATCTGGACGCCGGACAGTACGGGAGAGAACAGGCCGTGGAATACCGGGAACCAGAACCCGGTGCGAATACCGAACCCGGTGATGGTCGATCCGCTGCCTGAAGATGCGGGGATAGGTGCGACGACCAGCCCGACGCCGGAAGAGAAAACGTTCGCGGATTATATTCTAATTCTGCCGGTGGACGGGGTGCCGCCGATTTACGTTTATCTCCGTCACAATCCTGGACGGGTCACGGGCAAAGGGCAGAAGGTTAGCGGGATTTGGTTGTCTGATGCCAATACGGGGAACGGGTCACCCGTTCCGAGTCAAATAGCAGACCAGTTACGCGGGCGGACATTTACGGACTTTGACCAGTTCCGTAAGGCGTTTTGGTTGGAGGTATCGAGGGATCCGGGGCTGATGGAGCAGTTCAAACGAGGAAACAGAGGTAACATCAAGGTTGGGAAAGCACCATCCCCCCGACAAAATGAGCAGGTGGGCGGAAAAGTGAAATATGAGATTCACCACATTCAACCTGTTGGTGAGGGTGGTGAAGTATATAACGTTGATAATATGGGTATAGTAACCCCAAAACGTCATATTGAAATTCATCGAGGGGAATGAGATGAAAACGCTAAGTGATTATACAGAATATGAGTTTCTAAATTTCGTCAGAAAACTGTTTGATGTCGCTGCGACCACTGAAGCTGAAGATATAAAAAATATTCTCGAATTCAAGCGATTGACTGAGCATCCTGATGGTTCCGATCTTATTTACTATCCACGTGATGGCAGAGAAGATACCCCTGAGGGTGTCGTTCGGGAAGTTAAAGAGTGGCGTCTGGCAAATGGCAAACCGGGGTTTAAGGTTTAACTACAGATTGCATTGCCGCGCGTACTGCGCGGCTTTTGCTACTCTCAGGATAAACTTGTTGACTGCAAATTATGCTTCCACGCTATCTTCATTGATAATTCCAGGGTTTTTGTGCCCACTTTTTATTCGATTTAAGTAATCATGAACTAGTTTTTTTGCTTGATTATCAATAACATAAAAATCACCCAGCGAATAAAGAGAATCATTTTTCAAACCTGGTTCCTGTAGGCCACATTGGGCTATAAAGTAAAAATAACGTCCTGAAAGGGTTTTAACATCAAACTTCTTGCCAATAACAGGATTGGCATCAAACAAATTAAAGCCTATTTCTATCTTATTATCAGATGGGAGATAAAGGACATACCACTGTTTGCGATCGTGCTCAGCAATTAAATCCTTAACGAAGTCTTCCGGCGATAAAGATTGTAGTAGCGTTATCTTCTTGCGAACATGCCTTCTCATTGAGCACTGTTTCATCATTACTATCAATAGTGCAATTGAGAATAAAACCACAAAAGTTAGCACTGCAACTAACAGTAACCACTCGCCAGTCACTGGACGTAAGAAGCACGATGAAATAATTAAACTTGCCACAACAGAGGATACAAACAGCAGGCTATGCCATTTATATTCATCTTTAACAAACCTAATCCCAAAGTAAATGATAAAAAAACCCATAAAACTATAAAAAAACAATAATGACCTGTCCATTGTCATAACCCTGATTAATACAATATTAAATTTTATACTGAAGCGATACTAGCATAGAGCCTTAAGTTGAGAAATATCTCCGTTAATCATTAAGTTGTGTTTAATTATACCTCAGATGAATTCTGGCCCACTCCCGACACAAAGCCGAAAGTGGGCCTGATTTTTATATTTTTACTACTTGTCCGATTCCACGCTTCACCACCGGAACATCACCCGTATCATTTAATATTCCCGGAAACGTCTTCAGCCACTGCGCGACTTTCTGCTTATTAATATTCACCACACTCATGCCTTCAAGGCATCCCCACAATTCTCTTGTATGCTGTGGCGTAATTACGATGCAGTCTTTCATCACGCGGATTTTCACCGGCATACCGTTGATAAAGCCCGCCCGTGTTAGCCAGTCGCCGCCCAGAGAAAGATGCTGATAGTCTACCCGCGCGTAAAGCTCACAACAGGCAGCGCTGGCCTCCGGCGTATCCGCGCGGGGATGAACGGGCGCAACGGTGGTCTGGTTGACGTGAAGTCGGCAGGCACTATTTTTGCGTACCAGCTCGTGGTTTTCGATCATGCTGGTGAAAGCATCTGATTCTGTTTTGCAAACGGTAAACTCTGGCTTAAAATTCGTCGCAGCCATTTTCAACTCCATTCTAGTTGGTTGTGGTTAGCGGTATGAGGGTGTTGCAGCACCTTCATATCGCGAATTCCTCGTTAAATTCTCTTTGATACTTCCTTTCGCCGTTCGGCGTAATTTCTCGTGGCTATTATACCGTGCTGAATATACGTACAGCGTTTTGGCGCGGGGGGAAATTTGGGATTTGCGAGGGGGATTCAGGAAATAATGTTATGTGAGGTAAGCTCATGTTTTTGTTAGTTGTGGGTTGATTGGTCAGGGTTTTGCGAGCATCATCGCAAAACTACTGGCTCCTGTAACTGAACCATGACCATTGCAAAATCCTTAAGTCAAAAAATCGCTGAGATGAAAACGGCCTGGTACAACAACGCACCGGCGCTGAACAAACCTTTGTTGCTACTCTATGTTCTTTCTCAGTACAAGAAAGGCCATCCCCGCCTTTTCCTGTTTCAGAATGAGATACAACGGCAGCTTAGCGAACTGCTTAAACGCTATGGACCTGAACGTCGTACCTACGAAGTTCTGATGCCGTTCTGGCGCCTGAAGCATGATGGATTCTGGGAGCTGGAAGGCATCGACTCTGTCCTGTTGGAAAGTCCGGTTGAACCTACCTTAAAAAAGGCCCTGGAAACTCATTTGCATGGGGGTTTTGATCCAGCATCATTTTCTATATTGCAAAGAAAAAAAAACGTAATTGATGTACTGGCAAAGCAGCTCCTTGAAAAGTATTTTCCTGAAGAAATTCATTTCTCATTGTCCCATGAGCTGGGTTTTGAAACACCTGAATCACCTATCGAGACAGAACGCCAAATCGATAGTTTCGACCTTATCCATCAGGATATAGAAATCATTAGTCAGGATCGTTCCATAAACGACACCACCCGCACAGCGCTGATCCAGGCCAGAGTCGGTCAGGGTACTTTCCGGAGTGAATGTTTAGCCCTCTATCCTGAATGCCCTGTTACAGGAATTACTTTCCAGCCATTGCTCAGAGCGAGCCACATAAAACCCTGGTCTGCATGCAAAACCGCGCATGAAAGATTAAATCCCTATAATGGCCTCATGCTTGCCGCACATATTGATACCTTATTTGACTCGGGTTGGATTTCTTTTGCCAATGAAGGTGAGGTATTAATTAGCAATCAGCTGGATTTTGAAACATGCGATAAGCTGAGTTTACCTGAGAGGATAGCTACGCTGCGTACCCCATCATTAAGCTATCTGAAATGGCACCGGGAATATGTCTTCAAAGGTTAAATAGCCATATTAAATTGTCTTACCAATTTCAGAGCACCTGCCTGTTGGACAGGTGCTCATGACAATTGTTTTTTTATAAAATCTGACGTTGTTCAAGGATAGAATAAATCGCTTTAATTTCCCCTTTCACTATTTCGCCGCTGTATACCATCGATGTGTCATACAGCGGATAGCGCGCATCTCGCGCCGCGCTAAACCAGTTAAAGGATCCGACGCACAGTAGCCCCTCATCACCGATGACAATTTTACTGTGCACACGGCTGACAAGCTTCGTCACAATGCCCATCTCATTGAGCTTATCCACCGCCTCGTTAAGCCTGTGTTGTTTCTCTCTGCGTTTTTCAGGATCCGTATGCTGGATATTAGATGCTTTGTCCGTTACCACCGTGATGTCGACACCACGAGTACGAGCCTGCCTCATCGAGGCAACAAAGCCGGTTTCCTCCAGCTTGTTCCAGTTAAGCCAGGGGGAAACGATCGTAATGCTATTGCCTACATCTTCAAAAGTCTGATTCAAAAAAGCATCGTGTTGCTCCACCCCATGCAGGATTAGGGGTGGTGCTTTATCGGTATTCAGATCGTCACGGAGCTGCGTTTCAAACTGCAATTGATTATCAGCAGAGGCAAATAAATATTTCGCCAGCAATCCCCGTGGAGAAGACCCCGCCTGAATTTCAAAAAGATCCATATCACCAAAGACCAGGAAGCTGTCCTTAGCGCGAGAAACGGCAACATTCAGTATATTGCTGTATTTATCCATGAATCTTCCATCTGCATGTTTAGAATAAACAGGGGAAAAGAGGACTATTGGTCTTTCAGCACCTTGTAAAGTGTGCACCGTACCTACTGTGAGGGGATTATCATCCCCGGAACAATTAATATCCTTACTTTGTAGAGCCTTTTTAAGGTGATTAACCTGCGCAGAGAATGGCGTAACGATCCCGACGATTTGATGCAATGCTTTACCGTAATAACGTTCTATTTTCTGTTTATGCGCCGCCAGCCATGCAGCGATGGTTTCAGCTTCCAGGAGATTGAAGCGACTTTTATTGCTTGCCTGAACACCTTTTCCATCAATATGAAGGTAGCCTAATGATGGAAATAGCGGGCTATTTTCATTACCCCGTTTAGGAAGTAATTTGCCCTCATAGCATAATGCGTTGCAGTAGCTGATAATATTATCGAAACAGCGACGATGCTCATAAAGGTACATGCCACGAGCAAAATTCGGATCGTACTGGTAGCGGGAATTAAATTGAGCAACCTTCATGACGCTTCCCGATGCTGCACTTTTACCTGAATCACTTATCACACTATAGGCGTCCTTCAGCGCTTCATGAGTACTGCCAGAAATGAGGTTCTGTTCCAGCATGTTGCCCATGTCCATGACGGGTAAACTGCTCCAGACAGGTGAAAGCTGTGCGGTATCACCAATGACTAACGCTTTTTTGGCGAGGGCGAAAGAGGCCGCAGCCACCTCCGGTAATACCTGCCCAGCCTCATCCACAATCAGTAGATCGGCGAAATTGTAATAATAGCTATCAGCGTACTTCCTGGACTCAGCATCCTGGACACCAATTTTCATGTGTTGTGGCAACATATAACAGGTCATTACCACACATGGCGTGAGTTTCATTCTGCGCTGCCAGCGGGCCTGAACGATTTTAGCGCCGTTACGACCTTTTTCATCCTGAAGATCTTTAATCGCAGACATATCCATCAGCCAGCGGCCTTCCCAGTAGTGGGTCGCCAGCTGGAACGCGGGGAAACGAATCTGCGTATCAGCCAGCTCATCTGCCCGGGCAAGAGAGATTTCGTCCTCTCCATCATGGCCCAACAGCACAGACAGGCTACGCCACTGCTGGAGAGCTTGCGCTTCGCGCCGTAAAACGTCATGTGCCACATCGAGCTGCCGCTGACAAACACCCTGCTCTTTTTCAGCTTGAGCGATAGTTCTCTCTATCCATGCATCGATATCATCGGGAACCGTGCCACTAAAGGCTGTCATTCTGGGGCCAAAGGTATCGTCCATGAAAATGTTAATCTGATAACGGCGTTTATTTTGAATGCCAGGGATCCACGAGAAGAAGGCATATATCAGCGACTCATTGGCCCGATATTGCTGCCACTGCTTTTTTCCCTCTTTTAAAAGCGCGAGTTCATCTGAGCTATTAACCAGCAGCGCGTTCTGCTCCTGAATATATTGCTGTAGGTTTTCACTGATGGCGTCCCGCTCTTGCCGAATACGATTCAGCGTATCCCATGCACTCTCAATTTCTTTAAGGCGCTCATGACGTTCAGTTAAGCGCTCATGCAAGAGATCGATAACCTCTTCAGGGGAACCACATTCCTTATCAGGAAAGGCTTCACTGGCTTTTTCAAGAAAGACGCTCCGCGCCCTATCTACATATTCATGAGATTCAATGTGAGTGAAAAAATCATCCGTCTGGTATTTTTTTTCGGCCTCGGCTTTGCGGCTTAATGATGGGTAGTAGGCGCCAAAACTCGTCACCTCTGGCAGCCAGCGTCCGGCCATAACACCGCTGCCGGTAGCGAAATCTTTACCGAAAGCTTCAATAATATTGGTAACGGCCTGATTGTTGGTTGAGGTTGCTATCACCACCGGTGGTTCGGTTTTATTAAGCGCCGCATTGACCCATTCGGTAGCAATGACAGACAGAAGCAGAGTCGTTTTCCCCGTTCCCGGAGGACCGTTAACGGCCAGAATATCGCCTGGCTGCTGGGTGAGATAATGGCTAAGGGCATCGCGCTGCGCTTCAGCCAGCGGAAATTTATCGCCCGAATGTCCCATACGCATACTGAACATCGCATTACCGGGAAGGAGGGGCTCAAGTGGCGGACTTTCTTGCGAAGCAAAGCGCGATAATAAGGGGACCTCTTTTTTGCACGACAGTAAATGATCGTACATAGGCAAAATATGAAGACTGGCGCCTCCGGGCTTGCCGGCTTTGATTACATAGCCATGGGCAGCCGGTTCATATTCTTCATGGTTAGTAACCCATTCTCCCGCTACGTTCATTAGTAGCGCGGCTGATTCCTCAAGGTAGCTGTTCCACAACTCATGATAACGAATATGCCGCGCTGCACGCTGCTCATCAGTCTCTGTACATTGCTCAGGCTCATTATCGCCACAGAATGTTGTCGCGTAGTTTGCGGTTTTATATTTATCGTAATGCTCAATATCCCCAATCGAAAAAGTGCCGTTGGGCAGCGGGTCGAGCAAATCGCGAGGGATCGCGGCAGAAGCGGTTGGAAATAAAAAGCCTTCACGGCTCACGCGCGCATAAATTACCAGTGGCGTAACAACACCCGGTGCACCCGCCATTGACACTTTGCCATGCTTAGAAAGCCTGACCCATACCTGAGGTCGTAAAAGCACTGCGACGCTTCTAACCGTGTCGTTTTCACCTTCAAAAAATGCGCGAACAGTCTGCTCGTCAAGCCTTCCTGACGTGATGTCTATCCATTTAGTGAATGAATCAACCTCATCCCGATCAAAAGCTCCTCTACCAGATTCGGCATCAGCCAAGGTGTTACGCCAGTACGAAGTGAATCCCTGAGTATTACTGTCCATTACCCGTCCTGTAGCTTAAGTAAAATTATTGATTTCGTTGATGTTTCTTGCGTGTGATTAAGTATTGTCCACGTTGCGAGAGGGATCGCAACAATTGTTTATGCGTGATAAGTGCTCAATTAAAGCCATTGGGATAATTTGGTCGTAAGATGGGGTTGTCCAGGGAAGAGGCTGAGTAAACCGTATCATTAAGCAATCAGTATCTGATTTTACCAGGAGATTCCCAAAACACCGTTTCAGCTCATTACCTGATAGCCTAATCTGTGTAAAATCAGAGCTAATCCTATTTTGTTGAGAGCTCTGCTATGGTTGGCGAAAACAAATCACATCTGACGGAAACAGACATCATCACCAAATACATCTTGCCAGCGATAAAAAACGCGGGCTGGAATGTTATGTCGCAGGTGCGTCAGGAAGTGAAACTGCGTGATGGAAAAATTGTCGTCCGGGGCAAACTGGCGTCACGTATCAAAGTTAAGTCTGCCGATATCGTGCTGTATCACAAGCCGAACTTGCCCCTGGCCGTAATCGAAGCCAAGGCGAATAAGCATGCCATCAGTAAAGGGATGCAGCAGGGGCTGGACTACGCCAGCCTGCTCGACGTTCCCTTTGTATTTGCCTCCAACGGTGATGGATTCATCTTCCACGATAAAACCAACCCGCAGCAGCTCGAATCCGAAATTGCCCTTAGCGACTTCCCCACGCCTGAACAGCTCTGGCAAAAATACTGTGTCTGGAAAGGATTCACTCAGGCGCAGTTGCCGGTTATCAGCCAGGACTATTTCGACGACGGCAGCGGCAAATCTCCCCGTTACTATCAGATGCAGGCGATCAACCGAACGGTAGATGCCGTATCGGCGGGAAAGAATCGTATTCTGCTGGTTATGGCAACCGGTACGGGCAAAACCTATACCGCATTCCAGATCATCTGGCGGCTGTGGAAGGCCAAAAACAAAAAACGCATCCTTTTCCTCGCGGACCGCAACATTCTGGTTGATCAAACTAAACGTAACGACTTTCAGCCGTTCGGTAATGCGATGACCAAAGTCACCGGACGCACTATCGATCCCGCCTATGAGGTACATCTGGCGCTGTACCAGGCCATTACCGGACCGGAAGAACACCAAAAAGCCTATAAGCAGGTGGCCCCGGATTTCTTTGACCTGATTGTGATTGACGAATGCCACCGTGGCAGTGCGTCTGAAGATTCTGCCTGGCGGGAAATTCTGGAGTATTTCGGCAACGCGACTCAGGTTGGTCTGACGGCAACGCCGAAAGAAACGGAAGACATTTCAAATATCGACTACTTCGGTGAGCCGGTTTACACCTATTCGCTGAAGGAGGGCATTGAAGACGGTTTCCTCGCCCCTTACAAAGTCGTGCGCGTTGATATCGACGTTGATGTCCAGGGCTGGCGGCCCGTCAAAGGTCAACTGGATAAATACGGCGAAGAGATTGAAGACCGTATCTACAACCTGAAAGATTTTGATCGCACGCTGGTGATTGATGAGCGCACCATGCTGGTGGCGCAGACCATCACCGATTACCTGAAACGTACCAACCCGATGGATAAAACCATCGTTTTCTGCAACGACATCGATCACGCCGATCGAATGCGCCATGCGCTGGTGGTGCTCAACCCCGAGCAGGTGTTGAAGAACGAAAAGTACGTGATGAAAATCACCGGCGACGATGATATCGGCAAGGCGCAACTGGATAACTTTATCAATCCTAAAAAAGCCTACCCGGTTATCGCGACAACGTCAGAATTGATGACCACTGGCGTTGATGCGCAGACCTGCAAGCTGGTGGTATTAGATCAAAACATTCAGTCGATGACCAAGTTTAAACAGATCATTGGGCGCGGCACGCGCATCAACGAAAAACACGGCAAGCTGTGGTTCACTATTCTCGATTTCAAAAAAGCGACCGAGCTATTTGCCGACCCACGCTTTGACGGCTTGCCGGAAAAAGTGCTGGTGGTTAAACCCGACGATATCTCCGATGAAAGTTCCGACTTCAATGAGCGGCTGGATGAAGAAAACGCTATTGATGATGGAGATCATCTTGCTAATGAAGCGCGAGAAGACGCCGTTGACTATCAGGCCAATCATAATAAGCATGCGGGCAATGGCGAGTTCCATGTCGATGATGAAGATAAAGTCCGCAAATTCTACGTAAATGGTGTGGATGTAAAAATACTAGCTAAGCGCGTTCAGTATTACGATTCTGACGGCAAGCTGGTCACTGAATCCTTCCAGGATTACACCCGCAAAACGATGCTGAAAGACAGCGAGTACGCCTCGCTGGATAGCTTCGTGCGCAAATGGCAGGAGGCACCTCGAAAGCAGGCAATCATTGAAGAACTGGCGCAGCTGGGGATTCTGTGGGATGTGCTGTCCGAAGAGGTGGGTAAAGATCTCGACCCGTTTGATTTGCTCTGTCATGTGGTGTACGGTCAGCCGCCGTTAACCCGTCAGGAGCGCGCGGCCAACGTACGTAAGCGTAACTATTTTACGAAATACGCCGAGCCGGCTCAGCAGGTTCTCAATACCCTGCTGGACAAATACGCCGATGAAGGCGTGCAGGAAATCGAGGATGTTCAGGTGCTAAAACTGAAGCCGTTCGATGCACTGGGTCGCCCAATTGAGATCATCAAAACCCGCTTTGGCGACAAAAAGGCGTATGAGCAAGCCGTTAACGAACTGGAAAACGAAATCTACCAGATTCCGCCGCGCTTAGCCTGATAACTCGTAAATTTATTGCCACTGGCCGCAACTGCGACCGGTGGCATCCTTTTTAAGTATGGAAAGAAAACATGTCGATTAGTTCAGTCATTAAATCCCTTCAGGACATTATGCGTAAAGACGCCGGTGTGGACGGCGATGCCCAGCGTCTGGGGCAGCTTTCATGGCTGCTGTTTTTGAAGATTTTTGATACGCAGGAAGAAGAGCTGGAACTGGAGCAGGACGACTACCAGCTGCCTATCCCGCAGCGCTATTTATGGCGTAGCTGGGCGGCGAACAGCGAAGGCATCACCGGTGATGCGTTGCTGGAATTTGTGAACGACGACCTGTTCCCTACCCTGAAAAACCTCACCGCGCCGATCGATAAGAATCCGCGTGGCTTTGTGGTAAAACAGGCGTTCAGCGATGCCTACAACTACATGAAGAACGGTACGCTGCTGCGCCAGGTGATCAACAAGCTCAATGAAATCGACTTCAGCAGCAGCCAGGAGCGCCATCTGTTTGGCGATATTTACGAACAGATCCTGCGCGACCTGCAAAGCGCCGGTAATGCGGGTGAGTTCTACACCCCGCGAGCGGTGACGCGTTTTATGGTCAACCGCATCGATCCGAAGCTTGGCGAGTCGATTATGGACCCGGCGTGCGGCACCGGCGGCTTCCTCGCCTGTGCGTTCGACCATGTGAAAGAGCATTACGTTAACACCACCGAAGACCATAAAACGCTGCAAAAGCAGATCTACGGCGTCGAGAAAAAGCAGCTTCCGCACCTGCTGTGTACCACCAACATGCTGCTGCACGGCATTGAAGTGCCAGTGCAAATCCGTCACGACAACACGCTGAATAAACCGCTCTCTTCCTGGGATGAGCAGGTTGATGTGATTGTTACCAACCCACCGTTTGGCGGCACCGAAGAAGACGGCATTGAGAAAAACTTCCCGGCGGAGATGCAGACCCGTGAAACCGCCGATCTGTTCCTGCAACTGATTATCGAAGTACTGGCAGACAAAGGCCGCGCGGCGGTGGTCTTGCCGGACGGCACGCTATTTGGCGAAGGTGTGAAAACCAAAATCAAAAAGCTGCTCACCGAAGAGTGCAACCTGCACACCATCGTGCGTTTGCCTAACGGCGTGTTTAACCCGTACACCGGTATCAAAACCAATATTCTGTTCTTCACCAAAGGCCAGCCCACCAAAGAGGTGTGGTTCTACGAGCACCCGTACCCGGACGGCGTGAAAAACTACAGCAAAACCAAACCGATGAAGTTTGAAGAGTTCCAGGCAGAAATCGACTGGTGGGGCAACGAAGCAGACGGTTTTGCCAGCCGCGAAAAGAATAATCAGGCGTGGAAAGTCAGCATCGACGACATCATCGCCCGCAACTTCAACCTTGATATCAAGAACCCTTACCAGGGCGAAACCATCAGCCACGACCCGGATGAGCTGCTGGCGCAGTACCAGACGCAGCAGGCGGAAATCAGCGAGCTGCGTAACCAGCTACGCGATATTCTTGGTGTCGCGCTGGCAGGTAATAAGGAGGCGAACTGATGAGCATTGAGAAGCTGATCACCGACCACATCGATATCTGGTCTTCCGCTCTGCAAACCCGCTCTATGGCCGGGCGCGGCAGTAACGGCAAAGTCGACCTTTATGGCATTAAGAAGCTGCGCGAGCTGATTCTGGAACTGGCGGTGCGCGGCAAACTGGTACCGCAGGACCCGAATGATGAGCCAGCGTCAGAGCTGTTAAAGCGTATTGCCGCAGAGAAAGCGGAGCTGGTGAAGCAGGGGAAGATTAAAAAACAGAAGCCGCTGCCTGAGATTAGTGAAGATGAGAAGCCGTTTGAATTGCCGGTAGGGTGGGAGTGGGTGAGGTTAGGTTTTATTACTAACTATGGCGAGTGTGATAAAGCAGAACCAACAGATGTGGATGCAGATACGTGGATAGTTGAACTTGAAGATATCGAAAAGAGTACATCCAGACTCTTAAATCGAGTTACGTTCTCTGAGCGTCCATTTAAAAGTTCAAAGAATAAATTTAATAAAAATGATGTCCTCTACGGGAAGTTACGACCGTATCTGGATAAAGTTTTGGTTGCTGATGATAGTGGTGTATGTACAACTGAAATTATTCCTATAAAAGTCTATGGTAATATTCTCCCAAGTTACCTTCGCCTTTTACTTAAATCTCCAAGGTTTATTGCTTACGCAAATGAATCAACGCATGGAATGAACTTACCAAGGTTAGGAACCGATAAAGCTATTAATGCAGTGGTTGAATTAACAGCAATTGCAGAACAATCAAGGATTGTGAATAAAGTTGACGAACTTATGTCCCTCTGCGACCAACTGGAACAGCAATCCCTGACCAGTCTGGACGCGCATCAGCAATTGGTTGAAACCTTGCTGGCAACGCTGACCGATAGCCAAAATGCCGGAGAACTCGCCGAAAACTGGGCGCGAATTAGCCAGCATTTCGACACTCTTTCTACTACCGAGGCGAGTATCGATGCGCTTAAACAAACCATCCTGCAACTGGCTGTGATGGGTAAGCTGGTGCCGCAAGATCCTAATGACGAACCTGCGTCTGAACTGCTTAAACGTATTGAGCAGGAAAAAGTGCAACTGGTAAAAGAAGGAAAAATTAAAAAACAAAAACCGTTGCCGCCAGTGAGTTATCAGGAAAAACCTTTTGAGCTGCCAAAGGGATGGGAATGGGTGCGTTTAGGTGATATCGGTACAATTAGTGGCGGGGGAACACCAAGTAAAAATAATGAAAATTATTGGTCAGGCGATATTCCATGGATATCTCCGAAGGATATGAAAGTTGATTATATTTCAACAGCTGAGCTAAATATTTCTGAACTGGCAGTTACTAATAGTTCAGTGCGTATTATACCAAATAATAGTATTTTGTTTGTTGTAAGAGGCATGATCCTTGCCCATACATTCCCTGTGGCTATAAATCAAAGGGAAGTGACAATAAATCAAGATATGAAAAGCATTTCAAGTCGCCTGTTTAATATGGATTTTTTATTATATTTAATGAAAGGCATGTCTCATCAAATATTAGGTCTTGTCGATCGTTCATCACATGGTACTTGTAAACTTGTATCTGAAAAATTATTTGGTTTACAAATCCCTTTGCCACCATTGAGTGAACAGGGCCGAATTAATAGTAGAATCGCAGAATTGATGTTGTTATGCGACACCTTAAAATCCCGCCTGCAATCCGCCCATCAAACCCAGCTCTACCTAGCGGATACACTTACTGACGCAGCATTAAACTAAGGAACAGACGATGCCGGTTCATCATGCAATCTGGCGGATAGGGGAGAATCCCCAGCCGCTAACCATCAGTAAACTTGCCAGCGAGCAACTGCTGGAGAAGATGATTTTAAACGACCCTACTATCCTTTCTGACCAGTGGATGATCATCGGGCATCAGGAATATACGTTCGATAAAGGACGTATCGATCTGCTGGCGATTGCGCCGGATGCCTCTCTGATCCTGATTGAGCTTAAGCGAGACCGCACGCCGCGTGAAGTGGTCGCACAGGCGCTGGATTACGCCTCCTGGGTCGATGACTTAACCGCCGATCGTCTGTCGCAGATTTATGAAAAATTCTCCGGCGGCGGCAATCTGGGCGAGGCGTTCAGGCAACGTTTTAATACTGAACTGGAAGAAGAGTCGCTCAATCAGTCGCACCAAATTATTATTGTGGCAGCGGAGCTGAACCCGTCTACCGAGCGCATCGTGGACTATCTGAGTAAGAATGGCATCTCGATTAACGTTCTGTTCTTTAGAGTATTCCAGCACGGTGAAGAGCAATTCTTAAGCCGTGCCTGGCTTATCGATCCGAGCGAAACGCAAACCAATGCCGCACAGGCCACTGCCGGAACAAGCGCCAACGCGAAAGAACCCTGGAATGGCGAGTTTTATGTTTCGTTCGGGGATCCGCAAAGCCGCATCTGGGAAGAGGCACGTCGATATGGATTTATCAGCGCGGGAGGCGGGAGCTGGTACAGTCAGACGGCTTTGTTGAATAAATAAGATTTCGTGCGAACGACCCTGTAGCTGGCTGGATTTTCAGGCAATACGCACGCTTTCTGGCATCCCAGCCTTTGTCATCCTGTTCAACGCACGCACCATGGCCATAGCTTCCGCTACCTGACCATCGTAGTCACGCAGCGTCAGTGAATCTCCCAACAACTGCTTCATTCTGTACATTGCCGTTTCCGCTATCGAGCGACGGTTATATTCCGTTGTCCATTTCCACCGTGCATTGCTTCCGCTCAGCCGCTGATTAGCAACGGCACGGTTGCGGTCTGCGTACTCACCGGGCCAGTAACCTGCTCCTTTTCGGGGAGGAATAAGCGCGCTGATTTTTTTGCGGCGCAGTTCATCGTGACAGAGCCGGGTATCGTAAGCCCCGTCTGCCGCGGCTGCCCTGATTTTTCTGTGAGTCTGCCGGATAAGGCCCGGGAAGGCTTCTGAGTCCGTGACGTTATTCAGCGACAGGTCTGCACAGACAACTTCATGTGTGTTGCTGTCAACAGCAAGATGCAACTTTCGCCAGATACGACGGCGCTCTTTGCCGTGCTTTCTGACTTTCCATTCGCCTTCACCAAAGACCTTCAGCCCGGTGGAATCAATCACCAGGTGTGCGATTTCACCCCGGGTGGACGTTTTGAAACTGACATTAACCGACTTTGCCCGCTTACTGACACTGGTGTAATCCGGGCAGCGCAACGGAACGTTCATCAGGGCAAAAATGGAATCAATAAAACCCTGCGCAGCCCGCAGGGTCAGCCGGAATACGCGTTTAATCACCAGAACGGTGGTGATGGCGAGATCAGAATAGCGCTGGGGCCTTCCTCGTGATGAAGGCGTTGCCGACTCATACCAGGCCTGAATCGCCTCATCATCCAGCCAGAAAGTGAGGGAGCCACGGTTGATGAGAGCTTTGTTGTAGGTGGACCAGTTGGTGATTCTGAACTTTTGCTTTGCCACGGAATGGTCTGTGTTGTCGGGAGGATGCGTGATCTGATCCTTCAACTCAGCAAAAGTTCGATTTATTCAACAAAGCCTTTTTGCGACTGAAGGTAATTCAGGCACCATTCCCGCTTCAGGACGATCCTGACCGGGGCAGGCAAAAGCTCATATGCTTTGCTGAAAACAACTTCAACAAAAGCATCATCACTAAGTTTATCCTCGGCAATATTCAGCAAGCCATTGATGACAATATTCTCCAGTAACAGTCTGTATTTGTCAGCGCCACTTACCGGAGGTTTAGCCGTGCTTTCCGGTAAACGTTCAGAAGATATATCTTGGTTTTCGGCAGATGCTTTCCTGCGTGGGAAATTCAGCTTTTCTGTAAGGCTGCGAAGTTTTCCTGTGCTATTTTCAGACATCGTATTTTTATCCTGTGACCTCCGCTTCTTGCCATCAGGCAAGTACGGCGAGTTTTTTTATCGCTTTTATCAGGCTAAAGGTGGTCAAACCTGCCCCCAGAGCCCTGACCGTGACCGAATGGCTTCGCATCAACGTAATCCCCGTTACGCACAGGACAAGTTGCCACGTACAATCAGGCCATGGGAGCATGTTCGTAACCACTTCGCTTTGACTATGCACGGAACACACCTCTACTTATAGCCATTAGGAAGCCATTGGCCCTGTTTGCGAATATCCGTAATAATGCCTCCCTCTTTGACAGAAATGGTACGCCAGCCGGGTTCTTTGCTGGATGCATTCCCATAGGTGTACCCGACAGTCATTGTCAGGTTTTCGCCTGAAGTTGTGGTGAGATCAGCCTCATACTTAGCTTCGGTATTTTGTTTGCGAATAAAACGCACGGTGTTGATTGCAGAACAGCGAATACTGCTTTTCGCATATTCAAAGGAATTGTTAGCCATTTGGCATCCGTCGTTTTTAATTTCATCCGTCAGGTTTGCAGAAGCATTAAAGTTCTTAGGTGCAGGGGCAAATTTAGCCATGTCGTTTCGCATAGTCGGTGGATCTGTCTGAAGCACAAGATAAACAGGACAATCTGATTTGCCTACTTCACACGCTTTTGCCACGTAATCACGTACTGGCCATCCAGCATTACCGAAATATTCCGCACCACTTTCATCTTTGCATTGTGACCAGGTAGCTTTTTTCCCCATCATAATGCCGTCTACCAGCACACAGGTGACGGCTTTTACAGGCTCACCATCCCACCGGACTGCATCAAAGGGCTGAATGCCTGTATGGTTCACGTCAAGCGTGTAGGCCTGTGGATTCCTGGCTAGTCGATCATTCGCCTGTTTTAGTTGGCTACTGCCTTCTTGGGTCAGGAAAAATGTATAACGTTCGGGATGTATATCTCCGTGAATTGTCAATGCAGAAGATATAGATGGAATAAGCAGAGCGACTGAACTGAGCGATAAAACAATTAATTTATGCATTATATTTCCCTTTGATTAATTAGTGATTAATACAGTCCTGCCATGAGGTATCAGCCAGCGCTTCATTCAGCCCTTTAGCACTGAATTTTTTAGAGATAGCTGAATTCATAGAGGTTATTTTTATTACGTCTTTTTCACCCGCAGATTTGAGTGCAGCAAAGGCTGTTTCATCCAGAGAATGATTTGTACCGTTAACGCTGATACCCGGTTCTGCAAGTCCTGTCAGGGAAGAAACGCGATAGTCTTCTGCGGGAACGCTATAAACAACAGCTAACTTTCCGCTTGTACAGGTCAGTGTGAGCACTTCACCTGAGTTGTTTTGGGTATTGATTTCAAACTCCATTGCACTGATGTTACCGAACCAGTTCCCCCATTGCTGGTCCTGGATAACGGCGTGTGCAGTGGTACTGAATAAAGCAGCGCTGAAAAGCAAGGTAGAGGTAGTCTTCAACATAGTTGTTCCTTACCGAGTGTTTTATAAAAGAAAAATGGCCTTCAGTTGTACAAAAGGCCATCTGATCGTATGCATTTGTGAGGGGGTGGGATAATCGTTAATACAGATCAGTTTCAAGAAATTGATCGTTAATACCTATGACCAAAACGATCAATCAATCAATATTGATAGTTTATATCTATTAAGATTACGAGTATCGATCGGTGTGACAGATCGGTGAGTTAGAACCACTTCGGGGCTTTGTTGAATAAATCAGAGTCAGCCGACAGGATGGCTACCGCTGGCACACCTGTTATGCGATCCGGACGCTGTCCGGCATACCCAACAACGTCATTCTGTTCAGCGCTTTGACCATTGCCATCGCTTCACCCACCTGCGCGTCATAGCCCCGCAGGCTCAGATGCCCGCCCAGCAAGGTTTTGATACGGAACATCGCCGTTTCCGCCACTGAACGACGGTGATAGCCCACTTTCTTTTTCCAGACCTCATTGCTGCCGCTCAGATGCTGATTCGCCACCGCGTGGTTACGCTCATGGTACTTATCAGGCCAGTATTGCGCACCGCTTCGCGGCGGGATAAGCGGCCTGATTTTTTTCCTCAGCAACGTATCATGACAGTAGCGAGTATCATAAGCGCCGTCAGCCGAGGCTACCCTGATTTTCCGCTGGGTCTGGCTCATCAGCCCCGGCAGAGCCTGCGCATCCGTCGTTCCGCTGAGCGATAAATCGGCACAGATAATCTCATGCGTCGCACTGTCTGCGGCAAGATGAAGCTTGCGCCATACCCTGCGTCTGTCAGCCCCGTGCAGCCTGACTTTCCATTCGCCTTCGCCGAAGACTTTCAGGCCTGTACTGTCGATGACGAGGTGCGAAATTTCACCACGGGTTGGCGTTTTTATGCTGATACTGACGCTTTTTGCCCGTTTGCTGACCAGAGAGTAGTCCGGACTGCGCAACGGCAGAAACATCATATTAAAAATGGAGTCAACGAAGCCCTGTAGTGCCCGGAGCGGCAGGTTGAACACGCGCTTCATCATCAGGACCGTGGTAATAGCCATATCGGTGTAGTGAAGCGGTCGGCCACGACCTTCAGGCTGTGCACTCTCAGTCCATGCAGCAATGGCAGACTCATCAAGCCAGAGCGTCAGCGAACCGCGCTGCCTGAGCGCCTTGTTGTAGGCTGACCAGTTGGTGATTTTAAACTTTTGCTTTGCCATGGGGATCCGATGCTGAGACGACTGTAGTGATCAGATCCGCCAATCTCCTGAAAGTTCGATTTATTCAACAAAGCCCCACTTCGGTGGAGATATGACGTATTGATTCATTCTGATGATATAGAATTGAAAAAATCTGGGGTTCAATTTTCTAATCCTTTGTGGCTAAAGTTAGTGGTGAATATCAGACCAATATATTAATGAAATAAATTAATCTGGCATGAAAATAAAAATATTCACCACTTTTCTTTTAGTCAGAAAAAAGGCCAGCCATTGCTACTTAAATCTAGAGGAGTATCGCTATCCTTTTCTGATGATAGTTCTGAGTTTCTGGTTTTGATGTTCTTCATTATCTCATGTGCTTTCTCTCTCATGAGCTCTTTATCAGTTTTAGCTATTTCTTTTTCAGTATTATCAGTAGAATCGGATGGAGTGTCATTGCCGTCAAGTTCTCTTTTCGTTAACTTTAAGATTTTGTTCTTATTTTTCTTTTTTGCTTTACGAAAGGATGTTAATTCCCAGGCTTTTTTAAATCTGGGTATAAATTTTTTATCATAATAGTACATGGAAATGTAAATGCAACGTAGTGCCAGATATTTCTCAGTCGTTGTTGATGGTCTAAAGAGGCTGAGGAAATGAGGTTGATGAATATATCCTTCAATGCTCGATTTATATATTTCATCAAGAACTGCTTGTGAAACCTGTCCTGTCTCGTCAGTCTTACTCTTTTCAATTAATTTTTCTTGTGCTCTTTTTATCGAACCATTGATATAATTTATTTTATCTTTGGAGATATAGTCCCATGCCCAGTTTATTTTTCCCTTGTCACTTTTCTTCAACGGCAATATATCTGCTAACTGAGAATGTCTGTCCCACGCATCCCTTATACTTAACATAATGGATAACTTAGATGAAAGATCCATTGGTGATCTATCAAAGAAATCCTCTATACACTCAATGCGCTCACGGTGACTTACTGGATGTTCAATTCTAATAAAACGACGATAAGGTGTTCTGGTATAAATAGAAAATGAGTCATTCCCACCAACGTTTGCCAAAGAACTATTTTTTTACTAAAAACCCTGATATATGCCCATGCAAAATAACAGGCATCATTGCTACGTTTAAACCAACCAAACTCTTTTATTGGTAATAATGCTTCTTTCGCCTTTTTAAATCTATAGGCGTATGAGAATAACTCGTCTGAATTCTTATAAAGAATCCGAAAAGCCTCGTTTATTGCCAGCGCTGCTAAATTACAGTCTTCACCATATATGTGATTCAGGTGGTATGTTTTCATTTCCTTTGTTTGCCGGTAATTTTCAATAGCAACATCGTTTCCTACCATCCATAAAAACAATCTTACATCACGTTTTGTTTTTATATCTATCCACATTTTTCCATTCAAGATTAGCTATCCTTTTACATTCAACTTTATATGATCTTAAAAGGATACTTCACAGTGAAAATCATAGCAATATTCATAGTTAAAAACATAGTGTAAAACGTAGGTGTAAAACCTCATGTAGAGCTTGTTATAAGGCATTTTTCACATGAAAAATGACACTTTCATTGACGTGAAATCATAAGCAAAAAACCACACGCTATGCAAACCCGCCAGCAGAGGAATCCCGGAGGTTGTCAGGGCATGCTTTATATAGAGACTTAAAGCCTTAACAAAGCACTGAGTGGATGGATAGTAAAGGCGTACATATACGATCTATGACATGAAAGGATGCCGCCCGGTGTCCTCCTGATACATTCCCGGAGTCCTCTCATGAGTACGATTGATATTCACAGCGACCAGATGGTTGATATGGCATTTATTGTTCGTTTTACTGGTATGACTGACAAATGGTTTTATAAATTGATTCAGGAAGGAAAGTTTCCAAAGCCAATTAAAATGGGACGCAGTTCTCGCTGGCTGGAAAGTGAAGTAGTTCTGTGGTTTAAAGATAAAATTAACGAATCCCGCATTGAGTAAATTTACTCTTTTATCCTGAAATAATAATCACTAACTTTATACATACCTTTTAGTCTGTCAGGGCTTACTCTTCTTGGGTGAATGTCTTATTTAAATTAAGGTTCTTATTTTATTGGTGTTATCATTATTCACCCATCATTCATATCACCAGTAAAGTAACAGGAAGATTCCAGTGTGTATAAGTACGCTTTAATCCTTAAAGCCACAATACATATCGATGTATTGTGGCTATATTACGAATGTGAAAAAGATGAGTAAAACAGAGGATATCTTCCAGAACTGTGCTGAGATTCATAACGAAAACAATTCAATAATAATGTCCGTAACAGACAACAGCATTAATATTGAAAAACTCCATCACACTTATGCGTTACTGAAAAAGATAATACGTAAAAAAACCTTCCCCTTTAGCATCTTGCTTAATAAATCAGGATACAAGCAAACCAGTCGAACTAATGAGGTTCTGGAGGTTATGCATCTGCTTGACCAGATACCTGATATGTTCCTGCAGTTTCGTAAACTTCATCCACTAATCACCCGTTTCCAGCAAGTACGTAAGCGGTATGATTTTTATTGCAGAATTTACAATGGTGCAATGATTAATTCAGATTCAACTAATACCGCTATCATGCTGAATAAGCTGGTCAGTGAATATCGTGACGAGGTGAGTAAATCTGACTTTAAACAAGACCTCAGAAAATACCAACGAAATTCAATGAAGAATCTGAAAGGCGTGACGAATTATATTCAGCATCTCTTTAACCAACATGCAAGGCTGCTGGTAATACGTCTGGACCTAGCCTGGGGGAAAACGCATTCGAGCAGCATTACTCCTGAGATAGCGAAACAACATCGTCAACAACTACTGCGTAACATGAAACGAAACCGGATATTCAGGCACGTTCTGGGCACGGTATGGAAACTGGAATACGGGCCTGACAGAGGCTTCCATTACCATACCTTATTCTTCCTTGATGGCAATAAATCCCGCAGTGGGATCAATATCTGCGAGCAGTTTGGAGAGTATTGGGTTTCGGCTATTACAGAAGGGAAAGGCACGTACTTCAACTGTAATGCCAGACCTGAACGTTATGAGAAACCTGGCGTCGGGATGGTTAAGTATGACGACATCCTGAAGCAAGAAGGGCTAAAGCGTGCTGTGGAGTATCTGACCAAAATAGATACCTTTGCGCGCCTGGCGTTACCTGGCAACGTGAGAACCTTTGGGCGGAGCGAAATTAAAACATGCTCTCCGAAGGGCAAACGTGGCAGGAAACGCACTCAGCCATCGTAACCCCCTTCAAATCAAAATATTCTGCACTACCGCATGACGCCTGTGTTTCTCGCAGGCATTTTTCATTCATCCCGGAGTTAATTATGTATAAACCTGTCTATGCGCCTTTTGCCGTTACGTATCATGGCGAATGGGTCGAACCGGAAACAGCGGCACAAGAAGATTACGATATCCTGTTCTGCGAATTCTGTAGACTGAAAATCAGCGTTGTTATTGACGAACTTACCGGTGTAAAAAGCTTTGTTCATACGCCACTATGTCTGGAAACTGCAAAGCTTCTTGCAACCTGCCCCTACAGCAAACCAGTAAGCAAGTTCGCAGTAGGGCAGAAAACAGAGTTCGGCCCTTTACAACCAGCAAAATTCCGTCAACTTCCCTGTAAAACGACGAAACAAAACTGGCTCTGCTGCTGGTGCCATATCTGTTGGAATGGTGAAAAGATATGTCCGCAATGTGGTGAATGGATTTATGCACTTGAAGATAATCATTAAAAAATGGTCATTTTTAAACAGCAAATGCTCAAAAGGGCGTTACGAACCATGGAATAACGCCCCGGCTATGTTAACGTGCCCGCTGTTTTATCGGCTCAAAAAACATATCCCATAGATGCTCAGCCATACCTTCGTTAGTGAGCAAGGTCTCCCTTGAGTAGCCAGCACTATAGACTCCCATTGATGGGCGGAAACCGAGGATCTGACCGTTGTTGTCAATGGTTAAGATTTCATTGTAGGCATTTCCAATTACGCCATCCTGGCTATAACCGATATCGCCCATACCCATATTGCGCCCGCTATTACGCCAGATTGCGCATTGACCGACTTTGCTCCCGCCCATGTAGACCGCACAAGTGAAGGCGTCTGCATCACGCTGGTGAAAATCGACCTCTAACCCGGCATGGCGTTTTTTGAGTTCAGTCAGCGATCCTTCAAAGTAACGGGCGACATATTCAAAACCATCACGGCAGGCACGATCCTTATCAAGGTCGGTAAAACACTTTGGCAGCGAAAGATTGCTGGAGCGTGGTGTAAAAACGTTATCCGTTGCCTGAAGCATTGGGTTTACTGACGCAGGAGAGGAAACATAAGCACTCTGCTGTGGTTTCTTCGCTTCCATATTAGCAATGGCGCGGGAGACTGCGTTGACGACCTGAACGTAGCCTTCATCATGGCTGGCAAACTTGGTTATGGGTTTACCATCAACGGTCGCCGCCATAATGCTGCCGAACGGTAGCTGATGCCAGGCACATTCTCTTAAGATCACCGGAATGACCACCGCCTCGCCCCGTTTATGCCGTTCCAGAGCGTTGGTCATTTCTACCTGATAGCAATAATCAGAAGCGATGAAATCACTGCTAATTAACAACAGGATGATATCTGCCTGCGAAAAGTAGTGGTCTATTTGGTTCTCGAACTCTTGCCCTGGAACGATGCGGCGATCGTGCCATGTGCTGATCTTGCCCATGCGCTTCAGGGGGGAAAGATGCTTCTCAAGCTCATTGCGTAGGGCTTCATCTGCATGGGAGTATGAAAAAACGAGAGTGGTCATAAAGGTGAAATGCTCCTGAACCGTTACTGTATTTAGGGCTATTCTGTGCTCACGGTATAAAAAAATCACGCTATTGACTGTGATTATTAGATGCTTGATCTCTTTAAAGTTGTAACGGTAGCCAATTCATAGCCCCCATATGCCATCAGTCTCACTGATCTTGCCCCTCCATTTCCGGACAGCTTTTGTATCTTAAGTTAACGATGCCCGCTGCCGCCGATATTCCCTCGGAGAGTGGTATCCCAGCGCACTATGCGGGTGGTTTTCATTATAGTGATTGAACGCCGCTGCAAGGCTCTGTAGCGCTGTTCTCACATCCGGTTTGGGCATGAACGCGATGTAATCTTCCTTCATCGTTTTCACGAACCGTTCAGCCATGCCATTGCTCTGTGGGCTGCTCACCGCTGTTGTGCAGGGCTCCAGATTCAGCGCTACGGCGAACCTCCGCGTTTCATGCGCCCTATACGCTGAACCGTTGTCCGTCAGCCACTGCACCGGTGTGTCCGGTAACCTGTCACCGAAGCGCTTTTCCACCGACCTCAGCATCACATCCTGCACCGTCGAACTGTCGTAGCCTCCCGTGCTCGCTGCCCAGTCTATGGCCTCTCTGTCACAGCAGTCCAGCGAGAACGTGACCCGCAGTTTTTCACCGTTGTCGCAGTTGAACTCGAAGCCGTCTGAACACCAGCGCATATCGCTTTCTGCCACCGCGATTTTGCCCTTATGCTCACGCTTTGGCCGCGCTGATTTGTCATGCAACAACAGGTGATGCTCACGCATTATCCTGTAAAGCCGTTTGGCATTCACAGGTGGCTGTCCCTCTGTGCGACGTTGCTTGCGCAGGATGCCCCACACGCGTCGATAACCATAACTCGGCATATCGCTGATAATGTTGAGGATAGCCGACAGTATTTCTGCGTCTGCTTCTTCATTACGCCGGTTACAGCGCCTGTCCTGCCAGTCGGCAGAACGGTTAATCCGCAGTGACAGTTGCGCACGCGACACGCCCATGGTCCGGCTGACCATGGCTATTCCCCGTCCTTTGGCAACAAAGGCGCGTGCGCTATCCATTTTCGCGACTGACCGTACTCCACGGCTTCTTTCAGGATCTCAACTTCCATCGTCTTCTTGCCCAGAAGGCGCTGAAGCTCCCGGACCTGCTTCAGAGCAGCAGTAAGCTCAGAAGCAGGAACGACTTCCTCTCCAGCCGCAACGGCGGTGAGGCTGCCTTCCTGATATTGCTTCTTCCACTTAAACAGCAGGCTGGGCTGGATACCATGCAGGCGGGCGACATGGGAGACATTCATACCCGGCTCCATCGTCTGCTGGATAATGGCGATCTTCTCCTGAGGAGTTTTACGTTTACGGACTTCTTGCCCTAACAGGATCCCGGTCATCTCAAAATTGGCGTTAGTGTTAGACATATATTCAAGCCTATCTCTTATCTGGAGATACAGCTACTGTCCGGTGTTTCAGGGGGCTACATCAATGCCATCAGTCTCACTTCATCAGCCAAATTAGTGTGATATTCTTTCAAGAAATGCTGTTGTATCCATGACATAAGGCGATGATTGATGGAGCAGTCTCTCAATTTTGAAATGTTGCGCAGCCAGTGGCCGGAACTGGCAGAACTCGCGTGTATGGCGGAATGCTATGTTCACTCCGATCCGGAAAGCTGTCTGGTCAAGCTGCGCAACTACACCGAATTGATGGTGCGTTGGTTATACCGTCAGGAACGGCTGCCTGAAGGCATCAAAGCAAATCTGTATGATTTAATGAACGCAGATGTCTTCACCAGCATGATGCCGGAAGCCATCATCATGAAAATGGATGCACTGCGTATACACGGTAACCGCGCCGCGCACGGCGGACGTATCAAAGCTAAAGATACTTACTGGCTGTTAAAGGAAGCGTATTTACTGGGAGTTTGGCTGTATGTTCGTTACGCCCACGGTAATGTTGATAACTGCCCCAAATTTTCTCTTCCTCCGTTAACACAATCTTCAGGTCGTGCAGATGAAAAACGTCTGGAAGATGCAATCAGGGCTCAAGATGAAAGCCGTGAGCGCGAACTGGCGTTACAACGCGCACTACAGCAGGAGCTGGAAAAGGCCGAACACCTCACTCAGCGCCTGAACGAAGCCAGGGCGCGTAACCAGCATGTTGCCGATATCCTCTCTATTGATGAAGCGGAAACCCGCCGCCGTCTGATTGATTCTCGCCTGCTTGCTGCTGACTGGAATGTAGGTGAAGAACTTAAGAATACCGATCAGGTTACGCAGGAACACCCGGTTAAAGAACAACCTACTACAACTGGCGACGGTTATGCGGATTATGTCTTGTGGGATGAGGCGCACAAACCGCTGGCGGTAGTGGAAGCAAAAAAAACCAGCGTCAACGCCGAGCAGGGGAGAATTCAGGCCCGGTTGTATGCGGACTGGCTGGAGAAAGAATATGGTCAGCGTCCGGTCATTTTCTACACCAACGGCTACGATATCTGGCTGTGGGACGACCATAAAACTCATGGTTATCCTCCGCGTCGAGTATTCGGCTTCTACAGCAAGGAAAGCCTGCAATATCTTATTCAGCAGCGTGAAACCCGTCTGCCGCTGAACAGTGTGCCGCATGTTAAAGATAACGAAGGTAAGGCCGTTGCCGGACGTTTGTATCAGCTTGAAACCATTGCCCGCGTCAGCGAACGGTTTACCAATAAATATCGTCAGTCATTAATCGTTCAGGCCACTGGCACTGGTAAAACCCGTGTAGCGATTGCACTGAGCAAACTGATGATTGATACCCGTTGGGTAAAACGCGTTCTGTTCCTTTGCGACCGTAAAGAGCTGCGCAAACAGGCGGCGAATGCTTTCAATCAATTCACCAATGAGCCGCTGTATGTGGTCGGGAAATCGAAAAAAGCAGATAGGCAAAACGCTAGGATCTACATTGCCACTTATCCCGGCATGATGAAAATCATGGACCATTTTGATGTCGGTTATTTCGATCTGATCATCGCCGATGAATCCCATCGTTCTATCTACAACGTATACGGCGATCTGTTTAAGTATTTTGATGCCCTCCAGATTGGCCTAACGGCCACGCCAATCGACATGGTGAGCAAAACCACTTTCGGCCTGTTTGGTTGTGAAGGACGTATACCTACCGCCAACTACAGCCTAGAAGATGCCATCGCCGATAACAATCTGGTTCCCTATGAGGTTGTCACACACACCACTGAATTCCTGCGCGAAGGTATCAAACGGGAGAAATTAAGCGACGCACAAATCCGTGAGCTGGAAGAACAGGGTATCGATCCCAATACGCTGGAATTTGATGGCAAGGCGCTGGATGAGGCAATTTACAACAAAGACACCAACCGCTATATCCTGCGTAACCTGATGGAAAATGGCCTGAAAGATCGGGACGGCCAACTCCCCGGTAAAACCATCATTTTTGCCCGTAACCACAAACACGCGCTGTTGCTAAATGAGTTGTTCGACGACATGTACCCGCAGTTTGCCGGACGCTTCTGCCAGGTCATCGACAACTACGATCCCCGCGCCGAGCAACTGATTGACGATTTTAAAGGGCTGGATGAAAGCACCAACAAAGAGCTGACCATCGCTATCTCTGTAGATATGCTCGACACTGGTATTGATGTCCCGGAGATTGTGAATCTGGTCTTTGCCAAACCAGTCAAATCGAAAGTGAAGTTCTGGCAGATGATTGGCCGTGGCACGCGCCTCTGTTCGGGACTCTACGGCTACGATGAAAACGGCAAACCGCTGGATAAACAGAAATTCCGCATCTTCGATCACTGGGGCAACTTTGAGTATCACGAGCTGCATACCGAAGAGGCCGAAGTCACAGCGACAAAATCGCTGGCGCAAAAACGCTTCGAAGCGTGGGTTATGCTGGGGGCCGCTGCGCAGCGTAAGTTCGACAAACAGGCGGTGGATTTAGTCGCTCACCAACTCCGCGAGCAAATCAACGCGCTGGATGAAAAGTCGATTGCTGTGCAGGAAAAGTGGCAGCAAAAAGCGCAGTACAGCGATGAAAAAGTGCTGCGCCAGCTTTCCCCGAAAACACAGCAGGATCTGCTATCTGTCCTGGCCCCTCTGATGCAGTGGCTGGACGTTCGCGGGCAAAGCGATGCCATGCGCTTTGATATGGATATTCTGGCGGCGCAAACTGCCCGTTATACCAACCCGGAAGAACTGGATGTGCTCTGGCCGGTCATCATCGAGAAAGTGGAACGTCTGCCGCCGCATCTGACTCAGGTGCAGCAACAGGGACAACGGATTAATCAACTTCGTGATTTAGGCTGGTGGAAGCAAGCCAGCCTGGAAGAGCTGGAGGATATCCGCATTCATCTGCGCGGTATAATGCACCTGATGGAGAAAGATGCGACGCCAAAATTTGGTTCGATACAGGTGGATATTACCGAAGATGCGAACCTGATCCAGACGGAGACCCGCAAAACCAACATCCGCTCAATTGATTTCAAACTGTATCGTCAGCAGGTTCAGGGAGCGCTGGAGCCGCTGTTCCAGCAAAATCCGGTGCTGAAGAAAATCCGCAATGGCGAGCCGGTGACGCAAAGCGAGCTGGATGAACTGGCTAAGCTGGTGCTGATCCAGAACCCTAACGTTGATATCCGGGCGCTGAAAGAGTTCTACCCGCAAGCGACCGCCAGCCTGGATAAACTTTTGCGTACCATTATCGGGATGGACAGCGATGCGGTTGAAGTGCGCTTTGCCCAGTTCGCCGCTGACAACAGCCTGACCAGCCAGCAACTGCGCTTCCTGTCATTGCTGAAAAACCACATCCGCGATTACGGCACCATTGAAATGCGACAGCTCTTTGAACAGCCGTTTACGCATATCCACAACGAAGGCGTTACTGGCGTATTCCCGGATCTAGAGCAGATCGCCCGCTTGCAGAAGATAGTTGAAGAGTTAGGTGTTGTGACCGACGCAGCGACGGTATAATACGTGCATGACAAGCCCCGACAACGGGGCTTTTGTATTTATAACAGGGTATAGACGTTAACAATGATTACCGGTGACTTAAAAAGTAAAATCGACGGACTATGGGAAGATTTCTGGGTGGGTGGCATCACTAACCCGCTGACCGTAATCGAACAAATCACTTACCTGATGTACTCCCGGATGCTGGATACCCAGGAACAACGAGACGAGAAGCGTAAACAAATCGCGGGTATTGATTTTAAACCTCGCTTTACGCCTGAACAGCAAGAGTTCCGCTTCAGTCACTACAGCAACCTCGGCTCGGATGAAATGATGGAAGTAGTGCGCGACGGCGTATTCCAGCACTTCCGTCAGCTCGGCCAGGCCGATGCGTCGAAGGTGACGCTACTGGGCAACTTTATGAAAGATGCTCGTCTGGAGATCGTCAAACCGTCACTACTGACTAAAGCCGTGGAAGTGATCAAAAATCTGCCGCTGGATCGCGGTGACACCAAAGGCGATCTTTACGAATACCTGTTAAGCAAGCTGACCACTGCCGGGATCAACGGTCAGTTCCGCACGCCACGTCACATTATCCGCACAATGGTTGAAATGATGGAGCCAAACCCGGCACGTGGTGAAACGATCTGCGATCCGGCCTGTGGTACGGGCGGTTTTCTGGCAACCAGTTATGAGTACCTGCTGGAGAAATTCAGTTCACTGGAGTCCATTCATACCGAGATTGGCACCAACGAACGCGGCGAATTAGAAGAACAAAAAATCTTTACCGGCGATCTGCTGACGCCGTGGCGTGACCATGTGGATAACAAAATGTTCCACGGTTACGACTTTGATACCACCATGCTGCGTATTGCCGCCATGAACCTGATTATGCACGGCGTGGAAGAGCCGGATATTCACTATCAGGACACCATGAGCCAAAGCTTCAGCACCAATTTCCCGCAGGCCAGTAAAAACGCATTCAACCTAATTCTGGCGAACCCGCCGTTTACTGGTTCTCTGGATGAGGAAGATATTGACGCAACGCTGTCGGCAATGGTGAAAACCAAAAAAACCGAGTTACTATTCCTGGCTCGTATTCTGCAAATGTTAAAAGTAGGCGGGCGCAGTGCAACCATCGTTCCGCAGGGCGTGCTGTTTGGCTCCAGTAAGGCGCACCAGTCGCTGCGTAAAACGTTGGTGGAAGATAACCAATTGGAAGCGGTGATCAACCTGCCTTCCGGTGTATTCAAGCCTTATGCGGGCGTAGCGACGGCGATCCTGATCTTTACCAAAGGCGGCCAGACGGATGATGTCTGGTTCTACGATTTACAAAATGATGGCTATAGCCTGGATGACAAGCGTAATCCGATAAAAGACAACGATTTGCCGCACTTACTAGCAAGCTGGAAGCATTACCGTACTTTGCGCGGGCTACCGGTTGATAACTTTATGGGAGAGAAATCAGCTTCATTGCTGAAACAACAGTATCCGGAAGGGATTGATGCTGGTATTAATTTTAAAGATCGCACCCAAGCGGCGTTTGTGGTGCCGAAAGAGGATATTGCGGCGCAGAAATACGATCTCTCTATTAATCGTTATAAAGAGGTGGTATATCAGGCGGAGGAATATGAAGATCCGAAAGTGATACTGAAACGGTTAAAAGATCTGGAAAATGAGATTCTGGCGGATCTGAATGAGCTGGAGGGAATGCTGTGATTTCTATTTCAGATTTGGTAGAAAAAGTAGAAAAGATCAATCCAAATAATAAATATGGTTCTTGGAAATATATAGATATTGCTTCTGTAGATAGGTTTCAGAAAAAAATAGTATTAGAGAGTGTCTCAGACATTACACCTGACTCTGCACCTAGTAGAGCAAGGCAACTGGTTTTTGCTGGTGATATCATCATTTCAACTGTTAGGCCGAATCTCAATACCGTTGCTATTATCCCTAAAGAATTGGATGGAGCAATTGCATCAACAGGGTTTTGCGTTTTACGTCCTAATAAGTTAAAAGTTGATACAAAATATCTTTTTCATTATGTAAAATCAGAAGCTTTTGTTAATAGTTTAGTTAAACTAGCTACAGGAGCTAATTATCCCGCAGTTTCAGATAAGATAATTAAAGAACAACAGTTAAAGGCAATATCATTATGCGAACAAAAAGAAATTGCGGCTACTCTTGATAAGGCTGAGAACATCCTCCATAAACGTGAGCAGGCGATCAAATTAGCTGATGATTTTTTGCGTGCTAATTTTCTTAAGCTGTTTGGCGATCCCATTAGCAATCCAAAAAATTGGGAATTGAGAAAATTAGGTGAGATCGCCGATTGTCAGCTTGGGAAAATGTTATCAAAAAAATCAAAAACTGGATTATCGCCAAAAAAATATTTAAGAAATGCCAACATCAGGTGGAGAAAAATAGATGTTAGCGATCTTCTTGAAATGGATTTCAATGAAAAAGAATTATCTAAATTTGAACTCAAGCAGGGGGATCTACTTGTTTGCGAGGGAGGTGAGATAGGCCGGTGTGCAATTTGGGATAATCAAATCCAAGACTGTTACTACCAGAAAGCTCTGCATAGAGTGCGTCCTGACTATAATGTCCTTACATCTGTATATTTGCAAGAGTATTTTTATTCAATGGCTAAAGGAAATGCATTTTCTGAATTCGTTTCAGAAGTAACTTTCAGCCACTTGACTGCCGAAAAGCTTAAGAATTTACTTATACCAATACCGGAAATATCAATTCAGAGAAAATTTGAAATGATATATAATAAATTAAATACATTAATTTACGACAAATATAGTGATGAAATCTCACTGACTTTGCTGTCT
>NZ_JAKCMV010000022.1 GCF_021440515.1 Enterobacter asburiae | reverse complement strand
GATGTTGCCCTGTGCTTGTATATATTTATATATGTATATTCATATGTAATGACAATATGTCACCTTTAAATAGCGACATATTGTCACCATACTTGCACTGAGTCTTACAGAAGACGATTTGCCCGTCATGGCGATATGATGGCGAGGCGACATGCGCTGATAGTGGATCGCCCTGCGAAAGCAGCCACTTGAGTGGGCTCCTTCATTGCGAAGGATGATGAATCTAGATAACTGGACATCACGTACGCCACTCGGACTCATAAAAAAAGCTGCCCTAGGCAGCTTTTTTTGTTAGTGCATCATCAATCTTCGTAAGAGCGACGTTTTTTTGACCCCTAAGTCGCTTGTTCCCGCAAAAGAAAATCCTACAAAACCGCTTCCTGATTGTTTTTTTAATTTATTGTTTTTAAACGGTTTTATTATTATTTTTCACTAAATGACAAAAAAATACGTATAAAACAATTGCTGTAGTTGTTTTTTTGTTCATCTCTGTGCATACTCATTTTACCCTCCGATTCTACTCGACATTTACACAAAATTAGAGTAGTCTGAATATCAGCTACTGAAAAAGTTTCAGTAGATGTATGGAGATTCTAATCGTGAGCAAGTTGATTTCAGCTAGCTCATCGTCCTCGGAGGACAGCGAGGATTGCTCCGATTTCGTAGAGGTGGAGTTTCAACTACCTCTCAAAACGTGGGTAATCGATCCTGTAGAGGAAGATGACTGAAACTCACCTTGGGGAAAGATGACCGCCATCGCCTTTTCCCCAAGGTGAGAGCTACATGCTAATCAACGCGATAGCTGGCGATTTACACATGACCAACGCATTAGTTAGTCATAGGTGCACTTGCACCCAAAATACAGACAGCAATAAACCAATTAGCAATTAAGTTATTGATATAATAACAATAATAATCTCACACTGTTTAGGCTATCACCCATGGACGTGGAGAGATAGTTGCGGAGATTCAACATGAAAAACGTACGTATGCAATTTGACCTTCCAGAAGATCGGCTGCAAGAGCTCGACACTCTGATGAGTAAGTGCGGCATAAGTACTAGGAAAGAGCTTTTCAATTACGCCTTAACTATGCTCGAGTGGGCTGTTGACGAGTCAGAAAATGGCCACGATATCGCTGCTATTGATAGAGCGAAAAAAGAGTTCTACTCCCTACGTATGCCAATCCTGAAACGCCAGGTGAAAACAGCCGCTCAGTAACGCAGCAAACAAAAAAAAGGCCAGATCTATGATCCGGCCTTTTTTGTTATTTAAAGGATAGTAGTTTAATGAGTGACCCTAATGATTTAGATGGATTTTCAGATGCTACCGGCGGAAAGGTACTTGTCGTAAAAGACTTTGTTGGTCCGATTATGGCGGCAGAAGAAAGGGCTGACAGAAGGCATCTTCGATGGTCTAAAACGGGCGTAACGTTTGCCATGACTGTGGTCGTCGCGCTAATGAACTGGATGGTCATTGATATGCTTGGCACGGTAGTTCAGCAAGAGATGCATATGATCTCTATGGGAGTGCTTCCGGCGGAGAACAGAACAGTAACTACTGACGTGTATTTGGCTCTGATTGCGGGTACGGTTGCCGAAGTATCAGCTTTGTTTTTCATCATAGTGAAATCAATGTTTAAGAGTAGCAATGAGCCAAAAGATACGGCCGTAACAGAGAGCACTTCGACGTGATCATGACGGACGTATTGAGATTTTAAGTTAGCCGCTGTAGTCTCTTGTCCATAAACGAAAAAACCACCTGGGGAGGTGGTTTTTCGAGGGTTCAGCAAGTTGGGGAACTTCTGAACCGTGGTAACAGGGTGTACAAGACCGCTGCCACCAAATTCGTCCTTCCAGTTTAGCCGTAGTTGGGCTGATACTTCAAGAACTCTGCATCAGTAATATCTTGTACTCCCTCTTACCAGTGGCTGCTGCCAGTGGCGCTTTGTCGTGTCTTTCCGGGTTGGACTCAAGTTGAAAGTTACCGGAACAGGCGCAGCAGTCGGGCTGAACGGGGGGTTCGTGCATACAGTCCAGCTTGGAGCGAACTGCCTTCCCGGAACCGAGTGTCAGGCGTGGAATGAGATAAACGCGGCCATAACAGCGGAATGACACCGGCAAACCGAAAGGCAGGAACAGGAGAGCGCACGAGGGAGCCGCCAGGGGGAAACGCCTGGTATCTTTATAGTCCTGTCGGGTTTCGCCACCACTGATTTGAGCGTCAGATTTCGTGATGTTTGTCAGGGGGGCGAAGCCTATGGAAAAACGCCCAGAAGGGCGTGGCCTTGTCGTTCCTGTCCTGTCTTTTGGTTATGTTTACTGCCAACCTTATTTATCATCTAGGAAGAACCGTCCGCTCGCCGGAGACAAGTGACCGAGCGTAGCGAGCGAACGGTCGAGGAAGCGGAAAAGAACCGGAGATGACTTGGAGCACTGACGCTGTGATTACAAAACAACAGAAAACGGCATTGAACATGGCTAAATTCATTCCGGCGCAATCCCTGCTTTTGCTGGAGAAGCTCAATGAACTGGATCTCGATACTGAAGCCGACCTGTGCGAAAAACTGCATGAGGATGCGGAACAGCTCTTTCGCACTCTGGCTATTCGTCTGGATGATTTTCAAGAGGATTTGTAATGGCCCGCGTATCCATTAGCGAAGCGGCACGTCTTGTCAGTGTCAGTCGCCCGACCATTTACAAGCTACTTAAGTCTGGCGAACTAAGTTACACCTCAGTTGTAAAGCATGGAAAATCCGTAAAAACCATTGATACGGCTGAGCTTATGCGTGTTTTTGGTGCTATTGAGGTTGTAAGCGTTGGTAAAAGTGACACTGTAAAATTTGACGACATGTCTACGTCGGTTAACAGTGATATTTTACAGTCTTTACAGGGGTCGGTTCCGGCTGAGGGCGAAATGACACCCTAAGCGTTAGCTCTGTGTCGTTGCACGATGTCAGCGACGGTATTCTTGCTGATACCGAGCTCGCGTGCGATCCAGCGATAGCTGCGTCCCTCGGCCCTCATCGCAACCACCTTAGGCAAAAGTCGGTCTGATTTTGGTCGCACTCCGGCCTGACGACCAAGCCTCTTACCACGTGCCTTCGCAACAGCAAGGCCTGACTTGACCCGCTCGCTGATGAGATCCCGCTCAAACTCCGCAATGCCGGAAAGAAACGTCGCCAGCATTCGTCCATACGGCGACGAAAGATCGAACGCCATTCCATTCATGGCTATCACGGAAACCTTCCAGTTCTCCAGTTCACGTAGCGTATTGAGCAGATCGAGCGTCGAGCGCCCCCACCGGGAAAGCTCAGTGACCAGGATTGCATCAATTTGTCTGGACTGGGCAAGCGCCAGGACTTTCTTTCGCTCGGCCCGGTCGAGTTTAGTTCCTGAACCTGTTTCCTTAAATATTCCCACCACGTCGTAGCCGGCACGGCCGGCGAAGGCTCGCAGATCAAATTCCTGGCGTTCACAAGACTGATCCGCTGTTGAAACCCGGCAGTAAATGGCGGCACGATGTCCCAATTGAACCCTCCTGGATTTTTGTATCGGAACGCCCTGATTTATATGGGCTGGCTGTTGTCCAAAACAGACTATACTTCAAAAGGGACGAATTTGTATGTCACGACGCCATATTTTCACCGAACGGCAGCGAGCAGCGCTGTTCGATCTGCCCACGGACGAACTGTCGCTACTGAAGTTCTACACGCTGGGCGATGATGACCTGGAAAACATTAGGCAGCGCCGCAGACCGGAAAACAGGATTGGCTTTGCCCTGCAACTTTGTGCCTTACGATATCCGGGCCGTGCACTGGCTCCTGGTGAGATGATCCCGCGTGAAGTCCTTTCCTTCGTCGGTGCTCAGCTTGGAGTTCCGGCTGATGCGCTTCTCACTTATGCCACACGGCGCCAAACCCGTCAGCAGCACATGGACACGCTGCGCGAAATTTACGGCTACAAGACCTTCACGGGCCGTGGTGCCCGTGATCTGCGGGAGTGGACTTTCGGCCAGGCCGAAGATGCCAGATCAAACGAGGATCTTGCTCATCGTTTTATTGTGCGGTGTCGGGAAACTTCCACCATTCTGCCCGCAGTATCGACAATCGAGCGCTTGTGCGCGGATGCTCTGGTCGCCGCTGAGCGGCGGATTGAAACGCGGATTGCGGAAAATTTAACAGCGGATGTTCGCGATCACCTGGACAAACTTCTGAGTGAAATGCTCGCCGGCAATATCAGTCGTTTCATCTGGCTTCGCAACTTCGAGGTTGGTAACAACTCGGCTGCTGCTAACCGTTTGCTCGACAGGCTCGAATTTCTGCGTACCCTGAATATCAATCATAGTGCTTTGGCCAGCATACCTGCCCATCGCATTGCCCGGCTGCGTCGGCAGGGTGAACGCTACTTCACCGACGGTTTGCGTGACATCACTTCGGACCGCCGCTGGGCGATCCTTGCCGTCTGTGTTGTGGAGTGGGAAGCGGCGATTGCTGATGCCATAGTCGAAACCCATGACAGGATCGTAGGAAAAACCTGGCGGGAAGCGAAGCGCCAGCATGACGAAACAATTTCCGGCTCTAAAGCCACACTCACGGATACGATCCGTACCTTCACCGCGCTGGGAGCTTCGTTGCTTGAGGCCCGCAGTGACGGAACCCCGCTGGAGATGGCTGTCGCCAGTTCGGTTGCATGGGACCGGCTCGCTCAACTGGTAGCGACAGGGACTCAACTCAGCAACACGCTAGCCGATGAGCCTCTTGCATATGTCGGGCAGGGATACCATCGCTTTCGTCGTTATGCGCCCCGCATGTTGCGCTGTCTGAAGCTCGAAGCCGCGCCGGTCGCCGGACCATTGGTAGCAGCAGCTTTGTCGATCGGAGAGATGAAAGGTGTTGCATCGCCAGAAAGGCGTTTCCTGCGGCCCAGCTCCAAATGGAACCGTCATTTACGAGCTCAGGAAAAAGGAGATACCCGTCTTTGGGAAGTGGCGGTACTCTTTCACCTCCGGGATGCTTTTCGTTCCGGAGATGTCTGGCTCGCTCATTCGCGCCGCTATGGTGACCTCAAGCAGGTACTGGTGCCGATGATCGCGGCGCAGGAAAATGCAAAACTGGCCGTGCCTTCCAACCCACAGGATTGGCTGGCAGACAGAAAGGCGCGACTCACGATCGCTCTTAAGCGGCTGGCCCGGGCTGCCCGTAACGGCACTATTCCGCACGGTAGCATAGAAGATGGAACGTTGCGGATCGACAGGTTGACAGCAGACGTGCCGGATGGTGCCGAGGCACTCATACTGGATCTGTATCGCCGAATGCCGTCCGTTCGGATTACCGACATGCTGCTTGAAGTTGATGCAGCCCTTGGTTTCACAGATGCGTTTACCCATCTGAGAACCGGGGCTCCATGTCGCGACCGGATCGGTCTGCTCAACGTCCTGCTCGCTGAAGGGCTCAATCTGGGCCTGCGTAAGATGGCGGAAGCTACAAACACGCATGATTACTGGCAGCTCTCACGCCTTGCCCGCTGGCATGTTGAAAGCGAAGCCATGAACCAGGCATTGGCAATTGTGGTGGCCGCGCAGGGTAAACTGCCGATGTCACGCGTCTGGGGGATGGGCACGTCAGCATCGAGCGATGGTCAGTTTTTCCCGACAGCGCGGCATGGCGAAGCCATGAACATGGTCAATGCCAAATATGGTTCTGTTCCCGGCCTCAAAGCGTATACTCACGTAAGCGACCAGTTCGCGCCATTCGCTTGTCAGTCGATCCCGGCGACCGTGAGCGAGGCACCGTATATTCTCGATGGACTACTGATGAACGAGGTCGGTCGCCATGTTCGCGAACAGTATGCCGATACAGCAGGATTCACCGACCATTTGTTCGGAGCCAGTAGCCTGCTCGGCTACAATCTCGTTCTGCGAATCAGGGATCTGCCATCGAAGCGGTTGTACGTATTTAATCCCGATACGACCCCCAGGGAGTTACGCAAGTTGGTAGGTGGAAAAGCCCGGGAGGATCTTATCGTTGCGAACTGGCCTGATATTTTCCGTTGTGCCGCGACGATGACCGCTGGCAAAATCAGGCCCAGCCAACTCCTGCGCAAGCTCGCTTCTTACCCACGACAAAACAACCTTGCAGTTGCGCTTCGTGAAGTTGGTCGTATTGAACGGACCCTTTTCATTATTGAGTGGATCCTGGATACGGACATGCAGCGGCGTGCTCAGATCGGTCTTAACAAGGGAGAGGCCCACCATGCGCTCAAAAATGCGCTCCGTATCGGGAGGCAGGGGGAAATTCGCGATCGCACGACAGAGGGGCAGCACTACCGAATCGCTGGGCTCAATTTATTGACTGCGGTGATCATTTACTGGAATACCGTCCATCTTGGTCATGCCGTCACGGAGCGGCGGAACGAAGGGTTGGATGTTCCCCCTGAATTTCTTCCCCACATATCCCCATTGGGCTGGGCGCACATTCTACTGACTGGCGAATATCTTTGGCCCAAGGAACCGAAAGCTTAGGGTGTCATTTCGCCCTCAGCCGGAACCGACCCCTTTACAGCAGCAGTTAACGCTTTTACAGACGGAGAATGCCGGGCTTAAAGATGCGGTGAATGCACGGGATGAGCATATCAGTTCACTTCGTCAGGCAATGCAGCTTCTGGAGCATAAACAGCTCCCTTCTGAAATGCCGAATCCGACGGCATCGCCCTGGTGGAAGTTCTGGAAAAAATGAACGTCGTTAATGCAACCCAGTGCAACTTAATGCAATCCATCTGGGTATCGACGATATTTAATGCAATTTAGTGCAATGTCTCCATCCTTCACGAGGCACGTTACCGACTGTATACAGTCGCGCGCCAAAGGGGAACCCTTTGAAACCCGGCCCGGGATTTTGCGCATGCGCAAAACCGGACGGCGGACAGGATGTGCATTTGTAATACCGCGCACGCACCATATTACAAACTCCCCCGGTCAGGGCTCGCCGCCCCGACACCCGGCCAGCGCCTTACGACCCCGCAATAAATTGCGTGCCCGTTCACCGCTTCATTCCGGTAATTCAGCATCAATCGCCAGCCACCGGTCACAGTGCCGGTAATCTGGGTTAGCCTGGTATGCTGCCGTGCCGGCATCACGGAGTGTCCGCAGATCTTTCCCAGCCGCCTGCATATACGTGGTCATGGCAAGGATGGCCTCGCGTGCTGCGGCTTCGATACCTTCCTGTGTGTCTGCCGCCGACACGCAGCCATAGCCTGTGCTGTCGAGCGCAGGGACGTAAATCCCCCAGGCGGTTTCTGTATTTCTGGGGGATTCGATCCCGACAGAGAAGCGCCGCGTGATGGTCATGTTTTTTCTCCGTTTACCCGCCTGACGGCTTTATACAAAAAGACAGGCTGTGTCAGTGCATTATCCGGCAGTTTACCGCGAAAAATGCCCTTTAATCGTCCTTTTCCGTCCGGAGCGCGGCTCCACTCATCGGCATGCATAACGATTCACCCTCTCAGGATTCATCTGCGCCATTTTGCGGGCTTTTCGCCGGGTAAGCTGTGGATTTCATCGCCTTCACCCTCAAAACGCAGCCAACCCCGTTTCAGTGGTGCGGGCAACGGGTGTTATGGTAAATAACGTTGATATAAAGCTGGAAGTGAGTTCATTCGATATCGGCATTATCCAGTCTTTATCGCTGCCTGATTTTAGAAACTAGCGGCGTCTTTCTATGTATGGCGATGTTGCCCATTTGTACCCTGTATATCTCCCAACCTCTTCACCTTCCAATCCGCTCTTCTTGTAATAAAGAGTTGTTATGGAAAAGAAATCTCCAATATTTCTTAAGATAAGAGCCGCGTTGGGGGTTAACGTTAAAGCCAGTCCTATCTTGTTTTTTTCCTCCAGTAAAAGGATCTTCCCGGAAGTGCTTAATTTCTTATGAACGAATGTAGCTACGCATCCATCAGGCTGGTAACGCTCGAGCCACTTCCCATGTCTTGCCGTTATGTGTGTAGACCCAAAATAGCCATCCCCAATCTGTAGACGTATGGGCATGTCTGTAGATATTGAGGGCAGAGTGTCTGCTGGTATGGTTGAAAACGTTTTTCCTCCATCGAGCAGCCAGTAGTCATATTTCCCTGTCCCGGTCTGGGTAAAAGTGGGCATTTTTATTGTTCCCCTGACTCATCAGGCTGTTCTGGAGCTTTTTTATGTCGTTGCATACTCGTTATCTTTTCTGGTGCCATTTCATTAAGGCGTTCGACTAAGCCAGTAAGATCGTAAGTGTTTCTTCCCTTGTACTTAGCGCTACCGGCTTTGTTAGCTTGCTTCGTTATAAGCCCCAACTCAACTAAGTTCGTTACCTCCCTCTGAATCGAGCGCTTGGATACACCCATTCTTTTAGCTAATGACTCTTGAGAGGGATATGGATGCTCTTTGGTTTCCCACCAATGGGAAACTAGGTTTATCAAAATGTTAAACCCTAAAGGTGTGATTGAAAGTTCTGCCTGAAGAAACAGGAAAGACGTAGGAATAGCTGTCCATCCCATAAGCATGCTTCGCTCACCCCACTTCTTCTCCAATGGCTCAGTTTTAGCTTTCATGATACCTCAGTTAATTTTTTTTCTTCAGAAGTGACAACAAGCACAGGGCAACATC
>NZ_JAKCMV010000021.1 GCF_021440515.1 Enterobacter asburiae | reverse complement strand
ACGGTCAGCGCGCGCTGACGGCGTGTCAGGCATTGCTGGCCGCCCCAAACCACCAGCAGGTAGAGAAATGACAGAGAAAAAAGCACGCAGCATGGCCGGATTGCCGTGGATTGCCGCCATGGCTTTCTTTATGCAGGCACTGGACGCCACCATCCTTAACACCGCGCTGCCCGCCATCGCACAAAGCCTAAACCGCTCTCCGCTGGCGATGCAGTCCGCCATTATCAGCTACACCCTGACGGTCGCAATGCTTATCCCGGTCAGCGGCTGGCTGGCCGATCGCTTCGGCACTCGCAAAATCTTTATGCTGGCGGTCACGCTGTTCACGCTCGGTTCGCTGGCCTGCGCCCTGTCGACGTCGCTTAGCGAGCTGGTTATCTTCCGCGTGATCCAGGGGATTGGCGGAGCGATGATGATGCCCGTCGCGCGTCTGGCGCTACTGCGCGCCTACCCGCGCAGCGAGCTATTGCCTGTGCTTAACTTTGTGACTATGCCGGGGCTGGTCGGTCCGATATTAGGGCCGGTTCTCGGCGGCGTGCTGGTCACCTGGGCAAGCTGGCACTGGATCTTCCTGATAAACATCCCGATAGGCGTTGCAGGGCTGTTCTATGCCCGCAAATACATGCCGAACTTCACCACGCCGAAACGCAGCTTCGATATGGGCGGCTTTTTCCTGTTTGGCCTGAGCCTGGTGCTGTTCTCCAGCGGTATGGAGTTGTTCGGCGAGAAAATCGTGGAAACGTGGATTGCGCTCGGCGTGATCACGACGGGTATTGTGCTGTTCCTTCTTTATATACGTCATGCGCGCCGCCACCCGACGCCGCTTATCTCGTTATCCCTCTTTAATACCCGAACCTTCTCGGTTGGCGTGGCGGGGAATATCGCGTCGCGTCTGGGTACAGGCTGCGTGCCGTTCCTGATGCCGTTGATGTTGCAAGTCGGGTTTGGCTATCCGGCGCTGATTGCGGGCTGCATGATGGCCCCGACGGCAATGGGATCGATTCTGGCGAAGTCGACGGTGACGCAGGTGCTGCGCTGGTTTGGCTATCGTAAGACGCTGGTCGGCGTGACGGTCTTTATCGGGCTGATGATTGCGCAGTTTTCGCTGCAATCTGCCGCGCTGCCGGTGTGGATGCTGATCCTGCCGCTGTTTATCCTCGGCATGGCGATGTCGACGCAGTTTACATCGATGAACACTATTACCCTTGCGGATCTGACCGATGAGAATGCCAGCAGCGGAAACAGCGTTCTGGCGGTGACTCAGCAGCTGTCGATTAGTCTCGGGGTTGCCGTGAGTGCCGCAGTGCTGCGCTATTACGAAGGTTTCGACAGCGCCAATACCGTCGAGCAGTTCCACTATACCTTTATTACCATGGGCGCCCTGACCGTGGTGTCTGCCCTAGTCTTTATGCTGTTAAAACCGAAAGATGGCCGAAACCTGATAAAAGAGCGACACAAGGAAAAAGCTAGGCCGAACCGCGTTCCATCAGAACAGGAGTAAGCTGCAAACGCTGCTGTTGCAGCGCGGGCTGGGCCATTCGATGGATCAACACGTCAATGGCCAGCTCGCCGAGTTCATCTTTCGGCTGATGGATAGTCGTAAGCGGCGGCGTCATGTAGCGCGCCAGCTCGATATCGTCATAGCCAATCACCGCCATATCGCGCGGGACGCTTAACCCGGCCTGATACAGCGCCTGATAAGCGCCGAACGCCATCGCATCGTTACCGATAAACACCGCCTGCGGGCGTTGCTTCTGCGCCAGCAGCGTTTGCATCGCCTCATAGCCGCCGTTGAATTCGAAATCCCCGGTAATGCGGTATCCGTCCGGAACAGACAGTCCGGCGCGCGACATTGCGGAAAGGTAGCCCTCAAGACGCAGGCGCGCCGGGGTTTTATCCAGCGGGCCGGTGATGCAGGCGATCTGCCTGTAGCCTTTGTCGATCAGGTATTGCGTCGCGATATCGCCGCCCAGCAGGGAGTTGTCCTGAATCAGGTCGCTGGTTCCGTCGAACGGCGCCCAGTCCATCATCACCGTGGGAATAGACGGATAGCGCTGGATAATCTCTTTTGAAGGCTGATGGGTTTCGGTGCACAGCAGCAGCAGCCCGTCGACCCGCTTTTGCATCAGCGTTTCGAGATTTCGATTCATGCGCTGCTCGTCGCCTTCTGTGTTGCACAGCACCAGGCTGTAGCCCCGCTCGAAGCAGCTGCGCTCGACGCCGCGCACGAGTTCGGAATAAAAGGGGTTGGTACTGGCGGTAATGAGCATCCCGATGGTGCGGGTCTGATTGAGCTTCAGGCTGCGGGCCAGCGCCGACGGCGCATAGTTGAGTTCTTTTACTGCGGTTTCGACTTTTTCCCGTATCGCCTCGCTGACGAAACGATCGTTATTGATAACGTGGGAAACGGTCGACGTTGAAACGCCCGCCATGCGGGCGACATCTTTCATCGTGGCCAAGCGTTACCTCTGCTGACTCAGGAATTCATCAATCTCGTTACGCCACGGAACGGAAGGCTGCGCGCCTTTGCGCGTGACCGCAATTGCGGCGGCAGCATGGGCAAAGCGAATGGCTTCATCCATCTCTTTGCCTTCCAGCAGCGCCGTCACCAGCGCGCCGTTAAAGGTGTCGCCTGCCGCAATGGTATCGATCGCTTTCACCTTAAAGCCCGGCACGCGACGGCCCTCGCCGTTGACACTGGCCCACACGCCGCGGCTGCCGAGGGTAATGATCACGGTGCCGATACCTTTATCGTGCAGCGCGTTTGCCGCCCGCGCGGCGTCATCGTCATTTTCAACGCGAATGCCGGTCAGCTTTTCCGCTTCGGTTTCGTTCGGGGTGATGATGTCCACCAGCGCCAGCAGCTCGTCTGATAATACACGGGCCGGGGCGGGATTAAGTACGACGGAGGTATGATTTTCATGGGCAATGCTGGCCGCCGCCAGCACGCTTTCAACCGGGGACTCGAGCTGCATCAGCAGCGCGTCGGCACGCGCAATGATTTCGCGCTGGGCATTAACACGCTGGGTGGTTAATGCCGCGTTGGCACCCGCATGAATACCGATAACATTCTCACCTTCCGCGTTGACGAAAATCAGCGCCACGCCCGTAGATTCCCCCGCCACAACGCTGACCGGCGCGATGTCGATATTATCGCTCGCCAGCTGTTCGCGTACGCGCTCACCCGTGTCGTCATCCCCCGTACAGGCGATAAAGGCAATGTTTGCCCCACTGCGTCCGGCGGCAACGGCCTGGTTTGCCCCTTTCCCGCCGAACGCCACCTGGTAGTGATTACCGGTGACGGTTTCGCCCGGCGTCGGGAAGGATTCAAGGTTAAGAATGTGATCGGCATTGATACTGCCAAGGACGACGAGGTTGCCTGCGGTTTTCATGTATGAGGTGTCCATCTGAGAGCGCCACCGGGGTTAACCGGTGGCGTATGCCACACTTTTCTTTGTATGTTGTCCATCAGGCCGCCGGTGACGGCCCGAATCGCATATTACTGCTTAATGACCAGCTTCAGGTCAACGGGATATTTGGCCTGAACCTTTTCGCCTTTCAGCACTTTGTCAGCAGTCTGAACACCTGTAGCACCAATCTGCTCAGGCAGCTGAGCAATGGTCGCAGCCAGTTTGCCATCATTTACTGCTTTTTCACCATCCGGAGTGCCGTCAAATCCGACAACCATCACATCTGTTTTACCCGCAGTTTGCAGAGCACGCAGCGCACCCAGCGCCATTTCGTCGTTCTGCGCGAATACCGCCTTCACGTCAGGATGGGCGGTCAGCAGGTTCTGCATGACGTTCAGACCCTTAGTACGGTCGAAATCGGCAGGCTGGCTGGCCAGAACGTTAAACTTGTGCGCAGCAACGGCCTGCTGGAAGCCTTCACCACGTTCGCGGGCTGCGGAAGTCCCGGCGATACCCTGAAGCTCGATAACCTTCGCGCCTTCACCCGCTTTCTTCGCGATGTAGTCACCGGCGATTTTGCCGCCCAGCACGTTGTCAGAGGCAATGTGGCTCACCACCTCGCCTTTCGTCGCCTGACGGTCCAGGGTGATGACCGGGATCTTCGCCTGGTTTGCCATCTTCACGGCGTTACCTACCGCGTCGGAATCGGTTGGGTTGATCAGCAGGATTTTGGTGCCGCGAACGGTTAAGTCCTGCACGTTAGCCAGCTCTTTCGCCGGGTTGTTCTGGGAGTCCAGCACCACCAGGTTATAGCCCAGCTTGTCGGCTTCTTTCTGCGCGCCATCCTTCAGGGAAACGAAGAACGGGTTGTTCAGGGTGGAGACAACCAGCGCGATGGTGTCTTTTGCCATTGCGTTAGCACTTACGGTTGCGCTCAGCGCGACAGCAGAAACCAGGGTAGCCAGTTTTTTCATGTTCATATCTAAGATGTCCTGTAGTGTCGTCAGTTACTGTTTTTTGTTGTCTACCAGTACCGCCAGCAAAATCACCACCGCTTTAACGATCATCTGGTAATAGGAGGAAACACCTAACAAATTCAAACCATTATTCAGGAAACCGAGGATCAGTGCGCCGATCAAAGTCCCAACAATGCGACCTTTGCCGCCCGCCAGGCTTGTCCCGCCCAGAACCACTGCCGCAATGGCATCCAGCTCATACCCCGTACCCGCCGTTGGCTGCGCGGAAGAAAGACGCGCCACTTCGATGATGCCCGCAAGCGACGCCAGCAGGCCGCACAGGGAGTACACGATAATTTTGACTTTATTGACGCTGATGCCGGACAGACGCGTCGCCGCTTCGTTACCGCCCAGCGCGTAGATATAGCGGCCCAGGCGGGTGTGATGCAGCATGTACCACGCCGCCAGGAAGACGATTGCCATGATCCACACCGGCGTCGGGATCCCCAGCGGACGACCGATACCGAACCAGCCAAACAGATCGGCATTATCCGTGAAACCGGTATTGATGGGGCTACCGTTGGTGTACACCATGGTCACCCCGCGCAGCAGCAGCATCATCACCAGCGTGGCGATAAACGCCTGCACCCGGCCCTTCGCCACAATCACGCCGGTCACGGCACCAATCGCCGCGCCCGCAGCCAGCGCAGCTGCAACGGCCACCAGCGCGTTGACTTCAATCCCTACAATCGAAGCCGCAATCGCGCCGGTGAGCGCCAGCAGGGAACCGACGGACAGGTCGATACCCGATGTCAAAATCACCAGCGTCATCCCCACCGCCATAATGGCGTTCACGGAGGTCTGCTGGAGAATGTTGAACAGGTTATTAACGGTAAAAAAGTTCGGGCTCATGGTAGAGACAATCGCGATCAGCACCAGCAGGGCAATCAGCGATTTTTGTTCCAGCAGCCATGCCTTAGTGAAATAGCGGCGACCAGAAACAGCCTGGGTAGTCATCTTCTTACTCCTGATTCACGCGATTAAGCTTGCCCACAGCGGCAGCCATCAGAACTTCCTGGGTGGCCTGCTCGCGAGTGAATTCACCGCCGAGATGCCCTTCATGCATGACGATAATGCGATCGCTCATGCCTAATACTTCTGGCATCTCGGATGAGACCAGAATGATGCTCAGGCCGTCGGCCTTAAACTGGTTAATGAGCTGGTAGATCTCTTTTTTCGCGCCGACGTCTACGCCGCGGGTGGGCTCATCGAGGATCAGCACTTTGGGGCGCGTCATCAGCCCGCGCGCAATCGCCACTTTCTGCTGATTCCCGCCGGACAGCAGCCCGATGGCCTGCTCCATCGACGGGGTTTTGACGTTAAAGAGGCGGATAAAATCGCTGACCGCCTGCTGCTCGTCTTTGTGCTTGAGGGTGCCGCCGGAATGGCTGAAATAGCGCAGCGCGGTGAGGGACATGTTCTCTTTTACCGACATGCCAAGCACCAGGCCGTCGCGCTTGCGGTCTTCGGAGATATAAACGATGCCGTTCGCCAGGCCATCCTGCGGCGAGCGGGTCACCACTTCATGGCCGTCCAGCGTCACGTAACCGCTGGTGCGCGGCAGCGCGCCGTAGAGTACCTTCATCAGTTCGGTACGGCCCGCGCCCATCAGTCCCGCTACGCCAAGGATTTCACCCTGACGCAGGGTGAAGCTGACGTCGTTCACCCCCGGCCCGCAGAGGTTGTCCACCTTCAGGCGGATTTGCCCCGGCGCTTTGTCCAGGTGCGGGTACTGGTCTTCGAGCTTACGTCCCACCATCATTTCGATCAGCGAATCTTCGGTCAGCGTCGCCACTTCGCGTTCGGCAATAAACTGCCCGTCGCGGAAGACGGTCACGTCGTCGCAGATTTCGAAGATCTCTTTCATGCGGTGAGAGATATAGACAATGCCGCGCCCCTGGGCTTTCAGCTCGCGGATGACGCGGAACAGGGAGTCGGTTTCGGTATCGGTGAGGGCGTCGGTCGGCTCATCCATAATGATGACCTTCGACTCAAAGCTCAGCACCTTCGCGATTTCCACCATCTGCTGATCGCCAATGGAGAGATCGCCCACCAGGCGGTCGCTCTTAAAGCGCAGGTTCAGCTTCGCCAGCAGTTTGTCCGCTTCGGCGTACATGGTTTTCCAGTCGATTTTGCCAAACCGGTTCACGAACTCGCGGCCGAGGAAGATATTTTCCGCAATGGTGAGCTGCGGGATCAGGTTCAGCTCCTGGTGGATAATGCCGATCCCCGCCTCCTGAGAAGATTTGGGTCCGTTGAAGGTGGTCTCTTTGCCCAGCCAGACGAGCGAGCCCGCATCGCGCTGATAGATGCCGGTCAGGACTTTCATCATGGTGGATTTGCCGGCGCCGTTTTCGCCCACCAGCGCCATGACGCGCCCGGCATAGACGTTCAGCGCCGCGCCGGAAAGCGCTTTTACGCCCGGGAACGACTTATCGATCCCTTTGAGTTGCAGTAATGCGTCCATGATGGCCTCAGAAGGTGACGCCAGCACAGAGAATGATATTCGCATACGGGGAACACTCCCCGCTGCGAATCACCGCCTGACTGTCTGCGGTTTGTTGTTTGAAGTGCTCGTGCGTTGTGTAACGAATTTCAATGGTGTTTCCCTGGTGTTGTTGCAGTTGCTCAATGTGGCTGAGCAACGTTTCGTGGAGTTGCGGATTATGTTCTTTGATTTCCGCCGCGAGAATGGCTGCCTCAACCTGCATCTCTGCCGTGACCACCTCCAGTACCTGCATAAACGAAGGAACGCCCTGCGTTAACGCCATATCAATACGGGTTGTGCTGCGCGGAACCGGTAAGCCTGCATCGCAAACCACCAGCGTATCGGTATGCCCCAGACGGGAGATTACCGATGAGATTTCTGAATTGAGTACCGTGCCTTTCTTCATTTCTTCGCTCCACTAGCGAAACGTTTCGCTGAATTGAGTTTAATCTCAATAGTGGTCAGAAAACCAACATGACGTAACGGAATTGTGATCGACGTCGAAACGTTTCGCTAAGTGAAATATACAGGTGGGGAATTGCCCGGCGGCGCTTCGCTTGCGCGGGCCTACGGGTTTGGTAGGCCGGGTAAGCGCAGCGCCACCCGGCATTTGCGGAAGGTGTTAAATCTCGACCTGTGTCCCCAGCTCAATCACGCGGTTAGGCGGGATCTCGAACTGGTCAGGCGCGCGCAGGGCGTTGCGCTGCAAAATCAGGTACAGCTTGCCGCGCAGGCGCAGATACCATGGACGTTTGCCGATAATCAGCGACTCGTGCGACATAAAGAACGACGTTTCCATCATCCGGCAGCTTAACCCTTCCAGACCGCAGCGGTGGAATACCTCTTCCACATTCGGCGTTTCGCGCCAGCCGTAGCTCGCCACCACGCGCCAGAAGGTTGGCGACAGCTGCTCAATCTGTACGCGGCGAACGTTATGCACGTACGGCGCATCTTCGGTACGCAGGGTCAGCAGGATAACGCGCTCGTGCAGCACTTTGTTGTGCTTGAGGTTGTGCATCAGCGCGAACGGAATGACGTTCAGCGCGCGAGACATATACACAGCCGTACCCGGTACGCGCACCGGCGGGGATTTTTCCAGGGAAGCGATCATCGCCTCCAGAGAGTTCCCGTGCTCATGCATACGACGCAGCAGGCGGAAGCGCTCGCTCTTCCAGGTGGTCATCACGATGAACATCACCAGACCCAGCGTCAGCGGCAGCCAGCCGCCGGAGACAATCTTGTCGAGGTTCGCGGAGAACAGCGGAATGTCGATGCAGAGGAAGCCCACCAGGATCAGCGCCACGAGGAATTTATTCCAGTGCCAGTTACGGTACGCCACGGTGGTAGACAGAATCGACGTCAGCACCATCGTCCCGGTGACCGCAATCCCGTAGGCCGCCGCCAGGTTGCTCGAATGTTCGAAGCTGACGATGACAATCACCACGGCAAAGTAGAGCAGCCAGTTGATGAACGGAATGTAGATCTGCCCGGACTCCATTTCCGAGGTGTGGATGATGCGCATTGGCGAGAGATAGCCCAGACGCACCGCCTGACGGGTCAGGGAGAAGACGCCGGAAATAACCGCCTGGGAGGCGATAACGGTCGCCAGGGTGGCGAGGATCAGCATCGGCACCAGCGCCCAGTCGGGCGCCAGCAGGAAGAACGGGTTCTTAATCGCTTCCGGGTGCTTAAGCAGCAGCGCGCCCTGGCCAAAGTAGTTCAGCACCAGCGAAGGCAGCACCACGGTAAACCACGCCACGCGAATCGGCAGCTTGCCGAAATGGCCCATGTCCGCGTACAGCGCCTCAACGCCGGTAATAGACAGCACCACCGCGCCCAGCGCCACGAAGGACACAACTTTATATTCAAGGAAGAAATGCACCGCCCACATCGGGTTCAGGGCGTGAAGGACATCAGGGTTGGCAATGATACTGCGCAGGCCCAGCGCCGCCAGGATCAGGAACCACGCCAGCATAATAGGCGCAAAGAGCTTACCCACCAGCCCGGTCCCGTGCTTTTGGATCGCGAACAGCAGCGTCAGCACGATGATGGCGAGCGGGACGACCCAGGTATCAAGCTGCGGCGCGACAATCTCCAGCCCCTCGATGGCCGACATCACCGAAATCGCCGGCGTTATCACGACCTCACCATAGAAGAAGCTGCCGCCGATCAGTCCAATGATCACCAGCACCGACGTCATTCTGGGGGTCGTATTGCGTCCGGCAAGGGACATCAGCGTGAGGATACCGCCCTCGCCTGCGTTATCAGCACGCATAACAAAGGAGAGATACTTAACAGAAACAACCAGGATCAGCAGCCAGAAGATGAGTGACAAAAAGCCAAACACGGCGTCACGTTCTACACCAAAGCCAAACTGACCGGACAGACATTCACGAAGCGTATAAAGCGGGCTGGTGCCGATATCACCGTAGACAACCCCTATCGCTGCAAGCGTTATTGCGGGTAATGATTGCTTTTTATCAGTGCTCATAGACTAGTCTTTTCGTTTGAATAACAAATGTGTGCTTAGTCCCTTGGCCCACAAAAAGCGCACAGTATGCACGATTCGTTGCGAAATCGTACCCCTAAATGCTACCTCGTTAATTTAGCGCAAGGAAAATAGCGCCGCACTTCAGTCTATTACCAGCCCAGACCGAAACGTCTATACTCGCTTCAATTAGCCACCGCGACGGCGAAAGGATGCAAAACTATTATGGCTCACTCACATTTATTAGCAGAAAGAATTTCCCGCCTCAGCAGCGCGCTGGAGAAAGGCCTCTACGAGCGTAGCCACGCCATTCGCCTCTGTTTACTGGCGGCGCTGAGCGGCGAAAGCGTCTTTTTGCTTGGCCCGCCGGGGATCGCCAAAAGCCTGATTGCCCGCAGGCTGAAGTTTGCGTTTCAGAATGCCCGCGCGTTTGAATACCTGATGACCCGCTTCTCCACGCCGGAAGAGGTGTTCGGCCCGCTCTCCATTCAGGCCCTGAAAGATGAAGGGCGCTATCAGCGTCTGACGGCCGGGTATCTGCCGGAAGCCGAAATTGTGTTTCTCGATGAGATCTGGAAAGCCGGTCCGGCCATTCTGAACACCCTGCTCACCGCCATCAACGAACGTCGCTTCCGTAACGGCGCGAGCGAAGAGAAAATCCCGATGCGCCTGCTGGTGGCCGCCTCCAACGAACTGCCCGAAGCGGACAGCAGCCTTGAAGCGCTGTATGACCGTATGCTTATCCGCCTGTGGCTCGACAAGGTGCAGGACAAAGCGAACTTCCGCTCTCTGTTGATTAGCCAGCAGGATGAAAACGAGAACCCGGTTGCGGCCTCGCTTCAGGTCACGGACGAGGAGTATCACCAGTGGCAGCAGGATATCGGCAAAGTTGCGCTGCCCGATGCCGTCTTTGAGCTGATCTTCATGCTGCGCCAGCAGCTCGACGTGCTGCCTTCTGCGCCCTATGTTTCCGATCGTCGCTGGAAAAAAGCGATCCGCCTGTTGCAGGCCAGCGCCCTGTTCAGCGGTCGCGATGCGGTTGCGCCTATCGATCTGATCCTGCTGAAAGACTGCCTGTGGCACGACGCCGAAGGGATGAACCTGATGCAGCAGCAGCTTGAAATATTGATGACCGGGCAAGCCTGGGGTCAGCAAGCAATGCTCAACCAGCTCGGCGCCATTACCCAGCGCCGCCTTCAGCTCCAGCAGCAGCAAAGCGATAAAACCGCGCTCAAGGTAACTCGTCTTGGCGGCATGTTTGCCCGCAAGCCGCACTACGAGCTGCCTGCCGATCTGACCGACACCACGCTGACCCTTCTGCTCCAGCAGCCGCTGAAGCTGCACGATATGCAGGTGGTACACATTACGATTGAGCGCGAGGCGCTGTCGCAGTGGCTCGACAAGGGTGGCGATATTCGCGGCAAGCTCAACGGCATCGGATTTGCCCAACAGCTGAATATGGAAGTGGACACCAGCCAGCATCTGGTGATCCGCGATATCAGCCTGCAAGGCTCCAGGCTGGCGCTGCCGGGGACGGCGGCGGACAGCGTACCGGAGGAGATCAGGCAGCAGCTGGAGGCGCTCGATACCGAATGGCACCAGCAGCACACCCGCTTTAGCGAGCAGCAAAAATGCCTCTTTATTCACAGCGACTGGTTAGGGCGTATTGAAGCCAGCCTCCAGGACGTGAGCGCACAAATTAAACAGGCGCGTCAATGCTGACGCTGGATACGCTCAACGTCATGCTGGCGGTCAGCGAGGACGGGCTGATCGAAGAGGTCATCATTACCCTGCTGGCCTCCCCTCAGCTGGCCGCCTTTTTCGAGAAGTTCCCTAAGCTCAAAAAGGCGATGACGGACGATCTCCCGCGCTGGCGGGATAATCTGCGTAAGCGGTTAAAAGAGACCGAGGTTCCCCCGGAACTCACCGAAGAGGTGACCTGTTATCAGCAGTGCCAGCGCCTTTCGACGCCGCAGTTTATCGTACAGCTTCCCCAAACCCTGACCCTGCTCGATAAAGTCCACTCCCCCTTTGCCAGCCAGGCCAGATCGCTGGTCACGGAAAACGCCACCTTTACGCCCGCGCTGCATACCCTGTTTTTACAGCGCTGGCGCCTGAGCCTGGTAGTGCAGGCCACGACGCTGAATCAGCAACTGATGGAAGAGGAGCGCGAGCAGCTGTTAAGCGAAGTCCAGGAGCGCATGACCTTAAGCGGCCAGCTGGAGCAGGTGCTGGTGGAGAACGATAACGCCGCCGGTCGCCTGTGGGACATGAGCGCCGGCCAACTGCGGCGCGGTGATTATCAGCTGATCGTCAAATACGGCGATTTTCTGACGCAGCAGCCAGAGCTGATGCAGCTTGCCGAGCAGTTGGGCCGCTCGCGTGAGGCAAAGTCGGTGCCGAAAAAAGACGCGCCGATGGAAACCTTTCGCACGCTGGTGCGCGAGCCGGCGACCGTCCCGGAGCAGGTCGACGGCTTGCAGCAGAGCGATGATATTTTGCGTCTGCTGCCCACCGAGCTGAGCACGCTGGGGTTAACCGAGCTTGAGTATGAGTTTTACCGACGGCTGGTGGAGAAGCAGCTGCTGACCTACCGGCTGCACGGCGAAGCCTGGCACGAAAAAATCAGCCAGCGTCCGGTGGTGCATCAGGATTTTGACGAGCAGCCGCGCGGGCCGTTTATCGTCTGCGTGGATACGTCCGGTTCCATGGGCGGTTTCAATGAACAGTGCGCGAAGGCCTTTTGCCTGGCGCTGATGCGCGTCGCACTCGCCGACAGACGGCGCTGCTTTATTATGCTGTTTTCCAGCGAAGTGGTGGGCTACGAGCTGACCGGGCAGCAGGGGATCGAGCAGGCGATCCGCTTCCTGAGCCAGCGTTTTCGCGGCGGCACGGACATGGCGAGCTGTTTTCGCGCCATTATCGAACGTATGCAGGGCGGCGACTGGTATGACGCCGATGCGGTGGTGATTTCGGATTTTATCGCCCAGCGGCTGCCGGATGAGGTGGTAAATAAAGTGAAGACGCTACAGCGGGATCACCAGCACCGTTTTCACGCGGTGGCGATGTCTGCAAATGGAAAACCCGGCATCATGCGCATCTTCGATCATATCTGGCGCTTTGATACCGGGTTGCGTAGCCGCCTGCTCAGACGCTGGCGACGCTAATTAAAGAAGAGAACCGACGCTCTCACGCACCTGCTGTGGCCATACGCCGCACTGAACCTGCCCGATATGCGAAAGCTGAAGCAGCAGCATCGTCAAACGGGACTGGCCAATACCGCCGCCAATCGTCTGCGGCATTTCACCGCGCAGCAGCGCCTGGTGCCACTCCAGCTGTAAGCGATCTTCATCACCGGTTACCGCCAGCTGGCGTTTCAGCGCGTCGGCATCCACGCGGATCCCCATAGAAGAAAGCTCGAAGGCATCTTCAAGAACCGGGTTCCAGACCAGAATATCGCCGTTCAGACCGGCCAGTTCGCTCTCGCCTGCGGTGCTCCAGTCATCATAATCCGGGGCGCGCACGTCGTGGCGTTTGCCGTCAGACAGTTTACCGCCAATGCCAATCAGGAATACCGCGCCCAGCTCTTTGGCGATCGCACGTTCACGGCCTTTCGCGTCCAGATCCGGGAAACGGCTCAGCAGCTCCTGGCTGTGAACAAAGTGGATCGTTTCTGGCAGGAACGGTGCCAGACCAAACTCTTTGCTTACCGCGGCTTCGGTGGCTTTGATCCCGGCGTAAATAGCCTCAACGGTAGATTTCAGCGTACCGATATGGCGCTCGCCGTCACCCATTACGCGCTCCCAGTCCCACTGGTCAACGTAGACGGAGTGGATCGGCGTGAGGCGATCTTCATCGGGGCGAAGGGCTTTCATGTGCGTGTACAGCCCTTCGCCCGCGCTGAAGTCGTGTTGTCCCAGGGTTTGACGCTTCCACTTCGCGAGTGAATGAACCACTTCGAACTGGGCGTCTGGCAGTGTTTTCACCTTCACCTGTACCGCTTTTTCGCAGCCAGACAAGTTATCCTGCGTCCCGTCACCCACGCGGCTTAAGATGGGCGCCTGTACTTCAATCAGCCCAAGCTTGTCTTCCAGCTGGCGTGAAAAATGGGATTTAACGAAACTGATCTGGCGTTGTTTTGCAATGTAAGCGGTTTTCATTTTTATACTCCTGCGTCCTGTTGGTGATGATTAAGCAACAGAAATGGCACTCAATTCAATAATCCAACAACAAAAAGCCTTTATCACTTTTGATTCATTAATTTAAGGCGCTAAAATAGAGGGATTCATTAATCTTCATAAGAAAAAGCTATGGAAAATTATCAGATCGATAATCTGGACCGCGGCATCCTTGAGGCGCTGATGGCCAATGCTCGTACCGCGTATGCGGAACTGGCGAAACAGTTCGGGGTGAGCCCGGGAACCATTCACGTTCGCGTAGAGAAGATGAAGCAGGCGGGGATCATTACCGGCGCGCGGATTGACGTCAGTCCAAAACAGCTCGGCTATGACGTCTGCTGCTTTATTGGCATCATTCTTAAGAGCGCGAAAGACTATCCCTCGGCGCTGGAAAAGCTCAACGCCCTTGATGAGGTCACAGAGGCCTACTACACCACCGGGCACTACAGCATCTTTATTAAGGTCATGTGCCGATCGATTGATGCACTCCAGCAGGTACTTATCAACAAGATCCAAACAATCGATGAAATTCAGTCCACCGAGACTCTGATCTCCCTGCAAAACCCGATCATGCGTACTATCCGCCCTTGATCGGGCAATTTCATTCCCACATTTTCCACAGGTAGATCCCAGCTCGTTCACAGCGTACAATGGCCGCCTCTTTATATGAGCGAGCGATCAATGGCAGACATTACTCTTATCAGTGGCAGCACCCTGGGCGGCGCGGAATACGTTGCAGAACATCTGGCCGAAAAGCTGGAAGATGCCGGTTTTTCCACACAAACCCTGCACGGGCCGTTACTGGAAGATCTCCCGACTGACGGGCTCTGGCTGCTGATCACCTCTACGCACGGTGCGGGCGATATCCCGGACAACCTGCAACCTTTATATGATGAGTTGCAGGAACAGCAGCCGGATCTGTCAAACGTCCGTTTTGGCGCGATCGGGATCGGTAGCCGTGAATATGACACCTTCTGCGGTGCGATAGAGAAAGTTGAAGCCGCAGTGACCGCGTGTAAGGCAAAACAGATCGGCGAAACACTCAAGATCAACGTCCTCGAACACGACATTCCGGAAGATCCAGCAGAGATTTGGCTGGACGAGTGGAAAAATTTACTCAAAAACGATTAAAGATCGTGCGATCAGATGTGGATAACTCTGGTTAAAAGCTCGTATTAACCCGTAGTTATCCATATAACAACCGTTGCTTCGTTTTTGACCTGTGGATAAAGCAGCGATCTGATCCCAGCTTATACTGTCCAGGATCACCGATCATTCACAGCAAACGATCCTTTCTAACCTCATGATCTTCTTTGTGAGATCGGACTTATCCACACGATCGTCCGATCCTAATAAGAGATCACAATAGAACAGATCTCTAAATAAAAAGATCTTCTTTTTAATAGCCCAGGATCCCAATGCTTTCTCGAAAGACTAAAGTTGAGTAGAATCCACGGCCCGGGCTTCAATCCATTTTCAAACCGCTTTACGCGAGGCAGACCACCATGTTTTATCAGGATCCTTTCGACGTCATTATCATTGGCGGGGGTCATGCAGGCACTGAGGCCGCAATGGCCGCAGCGCGTATGGGTCAGCAGACCCTGCTTTTGACACACAATATCGACACGCTGGGACAAATGTCCTGTAATCCGGCGATTGGCGGCATTGGGAAAGGACACCTGGTTAAAGAAGTGGATGCACTTGGCGGCCTGATGGCGAAAGCGATCGATCGTGCAGGCATTCAGTTTAGGATACTAAACGCGAGTAAAGGCCCCGCTGTCCGCGCCACCCGTGCCCAGGCAGACCGCGTGCTTTACCGCCAGGCCGTGCGTACCGCGCTGGAGAACCAGCCAAACCTGATGATCTTCCAGCAGGCCGTGGAAGATCTTATCGTTGAGAACGATCGTGTTGTCGGCGCCGTGACCCAGATGGGGCTCAAATTCCGCGCCAAAGCGGTTGTGCTGACCGTCGGAACCTTCCTCGACGGCAAGATCCATATCGGGCTGGATAACTACAGCGGTGGCCGCGCAGGCGATCCGCCGTCGATCCCGCTTTCTCGCCGTTTACGCGAACTGCCGTTGCGCGTCAGTCGGCTGAAAACCGGTACGCCTCCGCGTATCGATGCGCGAACCATTGATTTCAGCGTGCTGGCTCAGCAGCATGGCGATAACCCAATGCCGGTCTTTTCGTTCATGGGTAATGCCGCGCAGCATCCGCAGCAGGTGCCTTGCTACATCACGCACACCAACGAAAAAACCCATGACGTGATCCGCAATAACCTCGATCGCAGCCCAATGTATGCGGGCGTGATCGAAGGGATCGGCCCACGCTACTGTCCGTCGATCGAAGACAAAGTGATGCGCTTTGCCGATCGTAACCAGCACCAGATCTTCCTGGAGCCGGAAGGGCTGACCTCAAACGAAATTTACCCGAACGGCATCTCCACCAGCCTGCCGTTCGACGTGCAGATGCAAATTGTTCGCTCAATGCAGGGCATGGAGAACGCCAGAATCGTGCGTCCAGGCTACGCTATTGAGTACGATTTCTTCGATCCGCGTGACCTGAAGCCAACGCTGGAGAGCAAATTTATCCAGGGGCTGTTCTTTGCCGGGCAGATCAACGGCACCACCGGTTACGAAGAAGCCGCTGCGCAGGGCCTGCTGGCCGGTCTTAACGCCGCGCGCTTCTCTGCCGAGAAAGAGGGCTGGGCGCCAGGCCGTTCCCAGGCCTATCTGGGCGTGCTGGTGGACGATCTCTGCACCCTGGGCACTAAAGAGCCGTACCGTATGTTTACGTCCCGCGCGGAATATCGCCTGATGCTGCGCGAAGACAACGCCGATCTGCGTCTGACCGAAATGGGTCGTGAGCTGGGTCTGGTGGATGACGAACGCTGGGCGCGCTTTAACGAGAAGCTGGAGCGCATCGAGCAGGAGCGCCAGCGTCTGAAAACGACGTGGGTGAACCCGTTAACCGAATCCGTAGCCGAAGTGAACGCTAACTTAACCGCGCCACTTTCGCGTGAGGCCAGCGGTGAAGATCTGCTGCGTCGTCCTGAAATGACCTACGACAGCCTGGTGAAAATGACGGCGTTCGCGCCGGGTCTTGAAGACGCGGAAGCGGCCGAGCAGGTCGAAATTCAGGTGAAGTACGAGGGTTACATCGCGCGTCAGCAGGATGAGATTGAAAAACAGCAGCGCAACGAAAATACACTGCTGCCAGAGATGCTGGACTATCGTCAGGTGACTGGCCTTTCCAACGAAGTGATCGCCAAGCTTAACGATCACAAGCCAGTGTCGATCGGCCAGGCGTCACGTATCTCCGGCGTCACGCCTGCCGCGATCTCGATTCTGCTGGTGTGGTTGAAAAAACAAGGCATGTTGCGCCGCAGCGCGTAATTGACATTGTTTTTGGCGGGTGGCGCTTCGCTGACCCGCCCTACTTATTCGTAGGCCCGGTAAGCGGCAGCGCCACCGGGCGAAAAATCTCTTAACAGGTATTCACCGTGCTCAACAAACTCTCTCGTCTGCTGGATGAAGCAGGTATTTCGCTCACCGATCACCAGAAAACTCAGCTGGTGGCCTATGTCGATATGCTGCACAAATGGAACAAAGCGTACAACCTGACCTCCGTACGCGACCCCAACGAGATGCTCGTTCGCCATATTCTGGATAGCATCGTGGTGGCACCGCATCTGAGCGGTGAGCGCTTTATCGATGTTGGTACGGGTCCGGGCCTGCCGGGCGTTCCGCTGTCGATTGTACGTCCTGACAGCCACTTCACGCTGCTGGACAGCCTGGGCAAGCGCGTGCGCTTCCTGCGACAGGTTCAGCATGAGCTGAAGCTTGAAAACATCACGCCCGTGCAGAGCAGGGTAGAGGAGTTCCCGGCAGAGCCGCCGTTTGACGGGGTGATCAGCCGTGCGTTTGCGTCACTCAATGACATGGTGAGCTGGTGTAAGCATCTGCCCGCGGAGAACGGCCGTTTTTATGCATTGAAAGGTCAGCTTCCAGGTGACGAAATCGACCAGCTTCCGGCCGGTTTTGTAGTGGAATCTATTGAGAAATTAAGGATTCCTCAGCTCGATGGCGAGCGTCATCTGGTGATTATTAAGGCAAACAAATTTTAAAAATTAAATAAAAAATGTGGAATTTGTGCTGTTCTTAGAGTGTTAAAAAACAGCACAAGTCATAGGGTTCTTCTGAAGGTAATTTAACCGTATTGTTACCGGGGGTTTTCTTCAGATTAACCTTAGAGGCATGATTGCCATGATGGATAGTCAACTCTGAAAATATCAGCCTGCTAAAAGTGAAAAGTCGAAATAAGACTCAGATGTTAAATATTTATTAAGAATGTCAATAAAAGGTTTTTGTTGTATACAGGGCTGTTTTGAAAATAGTTACATTATTTTTTCTTTAATATCATAAAGATGAAATAAACCGATTTACGGCTTTGATAAATACAACCTTATCGTAAATGTGTATTTTGTGATCTCGTGCACGCTTTATCGTCAACGTTTTCGCGTGGTTTGCAGTTTTACCCGAAGGTCGACGGATTCGCGAAAAGTTAAAAAATAGCGGTGGGGAAAAATATTTAAACATTTATTCACCTTTTCGCTACTTAATGTTTGAAATCACGGGTACGCACCGTATAATTTGACCGCTTTTTGATGCTTGACTCTGAGCCTTAAAGGACGTTTTATACGACACGCGACATACCTCGAAGGGAGCAGGAGTAAAAACGTGATGTCTGTGTCGCTCTTGAGTAGAAACGTTGCTCGTAAGCTTCTGTTCATTCAGTTTCTGGCTGTGATAGCAAGTGGACTGCTGTTTAGCCTCAAAGACCCCTTCTGGGGCATCTCCGCCGTATGCGGGGGTTTGGCGGTTGTTCTGCCAAACGTGTTGTTTATGATTTTTGCCTGGCGTCATCAGGCGCATACACCAGCCAAAGGCCGCGTGGCCTGGTCCTTCGCTCTCGGCGAAGTGTGTAAGGTGTTGCTGACCTTTGCTCTACTGGTGATGGCGCTGGCGGTTTTGAAAGTGGTCTTCATGCCGCTGATAGCAACGTGGGTTTTGGTGCTGGTGGTACAAGTTCTGGCTCCAGCTGTAATCAATAACAAAGGGTAAAAGGCATCATGGCTTCAGAAAATATGACGCCGCAGGATTACATAGGTCACCATCTGAATAACCTTCAGATGGACCTGCGTACATTCTCGCTGGTCGATCCGCACAACCCCCCGGCCACCTTCTGGACGATCAACATCGACTCCATGTTCTTCTCGGTGGTTTTGGGTCTTCTGTTCCTGGCCATTTTCCGCGGTGTTGCTAAAAGAGCGACCAGCGGTGTTCCAGGGAAATTCCAGACCTTCATCGAAATGATCATCGGCTTCGTCCATGGCAGCGTGAAAGACATGTATCACGGCAAGAGCAAGCTGATTGCTCCGCTGGCGTTAACCGTGTTTGTCTGGGTCTTCCTGATGAACCTGATGGACCTTCTGCCTATCGATTTCCTGCCGTGGATTGGCGAACATGTCCTCGGTCTGCCTGCGCTGCGCGTGGTTCCGTCCGCTGACGTGAACATTACGCTGTCGATGGCGCTGGGCGTGTTTATCCTGATTCTTTTCTACAGCATCAAAATGAAAGGCGTAAGCGGCTTTGTGAAAGAGCTTACCTTGCAGCCGTTCAACCACTGGGCGTTTATTCCGGTCAACCTGATCCTGGAAGGCGTTAGCCTGCTGTCCAAACCTGTTTCACTGGGTCTGCGACTGTTCGGCAACATGTATGCGGGTGAGCTGATTTTCATTCTGATCGCGGGTCTTCTGCCGTGGTGGTCACAGTGGATTCTTAATGTGCCATGGGCCATTTTCCACATCCTGATCATTACGCTGCAAGCCTTTATCTTCATGGTTCTGACGATCGTCTATCTGTCGATGGCGTCTGAAGAGCACTGATTTTTTACCAACACTACTACGTTTTAATTGAAACAAACTGGAGACTGTCATGGAAAACCTGAATATGGATCTGCTGTACATGGCTGCCGCTGTGATGATGGGTCTGGCGGCTATCGGTGCTGCGATCGGTATCGGCATCCTCGGGGGTAAATTCCTGGAAGGCGCAGCGCGTCAACCGGATCTGATTCCTCTGCTGCGTACTCAGTTCTTTATCGTTATGGGTCTGGTGGATGCAATCCCAATGATCGCTGTAGGTCTGGGTCTGTACGTGATGTTTGCTGTCGCGTAGTAGTTGTTTTAAAACCCCAAGCCACAGAAATTTAAGAGGTATTGTGCTGTGAACATGAACGCAACAATCCTCGGCCAGGCCATCGCGTTTATTCTCTTTGTCTGGTTCTGTATGAAGTATGTATGGCCGCCGTTAATGGCTGCCATCGAAAAACGTCAGAAAGAAATCGCTGACGGTTTGGCTTCCGCAGAACGCGCTAAGAAAGATTTGGACCTTGCACAGGCCAACGCGACAGACCAGCTGAAAAAAGCGAAAGCGGAAGCTCAGGTGATCATTGAACAGGCTAACAAACGCCGTTCTCAGATCCTGGACGAAGCCAAAGCTGAAGCAGAACAGGAACGTACTAAGATCGTGACACAAGCTCAGGCGGAAATTGATGCCGAGCGTAAACGTGCTCGTGAAGAACTGCGTAAGCAGGTTGCGATTCTGGCTGTTGCTGGCGCCGAGAAGATCATCGAACGTTCCGTGGATGAAGCTGCTAACAGCGACATCGTGGACAAACTTGTCGCTGAACTGTAAGGAGGGAGGGGCTGATGTCTGAATTTGTTACGGTAGCTCGCCCCTACGCCAAAGCAGCTTTTGACTTTGCTGTCGAACACCAAAATGTCGATCGCTGGCAGAACATGCTGGCGTTTGCCGCTGAGGTGACGAAAAACGAACAAATGGCCGAGTTGCTGTCTGGTGCTTTAGCGCCTGATACCCTCGCCGCGTCGTTTATCGCCGTGTGCGGAGAGCAACTGGATGCCAACGGCCAGAACCTGATTAAGGTGATGGCTGAAAATGGTCGTCTGCGTGTGCTCCCGGATGTTCTCGAGCAGTTTGAGCACTTACGTGCCCTTAGTGAAGCCACCGCAGAAGTCGAAGTGACTTCCGCGACTGAACTGAGTGAAGAACAGCTTGCGAAAATCACCGCCGCGATGGAAAAACGTCTGTCACGCAAAGTTAAGCTGAATTGCAAAATCGATAAGTCTGTAATGGCAGGCGTAATCATCCGTGCGGGTGATATGGTCATTGATGGCAGCGTACGCGGCCGTCTTGAGCGCCTTGCAGACGTCTTGCAGTCTTAAGGGGACTGGAGCATGCAACTGAATTCCACCGAAATCAGCGAACTGATCAAGCAGCGCATTGCTCAGTTCAATGTTGTGAGTGAAGCTCACAACGAAGGTACTATTGTTTCTGTAAGTGACGGTGTTATCCGCATCCACGGCCTGGCCGATTGTATGCAGGGTGAGATGATTTCCCTGCCGGGTAACCGTTACGCTATCGCACTGAACCTGGAGCGCGACTCTGTAGGTGCTGTTGTGATGGGTCCATACGCTGACCTCGCCGAAGGCATGAAGGTTAAGTGTACTGGCCGTATTCTGGAAGTGCCGGTTGGCCGTGGCCTGCTGGGTCGCGTTGTTAACACCTTGGGTGCGCCAATCGACGGTAAAGGTCCGGTTGAGCACGATGGCTTCTCTCCAATCGAAGTTATCGCACCAGGCGTTATCGACCGTCAGTCCGTTGATCAGCCAGTGCAGACTGGTTATAAGTCCGTTGATGCCATGATCCCAATCGGTCGTGGTCAGCGTGAACTGATCATCGGTGACCGTCAGACCGGTAAAACCGCAATGGCTATCGACGCCATCATCAACCAGCGCGATTCCGGCATCAAATGTGTGTACGTGGCTATCGGCCAGAAAGCGTCCACCATTTCTAACGTGGTTCGTAAACTGGAAGAGCACGGCGCACTGGCTAACACCATCGTTGTTGTGGCGACTGCCTCTGAATCTGCTGCACTGCAATACCTGGCGCCATATGCCGGTTGCGCGATGGGCGAATACTTCCGTGACCGCGGTGAAGATGCGCTGATCGTATACGATGACCTGTCTAAACAGGCTGTTGCTTATCGTCAGGTTTCCCTGCTGCTCCGTCGTCCACCTGGACGTGAAGCATTCCCGGGCGACGTATTCTACCTCCACTCTCGTCTGCTGGAGCGTGCATCCCGCGTTAACGCGGAATACGTCGAGAACTTCACCAAAGGTGAAGTGAAAGGTAAAACCGGTTCTCTGACTGCTCTGCCGATCATCGAAACCCAGGCGGGTGACGTTTCTGCGTTCGTTCCGACCAACGTAATTTCCATTACCGATGGTCAGATCTTCCTGGAAACCAACCTGTTTAACTCCGGTATTCGTCCGGCAGTTAACCCGGGTATCTCTGTATCGCGTGTTGGTGGTGCAGCTCAGACCAAGATCATCAAGAAACTGTCCGGTGGTATTCGTACCGCGCTGGCACAGTATCGTGAACTGGCAGCGTTCTCTCAGTTCGCTTCCGATCTGGACGAAGCAACCCGTAAACAGCTGAGCCACGGTCAGAAAGTGACCGAGCTGCTGAAACAGAAACAGTATGCCCCTATGTCTGTTGCACAGCAGGGCCTGGTGCTGTTCGCGGCTGAACGCGGTTACCTCGAAGATGTGGAACTGGCGAAAATCGGTAGCTTCGAAGCCGCTCTGCTGGCTTACGTCGACCGTGATCACGCTCCGCTGATGCAAGAGATTAACCAGTCCGGTGGCTATAACGACGAAATCGAAGGCAAGCTGAAAGCTATCCTCGATTCCTTCAAAGCAACCCAGTCCTGGTAATCGTCCGGCGGCTTGTCTCAGGACAGGCCGTCTGGCATTGAGGAGAAGCTCATGGCCGGCGCAAAAGAGATACGTAGTAAGATCGCAAGCGTCCAGAACACGCAGAAGATCACTAAAGCGATGGAGATGGTCGCCGCTTCCAAAATGCGTAAATCGCAGGATCGCATGGCGGCCAGCCGTCCTTATGCAGATACCATGCGCAAAGTGATTGGTCACCTTGCGAACGGTAATCTGGAATATAAGCACCCTTACCTGGAAGAACGCGACGTTAAACGCGTGGGCTACCTGGTGGTGTCGACCGACCGTGGTCTGTGTGGCGGCTTGAACATTAACCTGTTCAAAAAATTGCTGGCGGATATGAAAGCGTGGTCCGAAAAAGGCGTTCAGTGCGATATCGCAATGATCGGCTCTAAGGGCGTATCTTTCTTCAATTCCGTAGGTGGCAATATCGTCGCTCAGGTGACCGGTATGGGTGATAACCCGTCCCTGTCCGAACTGATTGGTCCGGTAAAAGTTATGTTGCAGGCCTACGATGAAGGCCGTCTGGACAGACTGTACGTTGTCAGCAACAAATTTATTAACACCATGTCTCAGGTTCCAACTATCACTCAGATGTTGCCTCTCCCGGCTTCGGACGATGGCGAGTTGAAGCAAAAAACCTGGGATTACCTGTATGAACCCGATCCGAAAGCGCTGTTGGATACTCTGCTGCGTCGTTACGTCGAATCTCAGGTTTATCAGGGCGTTGTAGAAAACCTGGCCAGCGAGCAAGCCGCACGTATGGTGGCGATGAAAGCCGCGACCGATAATGGCGGCAGCCTGATTAAAGAGCTGCAGTTGGTCTACAACAAAGCTCGTCAGGCCAGCATTACTCAGGAACTCACCGAGATTGTCTCGGGGGCCGCCGCGGTTTAACCAGGTTTACGAATTACGTAGAGGATTCAAGATGGCTACTGGAAAGATTGTCCAGGTAATCGGCGCCGTGGTGGACGTCGAGTTCCCTCAGGACGCCGTACCACGCGTGTACGACGCGCTTGAGGTACAGAATGGTAACGAGAGCCTGGTGCTGGAAGTTCAGCAGCAGCTCGGCGGCGGTATCGTGCGTACCATCGCCATGGGTTCTTCCGACGGTCTGCGTCGTGGTCTGGAAGTTAAAGACCTTGAGCACCCGATCGAAGTTCCTGTAGGTAAAGCAACGCTGGGTCGTATCATGAACGTATTGGGTCAACCAATCGACATGAAAGGCGACATCGGCGAAGAAGAGCGTTGGGCTATCCACCGCGCAGCACCTTCCTACGAAGAGCTGTCCAGCTCTCAGGAACTGCTGGAAACCGGCATCAAAGTTATCGACCTGATGTGTCCGTTTGCGAAGGGCGGTAAAGTTGGTCTGTTCGGTGGTGCGGGTGTGGGTAAAACCGTAAACATGATGGAGCTGATCCGTAACATCGCGATCGAGCACTCCGGTTATTCCGTGTTTGCAGGTGTGGGTGAGCGTACTCGTGAGGGTAACGACTTCTACCACGAAATGACTGACTCCAACGTTCTGGACAAAGTATCCCTGGTTTACGGTCAGATGAACGAGCCACCAGGAAACCGTCTGCGCGTTGCGCTGACCGGCCTGACTATGGCTGAGAAATTCCGTGACGAAGGCCGTGACGTTCTGCTGTTCGTCGATAACATCTACCGTTATACCCTGGCCGGTACAGAAGTATCTGCACTGCTGGGTCGTATGCCTTCTGCGGTAGGTTATCAGCCAACGCTGGCGGAAGAGATGGGTGTTCTTCAGGAACGTATCACCTCTACCAAAACCGGTTCTATCACCTCCGTTCAGGCGGTATACGTACCTGCGGATGACTTGACTGACCCATCTCCAGCAACCACCTTTGCGCACTTAGATGCAACCGTGGTACTGAGCCGTCAGATCGCGTCCCTGGGTATCTACCCGGCCGTTGACCCGCTGGACTCCACCAGCCGTCAGCTGGATCCACTGGTTGTTGGTCAGGAACACTACGACACCGCGCGTGGCGTACAGTCCCTGCTGCAACGTTACCAGGAACTGAAAGACATCATCGCCATCCTCGGTATGGATGAGCTGTCTGAAGAAGACAAACTGGTGGTAGCTCGCGCACGTAAGATCCAGCGCTTCCTGTCCCAGCCGTTCTTCGTAGCAGAAGTATTCACCGGTTCTCCGGGTAAATACGTTTCTCTGAAAGACACCATCCGTGGCTTTAAAGGCATCATGGAAGGCGAATACGATCACCTGCCAGAGCAGGCGTTCTACATGGTTGGTTCCATCGACGAAGCCGTGGAAAAAGCCAAAAAACTTTAACGCCTTAATCGGAGGGTGATATGGCAATGACTTACCACCTGGACGTCGTCAGCGCAGAGCAACAAATGTTCTCTGGTCTGGTCGAGAAAATCCAGGTAACGGGTAGTGAAGGTGAACTGGGTATCTTCCCGGGTCACGCACCGCTGCTCACCGCCATTAAGCCTGGTATGATCCGCATCGTTAAACAGTTCGGTCATGAAGAGTTCATCTATCTGTCCGGCGGCATTCTTGAAGTGCAGCCAGGCAGTGTGACCGTTCTGGCCGATACCGCTATCCGTGGACAGGATCTCGACGAAGCGCGAGCCCTGGAATCGAAGCGTAAGGCTGAAGAGCACATTAGCAGCTCTCATGGCGACGTGGATTACGCTCAGGCGTCTGCGGAGCTGGCCAAAGCTATCGCGAAACTGCGCGTTATCGAGTTGACCAAAAAAGCGATGTAACACCGGCTTGAAAAGCAAAAAGCCAGTCTGGATCCCAGGCTGGCTTTTTTTATGGTTTCGTTTCAGGAAAAATGAAACTGAAAAGCTGTTTTATTATTTTGTGATTCTCGTCACAAAAAATATTGATCGGTTAAAATTTGAGGAGTAGACTCCGTTTTGTGACTTGAGTCACATAATTTCACCCATAAAATCAGGATGCCTCCATGAAACTGATCAACAAAATCATCGCTCTTTTCAGCTCAATGAATGTCTCTTTCGGCACATTCAACCACTAATCGCTGAATGCCGAGTGGCGCCATGCTTACCGTTGTGTGATAAGCGAAGCGCCATCTGGCAGCACCTCTCCTTTGCTGTTCACGCTTTTCCCCTTCGCCATAAAATAGTTCGACTCATCGATATTCCCCACCACCGCATCGTCATATTTGCCAGGCGCAGTCCGCACGGACTTATTGCCCGTGAATACTCCCTGCGTGGAAGCATCGCCATACGGGCTGGGACGGAAGATAAAGTTAAAGCGCAGATTATCGACGGCCAGATTATTGGCAACCACCAGCGCGCCCGGGTTGAAGTTATCGGTAAACCCGTCGAGATGATTGCCCGTCGCCTTGCTGTTACGGATCTCATGCGCGACCGGCTGCCCTTCTCCACCGAGCTTAAAGCCGTTGCTGATATTGTTTTCAGCGACTGAATTCTCAATCACCACCACCCCATTCGCCCCGTCTTCAATTTTGTTAAACAGGTCAAAACCGTCATCAACGTTATCGTGGGAATAGCAGTTCTCCAGGCGGTTGCCCTCCCCGACGCGCATTTTGACGGCAAAACCGTCGGCGTTAATCTTGCCCGGATCCTCATTGCCCCATGATTCGGAATGGATCACCCGGTTGTGGCTCGCCCACAGCGGACGGCCAACATTCTCCGGCGAGGAGATCTGAATGCCGGTATCGTCATTGTGGTAGGCCTTCACGTTAGCGATCAGGTTATGGCTGCCCTGTATACGCAGGCTTTTCCCGGTGACGTCGATCCCGGTGATATGCCAGTTATTCGCCTCCAGCCGCAGCCCGTGGATCACGGCTTTCCCCTCGGCTTCGAGAGTTTTCGGCTTCTCCGCGCTGCCGCTGGCCGTCAGCGGAATGGTGCTCAGCGGGTAATCGCCGGCCTGAAGAACGATTTTCCCTCCTGCCGGGAGCAGGCTGATGGCGGTGGCAATATCCATCGGCGCGTCCGGCGAGCCTTTAGCTTCCGCCGAGCCTTGCGGGGAGACATACAGCGTCGTCAGCGGGTTATCCGCCCGTTTCTCTACGCTGAAATCCTGATGCAACGGGGCGTTGTCGGATGCGTTGGTGGGCGTAAAGGTCAGGCGGAAGGCATTCTTTTCACCCAGCGTTGCGGGCAGAGCGTACATCTCTCCGGCTTTGACCGGTTTATCATTACCGATCACCACTTCATTTTGTCGAACGCTAAAAACACCATCGTAGTTGGCGCGGGCCTGAAGCAGATAGCGCGTTGAGGTGCTTTTCGTTCCCGAGGCGAGCTGCACGACAACCGGCTGCGCTTTCGCCTGCCAGGGGCTTGAAGCCGCCGTTTTAGCAGGGGTTGTTACAAGGGATGCCTCGGTAACGGTGATTTTTGCATTACGGGATGCGAAGAAACCGACGTAATAGCGAGCGCTGTCCTGCACGGCGATAAGATCGGCGCGCGGTACGCTCTGGCTGACCCAGGCATCGCTGCCAGCGGGCGCCCATGAGGTCACAAAGCCGCTATTGGTGCGCTCAAGCCGGAGGCGGAATACCGGCGTCTGCTGAATATCGACCTCTTCCCTGTAGCTCTGCTTTTTGATCGCCGCCCCGGCATCACCCCACGGGTGCGAAATCCCTTCCCGGGTGATGGCCTGCAATTTTATACGCTGACGATCTTGCTTATCCTGGGTCATGATGGCGTTCATCACCATATTCGACGCGGCGGGAAACTCCTCGTACCCCTCTTTCAGCGGCTGCTGGCGCGGCACGCCGAGAATATCGCGCACCAGAAGGCCCGCCCCCTCCTGTGCGGCCGGTTTCGCGCCGTTCTCCGGGCCAAACTGATCCACTCTCACGGTGGCCTGCAAAACGAAGTTCTCCGTCACCGAAAGTTCGGTATAGAAGAAGGTCAGCCCGTCGTGCGAGTTAGCGATTTTGCCGCCCCGGCTTTCGAGGGTGACGGGTTTTGATAAATCCGCGGCGTCCTGCGGCGTGAGTCTGACGCCATCAATGGTGACATCGTTAACGCCTATTTTGTCGGGCAGCACGTTGGAGGAAAAATTGAGATCGGTCGATTGCCCGAAGGCGATCGCTTTCCAGACGTGCGCTGACTCAGCCGCAGAGGCGGCAAAGGTGCTACACATCATGAGCGCCAGAGGTATTTTATAATTCATTTAATTCTCCTGAGTGATAATTGAGCGCCATTATCATCAAGATGAAACAGTGTTTCTTTTTTATACGTCACACTATTCAATTATTAAAACTGCGTTTTAATAATTGATATCTTTATTCATGAGGCGAAAGAATGGCTAAGCTACTGTGAGGGCTGGCGACTTCCCCCGAGAATGCTATTTTCCAGAGAAAAAGTGATTTACTCTGCGCGTAAAAGTATCCTCAAATAGCCCGTAAAGCCCCGCGTTGAGCGTTTTAGCACCACTCCATTTTATGGCGCAAAATATGTAGAATTTTCAACGTCAAAGGGTTTTACTTCTCACTCAAATTACAGTCAGGACGCGTATGTTGAACAATACGATGAGCGTGGTCATCCTTGCCGCTGGCAAAGGCACCCGCATGTATTCCGATCTTCCAAAGGTGCTGCACACCCTGGCAGGAAAGCCGATGGTGCAGCATGTCATTGATGCCGCAAATGAACTCGGCGCAAAACAGGTTCACCTGGTGTACGGCCACGGCGGCGATCTCCTCAAGCAGACGCTGCGTGATGACAACCTCAACTGGGTGCTTCAGGCCGAACAGCTCGGTACGGGCCATGCGATGCAGCAGGCCGCGCCGTTCTTCGGCGATGACGAAGATATCCTGATGCTGTACGGCGATGTTCCGCTGATCTCCGTCGAAACCCTGACCCGCCTGCGTGACGCGAAACCGCAGGGCGGTATCGGTCTGCTGACCGTGGTGCTGGACGATCCGAGCGGATATGGCCGTATTACCCGTGAAAACGGCAAAGTAACCGGTATTGTTGAGCACAAAGATGCCAGCGAAGCCCAGCGCGAGATCCCGGAAATTAACACCGGTATCCTGATCGCCAACGGCGCGGACATAAAGCGCTGGCTGTCGAAACTGAACAACAATAATTCACAGGGTGAATACTACATCACCGATATTATCGCCCTGGCCTACCAGGAAGGTCGCGACATCGCGGCAGTGCATCCGGCGCGTATTAGCGAAACGGACGGCGTGAACAATCGCCTGCAACTTTCTCGTCTGGAGCGTATTTATCAGTCCGAACAGGCTGAAAAACTGCTGCTGGCGGGCGTCATGCTTAAGGATCCGGCGCGTTTTGATCTGCGCGGTACTCTGTCTCACGGGCGTGACGTTGAGATCGATACTAACGTTATTCTCGAAGGCAGCGTCACCCTGGGCCACCGCGTGAAGATTGGCACCGGCTGCGTGATCAAAAATAGCGTGATTGGCGATGACTGCGAAATCAGCCCGTACAGCGTGGTGGAAGATGCGCATCTCGATGCAGCCTGCACCATCGGCCCGTTTGCGCGTCTGCGCCCGGGCGCAGAGCTGCTGGCAGGCGCGCACGTTGGCAACTTTGTTGAGATGAAAAAGGCGCGCCTGGGTAAAGGCTCTAAAGCCGGTCATTTGACCTATCTTGGCGATGCGGAAATTGGCGATAACGTGAATATCGGCGCGGGTACGATTACCTGCAACTATGACGGCGCGAACAAGTTTAAAACCATCATCGGCGATGACGTGTTTGTGGGCTCTGACACCCAGCTGGTGGCCCCGGTGACGGTCGGCAACGGTGTGACCATCGCCGCCGGAACGACCGTGACGCGAGATGTGGCGGAAAACGAACTGGTGTTGAGCCGCGTGCCGCAGATCAACAAGCAGGGCTGGACACGCCCGGTGAAGAAAAAGTAACAACAAGGCGGGTGGCGCTACGCTTACCCGCCCTACGATTGAGTAGGCCTGATAAGGCGTAGCCGTCATCAGGCAAACCCGGGTGAGGAGGTAAATATATATCTCCCCCCCCACCAGCAGTACCCATAAAAATAACCCCACTCTCTACAAGGCTCGGGGCGCCCGGAAAGGGCAAATACAGGTCAGCGACAACGCAGGCATAATGCCTAAATTCGGAATCTAAAACTATGTGTGGAATTGTTGGCGCAGTTGCGCAGCGTGATATTGCTGAAATCCTTCTCGAAGGCTTACGTCGTCTGGAATACCGTGGCTATGACTCTGCGGGTCTGGCGGTGGTGGATGCGGAAGGTCATATGACCCGCCTGCGTCGTCTGGGTAAAGTGCAGATGCTGGCGCAGGCGGCGGAAGAACATCCGCTGCACGGCGGCACGGGTATTGCGCATACCCGTTGGGCGACGCACGGCGAACCTTCTGAAGGCAACGCCCACCCGCATGTGTCTGAACACATTGTGGTGGTGCATAACGGCATTATCGAAAACCACGAACCGCTGCGCGAAGAGCTGAAAGCGCGCGGCTACACCTTTGTGTCCGAAACCGACACCGAAGTGATTGCTCACCTGGTCCACTGGGAGCTGGCGAAGGGCGGCACGCTGCGCGATGCGGTACTGCGCGCGATCCCTCAGCTGCGTGGCGCATACGGTACGGTGATCATGGATTCCCGCGACCCGAGCACCCTGCTGGCCGCGCGTTCCGGTAGCCCGATGGTGATCGGTCTGGGTATGGGCGAGAACTTTATCGCCTCCGATCAGCTGGCGCTGCTGCCTGTGACCCGCCGCTTTATCTTCCTTGAAGAGGGCGATATCGCCGAAGTGACGCGCCGCGAAGTCTCCATTTTCGATAAATCCGGTGCGGTGATTAAACGCCCTGAGATCGAATCTAACCTGCAATACGATGCGGGCGACAAAGGCGCGTATCGTCACTACATGCAGAAAGAGATCTACGAGCAGCCAAACGCCATCAAAAACACCCTGACCGGACGCATCAGCCACGGCCAGGTCGATCTGAGCGAGCTGGGTGCCAACGCGGCCGAACTGCTTTCTCAGGTTGAGCATATTCAGATCGTGGCCTGCGGCACCTCGTACAACTCCGGGATGGTCTCTCGCTACTGGTTTGAATCCCTGGCGGGCGTGCCGTGCGACGTGGAAATCGCGTCTGAGTTCCGCTACCGTAAATCCGCGGTGCGTCGTAACAGCCTGATGATCACCCTTTCCCAGTCTGGCGAAACGGCGGATACCCTGGCGGCGCTGCGCCTGTCGAAAGAGCTGGGCTATCTTGGCTCGCTGGCGATTTGTAATGTCCCTGGCTCCTCGCTGGTGCGTGAATCCGATCTGGCGCTGATGACCAAGGCCGGTACCGAAATCGGTGTGGCATCAACCAAAGCCTTTACCACCCAGCTGACCGTGCTGCTGATGCTGGTGGCGAAGCTGGCGCGTCTGAAAGGCGTGGATGCTTCCGTTGAGCAGGACATTGTTCACGGGTTGCAGGCGCTGCCGAGCCGTATCGAGCAGATGCTGTCTCAGGACAAACGCATCGAGGCGCTGGCGGAAGATTTCTCCGACAAACATCACGCGCTGTTCCTTGGCCGTGGCGATCAGTATCCGATCGCGCTGGAAGGCGCGCTGAAGCTGAAAGAGATCTCCTACATCCATGCGGAAGCCTACGCCGCCGGTGAGCTGAAGCACGGCCCGCTGGCGCTGATTGACGCCGATATGCCGGTAATCGTTGTGGCACCGAACAACGAACTGCTGGAAAAACTGAAATCGAACATCGAAGAGGTCCGTGCCCGCGGTGGCGTGCTGTTCGTCTTTGCGGATAAAGATGCCGGTTTTGCCAGCAGCGACAATATGCACATCATTGAGATGCCGCATGTGGAAGAGGTGATCGCGCCAATCTTCTACACCGTTCCGTTGCAGCTGCTGGCGTATCACGTGGCGCTGATCAAAGGCACCGACGTTGACCAGCCGCGTAACCTGGCGAAGTCCGTTACCGTCGAATAATCTCTCCGGGCTCCACCTTCGGGTGGAGCTTTTTTATCCCGCCTGGTTTGTTTTTAATCAACTCTTCCCCGCTTTTATAGATGACAATCTGTCATCTTCAACTACTTTTTTCAGTGTCACATAAAGAAAATATAACTGTAAATCTACCGTCATGTTTGTGTCTAACATGATGATATTAATTGAGTATTTCGACAGTTTTTAACTGAAATTTTCGTTGTCATAAAACTGTCATAATTCGTACATTTATCTGTCACCTGTTTGTCCTATTTTGCTCATCGTAGCCACTAAACAACGATTTACGAAAATCTTGCAGGAGACATTATGAAAGTTATGCGTACCACTGTCGCAACTGTTGTCGCCGCGACCTTATCTCTGAGCGCTTTCTCTGTATTCGCAGAGGCAAGCCTGACTGGCGCTGGTGCAACCTTCCCTGCGCCGGTGTATGCCAAATGGGCGGATACCTACCAGAAAGAAACCGGTAACAAGGTTAACTATCAGGGTATCGGCTCCTCCGGTGGCGTTAAACAAATTACCGCGAACACCGTTGATTTCGGCGCATCAGACGCTCCGCTGTCTGATGAAAAACTGGCGCAGGAAGGCCTGTTCCAGTTCCCGACCGTGATCGGCGGCGTTGTGCTGGCCATCAACCTGCCGGGCGTGAAGTCGGGCGAGCTGGTGCTGGACGGCAAAACGCTGGGTGACATCTACCTCGGCAAAATCAAAAAATGGGATGACGAAGCGATTGCTAAGCTCAACCCAGGCATGAAACTCCCTTCACAGAACATCGCCGTGGTTCGCCGCGCGGACGGTTCGGGCACCTCTTTCGTCTTCACCAGCTACCTGGCAAAAGTGAACGACGAGTGGAAATCTAAAGTCGGCTCCGGCTCTACCGTTAACTGGCCAACCGGTCTGGGCGGTAAAGGTAACGACGGTATCGCCGCGTTCGTACAGCGTCTGCCTGGCTCCATCGGCTACGTAGAATATGCGTACGCGAAGCAGAACAACCTGGCCTATACCAAACTGGTTTCTGCTGACGGCAAGCCGGTCAGCCCGACGGAAGAAAACTTTGCTAACGCCGCGAAAGGCGCTGACTGGAGCAAATCCTTCGCACAGGATCTGACTAACCAGAAAGGCGACAATGCATGGCCAATCACCTCTACCACGTTCATTCTGGTTCACAAAGATCAGAAGAAGCCTGAGCAGGGTACGGAAGTGCTGAAGTTCTTCGACTGGGCATACAAAAACGGCGGCAAACAGGCTAACGATCTGGATTACGCCAGCCTGCCGGACAGCGTGGTTGAGCAGGTTCGTGCTGCATGGAAGACCAACGTAAAAGACAGCAGCGGTAAAGCGCTGTACTAACAGGATATATTTAACGAAGATGGCGGGTGGCGCTGCGCTTACTCGCCCTACGGTTTGATCTGTAGGCCCGGTAAGCGTCAGCGCCACCGGGCATATTCGTAAAAACGTCTCAAACAGAAGAGTGATTTATGGCTGCAACCAAGCCTGCATTTAACCCTCCGGGTAAAAAAGGTGACATGATTTTCAGCGCGCTGGTCAAACTGGCTGCGCTGATTGTGCTATTGCTGCTGGGCGGCATTATCGTGTCTCTGATTTTCTCCTCCTGGCCGAGCATTCAGAAATTCGGTTTCTCCTTCCTGTGGACAAAAGAGTGGGACGCGCCGAACGATATCTACGGTGCGCTGGTGCCCATCTACGGCACGCTGGTGACCTCGTTCATCGCCCTGCTGATCGCCGTTCCGGTCAGCTTCGGTATCGCCCTGTTCCTGACCGAGCTGGCACCCGGCTGGCTGCGACGTCCGCTCGGTATTGCGATCGAACTGCTGGCGGCTATTCCGAGTATCGTTTACGGCATGTGGGGCCTGTTTATCTTCGCGCCGCTGTTCGCCACCTACTTCCAGGAGCCGGTGGGCAACGTACTGTCTGCGATCCCGTTTGTGGGAGCGCTGTTCGAGGGCCCGGCGTTCGGTATCGGTATTCTTGCGGCTGGCGTGATCCTCGCCATCATGATCATTCCGTACATTGCGGCGGTAATGCGCGATGTCTTCGAACAAACCCCGGTGATGATGAAAGAGTCGGCCTACGGCATCGGCTGCACCACCTGGGAGGTTATCTGGCGCATCGTTCTTCCGTTCACCAAAAATGGGGTGATAGGGGGCGTGATGCTCGGCCTGGGGCGCGCGCTGGGTGAAACCATGGCGGTGACCTTTATCATCGGCAACACCTACCAGCTCGACAGCGCCTCGCTGTTCATGCCGGGTAACAGCATTACGTCGGCGCTGGCGAACGAATTCGCCGAAGCGGAATCCGGGCTTCACGTTGCCGCGCTGATGGAGCTGGGTCTGATCCTGTTTGTTATCACCTTCATCGTTCTGGCGATTTCCAAGCTGATGATTATGCGTCTGGCTAAAAATGAGGGGGCACGCTAATGGCGACTCTCGAAATGCAAAGCACCGCCGAGCTGGCGGAATCCCGCCGTAAGATGCAGTCAAAGCGCCGTCTGAAAAACCGCATTGCGCTGACGCTCTCCATGGCGACCATGGCGTTTGGCCTGTTCTGGCTGGTCTGGATCCTCTTCTCGACCGTAGTTCGCGGTATCGACGGCATGTCGCTCGCGCTGTTCACCGAGATGACGCCGCCGCCAAACACGGCGGGCGGTGGTCTGGCGAACGCCCTTGCGGGCAGTGGCCTGCTGATCCTGTGGGCGACCGTGGTGGGCACGCCGCTGGGTATCATGGCGGGCATTTACCTCGCGGAATATGGCCGTAAATCCTGGCTCGCGGAAGTGATTCGCTTCATCAACGACATTCTGCTTTCTGCCCCGTCTATCGTGGTCGGCCTGTTTGTCTACACCGTGGTGGTGGCGCAGATGGAGCACTTCTCCGGCTGGGCGGGCGTGATTGCGCTGGCGCTGTTGCAGGTGCCTATCGTTATCCGAACCACGGAAAACATGCTGAAACTGGTGCCGGACAGCCTGCGCGAAGCGGCTTACGCGCTGGGAACGCCAAAATGGAAAATGATCTCCGCGATTACGCTAAAAGCGTCAATCTCCGGGATTATGACCGGTATCCTGCTGGCCGTTGCGCGTATCGCCGGTGAAACGGCTCCGCTGCTGTTTACCTCCCTCTCCAACCAGTTCTGGAGCACGGACATGATGCAGCCGATCGCCAACCTGCCGGTCACCATCTTTAAATTTGCGATGAGCCCGTTCGCGGAGTGGCAGCAGCTGGCCTGGGCCGGGGTGCTGATTATTACCCTTTGCGTACTGTTGCTGAACATTCTGGCGCGCGTCATTTTCGCGAAGAAGAAACACGGTTAATTTTTTACGGCGCGGCACGTCGCGGCGCCGAATGAGGAAATGAGTCAATGAGTATGGTTGATACTGCCCCGGGTAAGATTCAGGTTCGCGATTTGAACTTCTACTACGGCAAATTCCATGCCCTGAAGAATATCAACCTGGATATCGCTAAGAACCAGGTCACGGCATTCATCGGTCCGTCCGGCTGTGGCAAATCCACGCTGCTGCGTACCTTTAACAAAATGTATTCGCTCTATCCGGAGCAGCGCGCCGAAGGGGAGATCCTTCTCGACGGCGACAACATTCTCACCAATACCCAGGATATCGCCCTGCTGCGTGCCAAAGTGGGTATGGTGTTCCAGAAGCCAACGCCGTTCCCGATGTCGATTTACGACAACATCGCCTTTGGCGTTCGCCTGTTCGAGAAGCTCTCCCGTGCCGATATGGACGAGCGCGTGCAGTGGGCCTTGACCAAGGCCGCATTATGGAATGAAACCAAAGATAAGCTGCACCAGAGCGGGTACTCTCTCTCCGGTGGTCAGCAGCAGCGTCTGTGTATTGCGCGTGGCATCGCCATTCGCCCGGACGTGCTGCTGCTGGACGAGCCGTGTTCAGCGCTGGATCCGATCTCAACCGGTCGTATCGAAGAGCTGATCACCGAGCTGAAGCAGGATTACACCGTGGTTATCGTGACCCACAACATGCAGCAGGCCGCGCGTTGTTCCGATCACACGGCGTTTATGTACCTGGGCGAGTTGATTGAGTTCAGCAACACGGACGATCTGTTCACTAAGCCCGCGAAGAAACAAACCGAAGACTACATCACCGGACGCTACGGCTGATTCAGGAGTGCGCAATGGATAATCTCAATCTTAACAAACACATTTCCGGCCAGTTTAACGCCGAGCTGGAAAGCATCCGCACCCAGGTGATGACCATGGGCGGTATGGTCGAGCAGCAGCTTTCAGATGCGATCACCGCGATGCACAACCAGGACAGCGAGCTGGCGAAGCGCGTCATTGCAGGCGACCAAAACGTCAACATGATGGAAGTCGCGATCGACGAAGCCTGCGTGCGCATTATCGCCAAACGTCAGCCGACGGCGAGCGACCTGCGTCTGGTGATGGCGATCATCAAAACCATCGCCGAGCTGGAACGTATTGGTGACGTGGCGGATAAAATCTGCCGCACCGCGCTGGAGAAGTTTTCCCAGCAGCACCAGCCGCTGCTGGTGAGCCTGGAGTCGCTGGGTCGCCACACGGTGCAGATGCTGCACGACGTGCTGGACGCCTTTGCGCGCATGGATCTTGACGAAGCGGTACGTATTTATCGTGAAGACAAGAAGGTCGACCAGGAATATGAGGGCATCGTGCGTCAGCTGATGACCTACATGATGGAAGATTCACGCACCATTCCAAGCGTACTGACCGCGCTGTTCTGCGCGCGCTCTATTGAGCGCATCGGCGACCGTTGCCAGAACATTTGTGAATACATTTTCTATTTCGTGAAGGGCCAGGATTTCCGTCACGTGGGCGGCGACGAGCTGGACAAGCTGCTGGCGGGTAAAGATCCGAAAGAGTAAAACAAATAATAACGCCAGCACTGCTGGCGTTATATTTAATATGGCTTATATAATTCACGCAAATAATATTTAACGAGTTCCTGTAATATCCCAATTATTAATTTGTTCTTTGTCACAAATTACGGTATTCCGCATTGTCTTTCCCTCCCGCCTGCAACAGAATCACATCCCATATTAGTTTCAGTTGAAAATTAATTAGCGGGTTCCGCAATTATATTCACCACAGGATTGTAACCGTCGTCATACGGGCAAAACCTGAAAAGATCCTCCTCGAAAGAGGGGCGGTCTTTTCAGGTTTTTTTGTTTTTTAACGCCATGACAGGATAAAAGAGTACCGTTTCGCAGGGAAGGCGCCGCGTCATCTGCATATGACACGTATTGATTTTTACCCTCGTTAGCCACTTTGGGGGATGAATAATCCCCCCGTTTTTTAATCTTAATAATTAAAAGGGAATATGATTATGTTCAGGAGAAATGCTATTACCTCTGCATTTTTAATGATGGTGCCTTTTTGCCAGGTTAATGCGGAATCATTAACGGTCGAGCAGCGTCTTGAATTACTCGAAAAGGCGTTAAAGGATACCCAGAGCGAGCTGGAATATTATAAAAAGCAGTCGACTCCGGTGCCGTCGAGCGTAAAACCCGTTAAAAAACCGGAAGCGGTTCTGGTCAAAAATGATAACGCCGCAGGGGATGCATCAGCGCCAGCCTTGTCGTCAGTCACCATGAAGGATTTCAGTAAGTTTGTGAAAGACGAGATCGGGTTCAGCTACAACGGCTACTTCCGTTCAGGCTGGGGAACCGCATCCCACGGCGCGCCAAAATCCTGGGCGATCGGCTCTCTGGGACGTCTGGGGAACGAATACACCGGCTGGTTTGATTTGCAGCTCAAACAGCGGGTCTACAACGAAGGCAACAAGCGCGTGGATGCGATAGTGATGCTGGACGGTAACGTCAGCCAGCAGTACTCCACGGGCTGGTTCGGGGATAACGCGGGCGGCGAGAACTATCTCCAGTTCTCCGACATGTACGTCACCACGCAAGGCTTCTTACCGTTCGCTCCGGAAGCGGATTTCTGGGTCGGTAAGCATGGCGCGCCAAAAATCGAAATTCAGATGCTCGACTGGAAAACGCAGCGCACCGATGCCGCGGCGGGCGTGGGTCTGGAAAACTGGAAAATCGGCCCGGGCAAAGTGGATATCGCGCTGGTGCGTGAAGACGTCGACGACTACGACCGTGACCTGAAGAACAAGCAGAAGATCAATACCAACGCCATCGACCTGCGCTACAAGGAGCTGCCGCTGTGGGACAACGCGACCCTGATGCTGAGCAGGCGTTATGTCGCCGCGAACCAGAGCAGCAGCGAGAAGTACAACGAAGACAACAACGGCTATTACCAGTGGAAAGATACCTGGATGGTTGGCAGCACCGTGACGCACAAATTCACGGGGGGCGGCTTTAACGAATACTCGCTGCTGCTGGCAAACAACTCCATCGCGAGCAGCTTCTCCCGCTACGCCGGCTCCAGTCCGTTTACCACCTTTAACGGCCGCTACTATGGCGATCACACCAACGGAACGGCGGTGCGACTCGCTTCACAGGGGGAAATGTACCTGGGTGACGACGTGATCGTGGCGAACGCGCTGGTCTACTCGTTTGGTAATGACGTTTATAGCTACGAAACCGGCGCCCATTCTGATTTCGAATCCATCCGCGCCGTGGTGCGTCCGGCCTATATCTGGGACAAATTCAACCAGACCGGCGTCGAGCTGGGCTACTTCAAACAGAAAAACACCGACCTGAGCGGCACCAACTATTACGAGTCCGGCTATAAGGCGACGCTGTTCCATACCTTTAAGGTCAATACCAGCATGTTGACCTCCCGCCCGGAAATTCGTTTCTACGGCACTTACATTAAGGCGGAAGATACCGATCTCGATGACTACACCTTCGCAGACGGGAAAAAGGATCAGTTCGCGGTGGGTGCGCAGGCTGAAATCTGGTGGTAATCAGAACATTGAAAAGGATGTGTTTATGAAACGCGTTAAATCGGTTTTATCCCTTATTGCGCTGTCGGTGTGTCTTAGCCAGCAGGTGAACGCCTCCGCGCTGCCTGATACGCCCGATCCGGCGATGACCGTGCAGCAGTACGTGACTCAGGTCAACGCGGACAAATCCATCACCTTCCGCTACTTCGCCCCGCAGGCGAAAAACGTGTCGGTGGTGATCGGCGTTCCCACTCCGGACAACATTCACCCGATGGTGAAGGACAGCGTGGGGATCTGGACCTGGCAGGCGCCGGTGATGAAGCCCAATCTGTACGAGTATTTCTTCAACGTTGACGGCGTTCGCAGCATTGATACCGGCACGGCGATGCCGAAGCCGCAGCGCCAGGTGAACTCCAGCATGGTGCTGGTGCCGGGCAGTATTCTTGATGTGAATCCCGTCCCGCATGGCGATCTGATTGCGCTGACCTATCACTCCAGCGCCTTAAAATCCGAGCGCCAGATATTCGTCTGGACCCCGCCAGGCTACAGCGGTAAAGGGGAGCCGCTGCCGGTGCTCTATTTTTATCACGGCTTTGGCGATACCGGGCGCTCGGCGATTGACCAGGGGCGCATCGCGCAAATGATGGATAACCTGCTGGCCGAGGGCAAAATCAAGCCGATGCTGGTGGTGGTGCCGGATACCGAAACGGATGCGGAAGGGATTGTTCCTGAAACCTTCGTTCCCGGCGAGCGGCGCAAAGTGTTCTATCCGCTGAATGCGAAGGCCGCCGATCGCGAGCTGATGACCGACATTATTCCGCTCATCAGCAAGCGCTTTAACGTCCGTTCAGATGCGGACGGCCGCGCGCTGGCGGGGCTGTCTCAGGGCGGTTATCAGGCGCTGGTCTCCGGTCTCAATCATCTTGAAAGCTTCCGCTGGCTGGCCACCTTCAGCGGCGTGACGACCACGACGGTGCCGGATGCGGGCGTCAGCGCGCGTCTGGACAATCCTCAGTCCATCAACGCGCAGCTGCGCAACTTCACCGTGGTAGTGGGGGATCGGGATATGGTCACCGGGAAGGACATTGCCGGTCTGAAGGCCGAGCTGGAAAAACGCGATATTCGCTTTGAATATCATGAATATCCGGGGCTGAACCATGAGATGGACGTCTGGCGTCCGGCGTATGCCGAGTTCGTGCAGAAGTTATTCAAATAGCTGGCTTATCAGGACGATATGATGAGATTAATCATAACCGACGACTACGAGCAGATGAGCCAGTTTGCGGCCCAGCAGCTGTACGAGCTGATGGACAAGCCGCGCCTCGTTCATCTGGCGATCACCGCGGGCAGTACGCCGAAGCGCATGTACGAGCTGCTCACGCCGATGGTGAAAGGCAAAAACTGGCTCAAAAACGTGCAGTTTTACAATTTCGACGAGATCCCGTTTCGCGATAAATCGGGCGATGGCGTCACCCTCACCAGCCTGCGCAACCTGTTCTTCACGCCGACGGCGGTCAACGAGGCGAATATCCATCAGCTGACGGTGGACAACTACGCGGGTCATGACCGGATGCTGGCGGAGAGAGGCGGGCTGGATCTGGTGGTGATGGGGCTGGGCGCCGACGGTCACTTTTGCGGCAATTTACCCAACACCACCCATTTTCACGACATGACCACTCTGGTGCCCATAGACGGTGAGCTGGTTAACCTCGTGGCGCACGAGCTGGGCGGTGATGTCTCGCAGGTGCCGACGCACTACGTGACCATGGGGCCGAAAAGCATCATGGCGGCGAAAAACCTGCTGGTGATCGTCAACGGTGAAGCGAAAGCGAAGGCGCTGAAGGGGATGCTGGAAGGGCCGGTGACAGAGGCGTTGCCCGCGTCTGTGCTTCAGCTGCACCCGTTCCTGACGGTGATCGCAGATAAAGCGGCGGCATCTGAACTGACGCTGGCGTAAAGGTGTATGTCCCGCCGCGGTGCGGCGGGATGTCCCTTAGCGGGTGATGTTCCAGCCGCGCGCCTTCCACAGTTCCGGCAGCTGTGCCAGATCGGTAAAGGTGGTCACTTTTGGATGATCGATCGGCTTGTTGTGCGGATCGGCGCAGAAGTAAAACACCTCCATGCCCGCATCAATCCCCGACTGCGCGCCCGCCGTTGAATCATCCACCAGGATGCAGTTCTCGACGTTCACGTTCATCGCCTTAGCCGCGTGGAACATCAGGGCCGGATCCGGCTTCCAGCGCTGAATATCGTAGCCGCTGAACAGTTTTTCCGGGAAATGGTGCAACATCTCAAGCTTGCCCAGCGAGTGCTGCATTTTGCTGACCGGGCCGTTCGACACCACGCAGATCGGCACCGTCATGGCGTCCAGCAGCGCGTTTGCGCCCGCAATCACCTCCAGCTCCGAGTCGAAGAGGCGTGCGACCTCGGCGCGGTACACCGGCTCCAGATCGGCTTTCGCCAGATCTACGCCGTGTTCTTCGTTAATGATGTCGATGATCTCGTAGAGCTTCACGCCCTTAAAGCGTTTGAACACCTCTTCGAGATCGAGCGTAATGCCAAATTCCTGGAACATGGCGACGTACGCACGGGAACAAATGACCTCACTGTCGACAAGCGTACCGTCGCAGTCGAAAAATACCGCCTCAATTCCGGACATGCCTTTCCCTTTTAACAAGTTTAACGTTTACGTGATGCAGATTAACGACACGCAATCGTTGCCGTATAAGCAAATTCAATGAAAAAAAGTACCTCACAACCGCCCTTATTGTCGCATTTTGGTATAGGATAGCGACGAATTTTCCCTCCTTGTTCGGAAATAGATGATGAGTCAACAACACACTACCCAGACATCTGGTCAGGGTCTGCTTGAGCGCGTGTTTAAACTGCGCGAGCACGGCACAACGGCACGCACCGAAGTGATCGCCGGTTTCACCACCTTCCTGACGATGGTGTATATCGTTTTTGTTAACCCACAAATTCTGGGCGTTGCTGGCATGGACACCAGCGCCGTCTTCGTGACCACCTGCCTGATCGCTGCACTTGGCAGCATTCTGATGGGCGTATTTGCTAACCTGCCGGTTGCGCTGGCACCGGCAATGGGTCTGAACGCGTTCTTCGCCTTCGTGGTCGTTCAGGCGATGGGCCTGCCGTGGCAGGTGGGGATGGGCGCTATTTTCTGGGGTGCCATCGGCCTGCTGCTGCTGACCATTTTCCGCGTGCGCTACTGGATGATTGCCAATATCCCAGTGAGCCTGCGCGTGGGCATCACCAGCGGTATTGGTCTGTTCATCGGCATGATGGGGCTGAAAAACGCGGGCGTGATCGTCGCTAACCCGGATACGCTGGTGAGCATCGGCCACCTGACCTCGCACAACGTGCTGCTGGGCGTGCTGGGCTTCTTCATCATCGCTATCCTGGCGTCCCGCAACATTCATGCGGCGGTGCTGGTCTCTATCGTCGTAACCACGCTGCTGGGCTGGATGCTGGGTGATGTTCACTACAACGGCATCGTTTCTGCGCCGCCAAGCGTGAGCACCGTGATCGGTCACGTCGATCTGGCCGGTTCGCTGAACCTCGGTCTGGCGGGTGTGATTTTCTCCTTCATGCTGGTTAACCTGTTCGACTCCTCCGGTACGCTGATCGGCGTGACCGACAAAGCGGGTCTGGCGGATGAGAAGGGCAAATTCCCGCGCATGAAGCAGGCGCTGTACGTTGACAGTATCTCGTCCGTAGCGGGTTCGTTTATCGGCACCTCGTCTGTTACCGCTTACATTGAATCCTCTTCCGGCGTGTCCGTGGGCGGTCGTACCGGCCTGACGGCGGTCGTGGTGGGCATTCTGTTCCTGCTGGTGATTTTCCTCTCTCCGCTGGCGGGCATGGTGCCTCCGTACGCGGCGGCAGGTGCGCTGATCTACGTGGGGGTTCTGATGACCTCCAGCCTGGCGCGCGTGAAGTGGGACGATTTAACCGAAGCGGTTCCGGCGTTTATTACCGCGGTAATGATGCCGTTCAGCTTCTCGATTACCGAAGGTATCGCGCTGGGCTTTATCTCTTACTGCGTGATGAAGATCGGTACCGGTCGCTTCCGCGACCTCAGCCCGTGCGTCATCATTGTGGCGCTGCTGTTTGTGCTGAAGATTGTGTTCATCGACGCGAAATAAACGTGTTTGTTCCCTCTCCCTGTGGGAGAGGGCTAGGGTGAGGGTGAGGGCATCAGCCCGCTCGAAGCTTACGCCTTCACCCGCTTAATATAATCCCCGAACGCCGTCAGCTGACCAGACAGATGGTCACGCGTGCTCTGATCCACCACTTCACCCGTCTGCGGGTCGACCTTATTCTGAATCACACCGCCCATAAACTCAGGCTTGTTCATCACCATCGCGTCCAGGAAGACCAGGATCTGACGCAGGTGATACTGACAGCGCGCGCCGCCAATCGCGCCCATTGAGCTGGTCTGGATCAGCACCGGCTTGCCCGCCAGCGGCTGTTCCGGTAAACGGGATAACCAGTCGATGGCGTTTTTCAGGCCACCCGGCACCGAGTAGTTATACTCTGGCGTCACGATAACCACGCCGTCGGCCTGGCGGATCTGCTCTGCAATCGCTTCCACGCTCTGCGGGAAACCCTCTTCCAGCTGAACATCGGCATCGTACAGTGGGATCTCGCCGATTGAAGGCAGCGCGGAGATCTCCATCCCTGCCGGAGCCAGCTGCGGAAGCGTCCGCGCGACCATCCCATTAAATGAACCTTTGCGCAGGCTTCCCAGTAACGTAACAACTTTCAACGTATCAGACATGATTACTCCTTTTCATCATGATGGCCCGGAACGGGTCAGTTAAGGGTAAGAGCTTTTTCTGCCGGTAAACTGGTTAATCTCATCAGGCGTGCGGCGGGTTCGTTGGCGCGCGCCGGCACATCAGGAAGGCTACGCCACCCGCGCGCGCTGTCAAATTCCCAGATTTTCAGCCGCTCAATCGCAGGCGTCACCGCAATCGACCAAATCAGCACGTCTTCGGCGTCGCTCAATGCCTCCACCAGGGACGTTTTCGAGGCGCGAAGACGGCCCGAGCCAGGCAACAGCTGAAGCAGGCTGGCTTCGTCCGCGGCGCAGCCCGAGAGCTTGCGAATGCTCTGGCGCAGCGTCACGAGCTGGGCTTTCGCCTCGTTGGGATCGTTCTGGTTACGGATCCACAGCTTCTCGTTGCTGGAGAGCGGGTAGGCATCCAGCGCGTTGGCGCCGAGAAAACCGTGGGTCGCACGCTGAAGTTCCAGATCCAGCCCGCAGTCGCCTTCGGTGGTCAGCGCAACGCCAGTGATGTTGCCGGTATAGGAGATGGAAAAGCGGGGAAGCGCGGGGTCCGCAAAGACCGGGCGGCCACCCGGCTGGGTGATGATATCCGGCAGCTCGCTGGTGCCGTACAGCATAAATAACAGTTCGGCGAGCAGCGCCCGGGAGGCTAAAAAGCGCGTCCGGCGATGCTCGGGAAGCTTACGTGCTTCTTCGTGACAGGCTAGTGAGATCCTGGCCGATACGAGGCGTCCTTCGGTGAGAGTCCCTCTTGCAAAGTGCGTTGCCATTTTTCGCTCCTTGATAATGGTCGTAGTCGGTTAAACGGTTACATTTATTATCGCTTAACTTCAGTTCTGATTTAATCAGTAATTAGGATTAAGAGAAGTCTTAGCGCCGAACTTTACACATTATTAGGCAAAAATTTGATGGCTAACTCAGAGGTACACCGTAGAGCGCCTTAATGGTCTCCTTTAGCCACAGGATTTTCGGATTATGGCTGTTACGCTTATGCCAGATCATCGTAAAGGGGACGGTGAGCTTTTCGGCCTGCGCTTCGTCGATGGGAATGGGAAGGGAGATCAGCCTGCGCTGGTGGAGCTGATTATAGTGGTGGCAGTAGTGCGGCGCGGTGGCGATATAGTTATGGCCCGGCTGCGCCGCCATAAACATCGACTGCTCAAACCCGGGCAGGCTCATGGCGATATTCCGCTCGCGGCCCATCTCTTTAAGCACCTCGTCCAGCGCCCAGGTGTCGCTGCGCTCCCAGAAGATGCTGATGTGCGGATAGCGCAAGAAGGTGTCGAGATTCCACTCCTCCTGCAACGCCGGGTGATCGTCGCGCAGATAGACGCACGGACGGTCGCTAAACAGAATTTCATAGTCGATAAACCACGGCATCAGCTTGAGCAGCTCCCGGGAGCGCGGGTGCGTTTCGCGTCCGGTAAAGCCGAGATCCACCTCGCCACGGGTAATGGCGTCCAGCGAGTCGTAATCCCAGTGGCGCATCTTGACCGTCGCCTGCGGGTAGCGCTGGTTCACCTGTTCCAGCAGCGTATTCAGGCGGATCAGCATCAGCGGGGTTTCCGCCGCCAGCTCGAACGTCAGGCCGCCGGGGGAATCGTGGTGGAATTTATCGAGGATCTGATTGCCGATTTGCATCCAGTCCGCCAGATCCTGCTCAAGGCTCACGGTCAACGCCGTTGGCAGCAGCCCGAGCGGCGTTTTCACAAACAGCGGATCCTCAAACCAGTCGCGCAGCTTCGCCAGCGATTTACTCACCGCCGAGGGCGTAACGTTCATCCGCTTCGCGGCTTTGGTCACGCTGCGCTCCTGCAACAGCAGTTGCAGGGTGAGCAGAAGATTAAGATCGAGGCTGCTGATGGGCTTCTTCATAATGCGCGGCGGGCTGGATGACCAAAAGTAAAAGAATGCAGACAATGCTACAGCCAATCAGGATCCCGATCAGCATATTCAGCGCGTTAAGGCCAAGCACCGCCGCCAGCCAAATCCACAGAGAAGAGCCGCAGACCTGCGCGATGCCCAGCGCCGAGCTTGCCACGCCCGCCCGCAGCGAGAACGGCCCGAGCGCCTGGCTCATCGCTACGCCAAAGCCTACGGAGAACCCGGCACAAATCAGGGTAATGCCAGCCAGCATCACCGCGTGGGAGCTGGCGGTGGCCAGAAGCACACCCGCCGCGAGGAACAATACCTGGGAGGTGAGCATCAGCGTGCGCTGGCGGAAGATATTGAGCGCAAAGGGTGTTGAGAACGACACGGCCATACTGACCAGCGCGGTTAACGCCATCACCGTGGAATATTCACCGCGATCGAACCCCATGGTTTCCATAATCAGCACCGGGGAAACGTTTACATAGGTCAGGATTACGGCCACGCTCAGCGTGGTCACCGCCAGTCGACTGAGGAAGAAGCGGTTGAGCAGTTTTTCGCTCGGGTGCAGGGTGGCGGCGTGCTTCGCATGTTGCGAACCCGGCAGGGTCTCTTTCAGCACCGCGATGGAGAGAACAAAGACCAGCGCGCCCATTGCCGCCATCGTCCAGAACAGGCTCTGCCAGGGGAATTTCAGCATGATGAGATACCCGACAACCGGCGCGAGTACCGGAATGATGCAGGTGATCCCGTTGAGCATCGAGAGCACTTTAGCGCGCCGCTGGGCGCTCAGGGTATCGCGTAAAATCGCGAAGGCGACCACGTAACAGCCGCCCGCGCCGATGCCCTGAATAAAGCGTCCGACGAGGAAAAGCGTGCTGTTATGCGCCATTGAACACAGGATGGAGGCCAGCGCGAAAACGATCGCGCCGCAGAGGGCGACGGGCCTGCGCCCGGCTTTGTCGGCGATCTTCCCGGCAAACACCATCGACGATGCCATGCCCGCCAGGTAGGCCGAAAACGCGATGTGCAGCTGTGCTTCACTGGCCCCCAGATCGCGGGCGATATGCGGCAACCCCACCAGATACATATCAATGCCGGATGGATAAAGCAGAACCAGCGCAAAACTACAAAACAGAAAACGAGCCATAAACCCCCCATAGATGCAGGCAAGCAGCATAGGGGGTGAGAGGTGATTAAGCGAGTTGCCATTTGGACAATGGTGATTTCCTGGGTGGAAATCACCACCAATTAGCGGGATTACTTACCGATACAGAAGCTGGAGAAAATTCTGCCCAGCAAGTCATCGGAGGTAAATTCCCCGGTGATCTCGCTGAGATTCTGCTGCGCCAGGCGCAGCTCCTCGGCCAGCAGCTCGCCCGCCCAGGCACCGAGCAGCTGCGCTTTGCCCTGATCCAGATGCATCGCCGCCTGTTCCAGCGCCTGTAAATGGCGACGGCGCGCGAGGAAGCCGCCTTCCATGCTGGTGTCGAAGCCCATGCTCTGCTTGAGATGGTTGCGCAGGTCGTCCACGCCCTCACCGGTACGCGCCGACAGGCGGATAAGTGAGTGACCATTCACATCGCTGATGCCCAGCGTTTCGCCCGTGACGTCCGCTTTGTTGCGCACCACGGTGATCGGCAGTTTAGCGGGCAGACGGGCGATAAAGTCCGGCCAGATTTCTGCCGGGTCAACGGCGTCGGTGGTGGTGCCATCCACCATAAACAGCACGCGGTCGGCCTGCTCGATCTCCTGCCAGGCGCGTTCGATACCGATGCGTTCCACCTCGTCGCTGGCCTCGCGCAGGCCCGCCGTATCGATGATGTGCAGCGGCATTCCGTCGATGTGGATATGCTCGCGCAGCACGTCGCGCGTGGTGCCCGCAATATCGGTCACGATAGCCGCTTCGCGTCCGGCCAGCGCGTTCAGCAGGCTTGATTTCCCGGCGTTAGGGCGTCCGGCAATCACTACCTTCATCCCTTCACGCAGCAGGCTGCCCTGACGCGCTTCGGCGCGGACGGCGTCGAGATCCTGCATCACTTCGTTAAGCTGCGCTTCGATTTTACCGTCAGAGAGGAAGTCGATCTCCTCATCCGGGAAGTCGATAGCCGCTTCGACGTAGATCCGCAGGTGAGTAAGTGCTTCCACAAGATGATTTACGCGGGCGGAAAACGCCCCCTGCAACGAGTTAAGCGCAGAGCGGGCCGCCTGTTCAGAGCTGGCGTCGATCAGGTCGGCAATCGCTTCGGCCTGCGCCAGGTCGAGCTTGTCGTTCAGAAAGGCGCGCTCGGAAAACTCGCCCGGCTTCGCGATGCGCAGGCCCGGGAGCGTCAGAATACGTTTTAACAGCAGGTCGAGGATCACCGGGCCGCCGTGCCCCTGGAGTTCCAGCACGTCTTCACCGGTGAAGGAGTTCGGGCCGGGGAACCACAGCGCAATCCCCTGATCGAGCGCGGTGCCGTCGCTATCTTTAAACGGCAGATAGTCGGCGTAGCGCGGTTTTGGCAGTTTACCCAGCACCGCTTCGGCAACCTCGCGCGCCTTCAGGCCGGAGATACGCAGAATGCCTACACCACCGCGTCCCGGTGGGGTTGCCTGGGCGACGATAGTGTCGTTATGGCTCATGATTGCTCTCTCTAAAAATGTAAAAAAGGCGGTCTATTGACCGCCTTCTCTGGCATTAACGTTACCGTAGATTCTCGAAATAATTCAAGTTGCAGGAAGGCGGTAAGTTAGTGAGGCCCCAGGAGCTTACTAAAGTAAGTGACTGGGGCGAACTCACGAAGCCAACGCATCTGCGGCTTGAAGAATGAAGAGAATCAGGATTTTTTCTTCTCGCGGCTATGAAGACCACGTTTTTCCAGACCACGGTAAATCAGCTGCTGCTGGATAATGGTCACCAGGTTGCTGACGATATAGTACAGCACCAGACCTGACGGGAACCACAGGAAGAACACGGTGAAGATGACCGGCATGAAGGTCATGATCTTCTGCTGCATCGGGTCGGTCACTGTGGTCGGCGACATCTTCTGGATGAAGAACATCGTGATACCCATCAGGATCGGCAGGATGTAGTACGGGTCCTGTGCGGACAGGTCATGGATCCACAGGGCGAACGGCGCGTGGCGCAGCTCAACGGAGCCCATCAGCATGTAATACAGCGCAAGGAAGATTGGCATCTGGATAAGCAGCGGGAAGCAACCACCCAGCGGGTTCACTTTCTCTGCTTTATACAGGGCCATCATTTCCTGGCTCTGACGCTGTTTGTCATCACCCAGACGCTCACGCATCGCCGCAATCTTCGGCTGCAACATACGCATCTTCGCCATGGAGGTGTACTGCGCTTTGGTCAGCGGGTACATGATGCCACGAACGATAAAGGTGATAACGATGATGGAGAAGCCCCAGTTACCCAGGAAGCTGTGGATGAACTTCAGCAGCTTAAACAGCGGCTGAGAAATGAACCACAACCAACCGTAATCTACGGTCAGATCCAGGTGCGGTGCGACCGCTGCCATTTTGTCCTGAATTTCCGGGCCAACCCACAGGGTGCTGCCCAGATTACCGGTTTGACCCGGCTGAACCAGAACGGGCTGAGACTTATACCCGATAGCGGCAATGCCGTTGCCCAGGTTTGCGGTATAGAAGTTGTTGGTGCCTTCGTTACGCGGAACCCATGCAGTGGCGAAATACTGTTGCAGCATCGCAACCCAGCCGCCTTTCGCGCTGACGTTCAGGTTTTCGTTATCGGCAATGGTATCGAATTTGTATTTTTCATACTTCGCATCCGGCGTGGAGTACGCCGCACCACGGAAGGTATGCAGCGCAAAGTTGCTGCTTCCGGTGTCACGATGTGAAGGCAGATTGATGGACTGCTTCAGCTGACCGAAGGTCGACAGTTCCAGTGGTTTCGCACCGGTGTTCTGCACGTTATAGCCCACGCCCACCGCGTATTCACCGCGTTTCAGGGTGAAGGACTTGGTGAAGGTGTTGCCCGCAGCATCCGTATAGGTCATCGGGATCACCAGCTCGTTTTGGCCATCAGCCAGCACGAAGGTGTCTTTCTCGACGTTATACAGTGGACGCGCACCGTTAGCCGGGTTATCCGGGCCATCACGACCGGTCAGGCCGCTTTGTGCCTGATAGAGGAACTCTGGCGTGGTTTCCAGTAACTGGAACGGTTCGTTAGACTTCAGCTCTTTCGGGTAGGTCAACAGCAGCGCCTGCTCGATATCACCACCACGGGTGTTGATCGTCAGCTCAAGCACATCGGTCTTAACCGTAATCTGTTTCCCCTGGCCACTGGCCGGTACGCCCTGATCGGCGGCGCTACCCGCTGCTGTGGTCGTGGTCTGCGTGACCTGCTGTTGTGGTTGAGGATTTTTATCCTGCTCCCACGCTTGCCAGATCATGAAAGACACGAACAACAAAGCGATGATAAGAAGATTGCGTTGCGAATCCATCGTTAGTGTTCTCTGGTATCAAATGGTCCAGGCGGGACGGGGTCGTCACCACCAGGGTGTAAAGGGTGGCATTTTAATACGCGTTTCACCGTCAACCAACTGCCTTTTATCACTCCAAACCTGCGCAATGCCTCAATTCCATAGCTTGAGCATGTCGGTGTGAAACGGCAGTGCGGCCCGAGTAGCGGACTAATCAGGCGTTGATAGACCCGAATGAGGGCTATCAGGACCCGTGAGCCAGGCGACAATGGCGGCGCCATAATTTTTCCAACGCTTCCGAGAGAGCACGGTTATCGAGGTCGGCGACCCCTTTTTTAGCCACCACCACGAAATCCATCGAGGGAAGTTCATGCTGACGTAAACGGAAGCTTTCACGCGTCAGACGTTTAATCCGATTGCGTTCATGCGCACGCTTAACGTTTTTCTTGGCGACTGTGAGACCGATGCGGGGATGCCCCAGCGAATTTTGGCGGCCGAGGATGGTGATTTGCGGCGTGCCAGCCCGTTGTGGCTGCTGGAAGACGAAGGTGAAATGAGTGGGAGTTAACAAACGTAACTCCCTGGGAAATGCTAGCTTAACCACTCAGGGGTTAGCTTTATTACTTGGAAACGGTCAGACGAGCGCGGCCTTTAGCACGACGACGTGCCAGAACCTGACGACCATTTTTAGTAGCCATACGAGCACGGAAGCCGTGAGAACGGTTGCGCTTCAGTACAGACGGTTGAAAAGTGCGTTTCATGGCGATTTCTACCTAAACTTGAATAAATTCAATGGCTTTTTACGAAGACCGAACGTGTTTCGAGTGACGGACGCCGAAGCCATGGGTGATTAAAGAGGCCGGATTGTAATAATTGTACACTCCGGAGTCAATTCTCTTTCCTTATTTCCCGCGTAATTTCGCACGTTTTCGCGTACAAAATGAGCGACGGACGACGCAGGAAGATGAGCATCACGCGCCGGGTCGAGGATTATACGGGCTGGCGTTTAAAGCGCAAGGATCGTCCCGGATCTTCGTTAGATCATTTCAGCAAAAAAATGTCTGTGCTCATTAATTTTTCCAATATGCGGCCTAAATCGTGGGGCACTCGTACCAGGATCGTTTACACTTACCCGGTTTCGGATCTTCCTGTGGATAAATCGGGAAGAATCTGTGAGAAACAGAAGATCTCTGGCTCAGTTTAGGCTATGATCCGCGGTCCCGATCGGGATCCCAGGATCCTGGTCAGGGCAAAATTGCAGATAGCAATTCGCACGTCACCCTTCTACACCGGGTCATGTCGATGTGCGCCAACAATCATGAATATTCAATAGTTTTCTTTTATTGTTCGAGTGGAGTCCGCCGTGTCACTTTCGCTTTGGCAGCAATGTCTTGCCCGATTGCAGGATGAGTTACCAGCCACAGAATTCAGTATGTGGATCCGCCCGTTGCAGGCGGAACTGAGCGATAACACGCTGGCTTTGTATGCGCCAAACCGTTTCGTGCTCGATTGGGTAAGGGATAAATACCTTAATAATATCAATGGACTGCTAAACGATTTCTGCGGCTCAGATGCCCCGCAGCTGCGCTTTGAAGTGGGTACAAAGCCGGTCACCCAAACCGTTCGTGAAACCGTTAACGTGGCGGCGCCTGCCCAGGCAGCACCCGCTCCGGCGCCGCGCGTCGCGCCCGCTCGTCAGGGCTGGGATAATGTTCCTGCACCGGCGGAGCCAACCTACCGCTCGAACGTCAACGTGAAACACACGTTCGATAACTTCGTCGAAGGTAAATCAAACCAGCTGGCCCGCGCGGCAGCTCGTCAGGTGGCGGATAACCCTGGCGGCGCCTATAACCCGCTGTTCCTGTATGGCGGCACGGGCCTGGGTAAAACGCACCTTCTGCACGCAGTCGGTAACGGCATTATGGCGCGCAAGCCCAATGCCAAAGTGGTGTATATGCACTCCGAGCGCTTCGTTCAGGACATGGTAAAAGCCCTGCAAAACAATGCGATCGAAGAGTTTAAACGCTACTACCGTTCCGTTGACGCCCTGCTGATCGATGACATTCAATTCTTTGCCAATAAAGAACGATCGCAGGAAGAGTTTTTCCACACCTTCAATGCCCTGCTGGAAGGCAATCAGCAGATCATTTTGACCTCGGATCGTTATCCAAAAGAGATCAACGGCGTTGAAGATCGTCTGAAATCCCGCTTTGGCTGGGGCCTGACCGTGGCGATCGAGCCACCGGAGCTGGAAACCCGCGTTGCGATCCTGATGAAAAAAGCCGATGAAAACGACATTCGCCTGCCGGGTGAAGTGGCGTTCTTCATTGCCAAGCGTCTGCGCTCCAACGTGCGTGAGCTGGAAGGGGCGCTGAACCGCGTGATCGCCAACGCCAACTTTACCGGCCGCGCCATTACTATCGATTTTGTGCGTGAAGCGCTGCGCGATCTGCTGGCTTTGCAGGAAAAACTGGTCACTATCGACAATATTCAGAAGACGGTGGCCGAGTACTACAAGATCAAAGTGGCCGATCTGCTGTCTAAACGTCGTTCCCGCTCGGTGGCGCGTCCGCGTCAGATGGCGATGGCGCTGGCTAAAGAGTTAACCAACCACAGTCTGCCGGAGATCGGCGATGCGTTTGGTGGCCGTGACCATACGACCGTGCTGCATGCCTGTCGCAAGATTGAGCAGTTACGCGAAGAAAGCCACGACATAAAAGAAGATTTCTCCAATTTAATCAGAACACTATCATCGTGACGCTATGAAATTTACCGTTGAACGTGAACATTTATTAAAACCGCTGCAACAGGTGAGTGGCCCATTAGGCGGCCGCCCAACGCTGCCTATTCTCGGAAACCTGCTGCTTCAGGTCGCTGACGGTACGCTGTCGCTGACCGGCACAGATCTGGAAATGGAAATGATCGCGCGCGTTACGCTGACTCAGCCGCACGACGCGGGCGCGACCACTGTTCCGGCACGTAAATTCTTTGATATCTGCCGTGGTCTGCCGGAAGGCGCAGAGATCGCCGTGCAGCTGGAGGGCGACCGTATGCTGGTTCGCTCTGGCCGCAGCCGTTTCTCTCTCTCCACGCTGCCTGCTGCGGACTTCCCGAATCTGGACGACTGGCAAAGTGAAGTTGAATTCACCCTGCCGCAGGCGACGATGAAGCGCCTGATTGAAGCGACCCAGTTCTCGATGGCGCATCAGGATGTGCGTTACTACTTAAACGGCATGCTGTTCGAAACCGAAGGTGAAGAGCTGCGTACCGTCGCCACCGACGGCCACCGTCTGGCGGTGTGCTCTATGCCAATCGGCGTATCGCTGCCAAGCCATTCGGTGATCGTGCCGCGTAAAGGCGTGATTGAGCTGATGCGTATGCTCGACGGTGGCGACACGCCGCTGCGCGTGCAGATCGGCAGCAACAATATCCGCGCTCACGTGGGTGATTTTGTCTTCACGTCTAAGCTCGTTGATGGTCGTTTCCCGGATTATCGCCGCGTATTGCCGAAAAATCCCGACAAAACGCTGGAAGCCGGCTGCGACATCCTCAAGCAGGCCTTTGCCCGTGCGGCCATTCTCTCCAACGAGAAGTTCCGCGGCGTGCGTCTGTATGTGAGCGAAAACCAGATCAAAATCACCGCCAATAACCCGGAGCAGGAAGAGGCAGAAGAGATTCTGGACGTCACCTACGCCGGGGCTGAAATGGAAATCGGCTTTAACGTCAGCTACGTACTGGATGTACTGAATGCCCTGAAGTGCGAGAACGTTCGCATTCTGCTGACCGACTCCGTTTCGAGCGTACAGATTGAAGATGCCGCGTCACAGTCGGCTGCTTATGTTGTCATGCCAATGAGACTGTAATGTCGCTCACCCGTCTGTTGATCCGCGACTTTCGCAATATCGAAAGCGCGGATCTCGCTTTATCCCCTGGCTTTAACTTCCTGGTTGGCGCGAACGGTAGCGGTAAAACCAGCGTGCTTGAAGCCATCTACACGCTCGGCCACGGTCGGGCGTTTCGCAGTTTGCAAATCGGCCGCGTTATTCGCCACGAGCAGGAATCTTTCGTGCTGCACGGGCGGTTACAGGGCGCAGAGCGTGAAACCTCTATCGGCCTGACCAAAGACAAGCAGGGCGACAGCAAGGTGCGTATTGACGGTACCGACGGTCACAAAGTGGCTGAACTGGCGCTGCTGATGCCGATGCAGCTGATCACGCCGGAGGGGTTTACTTTACTCAACGGCGGCCCCAAATACAGAAGAGCGTTCCTCGACTGGGGATGCTTTCACAACGAAGCCGGATTCTTTAACGCCTGGAGCAATCTGAAGCGTCTGCTTAAGCAGCGCAACGCCGCACTGCGACAGGTGACGCGCTACGCGCAGCTACGTCCGTGGGATATGGAATTAATCCCGCTGGCGGAACAAATCAGCCGCTGGCGTGCCGAATACAGCGCAGGGATCGCCGAAGACATGGCGGATACCTGCAAACAGTTTTTACCCGAGTTTTCTCTCACCTTCTCTTTCCAGCGCGGCTGGGAAAAAGAGACTGATTATTCTGAAGTTTTAGAGAGAAATTTCGAGCGCGACCGCATGTTGACCTACACCGCGCACGGCCCGCACAAGGCAGATTTCCGCATTCGTGCAGACGGTGCGCCGGTGGAAGATACGCTGTCGCGCGGGCAGCTCAAGCTCCTGATGTGCGCGCTACGTCTGGCGCAGGGGGAGTTTTTAACCCGCGAGAGCGGGCGACGCTGCCTGTATCTGATAGATGATTTTGCCTCGGAACTCGACGACGCAAGGCGCGGGCTGCTTGCCAGCCGCTTGAAAGCCACGCAGTCGCAGGTTTTCGTCAGCGCCATTAGCGCTGAACACGTTATAGACATGTCGGACGAAAATTCGAAGATGTTTAACGTGGAAAAGGGTAAAATAACGGATTAACCCAAGTTTAAATGAGCGAGAAACGTTGATGTCGAATTCTTATGACTCCTCCAGTATCAAAGTCCTGAAAGGGCTGGATGCGGTGCGTAAGCGCCCGGGTATGTATATCGGCGACACGGATGACGGCACCGGTCTGCACCACATGGTATTCGAGGTTGTGGATAACGCTATCGACGAAGCGCTCGCGGGTCACTGTAAAGACATCGTGGTGACTATCCATGCGGACAACTCCGTATCCGTCACCGATGATGGCCGTGGCATTCCGACCGGTATTCACCCGGAAGAGGGCGTATCTGCCGCCGAAGTTATCATGACCGTTCTGCACGCAGGCGGTAAGTTCGATGATAACTCCTATAAAGTTTCCGGCGGTCTGCACGGCGTGGGTGTTTCCGTGGTTAACGCCCTGTCGCAAAAGCTTGAGCTGGTTATTCAGCGCGAAGGCAAAGTTCACCGTCAGATTTACAAGCACGGCGTGCCTGAGGCGCCGCTGGCGGTAACGGGCGATACCGATAAAACCGGTACTCTGGTGCGTTTCTGGCCGAGCCTCGAAACCTTTACCAACGTCACCGAATTCGAATACGACATTCTGGCAAAACGCCTGCGTGAGCTGTCGTTCCTGAACTCCGGCGTGTCTATCCGCCTGAAAGACAAGCGCGATGGCAAAGAAGACCACTTCCATTACGAAGGTGGTATCAAAGCGTTCGTCGAGTATCTGAACAAGAACAAAACGCCAATTCACCCGAATATCTTCTACTTCTCCACCGAAAAAGACGGTATCGGTGTCGAAGTGGCGTTGCAGTGGAACGATGGTTTCCAGGAAAACATCTACTGCTTCACCAACAACATTCCACAGCGCGATGGCGGTACTCACCTGGCGGGCTTCCGCGCGGCGATGACCCGTACCCTGAACGCCTACATGGATAAAGAAGGCTACAGCAAAAAAGCAAAAGTCAGCGCCACCGGTGACGATGCCCGTGAAGGCCTGATTGCCGTTGTCTCCGTGAAAGTGCCGGATCCAAAGTTCTCCTCTCAGACCAAAGACAAGCTGGTCTCTTCCGAGGTGAAATCCGCCGTTGAGCAGCAGATGAACGAACTGCTGAGCGAATACCTGCTGGAAAACCCGTCTGACGCGAAAATCGTGGTCGGCAAAATCATCGACGCGGCGCGTGCCCGCGAAGCGGCGCGTAAAGCCCGTGAAATGACCCGCCGTAAAGGCGCGCTGGACTTAGCTGGTCTGCCGGGCAAGCTGGCGGACTGCCAGGAGCGCGACCCGGCGCTGTCTGAACTGTACCTTGTGGAAGGGGACTCAGCGGGCGGATCTGCGAAGCAGGGCCGTAACCGTAAGAACCAGGCGATCCTGCCGCTCAAGGGTAAAATCCTCAACGTTGAGAAGGCGCGCTTCGACAAGATGCTCTCCTCTCAGGAAGTGGCCACGCTTATCACCGCGCTGGGCTGCGGCATTGGCCGTGACGAGTACAACCCGGACAAGCTGCGCTATCACAGCATCATCATCATGACCGATGCGGACGTCGACGGCTCGCACATCCGTACGCTGCTGTTGACCTTCTTCTACCGTCAGATGCCTGAAATTGTGGAACGTGGTCACGTCTACATTGCACAGCCACCGCTGTACAAAGTGAAGAAAGGCAAACAGGAACAGTACATCAAAGACGACGAAGCGATGGATCAGTACCAAATCGCGATCGCCCTTGATGGTGCGACCCTGCACGCCAACTCAAGCGCCCCGGCGCTGGCAGGCGAGCCGCTGGAGCGTCTGGTTTCCGAGTTCAACGCCGCGCAGAAGATGATTGGCCGCATGGAGCGCCGTTATCCGAAAGCGCTGCTGAAAGAGCTGGTGTATCAGCCAACCCTGACCGAAGACCAGCTGAGCGACGAACAGGCGGTAACCCGCTGGGTAAACACCCTGGTGAGCGAGCTGAACGAGAAAGAGCAGCACGGCAGCCAGTGGAAGTTCGACGTTCAGCAGAACGCTGCTCAGCTGTTCGAGCCGATTATTCGCGTGCGTACCCACGGTGTCGATACCGACTATTCGCTGGAGCACGAGTTTGTGACCGGCCCGGAATACCGCCGTATCTGTACCCTCGGCGAGAAGCTGCGCGGCCTGATCGAAGAAGATGCCTTCATCGAACGTGGCGAGCGCCGTCAGCCGGTTGCCAGCTTCGAGCAGGCGCTGGAGTGGCTGGTGAAAGAGTCCCGTCGCGGTCTGTCTATTCAGCGTTATAAAGGTCTGGGCGAGATGAATCCGGATCAGCTGTGGGAAACCACCATGGATCCGGAAAGCCGCCGTATGCTGCGCGTCACCGTTAAAGACGCGATTGCAGCGGATCAGCTGTTCACGACCCTGATGGGTGATGCGGTTGAACCTCGTCGTGCCTTCATCGAAGAGAACGCCCTGAAAGCGGCGAATATCGATATTTAATCGCCACTGTGCAGTGATGCCTGAGCCGCGCTTTTAGCGCGGCTTTTTTATTAGAGAACGTTTAGCTCACGCTCTCGACGAGCGCTACTAACAGATCGCTGAAGTGGGCATGTGATTCGATAACGTAGTCTGACGCCACCCTGTCGCGAATCTGGAAGCAGCTATCCTCGAAGCTGTAGACGAAGTACGACATCCCATCTTCACCGATCACAACCTTGTCAGAGAGATTGGCATCAACATAGATATCGTTTTCTCGGACATCGATATTGCAGATGTAGATATTTGACCACAGCAGTACACCGTTTCCATCAGCCACAGCAAGGCTGTATAACGTCAATCCGTTGTATTCAAAGCCATCCATAACGTCGAACATGCTGACGTAATCAGCCCGGTCGACAAGCAGGCGTCGAACGTCTTTATAAGCGCTTTTTTTACTGTCATCCCATTCTACAGGGGGCGCATTGTTCATTAAGTCGGCCATGACATCGGGTGCTACGGGACCCGCTACCGGGTAATTATCGGTGGTCATCAATGACTTTATGCCGACAAGCAGCTGGTTAGTATCTTTCATCTTCTTCCCTTATTTCCCTACCGGGTAAATTACACCTTTTGGTGCAGGCCACAAAACGTCTTTACTGGCGTTATATGGAAGGTCTTTGGTAATTACCGCCTGCGTCTTCGTCAACGCGGAGTGGTAAGGTGAGTTCTTGATCAAGACCAGGTTTTCCAGCGCATTTGTTCCACCGTCATCGAGCGGGATCTTGTGATGAACCTGCCACCCCGCAGGTACTTTCCCATCAGCCAGGCGTAACAGCGCGTCAGAATCAAAGGTGGAGATCGCATCAGGGTGGCGGGAAAGTGATTTAAGAAACTCCGGGCGCACCGATTTATCGAACTCTTTGCGCAGTAACATATATTCCGCACGATCGCGCCGCAGGTAATTGAGTTGCGTAACCTGCATATCATCCAGTAGTACGTGGGCTTTTTTATACTTCCCAATGTACTGTGTCAGATCGTCTGCTGCCATCGGCTTCCTGATAGCCAGTACCGAGGCCGCTGCTATCATCATGCCTGATGTGATTTCATTCAGAACGCTGTCGTAGCCTGATACCGCATCGCCCCCCAGCTGTTCCGCAGTTTTCCTGAACTCTTCAACATTTCCGTTATACACCCCGCCCGCGGCTAACAGGCGCCCCACATTTTTACTGTTAAGCGTGCGCCCCGCGGACACTGGCGCAGCTGGCGGTGGAAGATCATCGTCGGGGATCCATTGTTCATGAAAGGGGTGCAGAGTTCTCGCTTGCTGATAAGCGTTTCTGACCGTCGACTCCATCCCCCAAGGAAACCTCACAAACGCTGAATGAGGGCTAAAAATCAGTTCCCCATCTTCGTCGATAAAAAACGGATTCGAGACGCGGCTCCAGCGCCGGGAAGTATCAACGCCGAAAAGTGTTCCCATTTCGAGATGACGTTTAATCTCCCGGTAGACAGGGCCTTCATCGATACCGAATCCGCTATGGTAGTGTGACTCAAACGAGGGGGACAGATTGCGTGGGGGGAGCTCAGAAAGGAGGCCAAACCCGAACCTGCTGGGCGATAGATCGTAATGGATACATGCCAGTTTCATTGCCTCGTGTGGTGAGAGAATATGCCGGAAGTTGTCGGGAATAAGCCGACTGGATAAATCATGGGCGTGATAAAGCTGAAACATGTGGGATCCTTGCCATTTCGATGTCGGGCGCCTTCTGCGCCTCTGGATGATATTTCGTCTGTTCAACTCGAAATTACAAGACAAGGCCATTTTTTTGTAGGGTTATATGGGTGTGAAAACGTACTTTTAGGATGCGGGTCTTATGATAAACAGCCTTCGAAAACGTCCGTTTTGGAAATTAATACGGCTCCAAATCGGTATAAAAGGGGGATTTAGATTGCGCAATGTAGCTCTATTTTTGTGGGCTTAATCGCGTTAGCATGAGACAGCACTCACTTATCCCGGGGACCTCATGGCTATCAAACTCATTGCAATCGATATGGACGGCACCTTGCTCCTGCCCGATCACACTATTTCACCGGCTGTAAAAAACGCGATCGCGGCTGCGCGCGAAAAAGGGGTGAAGGTCGTGCTGACCACCGGTCGTCCCTACGCTGGCGTGCATAACTACCTGAAAGAACTGCACATGAATCAGCCGGATGACTACTGCATCACCTACAACGGCGCGCTGGTGCAGAAGGCGGCGGATGGCAGCACGGTGGCACAAACCGCGCTGAACTATGATGATTACCGGTTCCTGGAAAAACTGTCCCGCGAAGTGGGTTCCCACTTCCACGCGCTCGATCGCAACACGCTCTACACCGCTAACCGCGATATCAGCTACTACACCGTGCACGAATCCTACGTGGCGACCATTCCGCTGGTCTTCTGCGAAGCGGAAAACATGGATCCGAACACTCAGTTCCTGAAAGTGATGATGATTGACGAGCCGGAGATCCTGGATAAAGCCATCGCGCGCATTCCGGCAGAGGTAAAAGAGAAATACACCGTGCTGAAAAGTGCGCCGTACTTCCTCGAAATCCTCGATAAACGCGTCAATAAAGGCACCGGCGTAAAATCGCTGGCGGACGTGCTGGGCATTAAGCCTGAGGAGATCATGACCCTCGGCGATCAGGAAAACGACATCGCGATGCTGGAATACGCGGGCATGGGCGTGGCGATGGATAACGCCATCCCGTCGGTGAAAGAGGTGGCTAACTTCGTCACCAAATCCAACCTTGAAGACGGCGTTGCCTACGCCATTGAGAAGTTCGTCCTGAACTAAAACGGGCTTGGGCAAATACGATGCGGTATTTGCCCGGCTGTTAGCCTTCGGTCTGCGGGATATGCGCCACGCCGCTTCGCATGATCCACTTTCTGCTCAGCGCCGACGTTAACATCCTGCTTTTAATAATCTTTCCGTAAAGCTTTATCCGCAGTTTGCGGGTCGCTTTTCGGTACGCGTCGTTTGCCGCGTTGCGCTCTGCCGTCAGGATCGGACTCAGGATATCGGCGCTGTCCAGCGCATAGCTGATGCCTTCAAGGGAGCTGGCGCTAATAAACCCGGCGGCTTCGCCAATCAGAAACGCGTTCCGTTCGCCGCAGACAAAATCCGCCCAGCGGGAGGGGAACAGCACCGTGCATTTCTCGCTTTTAACGGGCTTACCGAACCGGAACTGGAAAGCCTCCATCTTCGATTTCAGCGCGTCGAAGCGGGCCTGGCCGTCCTTCATAGGGTAAGCGCCGCCAAAGATAAAATAGCCGTCTTTGCTGATGCTCCACGAGTAACAGTCGGTCACGGCGTTATCGAAAATGCAGGAATAAAACGGAACCGGATGCTGCTCGACAAACCACTGTTGCAGGGCGACGTATTTACGAATGTTATGTTCCGGGTAGAGATGGCGGCGCACCAGCGAGTTTGCGCCGTCGGCGCCAATCAGATAGCGGGCGGTGACCTCCTGCTCCACGCCCTCAGCGCGGAAAACGACGTGCCAGCGATCGTCTTCTCGCCAGATTTTTCGACACAGGCTGTCGTGGTAAACCAGCACGTCGGCAGGAATAAGCGATTTCATCCATAAATCAAAGGCATGGCGATTCACGTTGATATAGCTGCGCTGGTAATTTCGCGTTAACGACGCGTCGACGTCCACCGTTTTAACGCTGAAAATTTGCGGATTGGCTATCACCTCAACGGGCAGCGTAATGCCGTCGCGGATGAATGACCGCTGGGCGTCGGGCGCCAGCAGGCCACCGCAGGGTTTGGTGAACCCCTCATTCCCGCACTGGCGTTTTTTATCCAGCGCAATCACGCGCATCCTGCCGCTGAGCTTTCGCGCCAGCGCCGAGCCCGCTGGCCCCAGGCCAATAATTGCCGCGTCGAAATGTTCCATCGTTATGTCCGTAAAAATTCAGATGGCGCGATGCTAGAGCCTGAAAGTGAAGTCCTTGTGAAGTATGATGGGGAAAATTGTCCTCAACGGATCCGCCCATGAAACAAGTCACCTTCGCCTCCCGCCACCATCAGCTCACTAATACCAACACCTGGACGGCAGACAGCCGGTGGCTGGCATTCGACGTGCGCCCGTCCGGGGCCTCCTTTACCGGTGAAACCATCGAGCGGGTGAATGTCGAAACGGGTGAGGTTGAAGTGATTTACCGCGCCCGACACGGGGCGCACGTCGGCGTGGTGACCATTCATCCGGTGCAGGATAAATATGTTTTTATCAAAGGCCCGGAAAACCCGGACGCCGACTGGCAGTATGATTTCCATCATCGTCAGGGCGTGGTGGCGCACAACGGGCAGGTCGATAATCTGGATGCGATGGATATCACCGCGCCCTACACGCCCGGCGCGCTGCGCGGCGGCAGCCATGTCCATGTGTTCAGCCCGAACGGACGGCTGGTGAGTTTCACCTATAACGACCACGTGCTGCACGAGCGCGATCCGGCGCTGGATTTGCGTAACGTCGGCGTGGCGTCGCCGTTTGGCCCGGTGACGCCGCAGGGGCAGCATCCGCGCGAGTATGCTGGCACGTACTGGAGCGTGCTGGTGAGCCATACAACGCCCACGCCCGTGCCGGGCAGCGATGAGATCAACCGCGCCTATGAGGAGGGCTGGGTGGGCAATAACCGCCTGGCGTTTATCGGCGACACGCTCTCTGCGAAGGGCGAAAAGGTGCCCGAGCTGTTTATCGTCGAACTGCCGCAGGATGAGCAGGGCTGGAAGCGCGCGGGTGAACTGCCCTTACAGGGAACGCCAGAACGTATGCCCGCGCCGCCTGCGGGCGTGGTGCAGCGCCGCTTAACCTTTACCCACAAGAAGGCGTATCCGGGGCTGGTCAACGTGCCGCGCCACTGGGTGCGCAGCCATCCACAGGGAACACAGATTGCGTTTCTGATGCGCGACGATAAGGGTGTGGTTCAGCTGTGGCTGATCGCCCCTGAAGGCGGCGAGCCGCGCCAGCTTACGCATAACGCCAGCGATATCCAGTCGGCGTTCAACTGGCACCCATCCGGGAACATGCTGGGATTTGTGCTCGAAAACAGAATCGCCCAATGCGATGCGGCAACGGGCAAGGTGACGTTTTTGACGTCCGATCATGGCAACCCGCCATCCGGGGATGCGGTCGTGTTTTCGCCCGATGGGGCGCAGGTGGCGTGGATGGAAGAGACTGCGGGTTTCCGTCAGATTTGGGTGACGGAAACCGCATAGTATTACTCAAGAGGCAGGGCTGCGGGCGGGATAACCGAGTTCGTGGCCAGATTTTCCTGCTCGCTTTTCTCAACGCGCGAACGTACCGAGCTGTCGGTGCGGAACAGATCCCACGGCAGCAGCAGCGTATCCGCAACGGCCGTAAACGGCATATCCAGAATGACCAGAGATTTGGTGCCCCAGTTGGTGTCGTCATCCGAGATCATCTGGGCACTGGCGCGCGTGCCTGGGTATGTTCCTTCTTTACCGCCAGTGTGAGACATCACGCTCGAACACCCGCAAAGTAATACCACTACGCTGAACGTTGTCAGCTTAATCAGAACATTTTTCATCGTCTTTAATCATCGCTAATGGCGCGGATAAAACCTGCATGGGGGTTTATAGCGAGCCATGTTCGAATTGAATAGTGTAAAAGCGCCGCTCTGTGGCGGCCATCGCAATTTAACCCTTTGTGCTGTAGTCCCAGTCTATGCGAGTCCTGGTAAAGTGCAAAAAAATCTCGCATCCAGAGACTTGAAAAGCCCGTATACAGACCCATTTTATGAATGTCCCCCTGAAACGGACACGCCTGCGGGGTGTTGGTGGGGGGCAGCAGCCTGTCCATGGTGGAAGGCTAAAATTTCTCGCTGATTTCAGGAGCTTTTAATTATGCGTAACTTCGATCTTTCTCCGTTATACCGTTCTGCAATTGGTTTTGACCGCCTGTTTAACCATTTAGAAAATAACCAAAGCCAGAGTAACGGCTACCCTCCATACAACGTTGAGCTGGTGGATGAAAACCACTATCGCATCGCCATTGCCGTCGCCGGTTTTGCAGAAAACGAACTGGAGATCACCGCGCAGGACAACCTGCTGGTGGTGAAAGGTTCCCATGCGGCTGAGCAGAAAGAACGTACTTACCTTTACCAGGGCATTGCCGAGCGTAACTTTGAACGTAAGTTCCAGCTTGCTGAGAACATTCACGTTAAAGGCGCGAACCTGGTGAACGGCCTGCTGTTTGTCGATCTGGAACGTGTGATTCCGGAAGAGAAAAAACCGCGTCGTATCGAAATTAACTAATTAAGCGGGTCGCGCTGGCGGCCCACTCAGAATTGCTTGCCGAACCGGGAGCATATGCGAATCCATCAGGATTTGCAGGAACAACTGCGCACAAAATTAAACTGTGCCGAACTCGCTTCTCAGAAGGAGATTTAGTATGCGTAACTACGATTTATCCCCCCTGCTGCGTCAGTGGATTGGTTTTGACAAACTGGCCAACGCGCTGCAATCCGGCAGCGAACAGCAGACATTTCCGCCGTACAACATCGAAAAGAGCGATGATAATCACTATCGCATCACGCTGGCGCTGGCCGGATTCCGCCAGGACGATCTGGATATTCAGCTTGAGGGCACGCGCCTGAGCGTTAAAGGTACGCCGGAAAAACAGGAAACCGAAACCAAATGGCTTCATCAGGGGCTGGTCATGCAGCCGTTTAGCCTGAGCTTTACCCTCGCCGATCATATGGAAGTCTCGGGTGCGACCTTTAACAACGGGCTGTTGCATATCGATTTGACCCGCAACGTGCCGGAGGCCATTGCCCCGCAGCGCATCGCCATTAGCGAGCGCCCGGCGTTGAATAGTTAATTGTGTGCGGAAAAATTCCCTCTCCCCTTGGGAGAGGGTTAGGGTGAGGGAAACATACGACTCTGATGGTCCTTCCGTTCACCTTACGTTCCTTGCTTCTCTGTTACCACAATGCTTGTGAACGTGTCAGGGAGGCTCACCGCCGCCTCCCTGACCACCCGGGCTCCCGGCAAGAAAATCGNNGCTATCGGGTCGGGCACCAGCCTGCATCCATGCAGGCTATGCCCTCTCGGCGCGTCCATGCGCCTCGCCCCGGCATTACGGAAACGCCTCGGCGATTTACAGCCGGACCAGGGTGTCGCTGTAGCTCTTTTATCTATATGAAATTATTTTCTTCGCTTTAAGAGAAAATCACCGTTTCCCCCTCTCCCACAGGGAGAGGGGGAAAAGATAAAGCCCTGCCACGGCAGGGCTTTTTTGTGCGCCATCGCCCATACAACCGCATCCCGCTCTGAGAGAATCCTTAAAATAACTCAGGTTATACAACGGAAGTGACTCATGAGTGATATCGCGTTAACGGTTAGCGTGTTGGCCCTGGTCGCGGTGGTCGGGCTTTGGATCGGCAATATCAAAATCCGTGGCGTCGGGTTTGGTATCGGCGGGGTGCTGTTCGGCGGGATATTTGTCGGCCACTTTGCCGACCAGCTCGGGCTGGCGCTGAGCGCCGATATGCTGCACTTCATCCAGGAGTTCGGCCTGATCCTGTTTGTTTACACCATCGGTATTCAGGTCGGGCCGGGTTTTTTCGCCTCGCTGCGCGTGTCCGGTTTACGCCTGAACCTGTTTGCCCTCGGCATCGTGGTGATGGGCGGGCTGGTCACAGCCATTCTGCATAAGCTCTTTGCGATCCCGCTCCCCGTGGTGCTGGGGATTTTCTCCGGTGCGGTCACTAACACGCCCGCGCTGGGTGCCGGACAGCAAATTCTGCGCGATCTGGGCATTGCGCCCGACGTCGTTGACCAGATGGGGATGAGCTACGCGATGGCCTATCCGTTCGGCATCTGCGGCATTCTGCTCTCCATGTGGCTGGTGCGCGTGCTGTTTCGCGTAAACGTGGAAAAAGAGGCGCAGGAGCACGAATCCACGCAGACCTTCGGCCATACGCTGATCAAAACCATCAATATTCGGGTCGATAACCCCAACCTCGACAAAATGGCGATTCAGGATGTGCCCATCCTGAACAGCGCCAATATTATCTGCTCCCGCCTCAAACGCGACGACATGCTGATGGTGCCGTCCCCCGGCACCCTGATCCAGCTGGGGGATCTGCTGCATCTGGTCGGGCAGCCGGGCGATCTGCACAACGCGCAGCTGGTGATAGGCCAGGAGGTCGACACCTCGCTCTCCACGCGCGGCACCGACATGCGCGTCGAGCGCGTCGTCGTCACCAACGAAAAGGTTCTGGGCAAGAAAATCCGCGATTTGCAGGTAAAAGAGCGCTATGACGTGGTGATCTCCCGCCTGAATCGTGCGGGCGTCGAACTGGTCGCCAGCCCGGATGCCAGCCTGCAATTCGGCGATATTCTTAACCTGGTCGGGCGCTCTGCGTCGATTGATGCGGTGGCCGATATGGTGGGTAACGCCCAGCAAAAACTCCAGCAGGTGCAGATGCTCCCGGTGTTTATCGGCGTCGGGCTTGGCGTGCTGCTGGGCTCCATCCCGCTTTACGTGCCGGGGTTCCCGGTGGCGCTCAAGCTTGGGCTGGCGGGCGGGCCGCTGATTATGGCGCTGATCCTCGGGCGCATCGGCTGTATCGGCAGGCTGTACTGGTTTATGCCGCCGAGCGCCAACCTGGCGCTGCGCGAGCTGGGCATCGTGCTATTTCTGGCGGTCGTCGGGCTGAAGTCCGGCGGGGATTTCGTGAATACGCTGGTTCAGGGTGAAGGCATCAGCTGGATCGGCTACGGCATTTTGATTACCGCTATCCCGCTGCTGACCATGGGCATTCTGGCGCGAATGTTCGCGAAGATGAACTATCTGACGCTATGCGGCATGCTGGCAGGCTCGATGACCGATCCGCCCGCGCTGGCCTTTGCCAATAACCTGCACGCCACCAGCGGCGCGGCGGCGCTCTCTTACGCCACGGTTTACCCGCTGGTGATGTTCCTGCGCATCATCACTCCGCAGCTGCTGGCGGTGCTGTTCTGGGGGATAGGCTAACGGCTTGCCCGCCATTAGGCTATGCTGAAGCCTGCCTCAGGAACGACAAGGAACATTCATGAACATCTCCCGCCTCGGCGAAGCGCCGGACTACCGCTTTTCGCTGGCTAATGAGCGCACCTTTCTGGCCTGGATCCGCACCGCGCTCGGCTTTCTGGCGGCAGGCGTCGGGCTCGATCAGCTGGCGCCGGATTTTGCGACCCCGTTGATTCGTGAAGTGCTGGCCCTGCTGCTGTGCCTGTTTGCCGGGGTGCTGGCGATCTACGGGTATCTGCGCTGGCTGCGTAACGAAAAGGCGATGCGTCTGAAGCAGGATCTCCCCTATACGCGCGGTCTGCTGATTGTCAGCGGGATGCTGCTGGCGGTGGCGGGCGTGGTGATGGTGCTGGTGTTCTATGGCGGATAGCCGCAAGGCGCGCCGCGAAGCCGATCCCGGTCTTCAGCCGGAGCGCACCTCGCTTGCCTGGCTGCGCACGCTGCTGGGATACGGGGCGCTGATCGCCCTGGCGATTAAGCATAACTGGCATCGGACGGGAGTTCCTTTCTGGATCTCACTGGGGGTGCTGGTGCTGGTCGCCGTCATTTTGTGGCGGTATACCCGCAGTCGTAACCTGATGGACGTGGCGCAGGATGATTTCGTGCAGCCAAAGGCGGTGCGGGATAAATTCTTGATTGCCCTGGCGGTGCTGTCGCTGTCGCTGCTGTTTGCGGTGACGCACGTCCAGCAGATCCTGAATCTCTAAAAAAATCGATCCCTCTCCCTACGGGAGAGGGATAAATAAAACCCCTAACGTCCTTTCGCTAAATAGGCCGCCATCTCTTCTTCCGGCACCATGCCGCCGCCGGTCGCCCACACCAGATGCGTAACGCGGGCATCGGCGTGGACCCGCAGCGGCCCGGCCATTCCCGCCAGCGCCGAGGGCTCCAGCCGGATCCCCTCTTCCTGCGCCAGCCAGCCGAGCAGGTCGTACATGCGCCGATCGCTGAGGGTGTAGAACCCGTCCAGCAGGCGTTCCATCGCGCGTCCGACAAAGCCCGACGCGCGGCCCACCGCCAGCCCGTCCGCCGCCGTGACGTTATCGATACCCAGATCCTGCACCGCGATTTCATCGTGCAGCCCGGTGTAGACGCCCAGCAGCATACAGGGGGAGTGCGTCGGCTCGGCGAAGAAGCAGTGAACGTGGTCGCCAAAGGCCAGCTTGAGGCCAAACGCCACTCCGCCAGGCCCGCCGCCCACGCCGCACGGCAGATAAACATAGAGCGGATGGTCGGCGTCCACCACGCGACCCTGCGCGGCGAACTGCGCCTTCAGCCGCTCGCCCGCCACCGCATAGCCCAGAAACAGCGTGCGGGAGTTTTCATCGTCGATAAAGAAGCAGTTAGGGTCGCTCTCCGCCGCCTTGCGCCCCTGTTCCACCGCCACGCCGTAGTCTTGCTCATATTCGACGACGGTTACGCCGTGGCTGCGCAATTTGGCCTTTTTCCACTCGCGGGCGTCGGCGGACATGTGAACCGTGACCTTAAAGCCGATCCGCGCGCTCATGATGCCGATAGACATCCCGAGGTTGCCCGTCGACCCCACGGCGACGCTGTACTGGCTGAAGAACGCGGTGAAGCGCGGCTCCAGCAGGATGCTGTAGTCATCGTTAAGGCTTAGCAGCCCGGCCTCCAGCGCCAGCTTTTCGGCGTGGGCCAGCACTTCATAAATGCCGCCGCGCGCTTTAATCGAGCCGGCGATCGGCAGGTGGCTGTCCTTTTTCAGCAGCAGCGTGCCGGGTATTTCGCGATCAAATTCCTGCTCCAGCCGTCTTTTCATCGCGGGTATTGCGACCAGTTCGGATTCGATAATCCCCCCGCTGGCGGCGGTTTCCGGGAAGGCTTTGGCAAGGTACGGCGCAAAGCGGGCCAGCCGCGCGTGGGCATCGTCGACATCGGCTTGGGTCAGACCGACGTACGGCAGCCCCTCTGCAAGCGAGGCGGTGCGCGGGTTTAGCCATGTGGTCTCTTTCAGGGCAATCAGGTCGTTGACCAGCGGAAAGCGGGCGGCCAGGACGTTGAGGGGCGTGTCTTTCATCATCTGTCTCAGAATTTGTTTATTCTGACTCTACACCAAATGTGAAAAAGCGTGCTAAATACAGGTTATTCCTTTTTATTTCTCGCAAGGTACATCGTGTTTAAGCCCCTCATCACCGCTGCGCTATTACTCACGTCCGGCTGGGCCGTTGCCGCCGAGCCGCCGCTGACGGCTGCGCTTTACGTGCAGAAGCTGGGGGTGGGGATGGACGTTGACTGGGCGCGTACCGAGCGCGGGATCCGCGAGTTCGATCCGCTGGTGGTGCGGGATTTTCAGGCCAAAGGCATCACCCATGTGCGCATCCGGGTGGCCGATGAGCCAACGGAGGCCAGGTTAATCCATCTGCGTAAGCTGGTGGAGGCGTGCGAACAGTATGGCGTGATCCCCATCATTGCCTATCAGGCTGATGAATATAAAAACGACCCGAAAGCAGACACTGAAAAAGAGGTGATCAATTGGTGGATTGCCGTGGCGCACTATTTCGGCCAGCGCTCGCCGTTGCTGGGGTTTGACCTGATTTACGAGCCGGCGGATAAGCTCAATCACAATCAGGCCTCGCTGAACCGCGTCTACGAAAAAACGATCAAAATCATTCATGCCATTGATGCCAACCGCATGATTTTTATCGCCCCGCGTCTTCGTGCGGTACCCGAGGATTTATCCAGCCTCAAATTGCCCGCGCACAGCCAAAATTTCCTGCTGGCGGAGTGGCATATCTTCCCGTGGGGACCGCTGAAAAGTAACGGGAAATACCCGTGGACGTCCGGGACGGCTGTGGAGAAAGCGGCGATCCATAACCGCATTAGCACGGCGCTGCGCTGGCAGCAAAAGACCGGGCACGTCAGCTGGGTAGGGGGCTGGGGCGTCGGCGAGTCGAGCCGCGTTACGCCCACCGCCTCGCAGATGGCGTTCGCCACCTTTATGGCCTGCGAGCTGCAAAAGGCGAAAATTCCCTATGCGATCAACGCCGATTTTCAGTTTTATGACGGGGAAGAGGGGGCATGGCGACCGGGGCCAGAGCCGCTATTGCAGGCGATGATTGCGCCGCAGTGTGAAAAGCCCGGCGATAAACCGGGCCATCATAGCGTTAAACCGGCTGCTCGTGATGCGGGACACGGGACGCCAGCGGCAGCCAGCACAGTAAAATCAGCAGCCCCATCAGCGTCATCAGCAAACCCAGACTAGCCTGACCGTTTTGCGGCAGCATCGCCGAGAGCCAGGCCAGCGCGCCGGAGCCGATGTTCTGCAAGCCGCCGACCAGCGCGCCCGCCGTACCGGCGAGGAACGGGAACGGCTCCATGGCGCCGCTGGTGGCGAGCGGGAACAGCATCCCCGCGCCGAAGAAGAACAGCGCCGCCGGGATCAGCAGCGTCCAGACGTTCATCAGCCCGAACAGGCCGGGGATCCACATCATCAGCCCTGCCAGCAGGCAGCTAATCACCGATTGCCACATCAGTGTGGAAAAACGCTTGTTCCTGCGCCCGGCAAACCAGGCACCGAAGAACGCCGCCGGGATCGGCAGAATAAACAGGATACTCACCACCATGCTGCTCAGGCCAAGCCCTGCGCCCAGCAGCACGCCGGAGCTGGCTTCGAACACCGCGATACCGGCCAGCCCGCCGATCAGCATCAGCAGGTAGCAGTTGAACGCGCCGTTGCCGAACAGGGTTTTGTAGCTGGCGATAAGCCGGGTGCGCGGCGCGTCCACCGGACGGGTTTCCGGCATCCAGCGCGCCATGCTGAAGGTGACAATCATGCACAGCACCAGCAGGAAGCCGTAACAGGCGCGCCACGACCACATCGTATCCAGCAGGCCGCCGATCAGCGGAGCGAGGAGCGGGCTGACCAAAATACCCATATTTAACAGGCTGTTGGCATGACGAAGCTGTGAGCCTTCGTACATGTCGCGCGGCAGGGTTCGCGCCATCACCCCGCCCACGCCCGTGCCGACACCCTGAAGGGCGCTGGCGGCAATCAATACGGTCAGGCTGTGGGTGGTGATGGCAATTACCGTCGCCACCATGAAAATAGACATGCCGACCAGGATCACCGGACGGCGCCCGACGCGGTCGGACAGGGGGCCATAGACCAGCTGAGAGACACCGTAGGTCAGCAGATAGGCGGCCATGACGCTCTGAACGGCGCCCTCGCGAACGTTAAGTTCCTTTGCCATGTCCGCAATCGCCGGAATGTAGATGGTTTGCGCCATCTGACCGACGGCGACCAGTAACACCAGCATCAACAATAAGTTAACGTTCCTTTGTTTTTTCATGTCGCTGAATACTTTTGCTAAAAGAGAGAAATTAAGAATAAGTCACTGGGCTTTCCCATAAACGCGCGAGGAATCTACCACAATGAGATGATAAGTTAAGCATGTAGAGGATGAATGGAAAAAATAGTAAGGCAGGATAAATAGACAAGAATGTCAACTTAAGTTGACAGGATACAGTATCAAACATACAAGCAAACATTATATGGTTAGTTTATTGAAAATTAAATATGTCAAGGCTTAAAAACCAAAATAGATTACAAAAAGTATCTTGTGTAATTATTAATTTTTAATGGAGCTTGAAGGTGTAATTATATTTGTTGATTATCATTTCAATACTAATATCAAAATGAAGCATATATTCAGTTTATTATATTGCGTTTATTATTCATTTAACTGATTTAATTTATATATTATGTGATTTTAATCTCAATACCAAATAGATTTTTTTATTTTTATAATTTTGATGTTTAAAATAACTTTGAACCACTACTGTTTAGGACTAATA